>JBQDYD010000001.1:0-300472 GCA_051967755.1 Alcanivorax sp.
ACGCAACAAATGTCAATATTAGATTTTTCTTATATCTCAATGATTTAGAGATTTTTCACTCCGAACGTGGCTGTAGCCGTAGAATCGTCCCATCGTAACTGTCGGTTAAAACGTATAAAAATCCGTCAGGACCGGTTTTCACCGCGCGAATACGTTCATTACGATCCTTGAGCAGAACCTCTTGCTCTATGACGACATCACCTTCTAATTTCAGGCGCCTTAAATGCCTATGCGCAAGTGCACCAAGAAAGATGTCCCCTTTCCATTCGGGGAACTTATCACCCGTATAAAAATCCATACCGCTTGGCGCGATAGAGGGGTCCCAAAAAACAACGGGCTGCTCCATGCCGGGCGCATCCGTTTTCTCAGAAATAACCGCGCCGCTGTAATCAATCCCATACGTAATCGCAGGCCATCCATAATTCGCACCGGCCTTAAGAATGTTCAATTCATCGCCGCCGCGCGGCCCGTGCTCATGATACCAAATCACACCATCCGATGGCCTTAATGCAATGCCTTGCGCGTTCCGCACACCATAGGCGTAAATTTCAGGTTTGGCTTTCAGGTCATTAAAGAACGGATTATCAAGAGGGAATGACCCATCTGTCTTTATGCGCACAATACTGCCTAGGTGATTGGTTGTATTTTGCGCCTCATCCATAAAGGAATACCGATCACCAAGCGTGACATAAAGCAATCCGTCATTATCGAATAATAACCGTGATCCGTAATGATTTTGCCCTTGGGTCTTTGGCTGTACTTTGAAAATAACCTCTAAATCCTCAAGGGCATCCCCGTTTAAACGTGCCTTTGCGACCTCTGTGCCTGCACCGCCCTCACCACTTCCTGCGTAAGATAAATAAATCAAATTATTGTCGGAAAATTCAGGGTCTATCGTTACATCTAATAAGCCGCCCTGCCCCTCAATATACATATTGTCAGGAAGGCCGGTAATTGCTGCGTCTTGTAACTTTCCATCAGAGACACGGCGCAAACGCCCTTCGCGCTCCGTGACCAACAAATCACCATTGGGCAGAAAGACCATACCCCATGGGTATTCCAAGCCTTCGGCGATTACTTCCACTTCGAAACTGTTATTTTTCTTTTCTTTAGACAGCGTGAATGCGTAAGACGCCGATAGCCCCAGCGCAAATACCAGAAAAATTATAATCAGTTTCTTTTGCACAAATCACCTTTTCCTATAGCCATTTCATAAAACGGAATAATGCCATTAACCCCGCGCCAAATCCGACGCAAATCAGACACACAATCCAAAACGCCAAGTCATATTCCGCGCCGGGCATACCGCCCACATTAATACCCAATAAACCTGTTAAAAACCCAAGCGGTAAGAAGATAGCCGCCACAACCGATAGAACATACATATTTTTGTTCATGCGATCGGCAAGGATATTAGCAAGCTCATCCTTGACGATTTGGGCGCGTTCACGGATGGCATCCAAATCCTCAACATATCGCGTCATACGATCTTGGTTCTCCTGTAATCGGCGACCTTGATTAACATCTATCCATGACACATCCGAACTTCTGATGTTTGAAATGGCGTCCTTCTGCGGGGCCAAATACCGCCGCATCATAATAGCCATTTTTCGTATATCGACAATTTCATGCCTTAGACTTACATCAGGATTATCAAGGATAACCTCTTCTATCACATCGGTACGATCATCCAATTCAGATATAATAGGCTCTATGCGCTGGAACAAACGGGTGGTTAGCTTCACCATAAAATCACCGGCATTCTTGGGGCCCTTTCCTTTTTCCAGATGCCCCGCAATATCTTGAATTGCCATCAATGGACGGCGGCGCATTGTGATGATACGGCTTTTATCAACCCAAAGACGAACTGATACCATATCCTCCGGCTCCATGCCCTCATTCAGATTTACCCCCCGCATAATCGCCAATAAACCATCTTCATGTTGAATACTGCGTGGGCGCGTTTCCTCTGCCAATAATGCATCCAGAATAATGGTATCCAGATATGACACATTATCTTTCAACCACGCCCGCGTATCCGGATGTGTCGCATCCAAATGCACCCATGCCAATTTCTCTGATTTAGCGCTCGCCGCGGCCTCATCATCGGCCAGTTTGATGCCACCACCCTTACCATCAAATTCATAGGCGTGAATGATACAATTTGCGTTATTTACCATCTATAAATCCTTTCATACCGTCTGCACTTCTAATGTGTAGGTCACGCTGCGGGAATGGTATCTCTATGCCTTCCGCTTTTAACTTTTCCCAAATTTCCAGGCGCAATGTTGTTGCGACAGCAATTCTGTCTGTAATGTTCCGTAAAAAAACACGAAGATCAAAAACAAGGGCACTATCCCCGAAATCCCTGAAATATATGCTTGGAAGCGGACTGCTAAGGACAGATGCATTGTCACGCGCGACCTCCAAGAGAAGGTCATGCACCCTTTGCGGGTCACAATCATATGACACGCCAACAGTAATAACAACACGGCCAATTCTATCTTTGTGCGTCCAGTTCTTCACCGAGGACGAAATCAATTCTGAATTCGGAATGATAATGGATGTGCGGTCAAGCGTTTCGATCTCCGTCGCGCGCACACTGATTTTTTTCACAACGCCCTCACCCGAATTTAGAATAACCCAGTCACCAACCTTAATCGGGCGTTCAAACAACAAAATAAGGCCCGATACAAAGTTATTAACGATACTTTGCAAACCGAAACCAATACCAACAGAAAGCGCACCGGCGATAAGGGCAAGATTACTGAGGTCAAAACCAACCGATGAAATCGCGGTCATAAAGGCCGTGGTCAGACCGATATATCCGATAATTTGCACAAAAGAGAGCTGAACCGATTCTGCCATACGTGTCTTAGGAAGAACCTTTTTCGACAGAATTTTTTGCATAAAGCGTGTTAAGAACAATAATGCGACAAACACAGCAATCGCGGAAATCACGCTGGTGACCGATATCGTGATACCACCAATTTTAAAGCCAAACAAAGCCTGCACAATCAGGAGCTTAATCCCCTCCCATTCCACACCGATAATCGCCGCGATAATCGGAAAACTGATTGCAACCAACAATGCATCTAACAGCAATGACAACCAGAACAGCGCCAGCCGATCTTCCTGCGCCGCGCCTTGATAGAAAAACGTCTCCCCCCAGACCAAAACCGGCCTGATCATTGCGCGTAAAATAACAAGGGCCATAAAGAAATTAGACAAAAGGATAGTTTGTTCAAAAATGAACCGTGTCAATGCAACATAACCAAATGCATTCGCCACCAAGATGAACAGCCCCAAAGCCCAGCCGAAATAAAAGAACCTGCGTTTGAAAAAATACATTGCTTCGGTGTCATGTTTTTTACGCACAAGCACGGTGAAAAAGGCCAACAAAATGAAAGAGAATGCCGTCGTTGCGATAAAGCTTTGTGCAATTGCCAATTCCACAGGCACACCAAAATGTTGCCCCGTGGCCAACAATAAGAAATCAATGGCAAACAACGCCGTCGCCGTTGTCGCCAAAATACCGATTGTCTTTCTGACGACGCCGGCGCTCGACAGCATCCATGACTTTGTAAAAGCATAGATTATAAACAAAGAGAAAACGAATAGATAATAGCCGAAATTTTCATGCTCGACGGTAACTAACCCATGTTTTAAAACCACGACAAATACTATCGATAAGCCAACAAATCCGGCAATAACGGTATAAAGAATGCGAAAACCGGCCTTTTCCAGCTTCCACCGCATTGATGCATCGTCTTGCGTGTTTAATCGCTTGATTAATCTACTGGTATTAAACATCAGAGCGAGTAAATAAATTGCCAAAAACACGCCGAAAGCAATCGACAGAGATCTGTACATTCTGCCTCTTTCAAGCTCTGTCTTGTTGGCCAAGAACGCGACACTCCCCTCGTATAGCCCCACAACGGCAAGGTCTTTATCTCGACTGGCCTCCGCCCATAACTCCATGTTGAACGGCGATGTATTATTCTCTAAAATTTTATCAACAAATTGAGTTCGGCGTATTGCCGCCAAAGTCTCAAGAAAACGTGTTGATTTTGCGCTCAATGCCTCTGCTTGGGTTAAAATCCCTTTTATTAAAAGCGACTCCTTCTCCAAACGTTCGCGCAACTCGCGAATATTTTCAGGTTCAAATTCAATGGCGCCCTCTTCCGGTTTTGGCCCCAAATCAGTTAACTCTGCGGCAACCGCCGTACGCATGGGCTTAACCAAGCTCTGAACCTCGAAAAGGCGCATACGAATTTTTTTTACGGACTGACGTGTATCGAATAATTCTTGATCATCTAACGTCGTATCAAGCAAGATCGGCTCAAACGCTTCCAGTTCTTTTTGGGTCGTTTCAAGCTCTTTTTGAATGTCTTTCAAATTAATTTGATCTTGCGCATAAGCACTTGTCATCACCACAAAAAACGCAGCGATCAATAAAACGAAATGAAATTTTCGAATCCACAAAACAGATTACTCCCTGAAAAAACTGAATAAATCTATTGTGCCGTTTTTTCGAAAATGAGCAAGGGGTCGCGGAAAATATTACAGCAAAAGTACTCTCACCTCTTGATTAAATGCGTCAGAACAATAAGCATAATCAACAGCAGCCAAGGAATAACCAACCTTATAAGTTGAATGGTAACTTCGAGCTTTCTACGCTTATTTTCTGGGCGATTATAATGTTTTAGATTATTGATCTCCTCAGAATATCTGTAGATAAAAAAACAACAGATAATAATTCCTACGACAATTCCTGCAAAGTAAGTCACTTTTTCCATACCTCGTGCGCACCACTTTCGCGCCCCAAAACTAACCCTAAGCTCCTGTAATAGAATAAGTATTTGATATTATTGATATCAACATATAAATGGCGGAGACGACAGGATTCGAACCTGCGAGGAGTTGCCCCCAACACGCTTTCCAGGCGTGCGCCTTAAACCACTCGGCCACGTCTCCAACATCTTATATGTGATCGATTCACACAAAGAATTCGCGCACAGTATACACTCCTGTTTAAAATTTCAAGTCTATGCTTCCCGAACCCCCTCTTCGTTGCTAGAATGCGTTTTGGTATCTATTTATGAGTAAGGCTTCTCATGCGCAAATTTATTTTCATTCTATTATTAATTCCTGTCTTCGCGTCCTTAGGACATGACCTTTATCTATTTGCGGAAAACCCCGATAAAGGCTTCCGTCTATCCGCCACAGGCGCTTTGTGGGACAAGTATCACAAGGAAAGTCATGATCAATGGAAAACAAAGGTCAGAGAAGTTACACAAAATGTCGGGCAAACCGTTGATGACCTTACCCCCGAAGAACTGAAAAATATTAAGCTCCCTGAGCAGATTTCCGAAGTCTTGCAAGAAAAATCAGAAGAAATCGAAACCGAAGAAACGAAACAGCCGGACTTTGCCGAAAGTTTCACAATGATCGATGAAGAGCCACCGGGGCAAAGCATTACGACAGAACTTCAGGAAGATAATGTTTCGGATCAGCAAGCAAACAGCCTTATAAAATTTATCGGCTTTGTTTTAGAGCAAAAAGCCGCGCTGGTATTTGCGGTTATTGCCTTGATTGCCTATCTCTTAAACGCGATTTGCGTGCGCATTTTCACTAAGAAAGAAGGCAGTGACCTTAAAAAAGTGAAAAAACATAAGCGCAAAGGCGGCGGTTACGGATACTCTCGCAAATAGCCCCCTATAGCCCAGAAATGGCCCTAACCTCGGCGTCGATGATGCTGAGGTCTTGATCGCGCGAGAGACGGTGATCACCATCATCAATAAAGATAACCTTGTTTTGCGGCCCGTCAAAAACCGCGTCAATCTTATTCGCCTTTTCCCACGGCACATCGGCATCGCACTTGCCTTGAATTAGAGTCAGCGGTACGTTGATTTTTGCACTCAGATGCAACAGGCTTTGCTCTCGCCCGTCATCGATTAACGCCTTGGTGAAAATATACGGATCATCACTATAATCATTCGGCACCTCTAAACGGCCTGTCGCGGCAATCTCTTCGCGATTTTCATCCGTTAATCGTGCCTCAATATCCTTTGTGAAATCAGGTGCAGGTGCAATGCCAATCACGCCCTTAATACGCTCAGGCCGCTCTAATAAAATCCTAAGGGAAATCCACCCCCCCATTGAGGAGCCGACCAAAATCATATCGCGCCCCTGCAGCACATGATCAATCACCGCGATTGCATCATTTTTCCAGATACTGATTGTACCATCCACAAAAGCACCATCTGATTGACCATGCCCAGAATAATCAAAGCGCAAAAATTCTTGCCCTCTTTTTTTGCATTCCTCTTGCAGGAAAATCGCCTTCGTTCCCGCCATGTCAGATTTGAAACCACCCAAAAACACCACAGCAGGAAGCTTAGCCCCCTCCTCGCTTGGCGCGGTATGAACATAAGCAAGCTTAATCCCCTTGTGGGTTACGTGATACGAAGCAGACATTTAATTTCCCTTTATGAAATGACTTGTTTATACATAAACATATAGATAAAAACTTTCCAGAGCAGATTAAAACCAATAGTCTATAACCATGAGCAACACACATAACAAACCTGTGATTATGCAAATCATCCCCGAGCTTGGCGCTGGCGGTGCAGAGCAAGGATGCATTGATATTGCCGAAGCGATCATTCGCGCAGACGGTGTTGCGATTGTTGTTTCGAACGGCGGTTACCGTGTTGGTGAAATAGAGCGCATGGGCGGCATTCACATTGACATGCCGGTACATAGCAAAAACCCGTTGGTGATGTGGCAGAATATCAGCCGCCTGAAGCGTCTCATCAAAAAACATAAAGTGGACGTTGTTCATGCCAGAAGCCGCGCCCCGGCTTGGAGCGCATGGCGCGCCTGCGTTGCAACCAGCGCACGTTTTGTGACCACCTGTCACGCGCCCTATAACATTAGCGGCGAAGCAAAAAGGCTTTATAACGGCTCAATTGCAAATGGAGAGATTGTCATCGCAATTTCCGAATATGTTGCGGACTATTTGAAACAAAATTACAATTTACCAAATGAAAAAATTCGCCTTATCCATCGTGGTATTCCAATGGAAAGATTCAGACCTGCCAGCGTAACGCCGGAGCGCATGATAGAGCTTGCCTCTGAATGGCGCATTCCTGACGGGTCTAATATTATTATGCTGCCCGGTCGTGTGACCCGCTGGAAAGGGCACCATGTCCTGATCGATGCGATGGAGAAATTAAATCGCGATGATGTTTTTTGCGTAATGATCGGGTCAGATCAAGGGCGCACAGAATACCGTGAAGAGCTGGACGCCGCGATCACGGAAAAAGGTCTGGCCGAGAAAATGCGTATTGTTGATCAATGCACGGACATGCCTGCGGCTTATATGCTCTCCACTGTTGTGGTATCTGCCTCCACTGACCCGGAGGGGTTTGGCCGCGTCCCCGTTGAGGCACAAGCCATGGGCCGCCCTATTATTGCCACCGATCATGGCGGGGCGCGCGAAACGGTTGTACGCAACAAAACAGGTTGGCTGGTGCCGCCGTCAGATCCGGATTCATTGGCCGCGGCAATAGACGAAGCCCTTGCGATGAACGAAGATCAACGTGCCATTTTGGCGACGCGCTCTATGGCGCATGTCCATGAAAACTTCTCTAAGAAAATCATGGCCGAAAAGACATTGGATGTTTATGTAGAATTGCTGCAGCAAAATAAAAAACAAAACACCAAAGAACATCAAAACCAGTCCGCCAATGCCGCAGAATAGTCAGGAAAAAATTCTTGTTATTAAGCTGAGCGCTCTGGGCGATTTTGTGCAAGCACTCGGCCCGATGAAAGCCATTAAAAACCATCACCCGAATGCGCATATCACCCTATTGACGACAAAAATGTTTGTCCCCTTCGGAGAGCGCTGCGGCTATTTTGATGAGGTCTGGATTGATGAACGCCCTAAAGCCCTTCAAATTTCCAAATGGCGCACCCTAAAAAAGAAGCTCAATAGCGGCGGCTTTACACGCGTCTATGACCTGCAAAATAATGACAGGACAAGTTTCTATTTAAAATTATTCCCGAAACGCCGCCGCCCTGAATGGGTCGGCGCAGCCAAAGGCGCCTCACACAGAAATAACAGCCCCGAACGCATCGCAGGACATGCGCTAGATGGGCACAAACAAACATTGGCATTGGCGGGCATAGAAAATGTTGAAATAGATGACCTGTCTTGGGTGAACGAAGACTTATCACAATTTAACCTGCAAAAGCCGTTCATTCTTTTCGTTCCCGGCTCTGCGCCGCAACACCCGCAAAAAAGATGGCCGGCAGATCAATATGCGGCACTGGCAGATTACTTATCTGATCAAAAATTTCAGGTCGTTTTACTCGGCACCGATGCGGAACGGGACATCACCGATAAAATAGCGGCTTCATCAAATGACACCATAAACCTGACGGGGCAGACATCCCTTTTTCAAATTGCTGCGCTCGCGCATCAGGCCGCAGGGGCCGTTGGCAATGATACAGGGCCAATGCATATGATCGGCCCGACGGGATGCAAAACCCTGACGCTGTTCTCAGGACACAGCACACCCAGCAGGCATGCACCAAAAGGCGAAAATGTTCACACCCTACAGGCTGATAACATCAGTGATCTAGATATTGAAATGGTACGAAAAAAACTTTCAGAAATTCTCTAAGCGCAGAAATCCTCTTCCTGGCAATAAATCGTATAAAGACACTCAAGCACTCTGTTCGCGGCTTCATCATGCAGGGAGTAGAAAATCGTTTGTGCCTCTCGACGCGTATTCACAACCTTATCTCTACGCAATCGCGCCAGATGTTGTGATAAAGCAGATTGACTTAAACCGACAATTTCCTCCAGCTCCCCAACGCTTCGCTCCCCTTTAAACAGAGTACAGACAATCAAAAGCCGCTTCTCATTGGATAAAGATTTCAAAAGACGTGCAGCAATTGTTATGTTCTCTTCAATTTCTTCTATGTCCATACTACATGAATACTCTGCTGTTAAAATAAAAATACAATCAATTATGTTAAGTTATAATATTCTTCTTACCAACTCTGCCTCAAAGCCAATTTAATTGTCAATCCAGTAGTTGTAAAAATCAAGCTTTTTACTCGAAAACGGCAAAAAATACCAAATTTCACTGCTATTATACATATTTATGAGCAAAATAGAAAAATTAAGAATTGCGCTTATCTTTATGCCTGTTTAAATTATGATCATATTCAAATACCAACCGGAGACTAAACCTTGCAAAACATTCAACGTCGCGGCCTCATGTATGTTATGTCTTCGCCGTCCGGAGCGGGGAAAACAACTATAACGCGTGCCCTTCTGAAAGAAAATGCTGATTTAGAAATTTCGATATCCGCCACGACCAGAAAACGCAGAGCGGGCGAAGTACACGGGCAGGACTACTTCTTTGTAGAGCCTGATGAGTTCGGCAAAATGGTCGATAACGGAGAGATGTTAGAGCATGCAAAGGTGTTCGATAATTATTACGGAACGCCGCGCGCCCCTGTTGAGAAAGCCCTGTCTGAGGGTAAAGATGTAATTTTTGACATTGACTGGCAAGGAACGCAGCAACTCTCTGAAATGGCGCGGGAAGATCTGGTTACGGTTTTCATCCTTCCTCCGGCACGGGCGGAACTTGAGAAACGCTTGCGCAATCGCTCCAAAGATACATTGGAATCAGAAGCCGATATTCGTGGTCGTATGGCAAAGGCGGCCGATGAAATGTCGCACTATACAGAATATGATTACGTGATTATCAATTATGATATTGATGAAGCCATCCATAAAGCGCAAACAATTCTGGATGCAGAACGCATCAAAAGACGACGTATTGTCGGCCTGTCTGATTTTGTACGTGGATTAAAAGGCGGCCTGTAAGTTACCCTTGCTGCGGGCAATCAGGATCTATTTCGCGGACAGGATGGTCTTCCTCCAACTTATCAAGTAAGTCATGCATTGCATCATGATCCAATTCACGATCCTGCATAAACCCTTGAATACGCTCTATCAAAAGCCCCATTTCATTCTCATGATGCACGGCCGGATCAATTAAATCCAAAACAGCCTGCTTTTGCATCACCACCACCATCGGGGTCGTTTGCTTTATCATGCCCAACGCTATTTCACCATTACGCACCTGTTCAAATTCTTTGGTGGGATATTGAAAAAACTTTTCAACAAGCGGCATATCGGAAACAGACAATAACGCCTGCGCATGCGCTTCTGACATCATCAGAACATCCTCCTTACCGCGCACATGCCATTCACACATGGCATCACCCGTTGCAACATGATCGGTCAGATAGGCCTGATGTGCATAAAAAGCATTAGCGCCCTCTATCACGACAGCAGATTCAGCAAGCGCTTTAAGCTCCTCTGCGACCGCCTTATCACTAAACTCATCTATTAAACTCTTTTTTCGGTCCATACCAAATACCCTTTACAATCAGGGTTATAGCCCCTTTTGCGGCTCCCCGTCAAAAGACGCCAAAGAAAGATAGTCATCGACACTCAAATTTTCTGCGCGTTTTGTCGGCTCTATGCCGATCGCCTCAATCGCATCCAAATAATTCTTAAGGCTACTACGTACCATTTTACGCCTTTGATTAAAGGCCGTCGCGGTAACACGCTCCACCACATCAAATGACGGTGCATTTACAGCCAAAGATTTAGGTTTAAAAAACACAATGGCCGACTTCACCTTGGGCGGCGGTATAAACGCAGACGCGGGTAATTCATACAGAATTGAAACATCACATAGCCATTGCGAAATAACAGCCAAGCGCCCATAGGCCTTTGTCTCCGGCCGAGCGACTATCCGCTCTGCCACTTCTTTTTGAAACATCAGAGCCATACACCCGTATGCCTCATGGTTACTTCTGATCTGCTTTAACCACCCAACCAAAAGTGGTGTGGCAATATTATACGGTAAATTTGCAACAATAACCCTTGGGTCCTTGGCGTAATCCAAAAGGTTAACCTTCATTGCATCGGCTTGCACAATATCCAGATCACCCGACGCAGCAAGCTTCAGCCCGTCTAGGGCATCCACCGCACGAGAATCGAATTCAAAGGCAGTCACGGATTTCACACCCGACCTTAAAAGAGAACGCGTCAGCCCCCCCGGCCCCGGCCCTATTTCAAACGCATGAACATGAGACCATTCGCCACCATAATTTTGTGCGGTTTCACGTACAATTTTATCCGTAATATTCATGTCTAAGAGAAAATTTTGCCCCAGAGACTTTTGTGCGCTCAATTGATGAGAGGAAATTACATCACGCAATGGCGGCAAAGCATCAACCGCATCTATTCTTTGTTGCATTAATCCCGTATTCATAAGGTCTATACACGAATATCAACGAAAGAGGCCGAGCGTAAATCCATTAAATGACGGCGTTGTAACTTGCCCAAACGCTCTGTCCCCAGATTGTACTGCACCTGCTGACGGGAAGGAATATTCTCCTCTGTCAGCGCTCTTTTATCTCGCAAGAACATAATGTGATAACCATCCAGCGTTTTAATCGGATCAGTGATTTGGTTTTTCTTTATAGACCCCAAACCTTTCAACAATTCTTCGGGCAGTTGCGCCTCATTCACCCAGCCTTTATCGCCACCATTCGTAGACCCTGCCGCCTGTGAGAATTGCTGCGCCAGTTTAAAGAACGCGGCTTTACCTGTTTTAATTTGATAAACTAAATCATTCGCAAGTTTTTTTACCCGTGTTTGGTTTTCAGGCTGCTCTACCGGCAAGAAAATTTCCGCTGCCAGATACTCTGTTGTCCCTACTTTTGCTTTAATTCTTTCCAGCGCATCATCAATATCACGTTCAGATATCGTCACTCTTGGCCTTAACTTTGCCTGAACGACTTTACTCCATGCCAGTTGCGCCTCAATTTGCTTGCGCATCGTCGTCACATCAATTCCGCCACGCTTCAACATACCAAGAAATTGCTCAGGCTTAAGATTATTTTGTGCAGCAACTTGCGCAATTCCACCGTCAATTTCCTTTGGATCAACCTTAATGCCAAGCTTCACAGCCTCTTGCATCATAAGGGCTTCGTTAATCAACCCATCAAGAACCTGAGGAACCAGCTTCTTACGAATTTCGGCCTTATTTGGTATCCCTGAGGATGCCATAATAAGCCTCAGCCTTTTCTCCAGATCACTATCGGAAATGGCATCTTCATTCACCACAGCCACAATTTGCTGCGTGTTCGCATAAACAGGTTTAGCCCCCAGATAGGACTGAGAAGTGCCCAGAAGCGAACATAAAACTAACGCTACAAATAAACGACGAAACAATATTTTCACCTTTCCTTTTACTAAACTCATGCCGCTTTAAACTTTGAAAAACGACCGCCTGCGCGATAACGCTCCAAATATTGCGGCAAAATCAATTCCATAGATTTAGGCTTAATTTCAAACTCACCAAACCCTAGCGCCGATGAGTCTACGACATTATCAGTCTTCAAGCTTTCCACCTGATCCGCAGTCAATAACGGCTTAGGCAATAAGCTCAAAAACATCGCCTCAAATTTCGCGAAGCCAAACGGCAGGGTAACCAACTTCTTTTTTCTGCCGGTATATTTAAACAGCAACTCATAAACGCCTTTGAAATCCACAACATCAGGGCCACCCAATTGATAGGTTTTGCCTTGGTACTTCGTTGTGTTTTCAAGCAAAGCTTTCAAAGCAGCATCTGCAACATCCCCAACAAAAACAGGCTGGAATTTTGTTTTCCCGCCACCAATTAACGGCAAAAACGGAACATAACGCGATAACTCTGCAAACATATTAAAGAAACTGTCATCTTCACCGAAAATCACACTTGGCCTTAAAATCGTAGCCCCCGGAAAATTCGAAAGCACAGCTTTTTCACCGTCAAACTTGGTTTTGGCATATTTTGAGGTGCCCTCCTCACAACCAAGAGCAGACACATGAACAAAGCGGGACACTTTTTCATCTGCGCATGCTTTTGCAATCATTGCAGGAATATCAACATGTGCACGCTCAAATTTTGAACCGCGCTTTTCATACAAAATACCGATACAATTAACGACATAATCCGATCCCTTAACGGCTTCATGCACATCATTCGTATCTTTATAATCACATGCAAACGGAACAACCTGCCCAACGACTCCACACGGCTTAAGGAAATACGCACTTTCCGGAATGCGCGTCGCGACCTTAACAATTATTCCCTTATCGGCCAGTTCCCTTACAATCTGTCTTCCGACAAAGCCTGTACCGCCAAAAATTGTAGCAATTTTTCCCTTTTGCATTGTTCTGCACCCTAACGTAAATTTATGCACCAATATAAAGTGTACAGAATTCTAAAGCAGAATAGCTGCCCTTTCAATCAAAACACCTAAGAGATAAGGCATATATCCCAAAGTACGAGGATGGTATACAGAAAATGTAACAAGATTAATCAAAACTCTGAATATAATATTATGATACAAAACATTTTGATAACAGCACTTGTGAGCGGCCTACTCCTGACGACGTTATACGTGAAGAACGGATACGGGGATGTAGGGACACCGACATCTCCGGTCGTTGTTGAGCTTTTCACGTCCCAAAGCTGTTCCTCATGCCCCCCTGCAGACCGGATCCTCTCCAAGCTGACAGAAAACGATAATGTCATCGCTCTGGGGTTTCATGTGTCATATTGGAATCACCTGCACTGGAAAGATACATTTTCAAGAGAATTCTCAGACCTTAGGCAACATGGCTATACAAGCATCAGAGGGTCAAACCGCGTCTATACACCGCAAATGGTCGTAAACGGCGTTGATGAATTTGTCGGCTCTCACGCCAGCAAAGTCAAAGCAGCCCTGAAAAAAGCAGGACAAAACCCAATTAAAAATATCAACGTCACAATGAACAATGACCAACAAATCATTTTAACACTGCCTATGGCCGCGCCTGACAATTACCGTCTCTGGGCATTTGGCTATCAAAAGGCACAGAACCAAGACATCAAGAGCGGAGAAAATAGCGGAAAATCCGTAACCTACGCAAACCCTGTGATTAGCTATACCAACTTGGGGGCATGGGACGGTAACGCGGCGCAAAATTGGTTCAAAAAACCAAATGAAGAAATAGACGGAATCGCAATCATCGCACAAAGCGGTGGCTATGGCCGCATTATCGCCGCGGGAAAATATGAATTTTAATTTGGCATTTATAAAGCAACATAATTATAATCATCGCTAATAAAGATAACGCGGATTTTAAAATGGCGATTAGGGGTAAATTTTTAGCGCAAAATGAAATAGCGCAAACACCTGAAATAGACGAATTCCATTCCGTTAATGACACAGCCTATCGTGTTGTTGTTTTAACGCGCCCGGAAGAAGAAAAATCAGAGCTACGCGGAACCTTTTTAAAAAACGCGCGGAGAGAAGACGGGAAAAAAGCAGGGCACATCCTAAAAGGTACCATTGGTGAAAACGGATCTGTAGCAATGGATATCCCTGAACCATTCGAAGATGCGCGTTCAGAATTAGAATCTATGGCGACCTCTTATCACAAAATGTCAGGTATTACTGACTTTAAGGCAGAAATATCAAACCTTGCAACATTAGACTGGCACAGACACCCCTACCCAACATTAAACTGCGTCTGGGGAGACACAGGAACAGCGTTTGCAGCAGAAGGTGACAACCATTACGAAGTTGAAGAGGGTGACCAGGCATACTTTCAGGAAGGTGTTGTACACCGTGCGAACTCTACAGGCGTAGAGGATCGTGTGACAGTCGTATTCCAACCGCAAAACGTTCGTGAATATGTTCAGCAAAAACGTGAATCCGAGCATAATAGCGCAGCTCTTGAATAACGGACTGTTTAGGCTTTCTCTACAAAACTATCCATAACGCGTTTTGTACTGCCCTTTTCAAAGGCGATATCAAGCTTGTGCCCGTCTATATTAATAATCTTACCATAGCCGAACTTATCATGAAAAACACGATCACCGCGCGATAAGACGCTGCCCTGATCTGTTTTGACCTTGCGCTCATACGGATCAGACTTTTTCGGCTTACTTTGAAAACCGCTGGAATCCCAGTGCTTTGATCTCCCTGCCTGTACCATACCGCTCTGGCTGGTGATATCTAAAAGCTCATCAGGGATTTCATCAACAAAACGCGATGGGATGGCATTAATCCAGTTCCCGTACATACGCCGTGTTGCCGCATGCGATATAAAGGCTCTTTTGCGGGCGCGCGTTATACCGACATAGGCCAGACGACGCTCTTCTTCCAATCCTTTTTGTCCGCTCTCATCCATTGATCGCTGTGAGGGGAATAGACCTTCCTCCCACCCCGGCAGAAACACATAATCAAACTCAAGCCCCTTTGCCCCGTGTAATGTCATAAGCGTGACAGAAGCCGATCCATTATTATCCTGATTTTCCAGCACAAGCGCGACGTGCTCCAGAAATTCCTGCATAGAGCCATATTCCTGCATACCGCCGATCAGTTCCTCAAGGTTTTCAATCCGCCCCGGCGCTTCGGGTGTTTTATCGCGCTTCCACATATCCATATAACCGGATTCTTCCAAAACCATCGCTGCGACCTCAGCATGATGCATCGTCTCAAGTGCAGCGCGCCAGCGCTCAAAATCATCCAGCATCTTCATCAATGTACCGCGCATTTTCGGGCGCAGCTCATCTGTTTGCGTTAAATCCATAATGGAATAATACAGGCTAATACCCTTCGATCTGCCATAGGCATAAAGCGTGTTTACAGTTGCCGCACCAATTCCGCGTTTCGGCGTATTGATAATACGCTCAAGCGCCAGATCATCTGACTTTTGGACGATCACACGGAAGTATGCAAGCGCATCGCGTATCTCCATACGCTCATAAAAACGTGGCCCGCCAATCACTCTATACGGAACGCCCAGTTTGATAAATCGCTCTTCAAATTCGCGTGTTTGAAAGCCTGTGCGCACCAACACTGCGATTTCATTTAAGGGTGCTTTTTCATGGTTCACTGAACCCCTTTGAAGCTGTTCAATCTCTTCACCGACCCAACGCGCTTCGGCTTCTCCGTCCCATAAACCACAAAGCTTGATTTGCTCTCCATCACCTTGCTCAGACCACAAAGTCTTTCCAAGGCGCGCATCGTTATTTTTAATAACCGCGCCCGATGCTTTCAAAATCGTATTGGTTGATCGATAATTTTGTTCAAGCTTGATAATCTTGGCATTCTCAAAATCTTCGCCGAATTTCAAAATATTACCAACCTCTGCGCCGCGCCAACCATAGATAGATTGATCATCATCACCAACACAGCAGATGTTACCACTGCCCTGCGCCAACAGCCTCAGCCATAAATATTGCGCGACATTTGTATCCTGATATTCATCGACCAGAATATAACGGAACCGCCTGTGATAATCCTGCAAGACTTCTGCGTTTTTCGGATCTTTGAAAATAGTGATCATATGTAACAGCAAATCACCAAAATCACACGCATTCACGGCGCGCATACGTTCTTGATACCGCGCATATAAAAACGGCATTTTACCATCGGCCGTATCCCCCGCATCATCGGGTGAGACCTGCGCCGGCAACAAACCACGATCTTTCCAGCGATCAATAAACCCGATGCAGGCTTTCGGCGGCCATTTCTTAACATCGATACCGTTTACCTCCATCAATTGCTTTAGCAGGCGCACCTGATCATCAGGATCAAGGATGGTAAAGTTACTGCCCAAACCAACCAAATCCGCATGACGACGCAACATACGCGCCGCAAGAGAGTGAAACGTGCCAAGCCACCATCCCTCAACAGGCTGCCCGCCCATCATAGATGCGATACGCTCTTTCATTTCAAGCGCGGCCTTATTGGTAAATGTCACCGCCAGAATTTGTGATGGATATGCACGCCCTGAATTGAGCAAATGCGCAATGCGGGAAGTCAGCACGCGCGTCTTTCCCGTACCCGCACCGGCAAGCACCAAAAGCGCCCCTTCCGTTGTTTCTACGGCGTCGCGTTGCTCATTATTTAAGCCATTAAGATATGCAGGCGTACCCGCAGTAACCGAATCTTCTTCAATTTCAAATATATTATGCATAGCTATAGATATGGCGGTTTCTCATGCCATACGCAAGCAGGAATACGGTTATGTCTGTGAATAACGAGGATTACTTATTTCAAAATCAGGTAGATCAAATCGGGGCGGCGATAATTTGATTACGGCCTTTATTCTTTGCCTGATAAAGCGCTTTATCTACGCGTTCAAATAATGCGTCGACCTGCTCTTCCCTGATAAACTGAGACACACCGGCAGAAATCGTGATTTGCGCGATTTTCTTACCCGTCGTTCGGTTAACAACCTCTTTTTTCTCAACTTCTTTTCTCAGAATTTCCGCGACTTTCATAGCGCCCTGAATATTTGTTTCGGGCAAGAGAATCGCAAACTCCTCACCACCATATCTGATAACACTATCGCGCCCCTTAACGCCGCGCTTAAGCGTTCTGGCAACAAGCTTTAATACCTGGTCACCAACCTGGTGCCCAAACGTATCATTAAACTTTTTGAAATGGTCAATATCCAAAAGGACCATAGAAAAAGCATATGCATCTTCTGCATTGGACAATTCCATTAAACGGAAAACTTCATGTTCAAAGGCTTTACGATTACCAAGGCCGGTCAAGGTGTCGGTCATCGCCTCCTTACGGGCGATTTCAAGGTCACGGCGCATATCCTCCATAACCCTCGCAGATTGCTCTAACGTTACCTCGAGCTGAGAATTACGATCAATCATATCTTTGGTGTCGTTCATAACATCAGACAACAAAGCATCAATTTCCTCAGGGCTTCTCTTCTCTTTCAGGCCTACATTTGCCTTCTCAAGATTGTCGTTATACTTACGTACATTTTCTTTTGTTGAGGAAACAACCGTGTTTACATCAGCAATCGTTTTCTGGATCTTATCGCCGGCCATTTTCACCGTTTGCTCTTCACGCTCTGACCCGATCAAGTCATGATAAATCTCATAACATTTTTCATCATTAAGTGCGCCGTCATTTTGCTTTAGCGCCGAATTCACCGCATTGAGCAGCTCAGGATCTGACTGAGAACAATATATGAACCACAATTCATAATTTTCAGGTGTAGGGATCAAATCAAACTCTGCTATACGCTCTAACGCAGCTTTTGAAAATTCCTTGGCTTTATTCTGAGAGTGAAAATATGACACTGATGGAGCTCTTAACTTTTTTATACACAAGGCCTGCGTTATAGATACTTAAAAGCACCATGCACCGCAACCTTCATAATGGATTATTCCATGAAGAAGCTTAAAAATAAATGAAAAAGTAAAGAACAAACTTATTACTGTGGGCTTTTAGACCATTCCGGCACGGAACTGCATATCAATGTCTGCAGATAACTGCTGTCTTGCTTGGGCTGTATCAACACGTGTCAGGTCTAAATACGTTTGCACACTGGTAGAGTCAAAGCGCGTATCAGACGCCAAGAGTGTTACATCCCTGACACTGTCCCCGGCCAACATCGCATCCAAAGAATCATATTTACTACTGGAAACAGGAGCTTCTTCGACGATCGCCTGCGTCGGCAATGCATGAACCACCTCAGCGTCCATAATAATATCATTCATGGCATCATTACCATTTTGCGCAGATGCATACATCTTATCCGCCGTAATCACATCACCATAATGCTCTCTTACATAATCATGATTCTCATCAACCTGATCCAGAGCGTATTCAAGCTCCATAAGGTCTTGCATTTCAGGTTGATCAAGACCATCCGGATCAGCAGCCAAGAATTCAGCGAGATCATCTATCTCCATATTATCCCAATTTGCCCCCTCAGATGATGTATCTGTGGCAGCCTCAGCAGTTGAAACGGCGGTGCTTTGCTCCATCCGAGTATCTGTCGGACCACTGGAATTTTGCAGTTGTGATAACGTATCCTCTAACAAACTACGCTGTTGCTCAGGGCTAAGCTGCTTATCCGCTTTGCTTAACTCCTGATTCATATAATATGCTTTACCTGCGGTCGAGAACGTTCCCCCGCCGGCCCACAATTCAACCGCAATATACGCCATCGCAGCGTCCTTACCGCTACTTCCGCCCGGTATCATCTGATCCGCCGCTTCCAATGGGTTAATCCCCATTTCCTGCGCGGACTCCATAAACTGATCCATTGCCTCGGCTTTTGCAGATTTCCAATCCGACTGAAAAGAATTCATCTGATTTTCCATTTCAGCACGTGCCAAGCCCGCCTTCTGAGAAATCTGAGCGCCATCCGTAACCACCTTATTCGCATCACGCATCAAACTTTGTGCGTTCACCTTGGGGCCGGAATAATTCTTGCCGGGGAACATTGTCTGCATCAGGCTCTCTTTGCGCGTATTTCCTTGCACAAGAGACTGGGTAAATGACTGTTTTTCTTCGCCATAGATCGGGTCAGGAACAATTGTCGCCCCACCATAATTCTTATTATTGTAGAAATCATCACTGGGCTTTGGTGCTTCGTTAGGGTCAAAAAGCATCATGATATCGCGACCGTCTATCGGGTGCGGAGACGTTCTATACCCCGTACCTGACGTCGACACATCATTAAAAGCCACTGATCTTAAAGACATTTTTTACACACCTAAATTGTTGTTTTATTTGGATTCGTTCACTAAACGAACCTCACCCACTATACGCGTATACCACAGTATATCCCATCGAAAGCAAAAAACACAAATAAAATGTCATAATATTGCCGCAATTCCCTAACACGGCAGAACATATCGTTATTTTTGTGCGCTGCATTACATTTTCCACCGATAAAACATTGATAAAAAACATTATATTTCGATAGTATGATGATCCGCAGAGAAATATAAAAACAAAATTCGGGGAAAACGCGTACAATGAAATTACTAAATAATGGCCGACATACTGACCATGATGATTCGAACATATTTGATGTTCCTCCGATTAATGACCATTCAGATACAAGCCTGCATCCTGACATTCATGACCACATTAAAGGCATGTTCAAAAAACTAACCCGCAACCCCGAAGACTGGCTTCTCGGCGCGCTGGAAGATGAAAAAGTTCCGCTTAATCCTGACGGGTCTTTGATTATTTATATTTCAGATTCTGAAAATATCGAAACGGCGGAACACGTCATCGCAAATGCACGAAAAACCATTGAAGACAGGCTGTCATCAGGAAACGAAGTCCTGAACAGGAAAAATGAACTGGCCACGCTGGAAAACCTCTCTCAAGTTGAGATCAGACGCCTGCCACGCGATGAAGACGGAAAATTGGATATCCCACTAAACGAGCACGGGTTACTATACCTGCCGCATCCTTATATCGTTCCGGGTGTTCGTTTTAATGAAATGTATAATTGGGATACGGCCTTCACGGTACGCGGTTTAGTCGAAGGTGGTGACGTTGCCGAAGCAAAGCACCTCGCCGATAATATGCTGTATCAGGTAGAGCATTACGGCACCATTCTAAACGGTAATCGATCGTATTACATGGATGAAAAACCAAGATCGCAGCCGCCGCTGCTGACCTCAACGGTTATGGCAGTTTACGATGAATATGATCAAATAGAATCACCTGCGCAGGATAAAGTTGAATGGCTAAAGCACGCGGCAGAGCTATCTGAGAAATATCACGGCCACTGGGTGACCGCACCGCATATTGATGACGGCACGGGTCTGTCACAATATAATTCAGACAACGGAAAACCGGGGGATGAAGTGCTCTATAGTGAGCCGGAGCATTACGCGCTCGCGCTCAGCCTATTGATGGGCATGCATGACCGCCAAAAGGAAATCGGCGATGTCCCAATGGATGACCTGCCATACCAAGATCGCAAAGACCGATATTACCTTGATCAATATCTAGGTTTTGATGAAGATGGCACACCGCACCTGACCGAAGACTTCTATCGCGGTGATCGCGCCATGCGCGAAAGTGGCTTTGATCCATCACGCCTGTTTGGTTTTTTCAATGTTGATATTATTAACCACCTGCCCGTCTCGCTCAATTCACTGCGTTATAAAATGGAAGAAGAACTCAGCGATATGTACGGCATTCTTGCCAAGGAAGAACCAGGCAACATGAAATGGCCGGATAAGCAAGCTGAGTGGCAGGAACGCGCCGCGGCCACCAAAGAAAACATACAAACGCACCTATATGATGATGGGCTTGATGCTGATGGAAACAGCGCCAGATATCCTGCGTTCCGTGCCTTGAATACAAACGCAGAAATGCGTGAAAAATACAACATAGAGCCATTTCGCGATTATAATATGGCTGTTGGCTTCTTCCCGTTATGGACGGGGATTGCCTCGCAGGAGCAAGCCGACCACGTGGTTGGGAATCTGTTACCAAAGCTCATGACAGATCACGGTATGATGACAAGCGATAAACAAACAGGAAGTCAGTGGGACGCCCCCATCATTTGGGCGCCCTTACAAATCATCGCGATGGAATCATTAGAGAATTACGGATATCACGAAGAAGCGCGCGATATCGGGCAAAAATTCTTAGACACCGTTATGGGCGAATATGCACGCACAGGCCAGATATTCGAAAAATATGAGGGCATCAACGGCACATCCAACACCGCCCCATTTGTGAATAACGGCTATTCAACCAATGATGTCGGCTTTGCATGGACCAACGCCGCGGTTCTTGATATCGAGAATATCTTGGAACGCATTGAGGCAAAAATGAATGGTGTGTCATTAAATAACGATCATGACCACGACCACGATCCTGATAGGGACTTTGACCAATTACGCGTCTAAATCTAAATCAAGACAGCGCCATACGCCGATAACTCAGCGCTTCGGCGATATCGGCCTTGGTTAAACGCTCCGCCCCGCCATTTAAATCTGCAATTGTTCTGGCGACACGCAAAATGCGGTAATAGCCGCGGGCAGAAAGCTTGGCTTGCTCAACCGATTTTATGAATAAGGCGCGCGTTTCTTCATCCATTTGTGTCACCTCATCCAATATTGACCCGTCCGCATTGGCGTTAATCGGCGATATACCCTTGGCGAACTGCGCCTCATAGCGTTGCTTTTGCAAATCACGCGCCGCCTGCACACGCGCCGCCACAACCGCAGAGGAATCGCCAGTCCCTGCCGCTTGTAAATCCGCAACCTGCACAGGCGGGACATCAACATGGATATCAATGCGATCCATCAACGGGCCGGAAATTTTCGATTGGTAATCCGCGCCGCATCTGGGCGCCTTGGTACATTCCATATCCACATCCCCCAAATACCCGCATCGACACGGGTTCATCGCCGCAATCAGTTGGAACCGCGCAGGATAGCGAATATGTGCGTTGGCGCGCGCAACCAGCGCATCTCCTGTTTCCAGTGGTTGGCGCAAGGCCTCTAATGTGCCGCGCGCAAATTCAGGCAGCTCATCCAAAAACAAAACCCCATGATGCGCGAGAGAGATTTCCCCCGGCTTTACCTTTTGCCCGCCGCCAATAAGAGCGGGTTGAGAGGCCGAATGATGCGGCGCGCGGAACGGTCTGCGCTTCACCAGACCGCCCTCAGGCAACACCCCCGCAAGTGAATGCACCATCGATAGCTCCAGCGCTTCTTTCGGGGTCAACTCTGGCAGAACACCCGGCAAACAGCTCGCCAGCATAGACTTCCCTGATCCGGGCGGGCCGATCATTAGCATGTTATGGCCACCTGCCGCGGCAATCTCCAGCGCGCGTTTCGCGCTCTCCTGCCCCTTTACCTGCGCAAGGTCAGGCACAATAAAATCATTATCATTGGCCAGTGTTGCTTCGGGGCGGCCCAACACTTGTGCGCCTTTAATGTGGTTAATCAGCTGCAGCAAATCCGCAGGCGCAAGAATACCTAAATCCCCCGCCCATGCCGCTTCACCACCACACTCTTTGGGGCAAATCAGGTTGCGGCTCATCTCACCCGCATGCATCGCGGCGGGCAAAACACCCGACACAGGGCGGATTGAAGCATCAAGGGACAACTCCCCCAACACAACATATTCTTCCAATTCCTCTTTTGGGATAACGCCCATCGCGCCGAGCAAGCCCAGCGCAATCGGCAGATCAAAATGGCTTCCTTCTTTTGACAGGTCGGCAGGCGCCATATTCACGGTAAGGCGTTTCGGCGGCAAAGACATCCCCAGCGCATGCAACGCGGCGCGCACGCGCTCTTTACTCTCTGCCACCGCTTTATCCGGCAGGCCGACAATGTTAAACGCAGGCAAGCCATTCGATAGTTGCACCTGCACATCAACGGGCTTGACCTCTATGCCTTGAAACGCAACTGTATTAACCCGTGCTACCATTATTTCTTTTCCTTGTTGGCTTTTTGTCTTTTATACCACTCTGTATTTTCAAACCAGTAAGGAATTTTTACAGGCTTACATTCAGACCTCGGTTCTTCACCATCAAAAAAGATAGTACAGTTTTCCTGCTTAAAAGGAGATAATATGATTTCACTTTTGTAATTTTGACCTTTGCACCCACCACCACTATTTATATAGCCCACTTCAATCCCATCATACTTAACCAAAAAATTTGCACTTTCAGTCCCTCCACACATGCCTGTAGGTTTTGGTTTTCGATGTGAATTAACCTCAACAGTGATTTCACGATGTTTAAGTTTACATGTAACTGGATTGCTGGCTAACTGCCTAAGAGAGTAAATCCCTGTCTCCTGTGCTTTTTCATATGACAGTGCATCTGTATCGGAAAGCGAAAAAGATTTTATAGAAAAATACCTAAGATCTTTGTTGCAGGTGACCTGAAGAAAATACTCTTCAAAACTTGCTCTGACAGGTGTCGAAATTACAGAGACCAAAAATACCAAAATTAGACCAAACCGCACATGCTGTCTAATGTATGTAATAGTATTCTGTTTTTGTAACCTCATACATTCTTTATCGCACACCCCATACGAAATAAAAATGCAAAAAGATTCGCCATATTAAGAGTTTGTTTAGATTCACCCATTAATACGGATATCAGTGTGTTATAAGGGAGTGTGAAATCATGGCACAAAGTGAACAGCAAAAAGCGTTACTGAAGAACAACCTTCAAGTTCCGCTTATCGTGAGAGATTTATTAATTACAGGGCAATGCCCGTCGGATGAAACCATTTACGGTCTTCATGATATTATGGGCAGTTACCAGCCTGATATGGCGGTTTTAACCTGCGCCTTTGTGATGAAGGAAATTGCATCCTTAGAGATGATATCAACCAGCGATCTGGCCTTTTTGAATTTAGAGTGTGAACGTCTGATAGAGCGATATTCCGCCCGTGATGATCTAGCGCAGGACAACCCCGAAATGTGGGAAGACAGCCAGCCCGACATGATGTGTGATATTGCCGAGGATTTAGAAGGGTTTCTTGACCTGCTCTCGCTTTGTAAACTTTCATTTGAAATCACCGCGCCGCATATCGCGCACATCCTGAATATTATGGACGTGCAGTTGCAATGCCAGTTGATGATCGTTGATGAAGTATTGGAACAGCTGGCGCAAAGCAAGCAGCCAACACCACCGCAAAGTCAAAACGGTTATGCCGCGGAAAATGTAATTATGTTCCCCGGGAACGCTTAAGCGGCCTTTGCAACCATCGGGCCGATATGCTTACCGCCTAATAAATGCAGGTGAAAGTGCGGCACTTCCTGACCGCCATTTAACCCTGTATTGGCGATTGACCTGAACCCGTCATCAGTGATGCCTTTTTCCGCCACGATTTTAGCCACGGCCGCGAAGAATGCTTTAATCTCTTCTGCGGGGGCATTTGCACCAAAATCATCAATCGACACATATTTTCCCTTTGGGATCACCAAAATATGTACGGGCGCTTGGGGCGCAATATCATTAAACGCAAGCACATGATCATCTTCGTAAACCTTATCGCACGGGATGTCCCCTTTTAGGATTTTCGCGAAAATATTGTCATCATCATAGGCAGGCATTATAAAATTCCTTTAAATTCGGGTTCGTTTGTTATACAAGTCGAAGCAAATTTATACACCGATCAAGGCAGGACATAAAGTCATGAATTTGACATTGCTAAAATCAAAGCTTCACCGCGCAACGGTAACACAGGCGGATTTGGACTATGAAGGCTCTATCACAATCGATGAAGACCTCATGGACGCGGCCAATTTATTAGAGCATGAACAGGTTGATGTGCTCGACATTACCAATGGGAACCGCCTGACAACGTATGTCATCAAGGGTGAACGCGGATCAGGTGTGATCGGCATTAACGGTGCGGCGGCGCATTTAGTTAAGCCTAATGATTTGGTGATTATTTGTGCCTATGCACAGATGAGCGAAGTAAACGCAAAGCGCCATGAGCCGACTGTTTTGTTATTAGATGAAAATAACGCGGTAAAACGCCCTGCCCGCTAATCAGGGATATGATCATGGTCAAACGGGCGATGATGCCAAGTGTGATCAGGGTCTTGGCCTTTCATATTATGCGGCCAGTTATCTAAATACGGGTCCCATAATGGCGGTGGATGCATACTGGCAGGTATAATTTCAGGGATCTCTTGCTGCTCTTCCTCCAGTTTTTCAAACGCCTCATCCAAAAGCGCCATAAAATCAAGCTCACGATCCTTAACGTTTTTACCGCCAACATAAGATGCGATAATGCTTTCATCCCCTTTACGTACAAACGCAGTCAGCGCAAACCCGGTTTTACAGGTAAAGCCCGTCTTGCCGTACACCTCATCATAAGGAAGGTCATCTTTGTGCAGCAATGTATTCGTATTGCGCAAATTTAAACGCCTGACATGGGCTTCGCTGGTTCCCATAAGTTGCAGCAAATCAGGATGCTCATCTGCGATGTGCTTCAAAAGAACTGCCATATCGTGCGTCGTGGAACCTTTGCCCTTCGCCCTGATTAACGACGCGGGCAAGCCGCTGGAGTTATAAAACACCGTGCTGTCCATGCCGATTTCGCGCGCGCGCTCATTCATCAAACTAATGAAATCTGTTTCTGTATTACCGACACCACGCACTTTTGCGACATTTTCGGCAATCGTTGCCGCCAAATCATTATAGGAACGCACGGCCGCCCCCGCGAGGGCATCACCAAATTTTACAGGGCTCCGCCAACCGCTGAAACGCTCCATGTCACCGCGTAAATATGTCCCCGTTGCGATGTAAATGCGATCATCTTCGTCTATCAAACCATCTTCCATCGCTTCATACGCCAATAACAAGGTCATCATTTTTGTCATTGAGGCAGGCTGTATTTTCTCATTCCCATCATGATCAATCAGAATCTCGCCTGTCTCTGCATTCATCGCAACAAAGGTTTCACGCTCCGGTGTGCATTGCGCGGACGCCTCATGGGTTGCCATCGCCCCCATCACCATAGCGAGCGCAGCAATACCAAAATTACGCTGCACCTTCTTAATCAGCTCAATCGCAGAAAAGCCTGACACATCGTGCTCTTCTTTATGACTATCAAAATTATCGGGCAAATTATTATCCATAATTCACAGATAGCAAAAAGAAGCATAGATAATCAATTCTTATTTCAAAGCGCAGTAAAAACGCGTATATGTAATTTTTTTAATGTTCATGACGAATATATAAATAGAATAACAACGCGGCCTTGACGGATGCTTATCAATCTTCATATTGAAGCGGAGGTCGTGTGATAAAAAGGAAAGGATGTGCGATATGTCTTTACTCGCAGTTGATGACAATAATTTTGAATCTGAGGTTATAAATTCAGATAACCCTGTATTGGTAGATTTCTGGGCAGAATGGTGTGGCCCGTGTAAGGCGCTTATGCCGGTTGTTGAAGAATTAGCCGGTGAATTGGGTGAAAAAGTTAAGGTCGTCAAAATGAATATTGAAGACGCCCCTGAAACACCGACAAAATATGGTTTACGCGGCGTTCCTACACTTATGATTTTCAAAGACGGTAAAGTCGTTGATACACGTGTCGGCGGTATGCCGAAGGCGCAGCTATCTGACTGGGTTTCTGAAAACGTTTAACGCCTAAACATCCAAACGAACAAATCGCGGGCCATCAGTCCATAAGATGCCGCAATGTATCGTGTGCTTCGGATAGATTTCTTGGATCGTATCTTTATACGCCTTTAATTGTTTCCGATAGACAGACGGTATATTTGCAGGATCAACGGGCGGTGGCCTGTTTGTTTTGTAATCAACAATCCAAATATCGTTGTCATCAATCACCAATCGGTCAATCTGCCCGCTGACGATACGATTATCATCCATAAGCCCTGTGATCGGAACCTCTGCCATAGAACCTTTTGCGAAAAACGGGCTATATTCGGGATGATGTATAATGTTCATGACTTCTTTAACAATACTCTCACGCACCTCCGCAGAAAAATCAGATGCTTGTTTATCTACAAATTTTTGTGCAGCATTCTTTTGCGCAGCGTGATCAAAATCCGGCAAAAACTCTAATAACTTATGCGTTATATTCCCCCTTACAAAACGCCTGTCTTGTCCGGCAACTAACGGGCTCATGACAATATCTTCGTCATCTTCTGTTGGCCGCGAAGGAACAAGTGGACGCGCAGGGACAGGCTCTGCATCAGGCTCAGTAAACACCCAATCGGGTATTGCTTTGGCTTGGTCATTTACATCGCGCTGTTTTTCCGTTTTATCGGGGTCGGCCTGCTGCGTATTAGAAACGACCAACGTGCCACCCTCTTCCTCTGTAACCCCGTCATATCGCTCCATCACTTCACGTACTTTAAAATACCATGCCTTTTCATCGTGTTTCTTGGCTTTGGTATATCCACCAATGTATAGACGATCCGTTGCTCTGGTCATTGCAACATATAGCTGCCTGTATGATTCTTCTTGCTCTTGCTGCAGTCTCTCCTCATATGCTTTCCTGTAAACTTCAGGGTCATTATCTTTTCTGGAAGAATATAGCGGAACGTCCAAAGTTGTTTTGTCCGGCCATAATAAACGATCAATTTTATTGGCTCCCCCTCCCATCGTATCGGGCAAGATAACAATCGGTGCCTGTAATCCTTTTGATCCATGAACAGTCATGATGCGCACTTGATTGGATGTGTCTTCCAATTCGCGCTTTAACTTATTTGTTTTACGCTCTTGCTCATCAACAAAAACCTGCAGATGATCAATATTTTCGTGACTGAATTTTTGCGCAACATTTAATAATTCTTGCAACGGATCAAACGCGTCCTGACCTAACCTTTTGCAAATTGCACGCAGACCGGATTGAGAATCGGCAGGGCATTGCTGCGTAAGAATGTGAGATAAAAACTCATACGCGCCCATCGCCCTCACGCGCCCTATTAAACGTGAGAGATAATCTCTGGCCTTTTCTCTTTTCTGATCTGACACACAGATTGCGCCTTCGGGGATGTTATTTATTCTGGCAAAATCGAAATTACATATTTCCTGCCATAATGTTCCCTTCCTCTTATATGCAAGGGAGAAAAGCTCCTCCTCATCCCAACTAAGAAATGGCGATTTCAACACCTCCGCCAACGTAAGGTCATCCTCCGGGAACAAACAAAACCGCATCAGTGACAGACAATCCTGAACCGCCAATTGATCCTTCAGGATCATACGGTCTGCTCCACTGACCGGAACCCCCAATGATTTTAACGCGCGCATAAGCTGCTCAACAAAGGCCGTTCTGGTGCGAACCAAAATCATATAATCCTTCGGCTGTACGGCGCGGCCATGGCTGGATAAAACGGACTTTTGATTCAATTCGTTTCGAATCCTTTGTGCAATCGTCTTTGCCAATGCATTTGACCCGCTGCTATGTTCGTGCACCATTATCGGCGGGTCCCAAAAATCACGTTGTTCCGATTTGACGGTTTCACAAACAGGCCATAATTCAACGCGCCCCTCTTGCCCCTGACGGAACGGCTTATGTTGAATATTGAGTTCTTTTACCGCCTTTTGCATTTCGGAACCGGAAAAAACCAAATCAACAACGCTCAAAACGCTTTCCGTCGATCTGAAAGAAATATCCAGATGAACATTTTCATTAACCAACCCTGCGGCTTTGATCTTTTCATCCATCAAGACCTGCATCCGCTTAAACTCATCCGGCGCCGCACGTTGAAAGCCATAGATAGACTGTTTGACATCACCAACAGTGAAAGATGTTCTCAAGACTTCATCACGCGCACTTCTTCCGACAAAAAATTCATCCGATAATGCCTCAATAATTTTCCATTGTTCAGGGTTGGTGTCTTGCGCTTCATCAACCAAGATATGATCAATGCCCTGATCCATTTTATACAAAATCCATGGCATCACCTCAGAGCGATCAACCTCTTTCAACGCACTAAAGCCGGGGGATTTTCCGGTCAGCAAGTGCATCGTATAATTGATTAAGTCATCATAATCCAAAACACCTCTGGCCTTTTTCATCGATGCGTAATTCTCAATAACCGCAACACCAATATGGAGCAAGTCACGCGTCAGCGCAGCAGACTTCATGCGCTTTATGGTGTCTTCCATGTTTAAAATACGCTCTGCCTCCTGCAGCAAAACATCCTCTGCCGTTGGGTCTTGTTTCTTTATCGCGGCAGGTGGGAATGATTTTTTATGAATTGTGCCTTTGGTTGTTAAATACGCGGATTTATATTCGCTAAGCATCTCATAGCGCATCTCCGGCATCATTCCTAACCAAGCAAGCATAACCTCGGCTCGCGCAGGTGCGGTCTTCCCCTTATCATCCAGCATCAATTCAGCAATATGCTTCAAAGAGGATTCATTCGGCACTGGTGCTGCACAAAATTTTTGGATATAGGAATGTGTATCAACGCCCTGACGAATATCTAAAGACGCACAAATATTTGCATATATACCTTCAACAGACCCATGAGTTTCAATGAGTGTATGAAGCTGGTTCTTCTCTTGGTAAAGTTGGTAGATCAGGCCCTCAAACGCGCTTTGATCAATTTCTGATATAATATGATCTATCGCTTGTGATACAGCACTCCCCGACGCTTCATCATGTTGCGCTTTTCTGATTACATTAGAAACAGCGACCTTCATCAAATCTGCGTCTTGCCCCTCTTCCATTAGTGCGAAATCAGGCTGTAAGCCGGCCTCTACCGGAAAACGCCCCAGAACCGACTGGCAGAAGGAATGAATAGTCATAATTTGAATGCCGACGGGGCTGTCGATCACTTGAGCAAAAAGCTTTTTTGCTGCATCAATATGAACATCTGAAGGTGTATAATTTAAAAGATGTGACAAAACATGCCGAAGTGATTTTTTCGGATCATCGTGATCAACATCCATCACCGCCCATTCGCCAAGCTTTTTATTAATGCGAACTGACATTTCATTCGCCGCAGCCTTTGTAAACGTTAAACACACAATGCGCCCCGGCACCGACCCCGGCCGGCCATCCTCCCTTGGTAAAAGGAGCCTTAAAACACGGTCGGTCAGAACTTTGGTTTTTCCTGTCCCTGCAGAGGCCCCCACCCACGCAGAATATTCGGGGTTAGAGGCGCGCTCTTGTAATACATTCGGGTCAATATCCTGCTGCACGTCAATTCTTACAGAACTTTCGGTCATTCGCTTCCTCCGTCCGTTTCTGTGTCTAACACGCTCCACTCCTTGATACGGGAAACATGCTCATAATCATTAAATCGCGGCGAATTTTTCGCATCAGGAACACAATAAAACGGTGTATCAGGCTGCCAGAAAGTTTCGACCAGATTTTCTAAACCCTCTTTTACTGTGTTCATTACATCGTCGATATTTTCATCAATAAACGTAAACTCTGCGGGCGTTGCCCCTCCGGATAGCTTCCAGTACCCAATATATCCTGCCTTCCCCGCAGGAATGGGTTTTTTCGTATATTGCTCTTTTGCGTTCTTAAAGCCACGCCCATCAAAGCCGCTCTCTTTTAATATCAAAGATTCCAAAGGAAGCTGCGGGTACGACCCCTGATTTAATTTAGATTCATAGAATTTACCGCCCGATTTATAATCAATGATGGCATATCCCTCCTTCAGCTTATCTATTCTGTCAGCAACGCCATAAAGGTTAAACGATTTCCCCGCGATCGGGATATCAACATTTCCTTTCGCCTCTGTCTCAATGAATTTCGCCCCCTCTCGCCACGTTCGTTCATGTGCAATAAATATATCCGCAATACGCATTAATTTTGGCCACCAAAAATGCAACACATCGCTATCTTCTGTCTGCTCTAATATTATTTTGCGTGCCATGGCCAAAAATTCGTCTTCTGCGTGCTCAGGCAAGCTATCTGGGTATTTTTGCACAAACTGATCCAACACTTCATGCAACAAGTTACCTTTTAATGCTGCATCTACTTCTTGTCGCAAAGGGTCTTTTTTCCTCAACTTCAGAACATAGTGCATATATATAGCGTAAGGATCTTGAAGCCACTTTTCTATTTTCGTCACAGACACAGATTTAGGGCGTGCAGAAACAGGTGGCGTTGGCTTAGGGCGCTCAAACGCCTGAACATCAGTATCATCAATCACAGAAACCCAACGCCTGTATGGGGTAACAGATAGATCTTCCAAGCGCATATCTGCCGTTTTTAAAAGTGTCTCCAAACGCTCTAACCAGCGTAAAGGTATTGTCGGGGCACCATCAGATTTCTCGGAACGGGTCATCACAACACGCGGCGCACAGAAATGCTGCACAAAATCATGCGCCGCAAAGCCAATCATTTGATCAATGGCAGGCAAACCGAAATCTTTACGCATAGGCCGTGACATCCACGGATCATGTGCGTTATCGGGCGTCCAGCCCCCTTCATTCAGGTTACCCAGAATAATTGTATCGGCCTTTGTCAAACGCGCTTCCAGTTGCCCTAATATCAAAACACGTGGATGTAAACCATAGGGCACGCGTATCGTTTCCTCATGCAGCAAAGCAGAAATAACCTCGCTATATTCAGAAAAGGTAAGATCATCAATCAAATGTGCATGCTCTATTAAGTTCGTAAAAAACTGCGCAGCACATTTTCCGACATCTCCGCGCCATAAACGCTCCGCCCCATTTCCGTTCTCTTCTTCTGCAAGCATTTCAAGCGCAGAGACATGCGCATTCATCAAATCGACTGCATTAAACACGCCACCATCTTGCGCACAGTCATAAAGCCCCTGTAATGCGGCATAAACGGCATGAATATAGCACGGCAGATCTTGTTCTTCGTGACGTTCAACAATCTGCAAAAAAGCCGTATGAGACGTTAACACATGCCCCTTACGCAAAATATCCGTTTCAAGCTGCGTGATCAGCGACTTTGTGTGTTCTTTACTTAAGCCCACAGAACATAATCCGGTCTTCAGCAAAGCCAAAAATGCAACAGGATCAAATTTTTTTTGCAGAGCGCTCAAACTCAATAAGATAAACTTACCCAGAACAGTTTCTGCAATTCTTTCTCCTGCGGAATCATCAACATGAATCCCCCATCGCAAACATGCGCCTTTTACCCGTTGCGCCAAACCGCGATCAGGCGTCACCAACGCTGTAACCTTCTCTTTATCCTCAAGAGATTCGCGCATAATCATCGCAATCACGTCTGCTTCTTCTTGCTCCGTCTTGCAATTATAATATTCAAGCCCCTCTAACAGCTTCCCCAGATCATAAGTCTTGGAAAAGCTCTTCCACTGATGGGTACTTTCCGCAGGTAACATCACAGCGCTCGCCAAAACTTGGCGGGAATGTGAGACATCGTGCTGTATTAAAGGTGCAACATCATCACGCCCAACATCCATACGACTAAGTAATAATTTCAAACTATGCTGCGGGTGGATCTCCGTCACAGAATCCCATGCCTCATCATCCATAACTTGATCAATGCCAGGCAGAATAACCTTTCCCTGCGGCATTTCAGAAATAACCTTCAGAACCTCCGCAGCGGCAGGAATAGACCCTGTAGAGCCCGCAGCAACAACGGGAAAATTCGGCGGACAACTGCGCCAATACTCTGTCAAAGCGCTCAGAAGAGCATTTCTGCGCTGCGCAACATCCATAACCTCTTCTTCGGCCAGAATTTGTGGCCAAAATTCACTGATGATTTTCAAAAAGTCGAGCGTGATCTGCCAATGAGATGCAAAATTTTCAGGCACTATTTTACTCAAATCAGAAAAGTCCAAGTTTTCTACAGTCACCTGATCCATAAATTGGCACAAATTCTTTGAAAGCTTCAAAGCGCCATCGAATCCCCTTGGGAAACCATCCATCGCATAAATTAACTTCGCCAGAAGCAATTGGCGTTTTAACGGCGCAATGGCGGGTGAAATCTCTAAAACATCATGGTCTTGTCCAAACATCAGAAGAGATAATTCATCTTCATCCACCTCCCCCAGCGGCATGAGATGCGGCAAAAGCATCGGCTTACCATCATTTAGTCGTAAGAAGGTGTCCTGCACAATACGGCATGCGCGGCGCGTCGGCAAAAGCAAGCGATAGCGCGTTAAGGCTTGATAATCCCCATCAACCAGATCCAACAGGTATTTCACCAGTGTCTCTGCAAAGGGCAATGCCGCAGGAATGTTATATATATGCTTTGCACTCATTTATTCTTGAGCCTTTAAATATGCGCCCACAGTTTTCACATCATCAGCCGTGCTAATATGGTGCCATTCCCCATCATGAGGAAATGCGTAGAAGCGGCCTTTCTGCTCACACGCATCCATAATTTCTAAAAAAGAAAACGGTCCCTCCCCGTAACTCTTGTAAATTCGCGGATGATTAAGACGAATATTGGTCCACATATAGCGGCCGCTCTTATCATGAGAGCGCTTTACCCTGCCGTCATCTTGCAAATCGTAATCCCCGACACCGACGGTTTTATCCATTTTATTTATCGGCTGCATCAGGGTGAGGATATCCATTTCATCAGGATTCCACTGCTCTGCCAATTTACGCAAAGCAGGGATTTCACCATCACTCCAGAGGTTATCACCTGCGATAACAAAGAATGGCTGATCATCAAAATAATCAAGCGCATAGCGCACGCCACCACCCGTATCAAGAATGCCGTCTTCCCTAGAAAGATGGATATGAACATCAGAATGTTGCGCAACATATTCATCCAAATGCTGCGCCAGAACATCTGCCTTATAATGTGCGTTCACAACCACATCTTTTATCCCAACGGCGCGGAGCTTATCTAATGTGCGGTAAATCAAACTGCGACCGTTCACCTCCACCATCGGTTTGGGTATCGTATCCGTCAGCGGGCGCATACGGGTTCCAAACCCTGCGGCCAGAATAAATGCTTTATATGGGATGTCATTTTGGGTCATGTCTGCTTAATCTCTATTGTTCGTTTATTCGCGGCATCCTCATGCGTAAAAATATTCACTTCTGTCACATGATCGGGACATAAACCCTGCAAGCGCTCCGGCCACTCAACGAGCAAAACTCCACCTGACAGCGCTTCTTCCCAGCCAATTTCATAGATTTCTGAGGAGTCGGATAAGCGGTATAAATCAAAATGCCAAATCACAAAATCATCTGTTTCATAGGTTTGCACCAACGTGAAGGTCGGGCTTGGCACCTCCATATTCTCACGCCCGCATAACTTGCGAATAAGGGCGCGTGAAAACACACTCTTCCCTGCCCCTAAATCCCCATTAAGCAGCACGACATCCCCTGCGCGCAAACCCTCTGCAAATTCACGGGCAAATGCCTGCGTTTCGGCCTCATCGAATGTTTCTATAGTGCGATTCTCAGTTCCCATACTATTGAGTTATAGAGCACAAGCCGCGTTGTGAAAAGACGGCATGAATGATAGAATGTATGAATGAGATATATTGTGCTTTTAATTATCGTTTTCTGCTATATGCCGCACCTTGCAATGGCGCAAGATATCAGCACGCAGCCTATTTGCTTTAATGTTATCAATGATTCAGAACACCGCGTATATGGTGAAATAGCAACCGACTATATCACACGGGATGACGGCCAGAAAATTCATCATACAGGGTCTTTTAGGCTAGAAGCCGCCGGCACCAGACATGAAGAAAAAGGGCACCTTCTTGACCGCGCCGAGTTTTGCTCCTCCGGCCCCTTTTTCCCACAACGCCAGTTGGAACTCGTCATTCGCACGCTAATTCCTGTGTTTTCCTGTAAATTCACGCCGGAGCTTGGCGATGTCATAATTCAAAGCGCGACAGTCGATCAAGACGGCATTCCCGTAACCAAACGATGGGCGAACTGCCTGTAACTTAGGATTCTTCAGATTTCACCGCGGCTTTAGGCAATGTAATCACCACCTCTGTCCCCTCGCCCAGAGTAGAATTAAGTTCAAAATCACCATTGTGTAAATCGACGATATTACGCACAAGCGTAAGCCCCAAACCGGCGCCACGATTAGACTTCCCTTCAGATTCTACGCGCTCAAACGGTTCAAGAACACGAATCTGATTTTCCTCTTTAATACCTTGCCCATTATCCGTAACGGAAATTCTGATATTATCTTTTTGACGCGAAGCCTTTAGTTCAATTTTGCCGCCCTCGGGCGTATATGCAATTGAATTACGCACCAAGTTAACAACGGCCTGTTTGATACGGCGCTCATCTATTTCTGCTTTACCGATATTTGCGGGGCAACTCAAAGACACCTCAATGCCTTGTTTACGCGCCCATTCCTCAACCAAATCACGGACACTGTCCATCATTTCCTTGATAGAGCCTTGCTCCAGATCCAGCTTCATCTGTCCTGCTTCAATCGTAGAAAGATCAAGGATATCATTAATCAGGTTCAACAGACGCTCGCTTGCTGCGTGAATGTCATTGGTATATTCATGCTGCTTATCGTTCAATGGCCCGAAGAATTCCTTATCAAGCATTTCATTAAAGCCCATAATCGCATTAAGCGGCGTACGCAGCTGATATGAAACATTGGCAAGGAAGTCGAGTTTGAGTTGCTCTGCCGTTTCAAGTGCAATATTTTTCTCACGCAGTGCATTTTCGACGCGCACCTTATCGGTCACATCGGCATAGGTCACCAAAACCCCACCATCGGGCAATGGCACAGTCGCATAATTCACCAAAATAGAGTCTTCGCGCTCAAGCCTGCCTTCGCTCATAGACCGCTCCAGCCCCAATGAAATAAGCAATTCCCTGATATCATTCCAACCAAGCTTGTTAAAATACTTTGCCAGCTTATCGACAATACTGGTGATATGCGGTTCACCCTCCAATGTTTCGGGATCAAACCCCCAAAGCGCGCCAAACGAAGGATTCCATAGCTTTAAACGGCCGTCTGTGCCAAACACAGCAACGCTTTCCGCCAGATTATCGAGCGTCTCTTTTTGCACAGCGATCAAGGTATTATATGAGGATTCAAGCTCAAGACGGCTTGTGACATCTTCAAATGTCATCATCAAACCACCTAATTTGTTCGGAACGGCCAGCATTCTGAACGCAGAGCCATCAGGCAAATACAGCATATCCTCATGCGGATCAATAAGGTCAGTGAACATATCAAGCCAACTTTTCTTGAATGTCCTGAAATCCGCTTGCTCAGGAAGGCGGCGTGTCTCACGCAATTTTTCCATGATATCGCCAAGCTTCGGCTTGGTATTAAGCCACCCCTCCTCTAATCCCCATAGCTGAGAAAAAGAAGAGTTATAAAACTCAAGATTTTGATCTGAGTTATAAATACTGATGGCCGAACGCAGTTGCTGCAACAATGCGCGCATTGCCATTTCATTATTCTGCACTTCGCTTTGGACACGCTCCCCCTCGGTAACATCCTCTAACATACCAATCGTAATGTCTTTGGACTTTACGGGGATTTCCGACACTTTGATGAGCAGGCGATTACCCCCCAAAACCTCATGCAACGTAACGACTTGCTTTATCCCTAACTTCAATGCTTTCAAAGCCAGCCCGGATCCTGTCAGAATGTCTTTCTCACTGGGTTTTCTTTTTCTGGTCTGCGATACAATTTCTTTTTGCTGCGCCACAATTTCGCTTGGCGTGGCACCGACCATTTTCGCATATGACACGTTACACCAGACAATTTTCTGCACATTGTCTCTGATCCAAACCGGATATGGCAGTGCATCAAGCGCGTTTTGAAAGCCGTCGATGCTCTCTATAAATGCAAAAATATCATCCTTATCATCGTCATCCTGTGCCTGAACTGATTCCAGCCACAAAATATGGAAATGGTCATCACTATCGAGTGAAAGGCCGCGCGTGCCGGATAGTTTAAGCTTCTTTTTCTCTGACTTATCCAACACCTCATGCGTAAAAGGAACGCCATCTGCGACCAATTTACTAAACGCGCCTTCCAACAACATGGCATCATCACGCGAAAGACTATTTTGAATATCACTCAGACCGGTAACAGAAGAAATCCCCAAAAGGTCACAAAAACCCTGCGAATAGGCCACAGTCTGATCGCCGCCCCATCCGCAATATTCACTGGGCACAGCCGACAAGAATGCTTCCAGACGCGCTTTTTCTGCACGTACTCTGGATTTGCCTCCATCAAAAACCTTAAAAAGAGTATGCATTGAACCTGCTTTTTACTTTAAACTCCCTACACGGGCGTTATCATCACACTGTAGAACATTACGCGACTTTTTTAGAATGCAAAAGTGTAAGCATGAACTCAAACACAAATTTATACATTGTTATATTTACTTTTATTCTCATTATTGCATTCACGGCCTTGCAACAACACCACCTGAATGAAACACAAATTGATGTAACAGGCACACAAGGAATCACCCCCTTACGAAGCATCTCTGAAAACCGATCCCCTGCCTCGCCGCCCCTAAACATATTATTTATCGGTAACAGCTATACGTTTTTCTATGATGTTCCGGGTATGATCCTGAAAATCGCCAAGCACGATAAAAATAATGCCACGCCCCTACATGTGCGATCTGTAACATATGGCGGCGCCACACTCAGGCAACATTGGAAAAACCCAAAGACCAAACAAATCATGCAAAGCCAACATTGGGACATTCTGGTTTTACAAGAGCAAAGCCTTCAATATATGTATGCGAAAAACATCGCGCAGTCCCATGATGCCATACACAGATTTTACAAACACACACGCCCTGAAAAAACGGACATTGTTTTATTCAAAACCTGGCCAAGACAGCCAAATTCGGCGTGGTATTCAGACCCCCAATATGCAAAAAACCTCAGAAATGCAGAGGCCATGTTCACTGAAATCCACATTCGGGTCACACAAATTGCAAAAAGGCTCAATATTCGTGTCGCGCCAATCGCAGATTACTGGTATTTCACGTCTTTATATTATCCGGATATAAATTTATATAGCGCTGATGCGACACATGCATCCGTCAAGGGATCATATCTGACGGCTCTTATTTTTTACCAAACACTTACCGGCAATTCACCGCTCGGCACAACTTTTGTTCCCCTAGGGATGACACAAAAAGAAGCGGCGACCCTTCGCAAGATCGCCGCTAAAACTCTGTAAACCGAACAGATTTTAGTATCTGTAAGCTTCGCCTTTAAACGGACCGTCAACTTCAACGCCGATATAATCCGCTTGCTCCGGAGATAGTTTAGTCAGCTTCGCACCAACCTTATCAAGGTGAAGTGCTGCCACTTTCTCATCCAGATGCTTCGGCAACACGTAAACTTTGTTTTCATAGTTTTCGTGATTATTCCAAAGCTCGATTTGCGCCAATGTCTGGTTCGTGAATGATGCAGACATAACAAATGACGGGTGACCCATCGCACAACCAAGGTTCACAAGACGACCCTCAGCAAGAAGGATAATACGCTTGCCGCTTGGGAATTCGATCTGATCAACCTGTGGCTTGATGTTTGTCCATTTCATATTACGTGTTGGCTCAACCTGAATTTCATTATCAAAGTGGCCAATGTTACACACGATTGCGCGGTCTTTCATTTCACGCATGTGATCAACTGTAATGATGTCTTTGTTACCTGTTGTTGTCACAAAGATGTCTGCCTTTGGTGCGGCTTCTTCCATCGTTGTCACTTCATAGCCATCCATTACGGCCTGCAAAGCACAAATCGGATCAATTTCAGAAACCATCACACGAACACCTTGTGATGAAAGAGATTCTGCAGAACCCTTACCAACATCACCATAACCACATACCATAGCAGTTTTACCGGCAAGCATCAGGTCTGTTGCACGACGAATCGCATCAACCAAGCTCTCACGACAACCATATTTGTTATCGAATTTTGACTTCGTCACAGAGTCGTTGACGTTAATAGCCGGAGCCTTCAAACGACCTTCTTCATACATTTTGTTCAAGAACAGAACGCCTGTTGTGGTTTCCTCAGAAATACCTTTAACTTCTTCCATGATCTCCGGGTAATCTCTGTGCGCAATCGCAGTCAAATCACCACCATCATCAAGAATCATATTCGGTGTCCAGCCATCAGGGCCTTTAATTGTTTGGTGAATACACCATTCGGCTTCTTCTTCTGTTTGACCTTTCCATGCAAAAACAGGAACGCCTGCCGCCGCAACAGCTGCTGCTGCTTCGTCTTGCGTTGAAAAGATGTTACATGATGACCAACGCACTTCCGCGCCCAGCGCAGTCAATGTTTCAATCAAAACAGCAGTTTGAACTGTCATGTGCAGACACCCTGTAATACGGGCACCTTTCAATGGCTGTGATTCGCCATATTCTTCTCTTGTCGCCATCAGACCCGGCATTTCATCTTGTGCCAAATCAATTTGCAAACGGCCTGCTTCGGCCAGACTAATGTCTTTTACTTTATAATCCGGCTCAACAGCCTTTGGATTTGCTGACATTTTTTTCTCCTTAAATAAAACTAAACGTGCTAAAAAACTTTTCGCGTGAGTGACTAAAACATTTTTTTTTCCAAAAACCAATGGTAATATTAAAGTATGAGCATTAATTTTAACGAAAAAAGCCAAGGTATAAGCGGCAATTCAGGATCCGGGGACTTAAAACCCGGGGAAGATGCGCTTGAAAAAGCCAAAAGAACAGGCGAAAGAACACGTTTCGTTCATAAGCCGAATCCATTGGTTGAGCGTGATTACCAGATATTCGAGTATAAAATCGAAAAAGGTGATTATGAACATGTCGGTGACTACGTTCTTTTGAATAAAGAAGAGCCGCGTGAGGTAACAGATAAGAAGGTTATGAACATCTTAACGCTTCTAAACGGAAAAGATGATTTGATTGATCTTTCAAGTTTGACAAAAACGAGGCTTTTATATACTATAGTTCCTGAAGCACAGGCAGGCGACCAGACAAAGATAATCTTAAAAGATTACGACGGCTCCGGTGTTTCCAAAGATAATGCAATATTTACAATAAGAAAGGGTGTATTATATGATAAATTTAGACCAGTTTCAGACTAAATCTGCTGGATTGCCGGAATTCGAAATTCAAGGCATGTTTGGTAAGCTATCTGCATCACATGAACCTGCAAATGGATTGAACATTGGCATGGATGCTGATATGGGCTTAGACGCTCTTACAAATGGCTAAGACATATAAAAGTCAAAAGAATTTTAAAAGGCGGGATTATCTCCCGCCTTTTTCATATCTTATTCTTATAAATAAAGCTGGCTGCCACTACAACTCATGGCCACCCGGGCTCCACTCTTCCTCTGGCGCCTTCCATTTCATATCAATATTGCCTTCGGGAGACAGTCCCAAACGCTGATTAAAATCAGCCAAAATCGCTTCACGCTCTGCGCGCGTATCTGTGTCCAACAACGTTTCGAACAAATTATGCGCTTCATCCGAATTAATACGGCTTGCAACTTCTTTCACGACGGGAATACTATCGATTTTCGCCGATAGATTTGTATATCCTGCGCCAATTAACATCGCAGTATATTTCGGATCCGATGCAATATTCCCGCAGATACTAACGGGGATCTCACGATCTTCTCCTACCGCGGTGACATGGTCTAATGCCTTTAGAACGGCCGGATTCGTCGGGTCATATTTTTTAATACTCTCAGAATCATAACGGTTAATACCCAACAGACCGTGTATCAAATCATTTGATCCGACAGACATAAACGCCGTGTCCACTTTATTAAGCTCAGTTAGCAAAGACGGAACCTCCACCATACATCCCAACTTAACCCTGGGCACACCTTCATTCTTGGCCTGCTCATCCATCATATCTTGCATTTCGCGCATTGCCTCAGTAGAGGAAATATTAGGCACCATCACTTTCAGTTTGGATTTCTGCCCTTCCGCTGACAGGTCTGCCTGCAATTTTGCAAGCGCCGCCATTTGCACCTTGGTCATATCGGCTTCTAATTCGGCACGCTCCTGTTTTGGCAAATCACTCTTATCCCCTGCCAAATCAATGGTACGGATTGTTGTCGGCATATACCCTTTCTCAGAAGGATCCGCAGCAGCCATATTATGTTTGAAAATTTCCAGCCAATTATCTGCCTTTACATTATTTTCACGCATCGATGCCGCTATCTCTGTGCGATACAGTCCGATACCCACCGGATTAGACTGCCTTACACCATGCGCCTCATCTGATACTGCGAAATTCGCATATACATTAATTTTTACATCGTCTGTGGTTTTAACAGCCTTACGCTTTGCAGCTTTACTGAGCAATTCTTCCTTTTGATCAGCTTGCGTATCAACCAAGCCCTCATACTGCTCTAATGTTGCTTTGTTCGGATGCAGCAAAATCTGATTATTAGCACCATCCATGATCGCACGATCACCATTTTTCATACGCGTCATATCATCTTCTGATATGCGTGCATACGGAATGCCCATACCGGTGATCAGGATAGCGCCGTGGCTTTCCATGCTCCCCTCATCAGTAACCGCACCATTGACGAGCGTCTCACCCGTTTCGTGATCTCGGAAAGATGATAACGCATACAAAGGAAAAGACCGTGACACAAGAATTGTGCCTTGCTCAATATTATCAAGGGTCATAAGCGTTTTGTCAGGATGCAAATGATGTTGCATTGTGGCGCGGTGCTGGTCCAGTTCCGTCAAGGTTTTTTGAAAATACGGATTATTCATCGCGCGGAAAATATCCATGTATTCTTCATATGCAGAATCTAAAGCCACCTCTGCGGTTGCCCCATTTTGCACCTTCCCATAGGCTCCATCAAGCTTATGGGTCTTACTTCCTTTTAAAATTCCTGTATCTTGCACCAACGCCAATTCGGCCTGCTGGCTTGATAACGTTTCATCACGCACCTCTATCAATGCATGTTCAGCATCCGCTAAATAATTCTCATATGTAACAACAGTTCGGCGGTGCGCATCTTCCAAGCGGGCTGTCTGCTCTGTCACGAATTTTTCCTGTACCGAAGCGCGCGCGGCTTCAGGCACGGCGTCCCATTCCTCCGGTGTATATCCGAAGATCTTTTTTCTCTCAGATTCAGGGGGCTCTATGCGGTTATTTTCGAGAATAAAGATTTGACCGATCGCGACTTTTTTATTCGCAAAAACACCATCAACGCTGAGTGCGCTACTGGTTCCTTCAAACTTTTCTTTTAAATGAGCGTCGTCCGACGTTTCCTGCTCTGACATGTTCACCCTGTTTTTTTAAATTATTTACCAAAATAATTACATGACAAGGTCAAAATGTGCAAGAAAAACAGACGATAAGCAGGCTTTAGTCTTTTGAAACAACATTCAACAAAACAACGAAACGCGCGCCGGACGCCTCACCATCACGCTCTACGTTATTCTCCGCATAGATAATACCATTATGCGCCGTTATTATTTGCTTACATATCGATAAGCCCAAACCGGAATGCTGGCCGTATTTTTCATGTTCAGGGCGTTCGGAATAAAAACGTTTAAACACGTTATCCAATTGGTTTTCAGGAATTCCCGGCCCCTCATCTTCTATTGCGACCGAAACGCGGTTCCCCTTCAGCGTGACCAATACTTTAATCGTGGATTTAACAGGCGCAAAAGACAACGCATTCGCAATGATATTCTGAAAAACCTGTATCAATCGTCCCTCACTACCGCGCACATATATATCTACATGGTCAGGCATATCCAGGGTAATCAAGATACCGTTTTTTAAGGCCTCATCACTATTATATCGGTTTTCCATCTCCCTCTCGAGCGGGCTTTTGTAGGAATCGAGCAAGTTCCGAAGCAGGGTTTTAAAGTTAATAATACCAAATGCTTCACGGGATAACTCCGCATCCAATCGCGATGCATTTGAAATATCACTAATTAAACGGTCAAGGCGCTCAATATCATGTTTGATGATATCTAAAAGACGTTGCAGATCTTCTTTTTTCTTAACAATACCGGCTGTTTCTACGGCACTTTTTAGGGACGTCAAGGGATTCTTAATCTCATGCGATACATCTGCGGCAAACGCCTCAATGGTGTCCATACGATCCCACAATGCATGGGTCATATCACGCAAAACAATAGAAAGCTCACCTATTTCATCATTCCGATCGCTCATATCAGGAATTTCGGTATGCTTTAACTTACCCTTACGAACATTTTCCGCCGCACTGGCCAATTTTCTGAGCGGCCGCGCAATCACGCCTGATAAGTAAATAGACAAAAGAACCGTTATAATAAGCGTCGCCAAAAAAACCTTAAGAATATTAAACCATGCATCCCCCAATGCTTCTTTAATATCTGTACCATCACTGATCATCATAACCACACCGTTAACTTCGCGGTTATCATTCAAGATCGGCATAGATGCCGTCAGCATCAATTCACCACTTACATTACGCCAAGCAGTCATATTTAATTTTTTATCATAAGCTTCGATAGCATCATGGTAATCAATGGCTTTGTCTGAGGTCACCCCCTCAAACAATGGCAATGTGTCATGCTCGGGAAAAAAGGCCACAATCCAAGATGCCATTTCTTTCAGCACCTCTACACTCTCAAGCTTTCTCTTTTCCTCTCGGACCACCTGAAAAATTGGCTGTACTTTATATTTTTCGATTAATAATTCTGAATCCGCGACAAGATCCCCCCTCACATCAAAAACCATAACACGCTTATTCAGCGTAGCCCCCAAACGGGCAGAGAGTATTTCAGCCTTATTTGTATGAAGAGAAGCCAAAGATGCATCTTCGTCCTCAGTGTTATCTTCTATCAGCGCACCCTCTGTAATCGCCGCAGTCACAAGCGTTAACTCAGTCTCAAAGTGCTCCAACCTTGAGGCAATAAGGGTCATATGATATTGGCTGAGATAAACAACCCCTAAGATAAGAGTAATAACAGCAAGCGCGTTTACCCCCATAATACGAAGTGTCAAGTTTGTTATACGGCGTTCTTTTCCACCCCAATACAGATCAAAGAGCTGATCAATATCACCGCGATGAGTTCCTATACGGAACCATCTGCTAGTCTTCTTTGTAGCGGTATCCGACTCCGTAGAGAGTTTCGATTTTGTCGAATCCATCATCTATCTTTTTAAACTTTCTTCGAACGCGCTTAATATGCGAGTCAATTGTTCTGTCATCTACATAAATATTCTCACCATATGCCATATCAATCAACTGATCTCTGTTTCGGACATGACCGGGACGCATAGCAAGAGCCTTAACAATCAAATATTCTGTCACAGTTAAGTTCAAAGGCTTCCCCTGCCATGAACATAAATGACGGGAATCATCAAGAAGCAAGTCACCATATTCAATATTCTGTGCGACAGGGCTATTCCCTTTATTCTCGCTCGCCATAAAATCTCTGCGCCTAAGAAGCGCCTTAATGCGTTCAATCAGCAATCTTTGTGAGAAAGGCTTGGTGATATAGTCATCAGCGCCCATACGCAAACCAATAACCTGATCAACTTCATCATCCTTAGAGGTCAAAAAAATCACCGGTACGGAGCTTTCTTCCCGAAGTTTAGATAATACTTCAATACCATCCATCCGTGGCATTTTCACATCCAACACCACAAGGTCGGGCTTTTTCTCTAAGATCGCTTTTAACCCTGCCTCTCCGTCGTTGAATGTCTCAACCTGGAATCCTTCAGATTCCAAGGCCATAGAAACCGACATCAAAATGTTTCGGTCATCATCGACAAGAAAAATTCTATCACTCATATGAATACTCACCACAAAAAGATATTAATTATAATACCTTATTCGGCCCCTTGAACAAAACCCAAAACTTCGCCCGCCAAATAAACAGACCCGGATATTATAATACGTGCATCTTTATATTCGTTTAAAATTTCTGAAACGGCACTTATAACGTCCTGTGAATGATGAATATGATCGGAAGGAATTTTCGTCAAATCCACATATGGCATAAGCGTTTCCCGTGTATGCGAATTAGGATCACTGCTAATCGGCACGATGTGCAAATGCTGCACATTTTCCAGTAAGGGGGAAAGATAAGGTTTCGGTGATTTCATGGTCAACATGCCTACGATAAGATGCACAGGCCTGCTGCTCACTTGATTCCACTTCTTGATTTGCGCCTGTAATGCTTGCGCGGCACTATCATTATGCCCTGCATCCAGCCATATCTCATTACCATATGTCTCTGAAGGCCATACAGCATCTAGTTGCTGCAGGCGGCCGGGCCAGGAAACAGATGCCAGCCCGCGCGCAATATCATCATCGCTGACGCTTAATTGTGATCCGATGACCTCCAAACACGCAAGTGCCAGCCCGGCATTTAAAATTTGATGACCGCCGGCCAAGGCAGGCACAGCATATTCTCTATAACGATTACCCATTTTAAATATAAAAGATGCGCCATGCTCTTCAACAGACCAGTCATCACCATAGAAATATACAGAAGCATCATTATGCTGCGCCGCAATATTAACAGTATCTATAACGTCAGAAGCCTGCTCCCCGTCCCCCTGATATCCAATAACACAGGGAACGCCGGCCTTTATAATGCCTGCCTTTTCTGCAGCAATTTCCCGAATGGTATCCCCCAAAAACTGGGTATGATCCATTGAAATACGATTAATCACACTTAAAATCGGCTTTTTAATGACGTTTGTGCAATCAAGGCGCCCCCCCATGCCCACCTCTAACAACAAAACATCTGCCGGTGTTTCAGAGAATGCTTTAAAGGCGACGGCCGTCATGATTTCAAAAAAGGATAACGGCGCATCATTTATGTATGATAATGCCTCATCTATCAGGGCTTCTAAGCGTTGATTTGAGATATGCTCACCCGCAAGAACAATGCGCTCATTCACATTAACCAAGTGCGGTGATGTGTAGGCATGCACTTTTTTACCAGATGCCTCGAGAATTGAACGCAGCATAGCAACGGTAGAGCCCTTGCCGTTTGTCCCTGCCACATGAATGACCGGAGGTAATGTTTCATGAGGGTTACCAAATGCTTCCAGCAAATCAGTATACATAGACTGATCCCAGTTGATCGCCGATTTTGTACGGCGTAGCTGAAATATATGCTCTAACTTTTTCTGTAGATTTTGGTCGTCATGCTGAAGGTCTGCAATATGCATAGGCAGCGCCCTTCCCGAACATTTAAGCGGAAGCCGCTTTCTTTTCTACGCCTGTGATATCTGCAGTATTTTGTGCAATATCCCCTGCAGAGACTTGTGCGGCCTTGGCTTGTAATGATGCCTTTGCTGCATTTGATTTGCTCTCACCGGTATTTGCGCTTTGTTTATTACTATTCGCCGCAGAAGACTTACCCTTCTTGCCGTTACCGTTACCATCATCAGGATCAACAGTCGCAGGCTGCTGCGTTAAAATACTAATCGTGTTAATCAGTGTTTTGCGCATCTCCTTACGCTCAACCACCATATCAATAATACCATGTTCCAGCAGATATTCTGCTGTTTGGAAATTCTCAGGCAGTGTCTCACGCACTGTTTCTTCGATCACGCGGCGGCCTGCAAACCCAATCATTGCACCCGGCTCGGCGATTTGAATATCACCAACCATCGCAAATGATGCACTCACACCACCTGTTGTCGGATCTGTCAAAATAACAATATAGGGAAGCTTTGCTTCTTTCACCATTTCCACGGCGATAATGCTGCGCGGCATTTGCATCAAAGACAGCATCCCTTCCTGCATTCTTGCGCCACCTGATGCAGGTATAGCAATAAAGGCCGCATTATCCTTAACCGCAGTTTCCGCGGCCTTAACGATGGCCTCACCAACGGCGGCGCCCATTGATCCACCCATATAGCGGAAATTGAAGGCGGCAACGACAACAGGCAATCCGCCCATTTTACCGCGCGCAACGGTAATGGCTTCTTTCAAGCCTGTCTTGCTTTGTGCTTCTTTAATACGATCAACATATTTTTTACGGTCTTTAAACTTTAGCGGGTCTTGCGCAACCTTTGGCAGGTCAACTGTTTGATATTTACCGTCATCAAACATCATCTCCAAACGGTCTTTTACGCTAAAACGTAAATGATGGTTACAGTGGTAACAAACATTATGATTGGCATCCAAATCACGATGGAACAACATCGCCTCACAAGACGGGCATTTCTGCCACAAATTATCAGGCACTTCCTTTTGCTCACTCACAAAAGAGCGAATACGCGGGGGGATGAAGTTAGTCAGCCAATTCATTTTTAATTCCTGTTTAAATTAACGCTCAGCAATTGCAGAAATACGATACAAAGTCAACATATCCGGTCAGTGATAAGACCTAAAGAACCTTAGAAAGAGACCGAACAAAATCAGTTACGGCTTCTTTATTTCCGCTATTATCGCCTATATCTTTCATTTTATCAACGATAGACGATCCCACCACTACTGCATCGCCTAAAACCGACATTTCCTGTGCATCGTTTGGCGTCTTTATCCCAAAGCCAATCGCAATGGGCAGGTCAGTTTTGCTGTTAATCAAGTCCAGATGCGGTTTTAAGGCGCCTACATCGGCTTTTTTCGTGCCCGTAACCCCTGCAATGGAAACATAGTATAAAAAGCCGCTCGCGCCGTTTAAAACGACTTTCAGGCGCTCTTCATCGGTTGTCGGGGTAATCAGGCGAATCATATCAATGCCCGCCGCATCACTATATTGCCGCAGCTCACCATCCTCTTCAGGGGGCAGATCAACAATAATCAAGCCATCAACACCTGCGTCTTTGATGTCCGTAATGAATTTTTCTAAGCCATATGCGTAAAGCGGGTTCGCATATCCCATTAAGATAATCGGCGTGGTGTCATTACCGCCGCGAAATTCACGCACCATATCGATGGTGTGTTTCATATTCGCACCTGCCTTAAGCGCGCGCTGCCCCGCATGTTGAATGGTCACACCATCTGCGGCGGGGTCAGTGAACGGCATACCAATTTCAATGACATCGGCACCCGCATCGGGCAGATCCTTTAAAACAGCCAATGATGTTTTCAGATCAGGGTCACCGGCCATGATGAACGTGACCAAACCTTTACGTCCGTCGGCTTTTAATTTTTCAAATGTGGTCGATATTCTGCTCATATCACTACTTTTCTAAATTCAATCCTATGGCCACGAGCACTTCATGCACGCCCTCTTCGAAGAAACGCTGACCGTATACTTCGAAATCCGTTTCAAAACGGCGATCCAGATCGCTTTGCCAAATCGCGGTCCATGTTTCTATCAACGCTTTGGGCTGCTCGCCCGCCGCGCTCATCATCGCGTAATCCGCCTTTTGCACTTCGACATGATGCAAATGATCCTTCATTTCAGGGTCACCTGAAATCTTGTATCCGATCGTCAGACGATAGGGCTGTGTGTGGTCGCCCTCATAATCTGAATAAACGGCGTAAATCACATCATCGACGCGGTTCGGCACATCCATGCCGATACTTTGTCCGAAAAAGCTCTCCCATAAGCCGTTAATTTCCTCACTGGCGTTTTCATTGCCTGAAATCACTTTCGAAACACCAACAACGGAAAAGGCCGGAATGGTTTCCAGTCCGGCTTTTACTTCGTAATCTTGCGCGCTTTGTACACTCATGAGATTTTAACCCCTAATTTATCTGCAACCGTGAAAATATCCTTATCCCCGCGGCCGCATAAATTCATGACGATGATATGGTCTTTGGGCAAGCCCCCTGCGATTTTCTTAACATGCGCAAATGCGTGAGACGGCTCAAGCGCAGGAATAATCCCCTCCAACTTTGAACACAACTGAAACGCTTCTAACGCCTCATCATCAGTGACATTCACATACTCAACGCGTTTTTGATCAAACAGCCAAGCATGCTCCGGCCCGATACCAGGATAATCAAGCCCCGCAGAAATAGAATGCGCCTCTTGAATTTGCCCGTCTTCGTTTTGAAGGAAATACGTCTGCATACCGTGTAATACGCCCGGCTTCCCGCCTTTTAAACTTGCGGCGTGCTGGTCTGTATCTACGCCCAAGCCCCCTGCCTCGACACCAATCATATTCACATCCGCATCATCCAAGAACGGGTAGAATAAACCCATTGCGTTTGATCCGCCACCAATGGCCGCGATCAAGGTATCAGGAAGACGGCCTTCGCGTTCAAGCATTTGTTCCTTGGTTTCCTTACCGATCACAGATTGGAAATCACGCACCATCGCGGGGAATGGGTGCGGCCCGCCGACTGTGCCAATCAAATAATATGTGTCATGCACATTCGCAACCCAATCACGCATGGCTTCGTTCATTGCATCTTTTAGCGATGCCGAGCCTGCATCGACGCTGCGTACCTCTGCGCCCAATAATTTCATACGAAATACATTCGGTGCCTGACGTTCAACGTCTTTTGCGCCCATAAAGACCGTGCACGGCATATCAAATAATGCGCAAACCGTTGCCGTTGCCACGCCGTGCTGCCCTGCGCCTGTTTCGGCGATAATACGCGTCTTGCCCATGCGTTTGGCCAGCAACGCCTGCCCGATACAATGGTTAATCTTGTGCGCGCCTGTATGGTTCAGTTCATCACGTTTAAAATAGATTTTCGCACCGCCAAAATGCTCAGTTGTTTTTTCAGCAAAATAAAGCGGTGACGGGCGGCCGATATAATGGGTGGCCAGATCTTCGAACTCCGCCCAAAATGCGGGGTCGTTTTTCGCCTTTTCCCATGCTTCACCAACCGACAAAATAAGGGGCATTAGCGTTTCTGCAACGTAACGTCCACCATATTGACCAAAATGCCCGCGCTCGTCGGGCTGATTTTTATACGAATTCACTGTCATGGGATCGATTTATACCCCTTTCACGGCCTCAATAAAAGCCCTGATTTTATTCTCATCCTTTACGCCGCGGCTACGCTCTACGCCCGATGATACATCAACTGCATTCGGGGAAAGCGAGGTGAGCGCATCCGCGATATTTTCGGCGCTCAAACCACCTGAGAGCATCCACGGCTTATCAAATGTTTTCTCCGACAAAATTGACCAATCAAAACTTTTGCCCGTACCGCCCGGCATATTCGGGTCGGCCGATTTTGCATCAAACAAATACCAATCCGCATCGGTGTAATCGCCGACATGGGCGATGTCAGATTCCTCACGCACGGGGAATGCCTTGATAATCGGCATATGATATTTGGCCTTGATTTCCGATACGCGCGCAGGCGTTTCATCATTATGCAGCTGTATGATATCAAGCTGCACCTTGCCAAGCACCGCGTCCAGCTCTTCATCACTTGGATCAACAAACAGACCAACGCCGCGCACACCTGTCGGCAACATGCCCGCAAGCTCCTTGGCCGTATCAATTTCAATATGTCTGGGGGATGGCGGATAAAACACAAATCCGATATAACGCGCGCCCGCCTCTATCGCGGCGTTGAGCGCTTCGGGGGTTTTAACGCCACATATTTTAACTTGAGCGGTCATTTATTAGATACCTTAGAATGGAGTTTCATCCTGAATTTCTTTTCTTTCACGCGCTCTCGCCTTCTGTTCCGGGTCAATTTTCTGCCTCGGGCCGCGATCATGCCCTACCGAGGGAATAGCAACATTTTGCGTGGCATATCGATAATAATTCGCCACCACAGCCGTAGAATGTGCATACATCATAGGAGTAAAATACAAAGCAACAGGAAGGGTAATCAAAGCGAAATTGAGATAGCTTATGACGTGAGCATTGAAAATATTCTTGCCTGCAAAATGCATACACAATGTTACCAAGAAAACGTAGCCTAACAACATCAATATAAGCTTTATGTTTGCCATTAGGCCTGAGGCAATAATTTTCCATACATATCCATCACCTAGAGCATATGCCTGCGATAAAGTGATTTTATCTCCCACGGTCATTGCGGCGAAATAAAAATTCAAACGTACACAAGCGTAAAATATAAAGCCCGCACCAAAACAAAGATAAATTAAGACTGCCAATTTTCCAGCCTGCGCTACAATATATGAGCCTGTAACGAGCGCAATCCCCATTGCTACGCCAACCAAAAGCAAAACACCAAGTAGTTTTAACTCAGCCTTTTTAGGCTTGATAGGTGACATGACGCTCTGCCCTGCCCCTTTCAAACAAACCCTCATCCATGAAATCATAAATACAAAATACAGATAAAGCCCCAAAATATTCAGGCCAACCCCCATTTGCTTTGTTTGTTTTATTGCGCGATAATTTCCAAAAGCATCCTTCTGCAAAACAACGCCTTTAGGTTTATCCAACAAAAATTCTGCTAGTATTACATCCACAAGATAAACACCAAAAACCATAGCAATTATCGGCGTTAATATATCCCATACAACAACAGAATGATGGTCTACAAAACGCCTTGCGTTTCGTGCTGTTTCTTTTATACCGCTTGTGGGTTCAAATGCGTACATGTCACAAACTCGCGATGATATCCGCGGCGGCTTTGGCAGGATCTTCCGCGTTTGTAATCGGACGACCGATCACCAAGTGGCGCGCACCGGCATCAAGGGCCTCTTTCGGGGTCATGACACGTTTTTGATCATCATGGCTGCTGCCTGCGGGGCGAATCCCCGGAACCATAAGAACAAAGTCCTCACCGCAGGCTTCTCTGATCCCTACGATTTCATGGGATGAACATACCACACCCGCAAGACCGGATTCTTTGGTTAAAAGCGCGAGTTGCTTTACCACAGTAGAGAGCCCCTCAACAAAGCCCATACGCTCAATCTCTTCGCTATCTAATGACGTCAAAAGCGTCACAGCAAGAAGCTTTGTGTCTTTATGACAGGCTGCGATTGCGGCCTCCATCATATCGTGACCGCCAGAGGCATGCACATTTAGGTATGCAGGGGTAAAGTTGCGGCAAATACCGCGCACCGCGCCGGCAACAGTGTTTGGAATATCGTGATATTTAAGATCGATAAATAATTCTACGTCTGGCGCCTTTTTCAAAACTGCCTCTATGCCTTGCAAACCGAAATGATTGAAGAATTCCAAGCCCAGCTTAATGCCGCCCGTTACAGGGCCGACAGCCGCGGCCAAATCGCACGCGCGATCAAGGTCTGCCGTATCAATTGCACAGAATATTTTTGCGTCATGTGTCATAATTTTATTTTCTTATTGAGAGGGTAAAGCGGGAAACATCTCTTGAGCGGGCGGCTTAGGTGAGAATTTATCCTCCTTAAGCTTCGTGACTTCCTTCTCAAGATGTTTGATTTCTTTTTTCTTTTTGCGGCGATCTTTACGCAAAGTGCTGCTGTTTATCCAAACCATAAACGCCCCTACGACAAAACCAACCACAACACCGCCTAAAGCGATCAAATAAAGAGGCACAGCCATCGGATCATGGATCGGGCTGTAGATTACATCAACAGGTTGCGTGTTAAAAGCAGCAAAAGCCGCCACAAGAACTGTCAGAATGACTGCTAAGAGAGTGCGGAAAAATGACATGGGCCTTCTATATCACAAGTTAGTCGTTAAGTTTTTCACGCAAAGCTTTACCGGTTTTGAAGAATGGCAGGCGTTTCGCTTCCACATGAACAGTTTCCCCTGTTCTTGGGTTACGTCCGACGCGCGCGTCACGGTGCTTTACAGAAAACGCACCAAACCCTCTGAGCTCAACACGATCACCTTCCGCCAAAGCATCGGAGATTTCATTAAAAACCGTTTCAACGATTTTTTCTACGTCACGCAGATAAAGATGAGGGTTCATATCAGCTAAACGCTGTATCAGTTCTGACTTCGTCATACTAAAACGTCCTTTTTCTGTTTCAACAAGGAACAGTTTATACAAATATTTTTTACGAATATATATTTAGAGTGCCTTATATATGGACATTCGTCAAGCAAAACCCATTGATAGAAAACAATTTTTTATAATTACGCAAAATAAAAGCCGATCGAAATCGGCTTTTAAAAAATCAAAAAAGTTCCAAAAAATTTTTATTTTTTGTCCTTGTCACCTTTTTCTTGGTTTTCCTGAAGGGCTGCACCAAGGATATCACCAAGTGATGCTCCGCTTTCAGTTGAACCAAAGTCTTTCATTGCCTGCTTGTCTTCATCGATTTCACGGGCTTTGATTGAAAGCGTAACTTTACGGTTTTTCTTATCAACAGAGATGATCTTTGCGTCAACCTTCTCACCGACCGCGAAACGGTCAGGGCGTTGCTCTGAACGCTCACGAGACAAGTCAGACTTCTTGATCACACCAGTCACATTGTCATTGACTGCAACATCAACAGATGAAGAACCAATTTCTGTGATTGTACATGTTACAACCGCACCTTTTGCCATACCGGACATTGCGCCTTCATATGGGTCATCGCTTAGTTGCTTGATACCAAGTGCAATACGCTCACGCTCAGGATCCATTTCAAGGATCTTCGCTTTAACCATATCGCCTTTCTTAAAGTCTTTCAGTACGTCTTCTGTCTGATCTTCCCAAGAAATATCAGAAAGGTGAACCATACCGTCAATCTCTTCTGTAAGACCAACAAACAGACCAAATTCAGTGATGTTACGTACTTCACCTTCAATTTCCTGATCAACCTGGAAGTCTTTAGAGAATGTTTCCCAAGGATTGTCCTGACATTGTTTCAAGCCAAGTGAAATACGGCGTTTCTCAAGGTCAACCTCAAGCACCTCAACTTCAACTTCCTGAGATGTTGAAACGATTTTACCCGGATGTACGTTTTTCTTTGTCCATGACATTTCAGAAACGTGAACAAGACCTTCGATACCGTCTTCAAGCTCAACAAATGCACCGTAATCAGCGATGTTGCTGATGCGGCCTGTGAAACGTTCGCCAACAGCATACTTGCCGCCAACATTTTCCCAAGGATCAGTTTCAAGCTGCTTCATACCAAGTGAGATACGCTGTGTCTCTTCGTTATAACGAACAACCTGTACTTCAACAGTTTGACCGATTTGAAGAACTTCAGTTGGGTGATTAACACGTTTCCAAGAAATGTCAGTAACGTGCAACAGACCGTCAACACCACCAAGATCAACGAATGCACCGTAATCTGTGATATTCTTAACGATCCCTTCAAGAACCTGACCTTCAGCCAGATTTTCAAGAAGTTCACCGCGCTGTTCCTGACGTGACTCTTCAAGGATTGAACGACGGGAAACAACGATGTTTCCGCGGCTACGATCCATTTTAAGAACGTGGAACGGCTGTGGTGTGTTCATCAATGGCTTGATGTCACGAACCGGACGAATGTCCACTTGTGAACCAGGCAAGAACGCAACAGCGCCACCAAGATCAACTGTAAATCCACCTTTAACCTGACCAAAGATTTGTCCTGTGACACGCTCTCCGGCTTCGTGGGATTTTTCAAGTTCTAACCAAACTTCTTCTCTACGTGCTTTTTCACGTGAAAGAACAGATACACCGTCGCGGTTTTCCATGCGTTCAACGAACACTTCAACGGTATCTCCAACTTTAATTTCAGGGTCTTCTCCGGGCTTGGAGAATTCCATTTTAGGAACGCGGCCTTCTGATTTCAGACCAACATCCACAAGGACGTGATCATCATCAAGACCGATCACAACGCCTTTTACAACGCTTCCTTCGAATTTTTCATTTTCACCGAGAGTTTCACCCAGAAGAGCTGCAAACTCTGCTGATTCCTCTCTGTCTTTTAGATTTGCGGCTACATGTGCCATAATAATATTTCCTTTCAAAATTAAAATCGCACTGCCAAATTCTGACCTTCATTTGCAGATTGCCCGTTTTTCAGGAGGGCAGGCAAAATAGACAATGCGTGTTTTATGAAGATAATCTCGCTAATGCGCTTATTAATAATGCTTAGATATCGGCAAATGCCTTTTTCGCATATTCCAAGGCTTTGGCTAGTGCTTCGTCCTGCGATAAATCCGATGTATCAATGATAATCGCATCTTCTGCAGGCTTTAGCGGAGCCGCCTTTCGGCCGGTATCACGGGCATCGCGTGCACGCATATCCTCTAAAACGGCCTCATATGTAACGGGTATTCCCTTAGATTGCAACTCTTTCATGCGTCTTTCGGCGCGAATTTCCATATTTGCGGTAACATAGAGCTTTATTTGCGCCTGTGGGCATACAACCGTACCGATATCACGCCCGTCCAAAACGGCCCCCCTATTGGGCTCAGCAGGGCTTTGCGCGAAATCTCTTTGCATTTGCAGCAACGCATCACGAACAGGCTGTATCGCCGCGACCTGAGAGGCCGCGTTACCGCTTTCATCCGTCCTCAGCTCAGGATTAGATAAAGTTTCGGGATTTGTGATTTTTTTCGCCAAAGACGCACAGGCCGCAAGCGCATCACCTTCATCAGACGGCGAACCACCCGATTGCAAAACTTCATACCCAACCGCGCGATATAACGCGCCCGTATCCATATGCGCAAAATTAAGATTTTCTGCCAACGCGCGCGCCAACGTGCCCTTCCCGCTTGCCGCGGGGCCGTCTATCGCGATTATATATGGTGTATCTGACATATTTCCTAGGCCAAACGAAGTTCATCCGAAGAAGACTGATCCTGATGACCGATTTTCGCGCCCAAATCATTCATTAACTCTATGAAATTCGGGAAGCTTGTCTTTATCGGCGATGCGTCATCAATTTCTACAGGTTCTTCAGTGGCGCACCCAAGCACAAGAAAGCTCATCGCAATACGGTGATCCAGCGCGGTTTCAACACTTGCCCCGCCTTTAGGAGCCTTGCCCTTACCGTGAATAATCAAACTATCTTCGCCCATTTCCAACTCAACGCCGCATGCTTTCAGACCATTGGCCATCATAAGCAAACGATCGCTTTCCTTGACGCGCAGCTCTTTTAACCCCGTCATGGTGGTTGTCCCTTCCGCGCACGCGGCTGCAACTGCAAGAATGGGGAACTCATCAATCATCGATGGTACGCGTTCCTCGGGCACCGTAATACCTTTTAATGTGTTTTTGGAGGTGACCTGTATTGTCGCTACAGGCTCACCGGCTTCTACACGCTCATTCTCATAACGCACATCGCCGCCCATTTCCTTTAAGGTTGTAAACACACCATCGCGGCGCGTATTGACACCAACATTCGTCATTGTGATGCTTGACCCCTCTACAATAAGTGCAGCAACCGCAGCAAACGCGGCAGAGCTTGGGTCTCTCGGCACATCAACCGCGCACCCCTGTAATTCCTGATGACCACACAGCGAAATCGCCTGCTTGCCGCCTTCCAAATCCTCAACCTTCACATCAACACCAAAATGGCGCAGCATATTTTCTGTATGATCGCGTGTTGGATGATCTTCTATCACCGTCGTGCGCCCCGCCGCATTAAGACCTGCCAGCATAATCGCGGACTTCACCTGCGCACTGGCAACAGGTAATTCATATTCAATCGGCAGTACTTCTTGCGCGCCCTTAACGGTCAGGGGTAAACGCTCCCCTGATCTGCACAAAAATTTTGCACCCATTTTCTCTATCGGGGTGACGATGCGTTTCATCGGACGCTTTACCAGCGATGCATCCCCTGTAAATGTCGCCGTAATATCATGCCCCCCGATAAGCCCCATCAACAGGCGTGTTGAGGTACCGCTATTACCCATTTCAAGGACTTCGTCCGGCTCTTTCAAACCGCCGACACCAACGCCATGCAAACGCCATAAACCATCATCACTGCGTTCTATTTTCGCGCCCATTGCGCGCATTGCTGCGGCCGTGTGCAGAACATCTTCGCCTTCCAGCAAACCACTCACAATCGTCTCCCCGATTGCGAGAGAGCCAAACATGATAGAGCGATGGGAAATTGATTTATCACCGGGAATAACGGCTGTGCCACTCAGGGCATCTGCTTTATGGGCTTTAATCGCCCCTGCATATAGGGATTGTGTCATACTTAACTTGCTTTAATCGGGTTAAATTCCATTACAAAAATGAATAAAGGGAAAACCGTGATAAAGCAATAACTATGCTTCGAAGGTTGCAAGATCGCCGTTATATGTTTTGATAAATTCAAAGAATTCATTGGCAGGCACAGGTCTGGAATATCTAAAGCCTTGCACCTCGTCACATCCTTGCGCAACCAAGAAATCTTCATGATCTTTCGTTTCCACACCCTCAGCGATAACTTTTAAGTTCAAAGAGTGCCCCAAATTAATAATCGTACGTGCAATAGATTCATTATGCTGATCATTTAATGCGTTTCTGACGAATGACTGGTCAATCTTCAAACGATCAATCGGGAACTGGCTGAGGTAAGAGAGTGACGAATATCCTGTTCCGAAATCATCAATCGCAATTTCAACACCAAGTGCGTGCAATGCATTTAAAATCGAGACTGTGTGCTGGATATCATCCATAAAGACACTCTCGGTAACTTCAAGCTCCAAGCATTTTGGATCAACGCCCGTTCTCCGCAACACTTGTGATACATCTGTACAAATATCACCATGGACAAACTGACTACCTGACACATTAATCGCAAAACGGATCATATACCCGTGCTCTTCATGGCATTGTTTGGCAATTTCACAGGCTTTATTCAAAACCCACTGACCGATAGGAACAATCAAGCCTGACTGCTCCGCAACAGGAATAAACAAACCCGGAGAAATAAAAGAGCCACCGTCTTTGCTATTATCAGGCTTCCACCAACGGATAAGAGCTTCCGCGCCGATGACAGCACCTGTTTTTAAACACAATTGCGGCTGGAAGAATAGTTGCAACTCATCATTTTCAAGGGCATCACGCAAATCACGAAGTATTTGAAAACGCTCTTGCACAGCGCGGTCAAAGTCTTCTGAATATTCCTTGATCGTGTCGCGCCCTTCTTCTTTTGCTCTGTTCAATGCAATATCTGCATTTTTCAGAACCATATCAGGGTCAACACCATCATCAGGGAACGTCGAAACACCGACCGATGCACGCACCTGAAACTCTTCGTTAAACACTTTAAACGGCTCAACACGGATAATACTGACAACGCGGCGCGCAACTTCGCGGGCATTTGTCACATCACCATGGAGCGGCATCATAACAGCAAACTCATCCTCACCTGCGCGGGCAATCGTTGCAGATTCAGGCAATGAAGCTCTTAATTTTTTACCGACAAGCCTTAATATCGCATCTCCGACATTGTGCCCCATGGAATCATTGATATCTTTAAAATGATCCAAATCCAGCGCAACAACCGCAAACCGTTTCGTACTACCGTCTTTATTCAGGGAGGCTTCCTCACTAAGCTTTTGAACAAAAAACGCGCGGTTCGGCAAACCTGTAAGGCTGTCGTAATATGCTAGCTTATGAATTTTGTCTTCAGCGGTACTTTTCAAATGCGTAATATTATCTGCATTTTGCATGATCAACTTTTGCGTCAAATCAATAACCGCACCAATTTCATCTGTCTTTCCATAAGGTGATGGCTCAATCGTCGGAGCTTCTGGATTTTTAAATGCCGTAACAAGCAAAGAGCGCACAAATAACATTGGCTCCAACAACCACTTACCAAGCGCAATCATAAGCACTGTCGTCACCAACAGTGAAAGCAGCACCATAATCTTTATACTATCCAGCACATAGAAAAGGACTTTTTCGGTAACCAGGCTTGAATCAACCTGCACCACAACAGAAAACGTGCTTTGAATATCAGAGCTTTTAAGAATAAATTCATAAGCACTACCATCCGCACTCATGAGTGTATTGCTCATCTCATTTTGCTTTGCCGACAAGCTCAACGGACTGCCGTAGCTTTTTATAAAATCAAATGTATATGAATAAACCGCCAACCCGTTTATGTGCGTCAGATTAAACAAATCATTAATTTGCGCATCAGTAAAAGGCGTCTCTCTCGTGCCCTTTTTGTTAAGATTAATCGTCGACGCAATCGCCGTGCGGGCTTCTGTTCTTAAAATTTCCAGCTGCTCTTGTCTGTATTGCTCTATCCCGCCAAGATTTAAAACCAAGGTCTGTACAAGCATAATTGTCAAGAACGCCGTAAGCGCGATGCGCCAGCTAATCTTACTGCTCCAGATTTTCTGGGGTGAGGAAACAAATATGCTCTTGAATGCAAACGTGTTTTTTGCATCAGAATGCGCATCCTGACTATCGATTGTTTTTCGCGATTTCAACAGAGAAGAAATACTCATGCAACCTTATATATATTAAGCAAAATACAACTCACCTTAGGGAAAGCAGAAACTCCCAAATACATTATATAACGCTAATGCTTAATAAGGTGTTTATGCAAATAAAATAATTACTATATTGAAAATAATCCTAAGCTTTCTAATCTTAGTCCTTCGCACAAAGAATAAGCTTCTTTTGACCGTCGGCTATGGTTGTTGCGAAAATTCTATGCACCCCACCATCCTTAAGCTTCAATTTGCGTCTCAATGCGTCAACGCTAGAGGGGAAGTTCCGAACAACCAAATCCGCTTTTTTTACCGGTAAATTTTTTGCTTTTACTGCCAACACATCTTCAACGCGATACACCTTACCGGGGAAATTTTCGCAGGGTTTTTCCGACGTATATATATGCGAATTCGGATGGATTTTTTTGACCCCGTATTGAACCGCCATCATTTTATATCCGCCTGCTTTTTGAAAGGCAGGTCCGGGCTCATATATATACCCCATCGGCATGGCGCACTCGATGTCCGTATTTTTTTCTTCTGACAGATGATACGAAAATCTATGAACGGGATGACCGTGATCATCTAAATTCACGGCGACAATTTCCACATCATTTGAACCAAACTCATCGCCATGACCCGCTTCAAAGTCCAGAATATACAGAACCTCTTTGCATTCACCGCGCCACTGCACCACATGCACCTGCGTGACTGCACCCAACTGTTCAATGCCCTTTTCAATATCAAGAAACGGCGAGGTCTTCATCATCACTTTCTTGACTTTGCGTTTTAAAAGCGGAAGCAAGTCCAATATATTCGGTGCGCAGGATGCCAAGTCAAACAGCCCCTTACGCCCATTTTCGCGACGCTTAGGATCGATAAATGCAAAGTCCAATATTTCACACCCCTCAAGGAAATCTGCGCAATCCACATTAAGGACAATCAGGTTTCCCGCCATTACGGATGCGTTATGTTTCAAAATTGATGAGGCGACAGGATCTACATCCGTACACAGCCCAACCGTATAACGCTTGGCGAATGCAAGGCTATCTGCGCCCGCGCCGGAGGTTAAATCAACAAACGATCCCCCACCCACCAAAGACGCCTTATATGTCGCGCACGCCTGAGACGATGCTTGCTCATACAAATCATGTGGCGGAAAAATGAAACCATCCGTATCGTACAAATCCGGTGACTTTGTTTTGGCTTTTTGTCTGGTTTTAATCTGGTCCAAAACAAGCGGGTAAGGCCAGTTCACATCAGGTGCTTTTTTCAGTGCAAGCGCCTTCACATCATCTGCCTCATGAAGATCAATGAACCCTTGCACCTCTGGCTTAAGCAGATATTCCCAATCCATATTTTTTACAGCTTGATCGACCAAGGAATTGTTTTTTGACCCACGCCCAACGGCAATGGCGTAACATCCCCTTCAGGTGTTTTTAGTGCCTGCACAGGGGTGTCTTCTTTGGTCAAAGTAAAGGTCTCAGATGACACGCTCAGGTCATAAAAATTCGGGCCATTTTCACATAAGAATTTCTGAAATATGGCCTGTCCTTCGACAAGTGATAAATCAACACCCGCAAGCTCAAACCCCTCCGCATAAAGTTGCGGAGCAATCCCACCTGTAAAACATCCTGCTGCGCAACCGCAATCTGTGGCCTTGGTCGTATGGGGCGCAGAATCGGTTCCTGCAAAAAATTGCGTATTTTCAGGATCGATAACCGCCGCGCGTAAGGCATCGCGATCCTCAACATGCTTTAACACAGGCAAGCAGAAAAGATGATATTTCAACCCCTGTATCAAATCCCCGATCGTATAGATCAAATGTTGCGGCGTAATCGTTGCTGCGGTGTTTTCACCTGATGCTTTTACAAAATCCACCGCCTTTTTTGTCGTAACGTGTTCACAGACAATTTTCAGATCAGGGAATTTTTCACGCACACGCGGCATATGGGTGGTGTAGAAAATCTCTTCTGCATTTTCCTTACGATCAAAATAACGATCTCCGCTTAACCCCGGCTCCTCACCATGAATGCACAGAACAACGCCCGCCTTTTCCATCGCGGCAAAAACACCATTATCTATAAAGGTGGTAATCGGCACGCCAAATTCCGCGCCTGTTGTGCCGTGCGGCGGATATGATTTACACGCCTTTAGCAAGCCGGAGCCTGCGCCCTCTTCGATCATTTGCGGGGTTGTGTCTTTGGTCAAATATAGCGGAACAATTAATTCATCGAATTGATCGGCACCTGCAGATTTCAGATCACGAATATATCGCTCCAGGCTCCAATATTCACCGCGTTCCTGCGCCTCTAAAATAACGGCGGTCGGCGGCTTTGTGTTCGGCATCGCCAATGCACCCGCACATCCCATATCAATATGTGCCTGAATATAATCACGCACCGCAGGCCCCTGCCTGAAATGTGTGTGAAGATCATACCATTTTGGAAGTGAAAAAGAGGTCATCGGCCGCACCCTTCGTTGTTACAGCCGCAACACTACCCCTAATCTTTGATCATATCAAGGAAACGTCGTTGTACGTGGTAATCCTCTTTGAAAATACCACTGAACATTGATGTTACAGTTGATGATCCTGCCTTATTAACACCGCGTGTCGACATGCACTGGTGGTTGGCGTCGATATAAACAGCAACACCTTTTGGCTTTAGGGTTTCATCAATACACTGCACAACATTACGTGTCATATTTTCCTGTGACACCAAACGGCGTGCGAAAATATCAACAATACGCGCAAGCTTTGAAATACCGACAACCTTTTCATCCGGCCAATAGGCAACATGCGCCTTACCAAGAATAGGAACTAGGTGGTGTTCACAATGCGATACAAAGTCAATGTCACGCACGATAACCATATCATCGAAACCTTCGATATCTTCGAACGTCTTCGATAATTCTGCCGCCGCGTCTTTTGTGTAACCTGAGAAGAATTCTTCATATGCTTTCACAACGCGCTTGGGCGTTTCTACCAGACCTTCACGGGTTGGGTCTTCACCAGCCCAACGCAACATAACCTCAACTGCCTTCATTGCTTCTTCGCGGCTAGGACGGTTATCCTGCTCAACTACATTCGAACTTGTTTCTTTATTCATTTTCAAAGCCATTTTTCAAAAAACCTAAAATTAAGGGTTGGTCTTAGCGTTTCTTTACCGTATTTTCCAGTAAAAAGCGACATTGAAGGACATTTATTGCATATGACCGCCCTAAAACTGCAAAATTCCCTAAGCGGGAAAAAAGAAACGTTTGAGCCGATCAACCCCGATCATGTACGGATTTATGCTTGTGGCCCAACGGTTTACAGCTATGCGCATATTGGAAATGCGCGCATGGCGGTGGTATTTGACGTGCTGGCAAATGTCTTGCGCACGATCTATCCAAAAGTCACTTATGTATCAAACATCACTGACGTTGATGACAAAATCATCACCGCATCACATGAGACTGGCGAAGCGATCGACACCATCACAAAGAAATATGCCGACATATATAATGCAGATATGGCATCCTTGGGCGTAAAAGCCCCTGATATTCAGCCGCGCGCCACTGATCACATCACCCAAATGATTGCAATCATTGAGGAACTGATTAAAAAAGAGCACGCCTATGCGGCAGATGGACATGTGCTGTTCAACGTCCCCTCCTTCCCGAAATATGGCGGATTAAGCGGACGCAGCCGTGATGAACAAATCGCAGGTGCGCGCGTTGAGGTCGCCTCTTATAAAAAAGACCCCGCCGATTTCGTTTTGTGGAAGCCAAGCAATGGCGATGAACCCGGTTGGGACAGCCCATGGGGCAAAGGCCGCCCGGGCTGGCATATTGAATGTTCGGCCATGGCGCAAGAGCATTTAGGATTGCCTTTTGATATTCATGGCGGCGGCGCGGATTTAAAATTCCCGCATCATGAAAATGAAATCGCGCAGAGCTGCTGTGCGCATGGTGATAAAGAAGACCTCTCCAGCTTTTCCAAATATTGGGTGCATAACGGCTTTGTTACCGTCGAAGGCGAGAAAATGTCCAAATCTTTGGGCAATGTCACCCTTGCACATGATCTCATCAAAGAGCATGCAGGCGAAACACTCCGCCTGACATTGCTGTCCGCACATTATCGCCAGCCATTGGACTGGACGGAAGAATCCATCAAACAATCAAAGAAAACATTGGATCGCCTTTATCAATATATGCGTGAGATTGATGACATTGATTATGATGATCAAGCAAGCGCGCCGGATACATTCATGGATGCACTCTGTGATGACCTGAACACACCAAAAGCGATATCCGCCCTGATTGCCCTTGGAAAACATGCCGCAGAAGCAAAAACACCCGCAGCAAAGTCTGAATTTTATGCTGCAGCACGCACCCTGAACATACTGCAGCAAAATGCTGATGAGTGGCTTGGGTACAGCGTTTCAGGAAATGATGTCGATGAAAATATGATCAATTATTTGCTGCAGCAACGCAAAGATGCCAGAGCGGAGAAAAACTACGCCAGATCAGATGAAATTCGTGATGAATTGCTCGAAATGGGTATCGCGATTGAAGACACCGCCGAAGGAACGATCTGGAAGAAAGTATCCTAAGGCCCCATATCAACGTGCAATCAACACCTGATAGTAATGATAGGTTTCTGCCGCAGGTGTAGAACCTCCGCCCGAGCTTTGGGTACATCCCGCCGATTGACCGTTTAATATCTCAGGCTCCCCCGTGGTTGCATTGCCTGATACCTGCCTGTCAAATATTGCACCATATGTGCCGGTAAACTTAGCATTGGTGTTAAACGGCCCGTCCGCCTCAATCGGGATAGCGTCTGTTACAGGCGTAATGCCAAGTAAATCATTAATCGCCACGCAAACACCGCGATCAAGATAGGGTAAGAACATGATCAAATCATCATCATCCAGCCCAAAGCCCAGCGCACTGCTCTGCCCATGGAAATAATACGCGCCATACTCCCCCGCAAGATCATACGCACCATCTAGCCATTTAGTATCAGGACGCATAAAATTAATGCCGCCGCCATTTACATGAAACACCTTACATTCATCCTCGGTGCAGTTCGGATTCTCATATCCGCTGACGAAATTATTCTCAAAACTAATTTCATCCGCATCATAGCCACGCAAGCGCAACTGTGAGACCGCATTACTGATCGTATTACCGTATTCAATGATTTCCGATGCGTTTAATCGTGCTTGCTCTGCGGTTACAAGCGCACCGCGGCTGCGACTATTTTGCGTCACCGCATAAGATAACGCCGCCAAAAGCGTTACGGCGATAAGAATATAAAAAAGAGCGCTGCCTGACTGTTTATTTATCATAAGTACAGACTCTAGCGCATTTTGCAGATTTTTAGGAAGAAACACGCCTATTTCTCTTGTCTTTACACATAATTTTTATTTAAATAAGCGCACGATTTATAAGGAAATAAAAATGAACCAAAACAACGCGCCTGAAATTATCGAAGTAGACCCGCATGCCGATGGTGTATCCTGTGACGGCGGTAACGGCGCATTAGGCCACCCCAAGGTCTGGTATAGCTTCGATGGCAGAAAAAGTGTTGAATGCAGCTACTGTGACCGCTTATTCACAAAGACTGCTTGAAAAACATAAGTAAAATCTTATAAAATCATAGATGTGATGCTGCCTATGTGGGTCACAGACATATATTAACTTTAAATCTCGCTCAGATAGGAGGAGTTTTAACAATGACACGCTTATCATTATTTGATAGCCCGCTTTTCTTGGGTTTCGACGATTTCGAAAAAACAATAGACCGCATGCGCAAAAATGCAGGCGACGGATACCCCCCATATAATATAGAGCAAATTGGTAATCACGGATTACGCATCACACTGGCGGTGGCGGGATTTTCCATGAATGAGCTGGATGTAGAAATAGATCAAAACCAACTTACCATTCGCGGTAAACAACGCGATGAAGGCGAGAAAATATTCCTCCACAAGGGCATTGCAACACGTCAATTCCAACGCCATTTCGTATTGGCAGACGGCATCGAAGTCAGTGGCGCAGATCTGGATAACGGCCTCCTTCATATCAATCTGGAGCGCATCATCCCCGAATCACAGGCGGTTAAAATCAAAATCAATCAGGCGAAACCACCCAAGCAAGAACTTAAGGCCATTGGCGTAGACAACTCTTCGGAAGATGCATAAATGGTTTTTGACAAGCACCCCCTTTATGGTGTCTTATAAGAGTTATCGAATATAGGAAGGAACAAGACATAATGACTGACAAAAGTCTGGAAGATCTTACTAAAATCAAAAAAATACTAAAAACTCTTTCCCCTGCAGACTTCAAAAGCTTTGGCATTCATCAAATTGCATACATCAAACCGGTTTCAAACAAGAGCAAAAGCGGTTACGCAATCTTTAGCGCAGATGGTGAGAAGCTATCCGTTACAGATACATTGGATAAAGCCGTAGTCATGGCAAGACAGAAAGACCTTGAACCTGTTGTGGTTCACTAAACATAAAAATGCATACGCGCCTGAAATACAATTAAGCGGCGCGTATCCAATCTTGTGTAGGCATAAACAAAACCTTCAACTCATCCTGACTGCCCGCCTCTCTTAAGGCTGCGCGCAAATCTTGATCACGGAGCAAACGCGCAATCGAGGCTAGCTTTTGCAAATGAGCTGCGCCATCAGATAAGGGCGAAATCAACCCCGCCAGAACATCTGTTTTACGCCCGTCATGTGCATTCAGGTCAACATCTTGATCAAAGGTAATAAGAAATGAGAACGGTTTCTTCACCAGCGCCGAGCGCGCATCAAATATGGATATACCGTGATCCCCGCTGACGGCGGCCTCTTCAAAGCGATCCTGACAGATCTCTTCAAGTTCATCCGGCTTTACACCACAAAAAGAAGCACCCTTAAGGGCAATCCACTGAAACGCCTGTCTTTGTGTCTGCACTCTCATACGGTTTTGATACAAATCAAAATCTATATATTTTGACATACTCATCTGTTCGCCCTTTTATGTTGGTTCGAAACATCGGCGCGAATTGTAGCATGATTTATAAAAGAAACACCAGCAAAAAAAACACTGCAGCGCAAAACCCTAATATTCATTGCAAAACAGTTATTTATAATGATTTTTTCGCCTTCACCCTCCTTGCTTGTGAAAAAATAGTAACTTTCTGACACTATTCATAGCGTTGGATAAAAAAAATCCTGTGAAAAACATCACAGGATTTTCATAAATCTATATTTTAATGCGCTTATTGATCATCTGGTTCGATCCAGCCAATATTACCGTCTTTACGTAAATAAACCATATTGAGCTTTTCATTGCTCGCATTTCTGAACATCAGCGCGTTCTGATCTGCAAGCTCCATACGCATCACAGCTTCAGACACACTCATCTTTTCAATGTGCGTTTGAATTTCCGCGATGATTGTCGGATCTTTTTCTTCGTGCTGATCTTCACCATTATCCTGCTCAACAGCTTCCTGTGCTTCCTGCGCAAGGGTGTAGGCACGCGCCTTCATCATTTCCACTTCCGGGTCATTTTGTGAACGATTATGGTGGTCACGCAAACGACGCTTATAACGTCTTAAACGCTTGGCCGCCTTTTCTGATGCAGAATCAAACGCAGCATACGGGTCATGCTCTGTCGCTTCTGTTACGACCTGAATATTCTTGCCGACATTAAAGGAAATATTGACTTTAAATAGCGGATTTCCATGCCCTTCTTTTGCGAAAGTAACTGTCGCATCCGTCGCATGATTAAAATATTTTTGATCGATATCAGCCAGCTTATCTGTCACATGCTCCCTTAGGGCATCACCAACATCTATTTGCTTACCTTGAACAGTCATTTCCATGATTTGATTCCTTCTTGTTAAGTACTCATCTTCCGACTATCCGACATAAAGACTTCACCTTAATTTAGGCTTAAAATCTATGCCAAATTCTTTTTTTGCTTTCTCCGTTGCACCGAAGAGCCAATATGCATTGCTTCCCTATACTTGGCAACAGTCCTTCTTGCGATATCTATCCCCTCAGATTTCAGCGTCTCTACGATCTTATCATCTGACAGAATTTTCTTCGGGTCCTCACCATCGATCAAGCTCTTGATACGTGCTTTAATCGCCTCGGCTGAATGCACCATACCGCTTTCCGAGACCAAGCCCGTTGAAAAGAAAAATTTAAGCTCAAACAAACCGCGCGGCGTACCTATGTATTTATTGGTCGTTACCCTACTGACGGTGCTTTCATGCATTTCTATCTCTTCGGAGATATCCTTTAAGGTCAGTGGTTTTAAAAACTCAATCCCATAGTTAAAAAACGCATCTTGCTGCTCCACAATTTCACTGGCGACCTTCAAAATTGTTTGCGCGCGCTGATCCAATGCCCGCACCAACCAGTTTGCGGAATTAAGCTGCGCCGTGACGTATTCTCTGTCTTCTTTGCGTGATGCGCCGCCTGAAACCTGCGTGTAATATTCTTGATTAACCAGAACACGCGGTAAAGTCTCACTATTAAGCTCTACGCGCCAGCCGCCCCCCAAATTTTTAGGAAGTTTTTTCATCACTACATCCGGCACAGCCGTTTGCACAACCAGATGGTGGAATTCGGATGCCGGCTTGGGATTTAATGTCTTAATCAACGACACCATATCACCAAGATAGGTCTGATTTACGCCGCACGTTTCCGCCAGCTTGGCAAAGTCATGATCTGCGATCATCTGCAAATTACCAAGCAGCGCGCGCATCGGATCATCAAGTTCGCCGCGCTCCTCCAGCTGTAGCGCAAGACATTCCTGCAAATCTTGGGCAAATACTCCTGTGGGATCACACTGTTTCATTTGCTTCACGATCTTCTCTACACGTTCTTCTGAACATCCAAACCGCTCAGCCAAGCTTTCAGTTCCATCACGCAAATACCCGCTCTCATCCAAACGATCAATTAAGAACGCCCCAATCGCGCGATCCCTTTGATCTGAAAATGAAATATTCAATTGATCTGTTAAATGTTCCCGCAGAGTTTTTTCGGCGCTCATTCTGTTTTCAAATGAGTCATCCATGGGATCGAAACTCGCACTCCCCCCTGCCCCTACATCCATCATAGAGGATGATGATGCATCATACTCACCTGATTGTTGCTGCTGCTCAAAGGCTGAATCGACATCATCCTTGCCTTCATTTTTTTCAGGCTCTTGCTCGGCTTCTATACTGTCATTGGAATTGTCTGCTTTTTCAAGAAGAGGGTTTTTTTCAAGCTCTTCTTCAATATACTCACCCAACTCAACATTATTGAGTTGTAAAAGCTTAATCGCTTGCTGCAGCTGTGGTGTCATCACAAGCTGTTGCGACTGTTTTAAGTCGAGCTTTTGCGATAATGTGTTCATAGCATCATTTTACCATGTACAGAGAAAAAGTGCATTACAAATACGTATGCATTACGAGAATTAAAGAGAGAAGCCTTCACCAAGATAAACACGGCGAACATCATCATTATCGACAATATCCTCCGGCGAGCCTTCCATCAAGACTTTACCGTCATGTAATATAAATGCGCGATCAACAATACCAAGACAATCACGCACATTATGATCAGTAATCAAAACACCGATACCGCGGTTTTTAAGCTGCGAGATCAAGTTACGAATATCATTCACGGCAATCGGATCAACGCCGGCCAACGGTTCATCAAGAAGCATAAAATCAGGACGCGCAGCCAATGCGCGTGCAATCTCAACGCGGCGGCGCTCTCCGCCTGATAAAGCAAGCGACGGCGTGCGCCTTAAATGCTCCACGCTAAATTCGGCGAGCAAATCTTCAAGCATCAAATCCTGATCTTCTTTACTAAGATCCTGCAATTCAATAACCGCGCGCAAATTATCTTCTACCGACAACCCCCTGAAAACTGATGCCTCTTGCGGCAAATATCCAAGCCCCATACGGGAACGGCGATACATCGGTAAATTTGCGATATCCTTACCATCAAGCATAATCGCGCCGCCATCCGCGCCGATAAGGCCTGTAATAATGTGAAAACATGTTGTCTTACCCGCACCATTCGGGCCAAGCAATGCGACAGCCTCACCGCGCTCAACATTCAAACTAACATCACGTAATATCGGCCTTTTTTTATAGGCCTTAGATAAATGCACAACCGACAATCCCTTGGGGACGGATTGCAGCCTCGGCTTACGAAGTGTTTTAGATTTAATATTCATAGAGTTCTAGTTACTTACTTTGTCAGAGCCAATTTTACGCCAAGTCCGATCATCAATCCACCACAAACACGATCAATCCATTTAGAAACCCCTAAAAATACCGATCTGACCCGTTGATGGGTTAAAACAAGCGCCACAAAACTAAACCACGCCCACACCATAACGGCACATGTCATTCCGAACACCATCTGCACGGATAACGGTAAATCCGGGCTGAGGATTTGTGTGAACAATGCCAGAAAAAACATAATCGCCTTGGGGTTAAACACATTGGTAATAAACCCGCAGCGCAATGCCTGAAACGGCGTCATATTTTTTGCGATTTCCGGCTTTGGCATATCAACATCATCACTGAGCAATGAGTGCCCCCTTGAACGCAGGGACTTTACCCCGACATAGAGCAAATACCCCGCCCCGATATACTTGATAACAGAGAATAAGAACGCCGATTGCGCGATCACCACACTAAGTCCGATGATGGAATAAACCACATGCACACAAACACCCAGCGCAAATCCCGCCGCCGTATAAAGCCCCGCTTTGCGTGAAAACACGATTGAATTACGCACAGCCATAACAAAGTCAGGCCCCGGCGCAATCACCGCAAAGCCGAAAACCACAACAAGCAACACCCATTCAGATAAATATTCCATTACAAAACAGACCAATAAAATTAAGGTTTATCTATTGTCTATAGCCCGATTTTCAAGCGCAGGCAAATAAATCTACGGCTTGTTTTCCGACTTAGGAAAGAAAACACCCTTCACGCGGCCTGAAGAACTTTCGCTTGAGCCGAATATCTTACTCACGTTTGTTTTGAGATTAAGCTCCGCGCGCGCACCTTCCAGAACATTCGGGCCACGCGTAATTTTAACGTTATCTATTAATTCTGCCATACTTGTATCGGCCTTATACACGGCACGATCCCCGTTGAGCACCTCAGTCGGCGTTGTAATCACAACATTACCAATGCCCTCTAATGACTTCAAAACGCGCTTTCCGTTTTTGTCTTCCACAAAAATCGCAATCATTTTATCAGCTTCCAGCTTATCGCCCTCGCGAATGGCAACGGCATTCCCTATCGCCTCCAGCCGTCCCTGATTAACCCAATATTGCATTTTATCCTTGGCCGTCACGGTTTGATCTTCTGATACCAGCTTCAGATTACGCCCCGTCATGACCGCAAAGGCTTTGTCGACATCGTAAACCGCCTTGTCACCATATGCCGTGCTACTGGATGTTTTGATTTTCACACGACCTGTCGCCTGAATTAGGTAAATATCAATATTACTGGTCTTGCTTTCACGATACTTGGCAACCAAAAGATCAGACAACAGCGTTGTATCGCCCTGCTTTGCCTTTACATTTTTTTTGGCCTTAAAATATAATTCGTTTCTATGCCATTCCAGACTGTCATCTGCCGTGATTTCAAGCGGCTTATTTTTATCAGGATTGCTTTGTGCATGGCCTGTAACAGGCAACAAAACACCTAAAAATACTAAGAACGAAACGACGCGAAATACCATTACTCTATACCTTCAAACCCCTTATCAAGCGTTAGTTTCGCAGGGCCTGAGAAAATAATCTCTCCTGTCTCTCCATTTGCCTGCACACCACTGGCCGCGATGGATAAATCAGGGCCACTACCACTTACGTTTTTTTCAGACCATGCCAAATTCTTTTTCATATCAATATGCGCTTCACTGCTTTGAATGCTATAGCCCTGACCATGCTCAAGCATTACATCCCCCTCCAGAAAGAAACGCTCAGTATCCTGACGGTAAGCCCCTTTTTCAGAGGTCATCGTTACCTTAACCCCATCCTTCATTGTCATCATACCAACAGGACGATCCAGCATAATCAGATCTTTATTCAACTCCCCCTGTATCGCGCGTTCAGCAATAATTTGATACGGCAGGTTGTTATTATCCGTGCTTTCAAACTTAGGATTCAATAGCTCATTCTTTGCAATTTTTTGATCCTGTAAATCAGGCGCCTTTGTCGTTTCCTCGGCATTCACCACAACCTGTTCCTCAAGCCCGGGACTAATAAATAAAATCGCAATCACGACGACCGCGGCCAACGGCAAAGCCAACCTCATCAAACGAACAAAATTTGTATATGTTCTGGAAATTTCAGTATCACGATCACGGCGGCTTAACCGATCCATACGATCAGATTGCTCTACCAACTCAGAACTGTCGTTATAATCTTCCATCGCAGGCTTCCCATGGGTTAAGGAATTGTGGAGATAGAGCGTATCACTAAGAAGTTTGAAAGTAAAAGACGTAAAATCCTGTATTCCGACTTTTTACGCGACGCCCGCCTGCAGGCAATCTTGCAAACGGATCATCCCGCACGCCTTACCTGCATCATCTGTGACAATAAGGCTGGTGATGTACTGTCCTTGCGTTTTTGTCATCACATCGAGCGCCTCAACCGCAAGCGCGTCTTTTGAAATCGACTTGGGGCTTCCGCTCATGATTTTCGTGACAGGTTGTTGCAATAAGTCCGCAGACATATGACGTTTTAAATCGCCGTCCGTTACAATACCTTGCAACACATCACCGTCAAAAACCATCACGGAACCAAGGTTCTTTTCCGTTAGAACGATAAGCGCCTCATCCATCATAGCGCTGACAGAAACCTTAGGCAGCCTATCACCTGAGACCATAAGCTCAGCAACAGTCAGTAGCTTTTGCCCAAGCTTACCGCCAGGATGAAAGACTTTATACTGCTCCGGCGTGAGGCCCATACGCTCCAATAATGCAATAGCCAGCGCATCACCATAGGCGATCATCATGGTGGTAGAGGTTGTCGGCGCCAAACCGTTCGGGCACACTTCCCCAACTTGCGGTAACAATAATGTAATGTCCGCATGTTTCGCTAAGGTTGATTCCGACTTACTCGTCATCGCGATCAGTGTGATATCGTATCTACGCGTATAATGAATGAGATCAGACAGCTCCGAATTTTCACCTGAATTCGATAACATCAAAACCACATCATTTTCCGTGATCATCCCCATATCACCATGACTGGCCTCGCCCGGATGAACGAAATAAGACGGCGTTCCCGTCGATGCCATTGTCGCGGCAATTTTTCGCGCCACGTGACCGCTTTTACCGATGCCGGCAACGATTAGCCTGCCTGAAACGTGCTCAACCTCTTTCATAGAGTTAATCGCGTCAACAGCCTTATAAAAAGAAGCATCAATACCGGAAGCCAAAGTCTGCAGTGCCTTGGCTTCTGCTTCCAACACATCCACGGCGCACTTTATATCTTTGCGCTCAACATCTGCGTTTTTCGGCTTTTCTTCTATTTTCTTTGCCACGTTCACGTTTTAACCTTCAAAAGAATTAATGTTCAAAAATATCGTAATACCACCCGCTCAGATCCAAATCTGCACGGGTCGTTACGAAATCAAAACAGCTCTGAGCAAGCGCTGTGCGCCCTTCTCTCTCCAGCATTGCATCAAGTTTCTTCTTTAGCTGATGCAGATAATAGACATCATTCGCCGCATAGCTTAGCTGCTCGGAGCTTAATTCCGCCGCACCCCAATCAGATGATTGGTGCTGTTTATTCAATTCAACGCCAATCAATTCACGGCACAAGTGCCTCAGGCTATGTTTATCGGTATAAGTACGCACTAATTTTGATGCGATTTTCGTGCAATACACGTTCGGGCACTCTACGCCCAAAGAATATTTCAATATCGCCACATCAAAGCGCGCAAAATGGAAAAGTTTTTGTACAGACTCATCCGCAACCAACTTCTTTAAATTCGGTGCATCAAAGGTGCTGTCGGTCATTTGCACCAAATGTGCATTTCCATCACCACTTGAGAGCTGCACAAGACAGAGCCTGTCTCGTTTTGGGTTAAGACCAAGCGTTTCTGTATCAATCGCGACGACCTTTCCTAAATCCAGGTCATCAGGTAAATCATTCTTATGTAATGTAATACTCATAACAATTATAAAATCCGTATATAGTTTCCGTTTCCAAGCGCCTGCTATCCTAGAGGAAACTTAAGATTAAATAAACAAAGGATTTTTCACTTTATTTATTAGTGTTTTTTTAAAGATTTTTTTGTCATTATCAATATGGATTATACTAAGGTATTATAATTTTTGTTATTCTATAAAAAACCATGCGCATCGCAACAGGGACAAATATAAGGGCACATTACTATGAAAATCCTCGTCGTTGACAGAGAAGACATTACATCCGAACTCATGAGCAGCCGCCTTGATCCCCTCGGACATAAAATCACGGCAGAACCGGTTAAAAACAATGCTGTTGATCGACTGGCCAAAGAAGAATACGACATTATATTTATTGACCCCGCCCCCCTGACAAGCGCACAGCCGGTTATTTTGAACTTACGACGCGCCACCGCACGTTACTCTTATATTGTGCAGATGGGCGCAGAAACCCCACAAACAGAAGCCATTCAAAGCGGCGCAAACGATGCGATCCACAAACCTATTGACCCGGATTTGCTTGATACATCAATAGAAAATGCAGGCTATCTTTTATCCCTCATCCGAAGAATTGGTGATGATAGCGAAGACTTCCCGAGTGCGGGTGGTATTATTGCGAAATCAGCTTTCAACCAACTTTTCTTGTCTGCGATTGATCGTGCGGATCGCTATGGTGAACGTACATTTATCGTTTTCATTGGCATGAAAAACTATCACAATATTTATGAGAATGAAGGCCCGTATGCCGCGGATTACCTCGTTGCGAAACTCTCAAAATATTTGGTTCGCCTACGCCGTCAATCAGACATTATCGCGCAAACAGAAAGTTTCGAATATGCATTGCTGTTGCAACGCCCATTATATGAAACCGAGCCGTTAGAGGCCGCCAACCGTTTTGCCGAAGCCATCACTGATTTTCCTGACATGTTTAAAACAGATGGTGAAGCCCCTGAAATTTATGTACAGCTGATCGACCTTCCCGTCGGTTCACGAATCATTCGTCACGACATAACCAAGGATCACGTTCGCGGCACTTAAATTTTGCTCGGCGCGCACTTTAATCACATAATTTTTGATATTTAATTCACAATTTCGGTAAATTTCCCGATTTTCAATTGGTCTTTGCTTGCTCGCCCACAGCAAAGACACTATCATGTTTTTATACAAAATTGGTCACCAACCCCATCAGGAACCTTTGTAAAAATACATGTTTTTCAAGGCTTTAAAAGCAGGATTTATTTCCACCCTAGCCCTTTTTATGGTCATGAGTCACCATGGCATTTCTGATGCTGTTGCAAAAACTACGGCTGACAAGGCTTCGGGTCATTTTCAAAAAGGCGGCACAATCGAAATAACCGTACAAGATGAAGATGCCCTGACTAACACCTACTATATTACAAATGAAGGCACTGTTCAGATCCCGCTGATCGGTGAGGTTAATGTCTTAAACAAAACCTCTGTGGCCATACAAAATGAAATCACCAAAAAATTAAAAGACGGGTACATAAACAACCCCATAGTCACTGTAAAGACCCCCGCTTTAATTCAAACAACCAGCATTAAACCAACAAAAAAAGCCCCGAATGAAAAAACAGTTTATATCATCGGCGCGGTTAAAAAACCCGGCTATTACACTCTGCCGGAAAATGCGCATCACCTTTTAAGCGTTATCGCGATTGCCGGCGGGTATACAGACAAAGCCAATTCAAAAGAATTTGATATCGTTCGTAACATTGACGGAAAGCATTACAGAAAAACCGCGCAGGTTGGTGCAATCGAATATGTCGATGGCGATATCATCATCATAAAGGAGCGTTTTTAAACGATAGACAGGCTCCATGACACAATTAAGACACATCAAAACATCAGATAAAACCCAACAGATTTCAACCATTCTGCACAGAAGGAAAATGGCTGTCACCGGGCTGTTTCTGCTTTGCTTTTCTGCATCTGCGGTTGCTATCCAAAACATAAAACCTGTGTACGAGGCCACAGCGGCGATCTCCTTTGAAAACCAAGATATCGCCTACGTTAACACCCAAAAGCACGTCATAAAATCACTCGATATCGGGCGCAAAGTTGTTGAGGGTTTAAATCTCTACGAAGACCCGCAATTCGCTAAAATTAAATTGCCCGATGATCCGAAGTTCAGAGCCTTAAATTTAGCAGGCACGACAAGCAATATTGATGCCACAGATATGGTATCAAAAGAGCATGCGGCCCTGATACATAATGTACTGGCGCCGTTAACAATCTCTCATCCTGAAAACTCACAGGTTTTAACATTATCCTATTACGACGCAGACCCTGAAAAAGCCGCGCGCATTTTATCTTCTGTTATTCGCCATTACAGCGCAGAACAACAAGATAAAGCCGTTTATACACCACAGGGCATACCGCAAAATAACTCCGCGCTTTATTCATCTGTGAAAAACAGCCTTGATCAAGTCAATGCAACTTTGGTGAATTTGCAAACACATCAAAGCCCTGCTTTCGCAACTGAAAAATACATACAAGACGAAGCCTCAGCAGACAGTGTGAAAAAGCTCACTCAACTGGAGGAACTACGCGCTCCGTTCGTCATGGAAAACGGCGCGCTTTTTGTTAATATGCGCGCCCCCGCAGTGACTGGGTCATCCACGATCCAATCATTACAAAAAGACAAAAGAGAGACTTTAAAAAATCTAACCGCCACCCTGGGAAAGTACGGAAAAAAGCATCCAAAAATCAAAGCATTAAAGGCAGATATCTCGGCGCTTGATATTCAAATTTATGACGAAGCGAATGCCATAATGCTGCAGATTGACCGCGATTACGCAAAAGCAAAAACCGCAGCACAATCACACAAAGAAGAGCGTTATGCTGCGCAAAGTAATGAGATGCTGCGACATGCTGAGACGTTCAATCAAATTGAAACAAGCCTCTCAGGCTTTGAAGACGTAATGCACGACATAAATTACGCGCCAAGCCTCGTAAGCGTAACCACATCATCCGCATCCTTGATGCCGAAAATAATAAGCCCGGCAACAGCGCCACTTGCCCCCGTGTTTCCAAACAAAGTTGTGTTTACTGCCTTTGCGCTCCTCATTTCCGGTTTGCTCTCCGCATTGATCGTCGTCCTGATAGAACGCGGGCGCAAAACCTATATCAGTGGGCGCCAACTTGAAACCGATCTGGATATGCCTTGTTACGCACTTATCCCTGACTTAAAAACAGCCAAGGGCAAGCAACCTGCAGATTACATCATGGAAAATCCGGGTTCTGATCTGGCCGAAGCCGTTCGCGCCCTACGTACCAGCATCAAACTGGGCGTAAAAGAAAAAAGACATAGCGGCCGTGTTATCGCACTGACCTCTTCTTATACAAACGAAGGGAAAACAACACTTTCTACGATGCTCGCGCGCTCTGCCGCGCGCACGGGCGAACGCGTTTTGTTAATTGATGCGGACCTGAGAACACCGTCTGTACATAAAACAACAGGAAGAAAGCACCCCAATTCACTGGTCGACTTCCTGTCAGGAAAAAGCAAGCCCGAAGAAATCATCGACACCAAGGACCCCTCCGGCATGCATGTGATTTACTCACACGCAGTCCCTTACAGCGCGCTGGATTTCTTATCGTCTCGCAAAATGGACAAGCTGATAATGGCCGTACGCAGCGAATATGACCTTGTCATTATCGATACGCCTGCCTCTATGGCGCTCAGTGATGCACGTGCTATTCAGAAAAATTGTGACTTGCTCTTGTATTTAGTGGCCTGGCATAAGACCAGACATGAAGTTGTCCACAACGGAATTTCACAATTTACAAAATCCGAAAACCAAGAAATAGCAACGGTTTTGAGCAAGGTTGACGTGAAAAAACACGTTCAATATGGCTTCGGAAGCGTTGTTAGCGATTATGGCACATACCAACCGGCCTAAAAATCGCATATTATATTGGCATGCGAATCGCTGAACCTCAAATCTCGAGGCGCGGGGCGTTTCTTTTCGTTGCCCTGTTTTCATGCCTACAAATCACTCTTGGCTTTTTCCTTATCAATGGAAACGGCCACGATTCTGTATTGTCCGCACAAATTGATACTCCTGCGACCTACGCCGAAGCACCCACCCTTAACGAAATGGAACAATTTGCCCTTGGCGTATCCTCCATAGAGCCCGCAGCCGGCTTTCCTACCGATGCATCACTTTCTGATGCCCTCCCCCAAGAAGAAGACCAAGATATCATCAACCAAAAACTTATCGAAGCCCTGACAACCTTATCCACCAAGGATTCCGGAGAACAGTAATGTCTTACTACTCATCGAAACACCCCGGCTTGTTTATCTATATGATACTGGTCAGCATCACAGTGATTGGCTTCTTATTTTTTGATATGGGTTCATTTTTTATTGGTATCCTCTCCGTGATTTGGGGGATTTATACCGCCATGCGCGCGCTTAGCCTTTTTGAAATGAGTGAGCATTACGAAGCCTACGCCTCCATGCAGGATCCATCCAAAAACAACAATGCGCAAACCTCCTCCCTTGCCTATGATCTGATGAATCGTATGAATCGCGGCCGCAACATGAAACGCGGTATGCTTGCGCTTTATTGCCTGCATGAACGCACCATCTTATGGTTTATGCTTGCGCTCCTCTACACTGCGTACCATCTGCATACAGCCTCTGTGGTACAAAGTAAGGCCGCATTGATGGAAACTATGTGCACTCTGTTTATGATCGGCGCCGCCTTTTGGGCGGGCCAAAGCTACGCCCACAGCAAACGCGTCGCACGCGCACTCAGCGCCCTTTTCGGCGTATTATTCGTCATGAGCCTTTTCAAGCTCAGGGCATCAATAAATTTAAGCGTACTGGATAGTGGTTTGGCACAAAGCGGGATCCTCAATCTAGGGCAGCCTGAAATCCTTTTGCTGATTTTAATGCTATATAGCATCGCCATTTTGCTCTTCGCGCTGGTTGAACAAAAGAACAGCCCCGCCAATATTGTCGTTGGCCTTGCGCTTGTCTGTATCATGGCGGCGTGTCATATCCTGCTCATCCCATCAGCGGCGACCACCGCTTTATGGCTTTCCGGTTGGGGTCTGTTTTCGGTGTTTTGGGTGCGCTCTTATGGTACGCAGCAAAAACGTTATGTGCTTTATCAGTGCGAATAACTTGACATTAAAGGAAAATAATCCTATAAATTAATCAAATACCCACAATTACGTCTAAACTCTGCCGATCGCTCGCGCAGAGTTTTTTATATATAGGAGCATGAATATGAGCACTTTATTACCTCAAGATTTAAACGACAACCCGATCCCCGCCTTGCGCATGAAATCAGGCGGTGCGCATACAATATCTGTTGGGGCATCCTCTACGCGCAATGCCTCGGCATTTGATGCAGGCACACAAATCATCAGCCTTTATGCCGATGTCCCGACCTATATTGCGTTTGGTGATGCCTCTGTCACCGCCAGCGCCAGCGATCATTTCCTGCCTGCGGGTCTGTATTATGATGTATCGATCGGCGGCGACCACAGCAATCACTACACGCATATTGCTGCGCTTCAGGCCGGCGGTGCAGGCACGCTTTATATTTCTGAAAAGGAATAGAAGTATTGCGCCTCTACGCACGCGCTCTGAGGGCGGTGGTGATGGTGCCGTCATCCAGATAATCCAGATCCCCGCCCACAGGCATACCATGCGCAAGATGTGAGACTTTGACACCCAGCGGTTTGATATGATCAGAGATATAATGCGCCGTTGATTGCCCGTCCACGGTTGCACTCAGCGCCAAGATCACTTCATCCACGCTATCGCTTTGTCCGCGCACACGATCAATCAGCTGATTAATGCGCAAATCCTCCGGCCCGATCCCGTCAAGCGCACTGAGGAGGCCACCAAGCACATGATACTGGCCTTTATATGATCCCGTGCGATCAATCGCCCAAACATCACTGACCTGCGCAACCACACAAATTTGTGCCTTATTACGGCGTTCATCACGGCAAATATGACACGGATCGGCCATATCCAGATTGCCACAGGTGCCGCAGCTTTTGACGTTTTCCGCCGCATCTGAGAGAGCATGCGCCAGCGGCATCATCAAACTGCCGCGTTTTGAGAGTAAATGCAGCGCGATACGCCGCGCCGAGCGATTACCCAAACCGGGTAAACCCGATAGCATACGGATGAGATTTTCCAGCGGCCCCTCAGTCATTATAGCTCGCCTTCCCGTCTTTCTTTTTCGGGTCAACATAAACGAACAGGTTCTTGGGGTGCTTTACGCCAACTTCCAGATAAAACAGCTCAACTTCTGTGATCATGCCCTGCGCATCAATGACGCGCCATTTCTTAAGCTCAAACGGTTTTTTACTGAAGGCAAACGTCACAGATCCTGCCTCGGGTTCTTCGGCCTGAACGACCTTAAGCTGTAGCAACCCCGCCGCCCATTTCGCATCCTTCACGATTAAATCATCAGATAGCGAGAAATCCTCACGCAGGAAGAAATTCGCCAAAGACGCCTTGATCGGTGCGTTTGTTTGCTCCTCCAGCTCCGCGTCATAGAAATAAACAAAGATACCGTCGGCCACGACAAAATTATCGACAGGCGGATCATAATCAAAACGGAGCTTACCCGGGCGGTTCAAATAGAATGTCCCCACCAACTGCGTGCCGTCATGCGTGGTTTGCACGAAACGCGCTTTGGCCGTTTTCATGTTTTGCAGATATTGCTCTGCTTTTTCAATATCCTGAACAGACGCATCGACGGGCTTATCCGCCGCCATAGCAGGAAGCGCAAACATAAACACACCAAGAAACAAGAAAACCCGCAAAGTATAAGATCGCATATTATATATCCTATTTTGAATCAGAATTTGATCCTATCAACTCCGCGCATCGGCGCAAAGCGATAGTTACCCATAATACGCATCCCCTTGCGGAAAACCTTCTATATACCCTAATCAGGGGCGCAGCCACGCGCGGCGCGGATCGTGCGGTCTTTATATTCCTTAATATGCTGCACAATATCACTATCCATATTCCCCAGATGTGACGGTGAATATTTCACGAGCAATTCCCCCTCAGGTGATATCAGAACAGCAGAGCGATTATGCCCGACAATTTTACCCGAATGACGATCCACATCAAAAGAAGAGCGATAATTCTGCGCGGTGCTGAGGATTTGATCCTTATCCCCTGTCAGCCCCGTAAAATAAAAATTACCGCGCGATGGGTCGGGGTTTGTATATCCGTCGGCAAAACGCGGTTCAGGGTCACCTGCTTCCAGCGGACTTAACACCATGATGGCCTCAATCTTTTCGCCTGATATCATCTCCGCCATGGCTTTTGACTGAAAAATATTCAGCGCATCTGTCTCACAGCCCTGCCCCGGATAGGCATTATAAGGTGTGCTGAAATATGCAATCGCAAAGCCTTTTGGCTCATAAGGTTCGCCCGTTCTGTAATCAACCAATTCATCCAGCCGATCGCACACATCGCGGTAATATTCGATATAATCACGTTCTTGCCCGACTTGCGCCAACGCGTCTATGGGGCTGAATGCTGCTGTTACACCTGCGGCCAAACCGCCTTTTAAAAAATCACGTCTTTTCATTGTTAATGTCCTTCATGTCCGTATTCATTCATCATATGTTCTTCAAGGGTGATGCCCATGGCCTCTGAATCCTCCAGCGCGTATGGCAATTCCCCTGATGCATGAGCGTTACGCAGCCATTCATCAAAATTGATGCCGTGCTCTGCGCCGCCTGCGATATGCGCCGCGCCGTGACCTTCGGCATGTTCCATCGCGGTATGTTCCGCCATCGCATGGCCTGCCATATGTTCCCCGCCATGAGACATCACAACAGAATCCCACGTGCTGGGGGCGAAGTTCCCCTCTAATGTGTTGGTGATCAGGGATTCCCCGATAGACATAAGACCGCTGAATGTATCAACGATCATATTCAGCATTTCCCCCGCGCCGTGGGTGGTTTGGACAATCAAGTCCCCCGCGGTGACGCCACCGCCGCCTGCGCTGCCTGTGAAATCCATCGATAGCGGGTCCAGCCCCGGCACTGCGGCAAAAGCAGGTGATGCCAAGCCGATAACGCCCATCATCGCCCCCATAACGACGACATGTTTCACGACGTGACTGATCGTCGTGCCGATTGAATGGTGATTATAGTCATGTGTTAGATTCGAAACGCCATCCACGTCTGATGCTCGTGCGGCCATATTCTTTCTCCTTATTCAAATAAAACAAAGGGATAAGCTCCCTTAAAAAAATGTGTGTTTTAAATGAATAAGGGTGGCCCGCGAGAGTCATACGCAACGATGGCAGCAGCTTTGAACGCGATAGTGCCTGAGCCAACAGCCAGCACATCGCCGCGCTGCATGAATAATATATTATCGGCGGATGGCATATCTTTGGTGATATGAGACTGCGCGAAACAAAAACCGCAATCGCCTTTATTGGCATCCCCTTCAGACGGAAGGTTCTCTTGCGTGTCTTGTGTTTCATTTAACAACGCATAAAGGGCATATGCCGCGTCATCTTCAGATATTTCGATTTTTTGGGATGACCCGTCAGAGGCACAAATTTCGATATAGCCGCTCTTCCCTGAAACAAAAGCACAGGCAGGCGAGATCAACGCCAAAATAAAAGCGCCGATAAAAAAGCCGTTTAAAATTCTCGAGCCTGTGCTTTTCATGCGTGTTTTCTATAATTTCTATCGCAACGCCTAGTTATACCATCACTCAGAAAAAAGAAAGATATTTTAATGCCCTATTTAATCAAGTCCTGCCATTTGCCGTTTTGATCCGTGTAACGGAAATAGGGAACCTCAGTCGATGCACCAAGGCCGAAGACAATTTTATCACGCCCTGCGGAATCTTTCATGATGACGGTTGGTGAATCTTTGCTGCCGTGCATACGCATTAAAAACCGCAGCTTATTCGCGCGATCATGCATGCCGAACATGCTCTGCCCCTTCTCCGCGCCTGACGGGTACGCCCCCATCATAATTTCGATATTCCCTTTGCCATCAAAGAGGAAAAAGCTCCCCTCCCCCGAAGGATGCGATCCGATCACCCCGATGCGCTTGCCCTTCTCATTAAAAAAATTCGTCGTATAAAAGCTCTGCTCCTTCGCGGCAAATGATGTGCCTGCGGTTATCACAATCGATCCCGCCATTCCGCCTAAAAACGCACATAACGCGAACACAACATGTCTGATTTTCATGATAATTTCTTCCTCTCTCTATTTTAATGCATGGTTATAGAATCATAACATTCTACGTCATGATATATGTTTGCTTATTCCGATAAAACGTTATAATAGCTTATGAAAAATAATCAAAGCGAGGTTGGGCATGGGTGCCTACAACACAGTCAAACATCTGGTCGATCAAGGTGAGCTTGAGATTATCAGCATCATGGGCCCATCGCGCGCGGGCAGCACCATATTAAAAAATATCATCGCGACCAGCCCGACCATTGATATCGGCGTGAACCAACCCTTTCACTTGGCCTATGAAGCGCCCTATACCCCACCAAGTGAGGAAGAGCGCGAAGAGCAAGCCTATCAAAATATTCTGAATGCCTATGATGAGGCGCGCACGCAAAAACCTGACGGGCAAATCACAATGGTGGTGAAGGAAATGGCCAGAAACCTTGGCATCGGCGCGCAATATGACGCCTATGACGCCGTTGTCTCCAGCCATGTTGTTGCGGTGCGCAATCCCCTTCTCTCTGTGGAAAGTGAAATTAAATCCGGCGTCATTGATTATGAGGAACGCCCCGAGGTTTTTACCTATAATCTGAACCTCTTCGCCCGTAAAAACGGCTATAATGATCCGTTCGGCGAAGACTGGCAAAAGATGAAGGCCGACATCGTAGAAAGCGGATCATGGGGGAAACTTGCGCGCCTGCACAAAGAATATAATCGCAGTTTTGATTTAAACCTGTATCAGCCAACAATGGTGCGGGAATATGTGCGCTCCCTCACGGATCATGATGCGATAACTGCAGGCTATGAATCGCTCGATGATTTTGCCACGCAGCATGATTACGCCGATTGGGATACGCTCCGCACATTAACAGAAGAGGATGACGCAGATATTGAAACATTTCAGCCTATTTTAGATGAAATCTTCGCGTTCAGTGCAACGGGGTGGCGCAACACAAAATATCTGATCGACAAAACCGATCCCGATAAGCTGTTCATTTCTGATAACTCGTTACTGCGCATTCAACCGGAGCAGCATTTAAGAGAGCTCTGCGATGCGCTCGATATCGAATATAGCGATAATATGGTCAGCGGCATTAACGGTGAAAACACCAACCATAATACGGCAGAATATTTCGAATCCGCCTTTGATAAACTATTCGAACGTGCCGCCAAAAGTAAATCCGTTGATCCGCCGCGTGAAAACCCGCCTTACATAAAAGGCCTGCCGCAGGACTATGATAAACATTTATCCTTTTTCGCCTTTCCTGCCTATTTTTCCTGTTTGGCAAACGGCAATGCAATCCGCCCGAACGCCGCGCATGAGATAAACGAAACCTGTAATGTCGAAATTGAAGGTGAAGAAACCAATCTGCGTGATCGAGACCCGGTCTTTATTTACACGCTGGTTGCAAGCTCTCAAGGGCTCGATACACAAAAAATACGCTTTTCAAAAGAGATGATACGCGGGGCTTATCCTAATTTTAGAGATGAGTTTGATGCCATTGATCAGGCAGAAGTTTCACATTTGCAAGAAGCCAGAGCAAAAATGCAGCCCATGCGCATTGCCCAAACAGAAAACTTAGATTTTTAAGCGCCTTTTAAAACCCTATAACGGGCTTTTTCTTGACCCTTCATCAGACATACCGCTTTGTGACTGCGATACTGCCCACTTCTTAGCGGCTTCGTGGTACTCATCACCGACCACGATTTGTCTTACGGCCTCAATTGAAACACATAAAACTGCCGTAGCTGCTAATAATGGCGCCACAGACATGCCTGCTGCTGAAAATACGGGAGCTAACATAATACACCTCAACTCTATCCATGTATAAACACCACTCTCCATGGATCGAACTCACGTGTAATTCGCCTTATATGCCTGTTTTTGAAAAAATGCAAACAAATTTATTGTGCACCGCAGTGAAATCAGTGCAAATAAGCGATTTTATGCCTATAAAACCGCACCTTACAATCATAGATACGTTATAAAATACCTGGATGGGGCCTGCAGTAGAAATGAAATCACGGCACGTAAGATTTACGCTCTATTCCTGCTGCTTTTAACCCTTCACTCGGGGTGTCATATGCATTTTTTGATAAAAGTTGCCTGACGATCTCAACAGATAAGCATAGAAATGATGTTGCCGCTATCAAGGGCGCTGTCGCGACACCGACGGTCGCGGAAAATACGGGAGCTAACATTACACACCTCATCTTCTTGTAAGTATAATTACAAAAAACCATGCACTTGCGTAATATTGTTATACATATGTTATGACATGCAATCAAGAACCCGCATAACTACATACAATGTTATGAAGGCTCATATCTGTTTTATAAGCACGAGACATACCCCCCAGAAAGACTTTCTGAGAGAGCGTGACAAAATTATCACATGTCAGGAATATGCGTTAGGGCATATGTGCAAAATCATCGATACCGGATGGCTTAGAGCTTTTGGCACTGTCTGCAAACGCATCCTGAACCGAAATTTGTTTTACTGCTTCATATGCTACACAAGCAGCGGATATAGCTGCAAGTACTGGGCTGGCGGCAATGCCTGCTGCGGCAAATAATGGGGCTATCATAATTTTCACCTATGTTTTAGCCAACAATTTACTGTTCAAACACACCGTACATCTGAACAGGGCTGACCTTGTACTCCTCTAAAATTTCTATTGCAACAAAAAAATACGCCCCGATTCAAAAAAATCAGAGCGCACAACTTAATGTTAATTTGTTAAGGAAATTCAGGGCTATACGCCGCTATGATCACTCACCAGAATTTGACGTTTACCGGCAGAGTTCGCAGGGGAAATCACACCTTGTCGCTCCATCTCTTCCACGATACGCGCGGCGCGGTTATATCCGATTTGCAAGTGTCGCTGAATAAAGCTGGTTGAGACCTTTCCCTCGCGTGTAATCACGGCAACGGCTTTATCATAAAGCTCATCCACGGCATTATCGCCATCATTACCATCCCCAAACATCGCGCTCATCACTTCGCTGCCGCCAAAGTCCGCTTCTTCTGAGGTCACATCCTCAATATAGGCAGGCTTTGCCTGAGAGCGCAGGAAGTTCGTTGCCTTCTCCACATCCTCATCCGATACAAACGGCCCGTGAACACGGGTGATACGGCCACCGGGTGCCATATAAAGCATATCCCCCATACCAAGCAGCTGCTCCGCGCCCGCATCACCAAGAATGGTACGCGAGTCGATTTTCGATGTTACCTGGAATGAAATCCGTGTCGGGAAGTTGGCCTTAACAACACCTGTAATAACGTCAACAGACGGTCTTTGTGTCGCCATAATCAAGTGTAATCCCGCCGCACGCGCCATCTGTGCAAGGCGCTGGATCGCGTTTTCAACATCCTTACCTGCAACCAACATAAGATCGGCGAATTCATCAACGATAATCACGATATAAGGAAGCTCGGCAAGTTCCATTTCACGATCTTCGAAAATCGGCTTTCCGCTGTCAGGGTCAAATCCAGTTTGCACCTTATGCATGATTTTCTCATCATTCTTGATCGCCTCACGAATGCGTTGGTTATACCCCTCCACGTTACGCACACCCAGTTTGGACATATTGCGGTAACGGTCTTCCATTTCCTTCACCGCCCATTTCAGCGCAACAACTGCCTTACCCGGCTCTGTCACAACGGGGGAGAGAAGGTGCGGGATATCATCATAAACGGAAAGTTCCAGCATCTTCGGGTCGATCATAATAAATCGACATTTTTCAGGCGACATACGATAAAGCAAAGACATAATCATCGTATTCACCGCAACAGATTTACCCGAACCCGTCGTACCCGCAACAAGCAAGTGCGGCATTTTCGCAAGGTCGGCCAAGATCGGCTGTCCGCCAATATCCTTACCCAAGATCAACGGTAACTTCGCAGATGTTTTTTCGTACAAACGCGACTGCAGCATTTCTTTCATATACACCGTCTGGCGCGTCTTATTCGGCAATTCGATACCAATCACATTACGCCCCGGCACAACCGCACAACGCACGGAAATTGCGGACATAGAACGCGCAATATCATCACTGAGGGAAATCACACGGGATGTTTTCGTACCCGGTGCAGGTTCCAGCTCATACAGCGTGACAACAGGCCCGGGGTGGATGCTGACAATATCGCCTTTGATATTGAAATCCTCTAAAACACTGCGCAGCAATTCTGCATTTTTACGCAACGCATCTTCGTTTAACTGTGATCCCGTTACTTCCGGCGGGATATCCTGAATCAGAGAAATCGGCGGGTATTCCCACTCCCCATCCACGTCAGACAATGCAAAGCGTTGTTGTGATGAGTCCGATTGCTTTGGCTTAGTATTGCTTGCCGCTTTCGGCTTCACCACAGGAATGTTCGGACCGGAAGCCTGCGCAGGCTCCGCCGCAACAGGGGCAGGTTCAGGTCTTGAAATTTCCGGTTCAACAGGCGGAGCATCATTCGCTTGCGCCGCTGCCTTCTCCGGACGTTTCATATGTTCTTTCTTAAGACGGGCTTTTTCCTCTTCCCATGCCGCCTTACGCTCAGCAGATATCGCCGCGCGCTCTTCCCGCATGACACGCAACTTCGCCATAATCCCAAGCTGCAATGGCTCACGTTCGTAATCTTCGGTATTATATCTCATCACCCAACTATAAAAGCTATCGACGAAAGACATAACGGTGCCCGCCACCATATAGGCCGCGACCTTTACACGGAACCAAGCCGTTGCGATTTCATGACCGTTAAATGCTGCAGCATGCAAAAACGCCCCACACGCACAAATCCCTGCAAGTGAAACAATAAATACATCGGCATAAGGCACATTAAACAATTCAACCGTCGACAAAATACTCTCCAATATGATAATGCCTGCCGCACTGCCTAAATATGAATGTATAAACCATTCATCAGACGGGATTGATGCCAAAGCGATTGACGCAAGCAAACAAGAAACAAGCATCGTCGCGATACGCAATGTGACAGGTCTGATCGATTGACGTTTAAAAATACGCACGCCCCAAACCAACAAACATAACGCAGGGATATACGCCCCCAAACCGACAGTCTGCAATAAGATATCGGATATATAGGCACCATCAGCGCCCCCAAAGTTAGAAATCATGCCATCATGATTTTCGGGCGCCGTATTCCATGACGGATCGCTGCTGCTGTAAGTCATTAAAGACGCAAATAAAAACCCCGCAACCGCCAATAACGCCAAGGCAACAACATCAACCAAACGCCGCGCAATGAATGCCTGAAGAGAGTCTGGTAAAAAAGATGATGATTTTTTTTGTTTACGGGAACGTTTTATTTTACGCGAGCGCGCCATCGGCAGGGATCCTTTACGAATGAAAGCATAGAGTTAAGAACAGGCACAAGAAATGCACCTGAAAGATCAGTTGTGAAACAAGTATAACCTGTTTCACAGCCGTAACTCAATATTACAATCTATATGAAAAAGTAAAATATCCCCTGCGACTGTCTAGTCGAGGATACCAAGCGGGTCTTCAGCGACCAAATCACCAATTTGCTCATACACGTTGGCATTTTCGTTCATCTGCTCTTGGATAGGCTCATTTTGCTCTGCCAAAGTCCTGAAGAAACCTGCCGCATCGTGCAGAAGACGGCCTGCAAGCTCTGCATGTTCTGTTCCCTCAAGATCGCCCTCAGGATCATTTACGATTAACTCACTCATCTGCTCAAAAACAGTCGCATTCTCAGTCATTTGATCTTTCAGAGAATCATTTTGACTTGCTAACGTACGAAAGAAAGCGGCGGCATCTACAAGAAGTTTTCCTGTCAGTTCAGCATGCGTAGGCATAGAGTATTCCTTAAATTTTTTAATTTACAAGCAAATACAGTAACATACATACGTGATTGGAAAGCAAGCCCTAATTTCAAATAATCACTTATAAATATAAACTGAGAATTTACAGCTCTATATTCATTCCCTGAGCCTGTTTTCGAAACTTGTCGGATTTGTATGTTCCCAGCAACTTTACGTCCTTAGCAAAAAAGCCAAGCTCTTCTAAAGCCCTTTGAAACTGCGGGCTCTCGTGATGTCCTTCAATATCACAATAAAAACGCGCCGCTTGGAAATTCTCATCAACATAAGATTCCAATTTGGTCATACTCAGCCCGTTCGTCGCAAACCCGCCAAGCGCCTTATAAAGTGCCGCAGGTATGTTTCTAACCTCAAATAACAGGCTCGTCATGATATCTTGTTCATCCAACTCAGGGAAATGCGGCTCCGTTGATAGGATTAAGAAACGCGTTACATTATGTGATTGATCTTCAATATCGCGCGCTAATATCTCTAAATCATATATCTCAGCCGCCAATTCAGATGCGATTGCCGCATGCGCAGGATCATTTTTAAGTGAAATTTCCTTCGCAGCCCCCGCCGTATCGGCATGAACATGCGATTTCACCTCAAGCTTGTTCAAAAATTTTCGGCATTGCGGAATTGCGTGCACATGACTATGGACGTGCTTAACACTCTCCAGGCTTGATCCCTTTACCCCAAGAAGCATGTGATTCACCGGCTGGAAATGCTCACCAATGATAAACAGGTCGCCCTGCGGCATAAGATGGTGCACATCCGCAACACGCCCTGCAATTGTATTATCAACCGGAATCATGGCCAGATCACTCTGCCCTTCAATCACTGCCTTGAACGCTTGGTCAAACGAAACACAAGGCACAGTCTCAAGTTCGGGGAAAACTGCGCGACAAGACATATCAGAATAAGCGCCATGCTCCCCCTGAAAAGCGATCGTTTTATAGTGATTAGAATGCATCATAACTCCAAAAAATTCATTTCTATTTATGTATTTAGACATTTTTTTGTTGAATGACCATACGCAAACTGTATATCTATGTCGACAAAAGGGGATGAGCTGTCTATATTTTATGAGCTGACATAATATTATGTGTCAAAACTCGGTAAATATTTCATAACCTTGAATTTTATGATCAATACAAAACGTAGGTTGGGTATTCATGTCCAATTTGGAAAATAACAAAATTTTTGCGGCCGTCTTAACTGCCGGTATCACACTCATGCTAACAGGCTTTATCGCTGACCAGATTTTTCACCATGAAAAACTGGAAAAAGATGCAGTCACGATTGAAGGCGCAAGTGGTGACGGACACGGCGCAGCCATTTCTAACAAACCGCAACTGCCTGAACCAATCATGGCAATGCTGGCGACAGCCGACATTGAAAAAGGTGCGAAAATTTCAAAAGCATGTGCGGCGTGTCACTCATTTGATAAGGGCGGCCCTGTTAAACAGGGGCCAAATTTATGGGGTGTGGTCGGTCGTGCAAAAGCAAGCGCAAGCGGATTTAGCTATTCTGACGCGATGGCAGCCAAAGGCGGTAACTGGGATTATGATGCCCTGAACCACCTGATGTGGAAACCGAAAAAATACATCCCGGGCACAAAGATGAACTTTGCCGGACTTAAAAAAGCGAAAGATCGCGCAGCACTTATCGGATGGTTAAGAGAGCAATCAGATGCTCCTGCTGCTTTGCCGACAGACGCAGAGATCGAAGCAGAGCAGTTGGCATTTGCCCCGCCTGCAGAAGAAGCACATGAAGAAGGCGGCGAAGAAAACGCGGCTGAAGAAGGTACTACAGACGAAACGGCGGAAGATGCCGCAGATGTAACACCGCATGCAGGCGAAGAAGCCACTTCGGAAAATGCAGAGATGCCAGCGCAAGCCGCAGATGATGCATCATCTGTAGAGCCGGAAGCAGGTCAAGAAGACGCAGTTGCGGAGCAACCTGAAACAACAGGTGCCTTGGATGAAGCACAGCCTTCAGAAAGCGCCACCCCTGAAGCAACGACTGACGCCCCTGAGATTGAAAAACATACAGTAAAGGGTATGTAGATCTTTTAGGAAAATCATAAGAATAATAAGAAGCCTGAAATCTGAGATATGATTTCAGGCTTTTTTGTCCCATCCGCCGCGCTCATTTTGCTGCCAATAGGTCACGTCATATTCTTTTTCTTTGTACAGTTTCCAACGCTTACGCGCCTCCTGAACTGCCTCTTGGTCTTGGCCGCTAAATACCTCACAGCACATCTTGTAATCACCGTGATGCTCTGATGATGCGCCTTGCCCGATAATCAGGACATCGGCTTTGTTCGGGTTATCATCCCCCGTCGTCAGCCATATCGGCTGATCCTCCGCATTGCCTGATTTGGCAGAGCCATGAGGCAGGAAACTATTGGGATCATAGCCCCACAAATGATCATCCATATCCGCAACCGCGTGCGCATCACGTAACTTCACCACAATGCGGTGCCCGCGCTCCACGGCCTTAGACAGCAAAAGCGGCAATGCCTGTTTCTGGCTTTGATTTTGAAGGTGATAGAACCGAACCTCTGTCATGCGCCCTCCCCCTGGTTGTTCGTTTCAGGCCCGCGATCAAAATAAAGATGATCGCACCCCTGATAATCCTCAACCCCATAAATATGCGGAGACAATGCGCGCACGTAATCTTCGCTGATCGGTATTTTTCCGTGCCCGCCCGGTATATCCAGCATGTATTTCGGCAAACACAGCCCTGAAATGCGCCCTTGCAAATCAGCCATCATCGACTTACCGCGTTCGATCGGCACATGGAAATGGCTTGTGCCCTTTGCGCGGTCTAAATGATGCAGATAATACGGCTTAACATGATGCGCGATGAGCGTTTTAAACAACCCCTCCAGCGCCTCCACGTTATCATTCACCCCTTTCAGCAACACAGATTGCGCATAGAGTGAACAATTGGCCATACGCAAATTCTGCAAGGCTGATTTCACAGAGGCCGTCATTTCCTTGGCATGATTAATGTGCACCACAACGTGCAATCCCAGGCGTGATTGTTTCAAAACGGCCAAGAGCGTATCATCAATTTTCGCGGGGTCCGCAATTGGCACGCGGCTATGGATTCTAATGCTTTGGACGTGATCGATATCATTAAGAAGGCGAATTGTTTTTTCCAAACGACGCGGGGAAAGAATAAGCGGATCCCCCCCTGTTAAAATCACTTCCCAAATCTCTTTATGGTCGCGGATATATTCAATCGCTTTATCAAAATCCTGTTCTGATAAATGCTCGGCCCCCGCCCCGATCATTTCACGGCGGAAACAATAACGGCAATATACCGCACAAACATTTGTGACTTTGAATAAAACACGATCCGGATATCGATGCACAATCCCGCTTACAGGGCTATAGAGGTTATCGCTGATCGGGTCGGCTTCCTCATGCGGCTTAACGTCCAGTTCCTTTGCCGATGGAATATATTGACGCCCGACAGGGTCGCTTTCAGGGTTTTCAATACCGGATAACAAGACGCGCACATGGTCACTGATGCCAATGTCAAAGGCTTGCTCAACGCCCCGTAAATCAACCACCGCACTTTCAGGCAGTAAATCATGCGCAACCAGATCAGAAATCTTACGCAAACGCCGCGGCGTTTTGATTTTCTGTTCATTGGTTACGCAAGTGTTCATGGGTGTAGGTCTTATGATTGTTCGTAATTATCTGCAACCATACGATCCAGAACGCGTACGCCAAAGCCTGTTCCGTATTTAGGCACGGTGTCTTTATCGCTCTTGATCCATGCGGTGCCTGCAATATCCATATGCGCCCATGGTGTGCCTTCCTCTATGAAGTGCCACAAGAAGCCCGCAGCCGTACATGAGCCAGCCCAGCGGCCTGATTTCGCCATATTTTGCGTGTCGCTGATCGTGCCTTCCATATCTTTTTTCCAGACCTCATCCAGCGGCATACGCCACAGTTTTTCATCGGTGTTTTTACCGGCGCGATCCATTTGCTCCCATAATGCGTCATCGGTTGAGAATGTACCGCAATATTCATGGCCCAGCGCAATCATCATCGCACCCGTCAATGTTGCCAAATCAACAATCAGCGCAGGCTTATAAACATCTTGTACATATGACAAGGCATCGGCCAGAACCAAGCGCCCTTCCGCATCTGTGTTTAAAACCTCAACGGTTTTTCCTGAATAGGATGTGATGATATCGGCAGGACGATAAGCACGCGCAGAGGGCATATTTTCAACCAAACCAACGATGCCCACGACATTTACCTTGGCTTTGCGGCCTGCCAGAGCCTTCATCAGGCCGACAACAGCGGCCGATCCGCCCATATCCATTTTCATATCTTCCATGCCTGCACCGGGTTTCAGGGAGATACCGCCCGTATCAAACGTGACCCCCTTACCAACAAATGCAAGCGGCGCATCAGAGGAGCTTTTATCCCCCTTCCAGCGCATAACAACCAGGCGCGGCGCATTATCAGAGCCCTGACCAACAGCCAAAAGCGCCCCCATGCCGAGCTTTTTCATTTTCTTTTCATCAAGAATATCAACTTCGACACCAAGTGGTTTAAGTTGTTCTTTGATGCGTTTGGCGTACACTTCGGGGTATAGCTCATTCGGGGGTTCATTCACCAAGTCACGTGCCAAGAACACGCCGTCTAATACGCGTGCTTGTTCATCATAAATTTCTGATGCCTGATCGCTTTCCAACACCACAAAATGTGCCCGCTCCAAAGATAGCGGCTTATCATCATCAGACTTTTCAGATTTATATTTTTCAAACTTATAAGAGCGCATCGCCATACCAATCGCAATATGCGCTGCAATCTCTCCGCTATCCTCTATTTCACTGTCGGCATAAAACTCAATCGTTTCGATATTATCATCACCCAAAGCGGCATAAAGCTTTCCGCCAAGTTTTTCTGCCTCTTGCACGCCAAGTTTATCTTTTTTCCCGCATCCCAATAAAACCGCGTAACTATAGGGTGCGTTTTCAGGCAACATGAGAACCTGCACCTGCCCATATTTCCCCTTAAAGCTTTTGTTCTGATCAAGGACATGATCAACAAAACCACCAAATTCATAGTTTAAAGAATTAATCGAAGCACTTGGCTCCTTTTCATCATAGAAACATAAAATCGCCGCATCCGTATCTTTATGGGGGGCTTTGGTAAAAGAAATATCAAGAGTCATGGCCGAATCCTATCGCGCTAAAATTGTCATCGCTTTGAGAGCTCTCATAGTATAAGCTCCAAAATTAAAATGACCAGTACCAAGACATTATATTTATGCGTATGAAAATTTTCGATCGCTATCTCCTTAAAAACCTTGCCATCGCAACAGCCTTTATTGCGATTGTGCTTATCCTGATTATCTTCCTGACCCAGTCGCTGCGGTTCTTGGAAATCGTTGTGAATGCAGGATCTTCAGGAAGTACATTTCTGTTCCTGACCGCGCTGGCACTGCCGCGAACCTTTGAAATCATTCTGCCCCTATCTATTATGGCCGCAACAATCTTTTTGTATAATAAGATGACATTGGATTCTGAATTGATTGCCATGCGCGGCGTCGGGCATTCATCCTTTGATCTCGCCCGCCCTGCCATGATGCTTGGGTTAATTATCACGATATTATTATGGACTGTAACCTTATGGATCGCACCGACATCCTTGGCAAGGATGAACCTAATGCGTGAGGAGCTCAAGGCCGAGATTTCGAACTTTTTTTTCAAGGAAGGCGTCTTTAACCAAGTCGGAAAAGGCCTGACCGTTTATATCGACAAAAAAAGCGATAACGCAGGCGAACTGGCAGGCCTGATGATTCATGATACGCGTGATAAAACCAAACTGCCCTCAACGGTTTTAGCAAAGCGCGGACATATCGTATCCACCAATGAGGGGCATCAGGTCGTTGTGTTTGACGGTTCAAGACAAGAATTCAACCCCGAAACAGGTACATTCCAAAAACTTCGGTTTGATCGTTACACAATCGACCTTCCGGAAAGTCAGGCCGTTCGGAAAAGATGGGCAGAGCCTGAGGAAAGAACAATCTGGCAATTATTGAATCCCGATCCGCAAAATGCCCGCGACATGGAAAATATGCGCCAATTTAATGTTGAAATTCATAGACGCATCATAAGCCCTCTTCTGGCTTTGGTTTTCCCGCTCATCGGGCTCATGGCCTTGCTACTCGGCCCGACAGACAGACGCGGACAAACAAAGAAAATTGTTTTAGCCTTCCTCGGGATTATCCTGATTCAGGGGTTATTCTTGATTTCCTATAACTTATCCAAAAACAGTAATTTTGGTTTAGTTCTGATGTATTTCCTGACATTAGGCCCCATCACCACATGCCTGTTATTCCTGAGCGGACGGACAGAGGCACTACGCCATAAAATTCTACAGACACTGAGAGGGATGAATGAAAATCACCTTCACACTTAGCAGTTATCTCGCCAAACGATATGTTGCGAACCTCTTCATCCTGCTGATCGGGCTGTTCGCTGTTATCTACCTGTTTGACACGGTTGAACTGATCCGCCGTGCCAGCGGACATGGCGATATCCCCGTCTCCCTTGTTTTGCAAATGGGGTTACTTAAACTGCCGGAGGTTGGGCAAACCATTTTCCCCTTTGCCGTATTATTCAGCGCGATGTACACCTTTTGGCAACTCACACGGCAGTATGAGCTTATTGTCGTTCGTGCTTCCGGCTTTTCTGTGTGGCAATTCCTTCTGCCTATATCTGCCGTCGGTATCATGTTCGGCGTTCTTCAAATGACCGTTATCAACCCTGTCGGCGCTGTTTTCATCGGGAAATTCGAAGATATGGAGCGCGTGCACCTAAAGCGCCAGAAAAATCAAATCGCTGTTTTCCAAGAAGGATTATGGCTGAAACAGGATATTCTAATCGAATCAGAAAACCAACCCACCGCCCCTGATGGTACAAAAAACCTTCAGGAGGGCTATGTCATTGTTCATGCACAAAAAGTAGAACAACCTGATTGGCGCCTTAAAAATGTATCCGTTTTCTATTTCACCGCGCAAAATGACTTTTTGCAACGCGTTGATGCGGATAACGCATTTCTAAAACAAGATTTCTGGGTGCTGAATGATGTAACAATCAATAAAAACGAAATAGACGGAACCCAAACCCGAAACAAAAAGATTGAATGGGAAACCTATACCGTACCGACAACATTAACGGTTAAAGATATACAAGAGAGCTTTGCCTCTACGACCAGCATGTCTTTTTGGAAACTTCCTGCCTATATCAGGACGCTTGAACAAACAGGCTTTGATGCAACGCGCCTGCGTGTGCATTACCATAGCCTTCTGTCACAGCCATTAATGTTTTGTGCCATGATTCTTTTGGCCGCCACCGTTTCAATGCGTCCCCCGCGATCAAAAGGCACATTTACAATGATCGCAAGTGGCGTTTTCATTGGGTTTATCGTATTTTTTCTTTCTACATTCCTACAAACTCTTGGCTCATCACAACAGATACCGGTGATTCTCGCCGCATGGTCTCCGGCATTGATTGCCTTCTTGTTGGGCATGTCTGCGATGATGAATATCGAGGACGGCTAAGAATTTAACAGAATAATACACATTATATTTAATTGCTTTCTTATTAACTAATTGATAGTAAAAGCATGTTATTTAATTATAGACGTATCTATTAATCTCTTACTTAGAATAAGCAGGATATCATGTTAAGCAGAGAAGCAATGCTGAGTTTTTTCAAATCTAATTCCAAGGGAAAGCAACGCTCTGTTCTTCTCGTCATGGCATGTTTATCACTCGGTGCTTGTTCTTCACCAAAACAAGCTGATTTCACAGTAGATACAGGCAGCGTCATCTATGACCCTAATGAAGATTTCAATCGTAAAATGATGTCTTTCAATATGGCCGTTGATAATGCCGTTGTTAACCCCGTTGTTAGAGGGTACCGAACCGTAGCGCCGGCACCGGCCCGATCGGGAATAAGAAATTTTTTAAGAAACCTGAGAACGCCCGTCAACTTGGCTAACCAACTTCTTCAGGGTGACCTGAAAGGCAGTCATGACACATTGGTTCGCGGTATTGTGAATACCACAGTCGGTCTTGGCGGTATTTTTGATGTTGCCGGACATGAAGGTATAGAATACGAGTCAGAAGACTTTGGACAGACACTGGCCGTTTGGGGTGTCGGACACGGCCCGTATATGGTTGTCCCCTTTATCGGTCCATCGTCTTTGCGCGATTACACCGGTTATTTCGTAGATTCTTTTGCAGACCCGCTTCGTTGGTATCTGTTTAACATTGATGAAGAACCGATTTACTACGCTAAGTTCGGTATGGATTATCTGGATATTCGTGACTCGCTTTATGACACAATGACTGAGCTTGAGAGAAGTTCATTCGACTATTATGCAGCAGTCAGAAGCACATATTATCAGCACAGACGCGCTCTGGTATTTGATAACAAGCCTGCTTCAAGCACAGAGTTGCCTGAGATTCCTGACTTTGAGGATGATCAATAAATCTTCCCTCTGTTATTTGTAAAGAAAATGGCCTACATTACGAATTCATTCATAGTATTGAGTTATAGTTTAAATCTTAATTGAGAATAATTCGGAGTTGTCTCGTGCGTAATAAAGCCCTCATCCTTACCTTAGCAGTTGGTTCTTTTCTTTCCAGCCCTGCATCATCCAGTACATATCTAAACACGCCTGCTGGCGTAGATATGGCGCAGACAGGCTATGTCCTGGTATCAACAGATAAGGACAGATCGGAAAGCGCCAAGCAGTTCATCTCCAATCTTGCAGAAACAGGTATTGGATTTCTGGAAGATACAACGATGAGCGATGAAGAACGCAAAAAAGAATTCCGCAATGTGTTAAAGACCAACTTTGACATGAAAACCATCGGACGCTTTGCTTTAGGGCGTTACTGGAAGAACAGCACAGACAAGCAACGCACGGAATATCTCTCGCTTTTCGAAGATATGGTCGTCAATGTTTACTCAAGACGTTTTAGCGAATATAACGGCGAAGGTTTTGAGGTTCTGTCTGCGCGCGCGCAAGGCAAGAAAGATGCCGTGGTCTCTTCCGCGATTGTCCCTGCAAACGGGCCAAAAATTAGTGTTGAGTGGCGTATACGCGAAAAGAAAGACGGCAGCATGAAGGTCATCGACATCATGGTAGAAGGCGTCAGCATGTCCCTGACACAGCGTTCTGACTTTGCATCTGTTATACAGCGCGGCGGCGGTAACATCGATGTCCTGCTAAAGCATTTGCGTAAAGAATAAGCATTCACACCCCCAAACGGGTGCCCACAGAATATTACAAGCATAAATAAATGCGCCTCCTTTTACTAAAGCGGGCGCATTTTTTATTTTCGGTTTGCTTCATTTATAAACGTGCTGAACACATAAGTCAGCCATACCCAGCCATCCATACCAAAAATAAGGGACTATCGAGATAGTGAGTTCTGTAGATGCGCATCAATCGCAGCGTTAGAATTACGATCTAACATCGCTCTGATCTGTGCGTTTGTCATGTTGGTACCGCGATACATCTTACCGGCCAATTCACTCGCAGGGTCTCCAGCGGTTTCATGGAACGTACTCACCGTTACACCCATCCAACGCATAATGTTATTCGGAATAGCGTCAACCAACTTGAAGCAGGAAAGACCGATCATATACACCATAATCACATAGATGACAGAGTAGAACAACTCATCAAGCGGCCCTCTCATAAAGGCGGCCGTATTTGACGCACCAACGCCGGCATTCGTAGTCAAAAGTGTCGACCACCAGGAAACCTCTCTGATTGCGCCTGAGTTAATTTCTGTTTCAATATCATAACCACCAGCCACAAATGTCAGGAGGTGATAGGAGTTATGCAACGTGTCTACCAATGCCGCATAAACGGTAATACTGAAGACGAAACCGAATATAATCAATAATGGCCGCAGGAAGATCTCAAAGAGTAGGAAATACCCATTTGTAGCCCATGGCCCGGGTAACCCCTCTCCATCTAGCTTAATATGAGCAAGCGCCCATAACGGCATCGCCAAAACCGCCTCAAAGATACTTTTAATCCAGCCGCTGAAGGCAAAGAAGAAGTAAATAAACGGCATAAACGGCAAAACATAATACAGAACAAACCCGATCGACATACCGATCATACCCATACGGAAAGCAAAACCACCCGCGATATTGCCCAGACTTCCGAAAAAGTTATCCATGGTCTGGCCGATACCCTGCCCGACAATACCTGCGAACATATTACGAAGCGCCGCGTCAACCATGCTTTTACCCAAGCCGCTTAACATCGCAAGAGGATACACACCGCGGTTTTCAACGATATCAAAGATACCATGTGTCCCGAACAGCATGTTAATCGCATCAATAATCGCGTTGTTACTACGGCGGGTAAAGGTTGTTTCTTGCACCGCTGATGAATTCCAGAACTGATAAGTACTATACAAAGCAGCAGCAATATACTGATCACCGGGTCGTGGTAAATCAGCAAGTTCACCATTAGAAAGTCTCGGGTTAAATCGCGCGCTGTAGGCGGCATTGGCATCATCAGCATTGTGCTGGGCCGCAACTTGTTCCATCACCTTAGGATATTTATAGGGACGCGGAATATTCTGCATCGCCGCACCATAAATACCATTCAGCTCTGCCAATTTATTGTACCAAAGCGCTGCACCTGCCCATCCGCGTTCTTGCAGAAGCGGCGTTAAAGCCAATGAGTTATTATAAGCGGGGTCGTTGTAATATTGCAGGAAGTTTTGGTCAATACTGCCTGTCAGCGCACCAATCGGTGATGCGGAGTTCCAATCCATTTGCTGACCGAGCATAATCGCCTTATTCATCGCATTCGACAATTCCATCGTTGTCCGCGCCACATCAACCGTTAACCACTGCGTATTATTCAAATTAGGCGGGAAGTTCATCGTCGCGCCCCCCGGCAAGGCCGTCGCACCGGAGGTATAGACACCCGGTGTCCCCGGAATAGGCTGGTCCAGGCATGTTGTATCATGGTCATATGGCAATAAAGCCTGCAGCATGCAATACGGCACGTATTCGAACACATCATCCCAGAATAGGAATTGGTCGACAAAGTACCAGTAATTCTGCTGCACAGCATATTCAGCCGGTCCGTTTGGCGGCGGGCCAATCACGAACGGGTCCAGTGATGTCACTTCAAATTTAATTTCACCACATGTTGGCTCAACATGGCCCCATTCATCATCATAAGCATCCGGAGGATTATTCAAATTTGTGATCGTTCCACCCGGCGGGTTACGGTGACCAAATCGCAGCACAACATCCTGATACCTTGAAAATTCTACCGCCTCAATAAAGTCAATCGGTAACGATGAAGAGTCATAATATAGAAGATAGTCATCTGTCGTGCCGCCCATCGCGTTATAATTGGCGGTTGACCCGTCTAACAAGGTCACAGAGGTCGTATCACTGGAATGCGGTCTCACAATATACGGGTTGACCTCCAGGCCGTTAATAATACCTTCCGCATACATACACATACGCACGATATACATAAACTGCGCCAAGTTACCCATTTCAGGTAAGTTAGGAACCGAGAGCATATATTGTTCATTACCACTGGTATCACCAACACCCAAGAAACCGGCCAGCGTAAAGCTTGGCCCCGTCATCGTGACCTGCCCCAGAAAGCCGAGCCATGCATTGGTCGCCATGTTGGAACCAAATTTCGCAACAGAGAGCGTAATTAATTGCGCAACATTCAGACCATCGTTATTTCCGCCGCTGAGTGTAATCGGTGCAAGAAGCGCAAAGAAAACAATCAATCTGGGAATGAACCATGCTTTATTCGTACGACGTCCGAACGGCGTACCCGACGTCGCTGTCTCCCCGACGATGGCGATCACATGATAGATAATGATCAAACCGGCAATAAATCCAATCCCCAATGTGTATGTCGCTAACATCTGATGTAAGGCCAGATGAAATGGTGTTGGGAATACAGTCGGGGAATAAACAGTGTTACCGCGTATATCAGTACATGGCGTCACAAGGTCAGACACACAAGAACCAAAGAAGCCTTGCGTACTTCCCGTCGCCGAGAATTGCATTGCACCGAATACCTTATCCAACACAATCAAAGCAATATCCTGAGACGGACCAAACGGAGTATTCACAAAATAATTTGACCATGACACTGCAAACGAGTCAAACCAGTTTGTCGCGCCCGCAAACACCGGATTACTGAAAAATGATGCCCCCAATAACAGAATCTGTAAGGCCAGAATAACCAAACCGATAAGGACGACAAAATATATAATAATTTGGTCTGTATGCTGCCTGCTAAAGGTCAGGTTTTTACCTGCCTCCGCTATGACATGCCTGACACCGAAACGGCCATAATTTTTATTGTCTAAATAGGGATGGCTTTTTGGCAACAAACCCATATTGAAATACAAAACAGCAATAACCGAAGCCAAGAAACTAAAGCTTGAACTTAGCAGATCCTTAATCCGCGGCCATATACCGGGAAGGACTGTATATTTTGCAAAATTTGTTGTCGTAATTGCCATTACAAATACCTGTTATTACAAATCACAAAAACGGTCACATTAATTCCCGCTCGCATCAAATGCAGCCTTGGAAGCACCTTGTAAGCCACGTCCAACACTGGATAGCGCTTGTTGAGAACCAATTGACGCTCTTGAAACCAAATTCTGTGCAGGGTCTTCTCGCTGATCACCAAATGTTGCAACACTCTGCCCCATCCAACGTAATATGTTGTTTGGCATTGTATCCACCAATTTGAAAGAAGACATACCAAGCATATAGACGATAATCGTGTAAATAACAGTGAAGAAGAATTCATCAACCTCAGCACGCATATAGTTCAGCGTATTTCTGGGGGTTGCGATTTCTGATTCAATATCGTAACCGGCGGTATTTTCAACAACCAGACTAAAGATATTGTTCAGAACACCCACAAGAGCCGAATATGTAGAAATACTGGCCAGCATACCAAACACAATTAAGATCGGCCTTAGGAAGACCTCAAAGATCAAGAAGTATCCGTTCAAAGCCGCATTACCGGGCAAACCGTTACCATCAATTCGAATATGCGCTAATGCCCATAACGGTGCGCCGACCATGGCTTCAAATATCCCTTTAACCCAACCGCCAACGGCAAAGAAAAAGTAAATAAACGGTAGAAACGGCACAATATAGAAGAGAATAAATCCGACTGTTAAGCCCAACATCGCAAAGGTAATAAGGAAGTTAGCCGTCAACTTCATCAAAGATGGAGAGAATCCACCACCGGCACCGACAACGGTTGCCAATCCGGCATAGCTTAGGGAGCGTATTGACCCCTCCACCAATGATTTACCTACACCTGATAAACGCGCTAACGGGTGTGTATTATTTGCGGTGTTTTCACGCATATTATACAAACCGTCCAAGCCAAAGAAATATTTCAAAATCGCCGTAATCGGGTTATTGCTTCCGCCGTTTTCTGACTGAACGCCCGAAGCGGTTTCCCATTCCTTGATCGCTTGATACATTACAGTACCAAATTCTTCACCATGTTGCTGGTCAAGCAGCAAGCCGATACTGTCAACACCGGACGCTGTGGGCTTAAACCTCTCTGATACGGTCAATGTCGCATCATATTTAACCTTAACGTCACTGATTTGTTCCATAATTGCAGGCCATGTGGACACTTCCGGTCCTGCGAAAGCGGCCGCGCTCAGATGACCGTTCAATTCTGCAATACGGTTATACCAAATACCGGCACTTGCCCAACCACGTGAATAAAGCGGATCCGCAATAGCGGCTGTACCGCCATATGGGCCCCCCCACAACGTCGATAACGCGGCAAGGTTGGCAGAGGCAATCACAACAACTTCCATTGTATTCTTTGCGCGGTCATTGGCATTACGAACATATTCCGGGTTCAACGCCACGGCATGTGCCGGGTCAGGCGTTGTTCCGACACCATCCGGTAGCTCCGTAACCAATTTGTCTGCTAAGAAGCGATATCGATGGTTACTGGCAGCCGCATAAGCAGGGTAACCGGCACCACCGTCCAAACCATTCCAGAAACTATCAAACCACATATCACGAACCAGATTGTAATACCCTTCTTGAATATCCCTGATATATACTTCCATGACGCCGTAATCAGTACCGTTCGTGAACGGTAAGGTCAATTCACCACAAATCGCCTTAACGTTACTCTGGTCTGTCTCGTAACGATCAGGATCATGAATACCAAAACGTATCTTCACACTTCTTGTTAAATCAGTGAACAAACTCCTTACGGCGTTATATGAGGTACCGGTCGAAATCATCTGCCTGTCAGGCGTCTGTGTTGCTTCTAACAAAACATAAGCCTGTATCTGTTGATCCGTAAGCAAAGATGTTGTGGATGCAGTTCCCGTATCAGCAACTTCTTGCTGACGTATCCTATTCAGTTCATAAAAATTATAAACGTAACGACACGTTCTGGCCACATACATAAATTGCGTCAACTCCGCCAATTCAGGAATATTCGGCGTTGAGATCATGCGTTGTCCTGCACCAAGATAACTGGATGTCAAAGTATCGTTAAAATAGCGCCAACCATTAGAGGCAAATGCCGAACCGTATTTAGCGGCATAAAGAACAATATATTGTGATGAGTTAAGCCCGACTGTAAGCGGTACCAACAAACCAAATGCAATCACAATACGAAGCGGCGCCCATGTTTTATTAAAACGGCGTCCGAAGGGTGTACCGCTTTGTGCAGTCTCACCAATGATGGTCGCCACGAAATAAGACGCAATCATCACCGCAATCACAAGCAACGCCGTGCTATAGATCGCAAACATACGGTGCAAACCATCATGAAACGGCCATGGAAACGGTGCACCCGGAGATAACGGAGATAATTGCGCCGCCTGCGCAGGTGTAAAACTGGCAAATAATGCAGTTTGCATCGGGGATAAGTTATTTGCCGTTGAATCCTGACAAATGGTTGCCGTACCAACACAAGATTCAAAGAAACCCGTTGCAGCCAAACTTGGATGTGGCACACCAAACACCATATCAAGCATCATATAGGCCAAATCCTGACTGCGATAGCCAACATTCGTAATGGTAAAATACCCGGCCCAGCTTACCGGTAAAGCCATAGCAGGCTGTAAGAAGAACACCGAAGCCATCGCAAAAAACTGTACAACAAAAATCACCAAACCGGCGATCACTGCCACGAACAGAACAATTTGGTCTATATTTCTCCAACTAAGGGTAATATTACGTGCGGCTTGAGCCACGACATGACGGATACCAAAGCGACCAATATTGTTTGGGTTAAGATAAGGGTGATTGCGCGGAAGCAACCCGACCATTTGATAAACAGCCGCAATAAAATACGGTATGTAACCAAATCCGCCAAAGAACAACGATCTCACACGTGGCAGGATCTGCGGCATCGCCGCATATTTTAATACACTTGTCGTTAGTGATAATCCTGACATAAGCTTCCTCTTCCCTAATACTCTTCTATCTCACTCAAACGTTAATTACCGGCATTCGGACCAGGGTTCGTTCTTCCACTATTCAAAAATTGCTGTAATTCTTTACCGACCGCACCGCCTAAGCCTTGTGCAGCACCGGTCACCGCCTGTGTCGCCTGACTACCGATTGTCAAACCACCAGTCGCGGCATAACGGCTCAAACTTTCAACTTGGTCTTGGTCAATATCACCATAGGATGATACACCGGCACCCGCCCAACGCAGAATATTGTCGGGAATTTTATCAATAAGCTTAAATGATGCCAAAGCAAGCATGTAACACACAATCGCATAAACCAACGTAAAGAAGAATTGGTCAAGGATACCGCGCTGCAAATCGATATAATTCGCATCAACCGGCTCACCTGTAATATCAGACGTTCTTGTGAAACCTGCGGCATTAACAACGACCTGATCCCACACCAAATTCAAAATACGAACCTGAGCCGCAAAAATAATAATCGCAGCGAGCAACCCGAACACAGTCAAAATAGGCCTGATAAAGATCTCTAAAATCAAGAAGTAGCCATTAGACGCAGCGTCACCGGGCAAGCCTTCTCCATCAATACGAAGGTGAGCCAACGCCCATAAAGGCGCACCCAACATCGCTTCGAAGATTGCCTTCACCCAAGAAGCCACCGCAAAATAGAAATATAGGAACGGCAAAAACGGCAAGACATAGAACAACACAAACCCGGCCGTCAGACCAAGGAAGGCCGTCGAATAAAATACCTTACTCGCAGCTTCACTCACCGCACCGATACCATTAAATTTATCCAACGAACGTAAGGCACCACCAAGGAAAGCAGACACAGACGATGCCGCCATATTAAAGACAGCAGAATTTACAAGCCCCTTACCAATGGCAACCAATTGCGCAAGCGGGTGTAAATATTTATTACCGCGTCGCATTTCCGCCAAACCCGTTGTACCAAGCAACAGATTAACCGCGTTAATCAATACGTTTTCCTGCGGAATTTCATCAATCTGGTTACCGTTTTTACCCTCTGTCGACGGGTTCCAATATTTAAACACTTTATCTAACGGCACGCCCACTTGGCTTACCTCAATAGGTGCCGACTCAATCTTCACCAATTTCGGCGCAGAATTTTCACCTTCCGCACGTACCGACGGGTTAAAGATATCCAGCGGCGAAGAATTCATGTTGTTTTGCAGCCTGTAAGCCTTTACCTGCTCCATCACAAGCGGATATTTATCCATATACGGAACGCCCCGTACACCATCCATCCAACCACCGTTAACCTCGGCAATCTTGTTATACCAAATACCTGCACCACCCCAACCACGGCTGGAAATCGTTGCATCAAAATCCGCATAGGTTGAATTAAGAACATAATTTTCCCACGCGGTCAGAATTTCCGCCTGAACATCCAAAATTCTTTGCTCAATAAACCAAGTTCTCCAGTCAGCATCCGGTGTCTTCGTTTGACAATCTGCTGCTGATGTAATGTTGGCATTCGTAACACCTGTCGGATGAAGGGCCGCACTACCACCATAACTTTCTGAGGTACTACAAAATGCAGCTAATCTTGCTTCATTATTTTCGATACTATGCTCAACCAAGCTACGACCTATCTGACGAAGCATTGGCTGATTGAACCAAAGATCCAGAACAGTTCTGTAATAAAATCTCTGCATGTGATCCGCACCGCCGCGACCTGCCGCACCACCACCGGGATCTGTCAAATCAGAAATCGGAATACGAACATCACCACATAACGGCTTCACATAACCCACTTGCTTGGGATATTTAGGCGCACTGGGGTTTGCGTTATCAACACGGAATTCACCAAATCTGACGACCAGATCACCACCGTAATAAAAACCAAGCGCACTACCGGCAGAAGACTGATGATATGGAACCGTTGCCATATCCGGAATCCAAATACGCTGACTATCGTCACCAAAAATAGGCGACGTACCCAAAAGACCGTTCGGCAGACCTGCTGTTTTTGTCTTTACCAAGAAAGGCTGGATCTGAAATTCCCACGGGTCAGTATTCCCTGAAGCCGCATAATTGGCATTAATATCAGGGTAGTCAGTTCCATCCCCGCGTGTAAGGTTTGGTTTCAAACCACCGGCGTTACCACCATTGAGCCTGTGATAAGCATACGCACACGCATGAATCAAACTCATCGATTCGACCAACGGGGTTATATCCGGTGCCTCAGGCAACGCCAAGAGTGAATATGGCTCACCTAACGGACGCGGCGTACCGGTAAAACTTGCATTTGTTGCAACGGCGTCATTATATCCAAGCCATGCATTCGTCGCCAAACCTGATCCGTACTTAGCAGCATACAAAACAATATATTGGCCAGAGTTAATACCATACTGGATAGGCATCAAAAGGCCGATTGCCACCACCAACCTGACAGGCACCCAGAAATTCTGGAACCTTTGACCAAACGGCGTTCCTGTTACCGCTGTCTCAACGATAATCACAATAATGAAATATAAGAAAATCAACACGCCTATTAATAAAAGGCCGGTTGAATAAAATTGAAACAAACCATGCAACGCCAAATGATACGGCATAGGCAAAGCAAACATACCCGCATAATCAGTACAACTGGTCGGAACAGACGTTGAACAATAAATATTAGGAATACCAAAAATTTGGTCTAACAAATTAAAGGCAATATCAAATTGCGGGTTTGCCGTATCAAACCATGATGCCGCCATCGAAGGCGTAATAAACACGGCATAAAATAGCAATGCAACTTGCACCATCATCATCACAAGCCCCGCCAACAAAGCGACGAATATTATGATCTGGTCTAGATTTTTAAAAGAAAACTGTAAATTACTTGCTGCCTCTGCAACCACGTGGCGAATACCAAAACGACCGATGTTATCTGAATTCAAATACGGATGATTTTCAGGCATAAGACGTACAATCTTATACACATGAGCCATCAAGAATGAAAGATAACCGAAACCTGAAGCGAATAACCCTTTTAGACGTGGCACTACGCGAGGCATAGTCATGTAGGTTATTACTTCTTTTGTCTTAACGTTTTGCACGATATAACACTCACCAACTTAAAAACATAAAACATCTGCAAAGTCGCAAATACAGCGAATTTTAGATAATTACGATATATATTAACATCATTCCACGCAATAATGCGAGTTTTATGTCATCTTTTTTGATGATTTTCTCATACAGAACACACACTTAAGACTTCGTTAACTTAACCTGCCTTACGCAAGGGCCTGTATTTAATACGTTTTGGCGTATCAGCGTCATGCCCCATGCGTTTTCGGTAGTCTGCTTCATAATCCTGATAATTCCCCTCAAACCATGTCACCTGCGAATCGCCTTCGAACGCAAGAATGTGTGTCGCAAGCCTGTCTAAGAACCAGCGATCGTGGGAAATTACCACCGCACAGCCCGGATAACGCTCCAGCGCTTCTTCCAGAGCCGCCAATGTTTCCGTATCCAAATCGTTGGTCGGTTCATCGAGCAGGATCACATTCGCTTCATTACGAAGCATTTTCGCCAAATGAACGCGGTTACGCTGACCACCTGACAAAGTGCCGACTTTCTTTTGCTGATCAGGGCCGCGGAAGTTAAATGCAGACACGTACGCCCTGCTCTGCATCTCTACCTTACCAAGCTTGATGATGTCCGTCCCGCCTGAGATTTCCTCCCACACAGTGCTGTCCGCATCAAGACTGTCACGGCTTTGGTCTACATAACCAAGCTTAACCGTGTCACCAACCTTAAATGACCCTTCGTCGGGCTGCTCATCGCCTGTTATCATCTTGAATAACGTCGATTTACCTGCACCGTTCGGGCCGATCACGCCAACAATACCCCCGGGCGGCAATCTGAAAGAAAGACCATCAATCAATAGCTTTTCCTCAAACCCTTTGCGGATATTTTCAGCCTCAATAACCAAATCACCCAAACGCGGCGGCGTCGGAATAACAATTTGCGCATCGCGCATATCGCTCTTTTGGCTTTGCGCCAACAATTCTTCGTACGCATTAATACGCGCTTTGGACTTGGAACGACGGGCTGACGGGCTTTTCCCCATCCACTCCATCTCACGCGCCAATGTTTTCTGACGTGTATTTTCCTCGCGCTCTTCCTGCTTCATACGTTTGGCTTTGGCCTCCAGATAGGCCGTGTAATTCCCCTCATACGGGATACCACTGCCGCGGTCTACCTCTAAGATCCAGCCTGTCACATTATCAAGGAAGTAACGATCGTGCGTTACCATCACAACCGCGCCTGAATATTCGCTCAAGAATCTCTGCAACCATGCGACACTTTCCGCATCAAGGTGGTTGGTCGGTTCGTCAAGCAACAATAAATCAGGTTTTTCGAGCAATAATCGGCAAAGCGCAACGCGTCGTTTCTCACCCCCTGACAGGTTCGTCACCGGCCAGTCCGCAGGCGGACAACGCAGCGCATCCATCGCGATTTCAATAGTTCTGTCCAATTCCCAACCATCAACCGCATCAATCTTTTCCTGAAGCTCGCCCATCTCCTCAGACAGCTTATCAAAATCTGCATCAGGTTCTGCCATTTCCATACCGATGGCATTAAATCTATCAACCATCGCTTTTACATCGGCAAGCGCTTCCATCACGTTTTCGCCAACGGTTTTACTCTCATCAAGTTGGGGTTCTTGCTCCAGATAGCCAACGCGCGCACCTTCGGCAGACCAGGCCTCGCCCATATAATCTTTATCGACACCCGCCATAATACGCAAAAGCGTTGATTTACCTGCACCGTTGGGGCCAAGGACACCAATCTTCGCACCGGGAAAAAAGCTAAGCGTTACATTCTCCAGAACCTTTTTACCACTGCCATAGGCCTTGGTTAGTCCGTTCATCACATATACATACTGATACGATGTCATTGGTGTTTATCCTTATCTGTTACTTTCAAGCCGTTCCCGTTTCCTGATCAGGCTTGGATGAATTTTGTTCATGCACCTTTTGTGGATCATAAAGGCTTAGTATGTCAATGATAGAGAGCACATCTTCGATTTCTTTTTTAATCCGTAAGACTGGTTGTTCGTTCATCGCCGAGATATGAAGCGGGGCAGGCTCGAAATGATCATGGGCACTGGACATCATGATAAAGACTTTATTGTCATAAAAGGATGCCGACAAACCGCCTGTATCGCACTTAGAATACAAATCCTTCAACTTTTCCATCATGACCGGATCAAGCAGAAAGCGTGCTTCTACTTGGTCTGACCCGAATGCGTTAAAGATTTTCTCAAATTTCGGATCAACGAGCTTTACACGCTTCAACCTCCAATGTTCTTTTACCTCACCATGAAGATTCCTTCTATACGGACATAATACGGTATTACCTAGGAAGCGCTTAGCCCCTGTATCAATAAAAATCCCTAGGCCTTTAAAAGCCACACTTTTATCTCTATCTGCGTCAATTTCCCCCAATAATTTTAAATTAAAAAATTTTATCGATATTTCTCTGTACTTACCTTCAAACAAATCCTCGACTAAGCAATCTCGATGTTTTGGCAAGATCATTGTTTCACGAAATATTGCAGGATCAATCCGATCTTCAGGTAAATATGTATAGGTAAAATTACCAAAAAATTTTATGAGTTTTGGTAAAAAACTGTTTTTATACAGCAATGTATATTCAAGCTTAGGGGTAATAACAAAGCTATACACCACCCCAATTAAGGTAGCAGAAAGTAAAGGGCCAAAACATATTGCAACAAAAGAGTCTAATTCTGTTTTTGAAAAATAAAACAAATATAGAATTAGTGCTATAATAGGGAGAAAGATTAGATATGGAGCAATTTTCCTTCTGGACGAATACGTCTTATATAATTTTCTCCTTGATTGTTCTACGTTGGAAAAAAGAACCTTATTTTCTATCAAAAAAGCATCTTCCGATTGCTCAGAAAAACACCAATCTTCATTATCGCCTTTCATTTCTTTACTAAAAATCTCTGAAAAAACTTTATGCGAAAGTTGCATCGAGACATCATATATCCATAAAATCATTTAAGTCTTTTTCCTTAGTTAATTAAACCACTTGATCGATAATATCACTCGAAACCGCCTCTTCTGCGGCAGGTGTTTCAACGCTTGGCATGTTTTTATGAACCGCGTCAGGATCATAAAGCGATAAACGATCAATCAGTGATAAAATCTCCCCGATCTCATTTTTCATGGATAGGATAGAACGCGGATCGGTCGCGGGGATTTCCAGATCGGCAGGCTCAAAGTAATTATGCGGGCTTTGCATTAAAATCAACATCTTACTGTCATAAAAGGCCGCCGTCATACTGTTGCCGTCATATTCCTCCTGCAGGCCTTTCAGGCGCTCAATCATCACAGGATCAATCAAATAACGCGCCTCCACCTGATCATTCGTATACACATCGAATATTTTCTCAAATTCAGGATCAACCAGATTGGCACGCTTAAGCTTGTTTGAACGCTCCTTAAACCATTCGCTGATTTTACCGCGATCCTTATCCAGCATGGTATGGCCGTAGAATTTCTTGGTCTTCATGTCGAGTAAAATCGCAAGCCCCTTAAACACAGACACATAATAGGTGCGGTTTTTACTGCGGCGCTTTTGCTGAAAATCGATTTCTGAAAATTCGATATCCACCCCTTTATAGGTACCCTCAAAATAATCTTCGGATTTATAACGATCATGGTTCGGAAGAATTTTTGACGGCCAGATCTTATTCAGCCCAATTTCCCCATGCAGATCATAGCGAAATTCACCGAACAAATTCGCAAGCTTTGGCAAAATGCGCTCCTTATACGCCTTGGCATATTGGCGTTTTGGCTGCGTCACCCACCAATATAATCCACCGATCAAACCAACGCTTAACCCTGCCACACTGTCATTATCGCTACTTTGTAGCATCAATAGCCAAAAATCAACAAACCCCACGAACGGCGTTAAAACAACACCCGCAGGAATTGCGATTTTCTTGCGCCATTTATATGTTTTGAACTTCTCTTTGCGAATATCTTCTAATTCTTCCAGATGCGCCTTACTTTGCTCCAGAAAGTCGATATCCTCCTGATTTCTAATATCTTTTACTTCGGGAAGCGCGCGCTTTTGTCGCCGAAAATTTAATAATTGTTGAAGCATTCATCCCCCTCATGCATGATCAAATCGATATCCAGTATAAAGGGAATAGTATGCAAGACAAAGGTTTGATTTTTGGTAAAGACGGCAAAAAACGATGCTGGTGGTGCGGCGAAGACCCGCTATATGTTCAATATCATGATGAGGAATGGGGCAAACCCGTGCATGATGACATACGCCTGTTTGAGAAAATCTGTCTGGAAGGGTTTCAGGCAGGCCTCAGCTGGATCACCATCTTGCGAAAAAGAGAGAATTTCCGCGCGGCATTTGATGGGTTTGACTTTCACAAGGTCGCTAAATACGACAATGAAGCAGTAGAATCCTTATTGCAAAATGAGGGCATCATCCGCCACCGCGGCAAAATAGAAGCCACCATCAATAACGCGCAGCGCGCCTTGGAATTAATAGAGGAAAAAGGCTCCCTTGATGCGTATTTTTGGGCATATCAACCACCACAAACCAAGCAACCCGCCGCCGCGTCAAACATTCCCGGAAAAACTGATTTATCGAACCAAATATCAAAAGACCTGAAAAAACGCGGCTGGAAGTTCGTTGGCCCAACCACCGTTTACGCCTTTATGCAGGCCATGGGCATGGTCAACGACCATATTGATGGCTGCCACAGCCTACATCAAAATTAGGGAAATCAAGCGTTAGAACCGCCGGTTAACGAGAGCCTATCTGCCGTTTTGCAATGTCGGGTCGTATGTCGCGCCGCCACTGTCGTAAACATGGTTCTGATCCAGATCCATATCTTGCTGGTTCTGGCGGAACACTTCTTCATGCTCCTCCGGTGTCCAGTTCGGTCCGTGGAACGGGCCTTTTGCAAAAATACGTCTGATCGCATCAACCTGCATCGCTGCGGCTGTTGCGGGCCCTCTGATAATTTTTGGTGTGTGCTCCCAAGCCTCTCCGGCCAAACCAACATATTCATGATCATGACCGTTATTGTTTCTGTGCTCTGCACCACTCGCATTATTAAAGCCACCGCTTCTTGAACGGGCAACTTCATCTAGACGTCTTCTTTCCTCGTCTGTCATGCCGTTAAAGCCTGTCTCTCTGCGGTTATAGAATTCATCGCGGCGTTGCTGTTGCTCATATGCTGTTCTATGAGCATAGCGCGTCGATGTTGCACCCACATAATCTGTGATATGTGCGCGCATCATTTCTGTGCCATACACGGCCTCAAACGCAGATATTGTTCTGAAACTGCCCTCACCGTTATGAACGATTGCGCGCATCCCCAGATACCCGTCTGTGATGCCCTGTTTTACATACGCACCGTTATTGTGCGAAATTTCATCAACAAAATCATCCAAACGGCGTGCACCATTATCATGTGCGTTACGGTCAAATCCGGCAGAAATATCTGTATTTCCTGCACGTTGTGACGGAATTGGCTGAATTGCGTCTGTCTCATAGTCCACATAACGAAACTCAAGATTACCGCGCTCATTTCTGTAGGCCAAAACAACATCCATATCAGGGTGTTCAATACCGTGCGCAGCCAGTTCAAGCATAACCATACCGTTTGTGCCGCCTGAATTACGCATTTGCTGGTTAAAGAACACTTCTAACGGATCAACAATATCGCGTTCTGATAAACGCATAATATCTTGACGTGACTGAAGACCCAAACTTTGTGACAGGAACTCCGCCTGATCTTTTGTCATCGTTCTAAGGTCACGATATGCTTCAGGTCTGTCATGATCATCAGCCGCGCTTCTTTCAGGAATTGAAAGCTCAACTCTCGGCACTTCAACTTCTGTTCTGACAGTTTGCTCTCTGGTTGTAGAAAGCGTTGCTGTACGCTCCAGTGGGTCAAGCCCCAGAACCTTGTTAATTACGTCCTGCACACCTTGTTGTGTCGGGTTTTCCCAGTTGTAATTATCAAGAAGCGCCTGCAAATCATCTGCATCACCATCTTGTATCACACGCGTTGAGAGATAAAGATCCATATCCAACTCTCTAAACACATCATCAGATGGGTCATCATTGCCTTGCTTATCACGGATAATCGCGAAAACAGACGTATCCCCTTCTTTTGTGAAGAATAAAGGAATTTCACATGGTCTGTCTTGGTTGTATTCCAAATAGCGATCACGAAGCGGATCTTCTTCCGTCAGGTCAAGCCCTTCGTCAAGATCCGGTGTAGGCACCCATTGTGCCAACTTAAGGTCAAATTGATTACCGAAATGCGCTTGCTCAAGAACAGTATGATCTTGTCTGTCACCGGCAAGCCTGTCATTCGGATCAGTAGAGAAGTAATCCGTACCAATACCGCGCCCGTCCGGGCCGATAACCGCCTGTGTGAAGCTTGCGATTTCTGCTGCGGAAACGCCCTGATCTTCCATATAGGACGTGACAACATCCAGATTATCCAAAGATAACTTACGGTCAAATCCATCCAAGTGATCTTGTGTAATCACAACACTTTCAGACTGAAGCTTGTGGATTTGTGCGCGGATCAACGTTTCCTCAATGACCGCATTTGTATATGGGGTCAACATGTCGGAATATTCACCGGCATCATTTTTCATGCCGTCTGCATTCAATGACAAGCCAAGCGCTTCGGCGTTATTACCCAAAACAGACTGTATGTCATCAACACGGCCATGCGCATAACGCGTAGGCCCCTGAATTTGTGAGTCATTATTCGGCGTGTAGATCAGCTCTACATTCTTTTCACCGGCTTCGATAACCTCTGCATCAACGGCAGGCGCTTCTAAATCACGCTCACGATCATCACCGACTACAGCGGCAATAGCCTCGCTTGTACCAATCGTCGAGCCGTCATCCTCAAGCACTTCGCGCGGGACAGCAAGGTCTGCGCCACCGACACCTGCAGCGCCCATAATTTCACGAGATGCTTCCTGTAGGTAGCGGTTAAATTCTGCGACTTCATCCGCTGACAAATCTTGTCCTTCTCTGAACTCACGCCCTGATTGCATCAAACTTGCAGAGAAAGCAGCGCTTGCGCTGGTAAGGTCAGTAGAGTTCTGAGCTGCGTCCAAAGCTTTTTCAACGGCCTGTCTTACAACATCTTCATCTTGATCCTTGAACAAAATGTCCATACCAAGCTTAAACGCGCCGTGATCCATTTTATCGATGATGTCTGAACGCACGCGCTCCATCACATCTTCATGTGCAACTGACGGGCCACCCAAATCTGATCTGGCTGTATTATAGAATGATGAAAAGTTATCTTCGATAAGAGGCTGTGAACGCTCCAGAGCCGCCGCATCATCACGGTCACCCCACAGGCGCCCGACATTAATGCCAAAGAATTGTGACAAAACACCACTGATCATTTGACCGAACTGTGAATTTGTAAAGAAATCCTGCAACCATGTTTTGATGCCCGGTGCCCACTGGTCAAGCATCCCAGAAGCAGCATCAAGCATTAAGTTTTGCTTATTCGTCTGACGTGCTTCTTCATTATCATAAAGATTTTGACGCTGCAGATGGTCAAGACCTTGGAAAAACGCATTTAGCTTTCTGACAGCCTGCAGATCTTGCTCATGTGCTTGCGCGAACTGCTCACGCGCTTGCATCTGCGCTTCATACGCTTGTACGGTTGCCTGATCAGCACCCGCAGCCGGAGCCTGAGGCTCTGTGCTGTCGAATGTCAATAATTGACGCGCTAATGCTTGCTGTTCTTCCGCCGAAGCACCTGTTAAAGCGCCGCCGCCTTCGCCAAAAAATCTTAGGGGCGTGCCATCATCAGATGTTAACTGTTCACGAACAAATGCAAATTCAGGCTTCGTCAAAATTGCCAAACGCAAATTCTCGCCAACGGCTTGGTTATATGTTCCGTCCGGGTTTTCGTCCCCGTTCATCATTTTCAGACCCATCACCAATTTATAGGCAAGGTCTTGTGAATTATTACCAAACTGACCATCATTCAGGTCTGCTTCTGTAAGGGGCGTAAGCAAAGTATCGGTCAAACCGAACTGAGAGATCATTCCCCCCATACCGCCCATACCCGGCAGGTTATCCAACTGGCCACCCAACTGATACAAAACACCCTCAACGGCAGTAATCGCCATCTGAGTATCAAGATCATTATCAGCAGGGGCATTACCATCAACCGCGCCGCCGCCCGGGTTTGTAACTGGCGTTGTTTCAGTCATACCAACAACCAACCCGCCTCTTACGGCAGAGTCCAATGCCAAAACATTGGCTTCTAAACTTGCGAATGATGTGCTTATCTGCGCCTTATTTGCGTCATTCACCTCAAGACCGGCTTTTTCAGTCAGGTGCGTAATCCACGCATCATGCGCCGCCGCATCCATGTCGCCGCCGCGCTGTTCCATGAAGGACACCAATTCAGCATCCAAAGCATCAACAACGCTCTGGCCGAATTCTACAGAATATTGGGCAGGTGCACTCACACCCATGATGCGGGCTATATCTGATACAGAATCTTTCGCCGCGATTAAAGCAACATGAGATTCATTTGAAGGATCTAAGGTCGAGGCATCAGGCGCATCATCTTCTACAGTTGTTTCAACACCTGCATCATCACTCACGACTGTTTCAGTAACGGGAACTTGCACCTCTACCTGCGTTTCAACAACCGTTACAGGACGAAGTTCATTCGCACCGTGCAAACGGTCTAACGCAGCAAATAATCTGTTTCTGGATTCTTCATCCAAAATTTGGTTCATCGCACCCGCTTTGGCCATATTCGCAGGGTTATACGAACCTTCCAATTCTTCTATTTTCTCTCTTAATGCACGACCCAAAGCAGGCGTGTACCCTGACTCAGGGAACTGACCTGAAAGACCGTTACGCTCTTTCAGCATATCAATAACGGCATTCATAGAGTCCAGCGACTCTTCGTTCCAGTAACCATCACGCTGTGAAATATTATCCAAAGGTCTGCTCAGACCAAGCATAGGGCCAACAATCGAAGAATTACGCATTTGGTTCACACGGCCAATCGCCTGCGCCAATGTTGTTTGCACAAGCCTGTTATCACGGATTGTCGCATCAGAAAGCTCACGATCCGGCTCTCTTACTGTTTCTGTGCGTGTTTCATAACGTGTTGTGGTCTCTGCCTGCGGATTACCACCATCACCATCGACGGCAAGGCTTAATGATTCGGCGTCGGGACGACCAGCGGTTTGAAGCCTTTCATCGAATTCCTCAATCGCTTCGTCTGCATTGTCATAGATTGCGCCCATAACTTGCAACGCCTGTTCTGATTGCAGACCTAAATTCGTTGCCAATTCTGTAAGCAGAGCTTCACGCGCGCGCTCTTCAATCGCATCCAATGTAAGAACCATTGGCTGATTGGCGCGGTGTTCCTGTAACTTTTCTTGAAGTTGGGTAGTGATCTGCTGGCCCAGCTGAGCAGTATATTCGTCTTGACCGTTATTTTCAGGGATATCGATTTCGAGAGCCTTAGCAAGACTAACGATTGTTTCCGCTGCGCTGAAGTTAACTGTACCTTGTGCCATTTCACACCCTTAAATTATATGGTCTTTTCGACCTATTCTTATAATCACCAGAATTCGCACTTTGAAAAAGCAGTTATTATTTATTTAGTTGCACTCTTCCTAAACTGCACGAATTACAGCATATTTTTGCATATTATCAATATTTTTACAAATTTAATTTTCATATGACAAAAATATGCCTGAAACCCCTTATTTTTGGGTCTTACGGAGCATGTTCGGATAACTCTGCAATGTACCTGAAAGCAATCGAATCATGTTCTCTTGTGTCTCATCCATCTTACTCATCATAAATTCACAAGCTTCCGGCGTTGTCACAGGCGTCTTTTCAAACTGTGATGAGTTTAACGCGCGCGTCTCATCCACCATGCCGAAAATAGCACTTAAATCATTCTGGGAAATATAGTCCTGCGCCAAAGACATGCTTTTGATGTTATCGTCCACTTCCTTCATACTGGACCCGACACTTCCCTCCCATCGGGCAAATCTGTTATTCAAATCATCCGCCATATCAGGGTTATTCTTTGCACATCCGCCGACTGCGCCGCCTACATCCTCACGCACAGCCTTCACAACGCTGTACATATTATAATTCGTATACATCACCATAAAATGCGTCAGCTGCCCTTGATCAAGCGTGTTCATGACGGAATTCAAACGCTCTTGCAATGCGTCATTCTGCGCTTTCATTAGGTCTTTTGCCTTTTGCTGCTCATCTGTCAGGGCAGCTTCACCGTCCTGTGCATAGGCATAGCCGACAGGGGCGACAAAGATAGTAAGACATGAGAAAACAAAAAAGATGCGCAAAAGCATGATCATTCCTTAAAACTGTTATATGTATTGAGACTATATCTTACATTCATAAAAACTGAATAGCAAAAAAAAAACCACCGGACGAATCCGGTGGTAGAGAATATGAGCTTAATAATATATCGGCGTAGATTTGAGGATATTGGGGCAAACAAATCTACATATCAATCAAGCTCCGCACATGACAAATTTAAGACAAACACGTAAACTTTAAAAAAGTCCGTTCTAAGGGGCTGCTCCCCCTTATTACATATCGCTCTCCCTTTTTGCTGGTCTCGTCGTATAAAGCGATATGACGGAACATAAAATACATAAAACCGCTGATAAAAATGCAATCACTCCGAAAGTCATAATTCGTATCTCCTTATACATTTACCATAACATGAAGAAAGTAAATACAAAGTAAATAAAATTCGAAATAAATACTTTTATTATTTTTAATAAAGTAATTAGATTAAAATACTTGTAAAATAAGTATAAAATTTATATAAAATTTTACATAAATTGTTTTATTTGTTATTTACTTGATAATAAAGGAAAAATAAAAATCATCTTGATTTAGAATTTCTTTTAAGGCTTTGTAAGGCAAAGGATTTCAACCGAATTAACACAGAAAATCATAAAAAATGACCAAACTTAAGCTTTCTTCCAGATCAGATATTGCAATGTTTCAGGCACTAGACATCCTGCGCCAGGTTAATGAACGCGCCGCAGAAGGTGTCGATATTAAGCGCATGGGCGCGGGCCAGCCATGTTTTGGCGCACCGCAGGGCGCTTTGGATTACGCCGTGGACATGATTAGGCGTGATCCGATACAGGGATATACAGAGGCCGTCGGTATGCCATCCTTACGTGAACGCATTGCCGAATATTATGACAGCCACTATGGTGTGAGCATCTCCCCCAATGAGGTTGTCATCGCCGCGGGATCATCCTCAGGCTTTATTCTCGACTTTTTGGCCGCCTTTGACGCGGGAGATCGTGTGTTGGTCACAACGCCGACATACCCGGCCTATAGGAACATTTTAAAATCCCTGAACATCGAGGTTGTCGAAATCGAAGCGCGCCCCGAAGATAATTACCAGCCGACATTGGAGCTATTACAAAATTGCGGCAAAAGCTTTGAAGGGCTTATCATCAACTCCCCTTCCAACCCTGCGGGCACGATGATTGACGATGCGGAGCTTAAGAAAATCTGCGAATGGTGTGATGAAAATGGTGTGCGCCTGATTTCGGACGAAGCCTATCACGGCATCACATACGGCCACAAAGCGCCAACCGCGCGAAAATATTCCGATAATGTTATTGTCTTAAACACATTTTCCAAATATTTCGCCATGACGGGCTGGCGCATGGGATGGACCGTTTTGCCAAGCGATATGGTTGACCGCGTGAAGAAACTGGCGGAGAGTTTGTTTGTATCCCCGCCGACCATTTCGCAGCACCTTGCCTATAAAGTCTTTGACCATACGGATGAGCTGGACGCCTATGTTGCGCATTACAGTAAGAACCGCGACATATTAAAAGAAGAGCTGCCCAAAGCAGGCATTACCAATTTCACAAATGCGGAGGGCGCATTTTACGTCTATGCCGATATCCACCACCTCAGCAATGACAGCGAGCAATTCTGTATCAAAATGCTGGAAGAAGCGCGCGTTTCAACAACGCCGGGCATCGATTTTGACCTATCGCGCGGGCACAGAGGCATCCGCATTTGTTACGCCGATAGCGAAGAAAGCATCAGAGAATCCTGTAACAGGCTGAAAAACTGGTTATCATAAACCTATGAAGCACTATATCGAATCGCAAAATGGTAATGTCTTATGGTTTGTCCTGATTACCATTGCGCTATTCGGATTACTCAGTGTAGTCCTCAGCCGTAATTCCGCCTCCGTGAACCAATCAGGCGATGCAGAAAAGGCGCGTATCAAGGCCACGCAAATCATGCGTTACGCCAGCGGCCTAGAAAGCGCCATTGAGAAACTGCGCATCACCAACGGATGCTCGGAAAACGATATCAGCTTTGAAAACACTGATGTCACTGGATACGAAAACCCAAACAGCCCCGCTGATAAGTCTTGCCATGTCTTTGACGCATATGGCGGGGGTATAACCTATGAACAGCCAAAGGATAACTGGTTAGATGACGCGCATGCATCCGCGCAAGGATACGAGGATTTATTCTTCACCGCGACAGCTGAGGTCACAGGCATCGGAACCGATTGCGGAAACGCCGCCTGCATGGATCTGATCCTGTTTGTACCCTATCTGCGGCGCGATGTTTGCCTTGCGATAAACAGAGTGCTGGATAACGTGCCTGCCTATTCAGGCAACCCACCCGCCAACGATGGCACCATCGCATTGGGGGATGCCGAAAAATTCATCGGCAGTTTTAATTCAAACAATGTTCTGGAAGGAACAAGCAGCGGACGATCCTTTGCGGGATTAAACGCTGCTTGTATCGAAGATAACGGTAATGGCGGCGGCAGTGGTGAATATTTCTATTATCACGTCCTGCTCACGCGATAGGTTGATTACTCAACCAACCTGTTCCACCATCCTTTTTTCTTTTCTTTAGGCGCTTGGTTAACAACCTCATGCTCACTGGCTGCGTCCTGATCATTCACCGGCTTGGCTGCAGATTTTTTAGAAGCAGGCTTTTTCGGCTTCTCTTCTTTCTCTGCTTTTTTGGCCGGCTTTTTATCAGATGATTTTTCATCATCCGCCTTATCGTCAGACTTTTTGGCTTTCGCGCTATTTTTCTTTGCCGCAGGTTTTGATTTCTTCTCATCATCCTTAGAGGCATCATCATTAGCAGCCTTGGACTTTTTATCCTCTGCGCCGTTATCCTTTGACTCTTTAGACTGATTATCCTGACCGTCAGAATCTTTCTTCTTTCTGCCGCGGGTCGATTTAGGCTTCTTATTATCCTTTGCTGACTCAGAATCATCAGACTTTTCCTCAGCCTGCTTCACGTCCTGATCCTTAGGATTTTCATCCGATGACTTATCTTCAGATTGCTCTTGCTTATCATTAGATTTATTACGTGAACGACCACGTCCACCACGGCGACCGCGCTTACGGGACTTATTACCGTCCTTATCATCGGACGCATCGTCTTTCTTATTGCCGCCCTTATTACCATCATCATCTTCTGCGTCACCGTCATCATCATCAGACTTGGTAGCAGGCTTAGAGACTTCGATACGGTAATCAGAGGCCGCCAAGCTATCATCCACACGCAACAGAACCTGAAGGTCGTAACGCCCCTCAATCTCGGCCAGCTTACGGCGTTTGTAATTTAGAATGAACAGCGCAACTTCATTGGTCACCTGAACGATGATTTGCGCGGCGCGGGCGCGAATACCCTCTTCCTCAATCGCACGCAGAACCATAATAGACATGGCATCCGATGTCGGCACAATACCAATCCCGTTACATACCTTACATTTTTCGTTTTGCGCTTCGGTCAAACTCGGGCTTAGGCGCTGCCTTGACAGCTCCATCAAACCAAAGGTCGATATACGGCCAACCTGCACGCGGGCACGGTCAGTCGATAGCGCCTCTTTAATGCGGCGCTCAACCTTGCCGTTATTGCGGCGATCTTCCATATCAATAAAGTCAATCACGACCAGACCACCCAAATCACGCAGCTTTAACTGGCGTGCAACCTCATCAGCGGCCTCAAGGTTCGTCTTAAGCGCAGTTTCTTCGATATGGCGCCCTTTCGTCGCCTTACCGGAGTTCACATCAACAGAAACCAACGCTTCGGTCGGGTTAATCACCAGATAGCCACCTGATTTCAGGCGCACTTCCGGCTGACTGATTTCATTGATCTGGCTTTCAATCTGATAACGGTTAAATAACGGCAGCTGATCATCTTTATATTCTGATACTTTCTTCACATGTGAAGGAATCATCATCTTCATAAAGCTTTTTGCTGTCTTATAGCCTTCCTCGCCTGCAACCAGAACCTCTTCAACATCGCGCGAATACAGGTCACGAACAGCGCGTTTAATCAGGTCGGCTTCTTCATACACCAAAGACGGCGCGGTTGATTCCAACGTCAATTCACGGATGCTGTTCCATAAACGCATCAAATAATCCAAATCGCGTTTAATTTCTGCTTTTGTACGTGTCACGCCCGCGGTACGGACAATCACGGACATCCCCTTAGGCACATCCAGGCTTTTGACTATCTCACGCATGCGCGCACGATCTTTATGATTTGCAATCTTACGGCTCACACCACCCGCACGCGGGCTGTTCGGCATTAAAACACAATAACGACCGGGCAATGACAGATACGTGCCAACCGCCGCGCCTTTATTACCGCGCTCCTCTTTGTTGGCCTGAACCAACATAATTTGACCGCGCTTGATAACTTCCTGGATTTTATACTTACGGCGCAAATTAAAACGGAAACGCTGTTCCTGATCAATTTCTTCACCGCCGATAACCTCAACATTGCGGTTGCGATGTTGCGCACGACGGCCGCGCCCTCTGCCTCTGCCGCGCCCTCTGCCGCGACCACGGCCACCTTTTTTGTTTTTATTATCGGCATCATCTTCTTTATCGGAATCGGCTTTTTTCTCCTCGCCGTCCTCAGCATCAGAATCCTTGTCAGACTTTTCGTCGTCGGACGCTTCATCGCCTTCTTTCTTATCGTCAGACTTTGCTTCCTTAGACTCTTCAGACGCTTTATCGGATTTATTCTCTACTTTTTCATCCGCTTTTTCTTCTGCAGTTTCGGCCTCATCGTCTTCGTCTGCATCATCCTCAGAAACTTCATCATCCTGATCATCCGCATTCTCATCCGCGTCATCATCATCTTCTTCAAGTGCCTGCTCTTCTTCGTCATGCTCTTTCAAAAGGGCTTCTTGTTCAGCCATCAGGGCATCACGGTCAGAAACCGGAATTCTAAAGTAATCAGGGTGAATTTCAGAAAAAGGTAAAAAGCCGTGGCGATTACCGCCAAAGTTAACAAAAGCCGCCTGAAGCGATGGCTCCACACGGGTCACTTTTGCTAAGAAGATACTGCCTTTAAGGGGTTTGCGGGATTGGCTTTCGTAATCATACTCAACCAATTTATTACCATCACTGATCGCAACCCTAAGTTCTTCTTTATGGGTTGCATCAATCAACATTCTTTTTGTCATTGTATTTCTCCATCCTCGCATACAGCGAAAACCCCCACCATGCCTTTTACGGGCACAACGGGATGCGTATTCTACATACGCCTTATTATAAAAATTTCATGCTTACAGCTCGACGGAACCTTTAGAATCTTTACAAAACGCAAAGCCGCACGCATTTAAACCGTATGTACATTACACCGTTGTTTATAAATGCTCAATCTAAAAAATATGTATTGATATAAATTTTTGAACAGATCGTTCAAACAGATCACATACAAAATATAACAAAATGATGGAAAGTGGCAGGCTGTGGATAAATACAAAACCAATCGTATTCGAATCTTAAAAATCACACGATGATTGAATTACAAACTGCACCATGCTCGCAAGATCTACTCTGACAGATCATTCTGGGCAAATTTCAAATGTTCCGCCAGCGTTGCGTATTTCTGCTGTATGACTTTCATTTGCGCCCTGAATTTTTCTAACTCAGATCCGGCCAATTTTTGGCGGTTTGATGTTTTGATGCTCTTCGGATTGACCTGCTTACCGGATTTAAGGACTTCGTAATGCAAATGCGGGCCTGTCGAACGTCCGGTTGTACCGACATATCCGATAACATCACCCTGCTTAACACGTTTACCTTTTGACATGCCCTTCGCAAATTTATGCATATGCGCATAGGCAGTCTTAAGGGAATTTACGTGACGAATACGAATATAGTTACCATAGCCACCATTACGGCCGATCTTATCGATGACACCATCACCGGCGGCGTAAATAGGCGTACCCCTAGGGGCGGCGAAATCAACGCCTTTATGCATTCTGTTATAGCCCAACACAGGGTGACGACGCATTCCAAATCCTGATGACATACGCGCCCCGTCAATCGGCGTTTTCATGAGGGTATTACGCAAATTCATACCATCCTCACGGAAATATTCCGCGCGGCCATTATCTTCCTCATAACGGTAAATCGGAATTTTAGTGCCATTTACCTTCAGGTTTGCAAACAAAACATTACCATAGCGCGCAAAGTCACCATCATCTGTTTCGTATGTTTCATATAGAATTTCAACCGTGTCGCCCTGTCTGATATCACGTTGGAAATCAACCTCATAAGAGTATAAGCGTATCATCTCAGCGATCACAGAAGCAGGAATTCCCGCACGCGCCGCAGACGCATAAAGCGATGAATTAATCGATGCCTTCGCGGCCTTCATCTTTAAAATGACTTCTTTTTCCAATACTTCGGACTGGAAACGATCATGCGGATCCTTGGTAACGACCAGTTCTTTCACAGAGTCGACCTTCATTGTCAGAGAGGAAAGAATAACCCCCTCATCCGCAGGATCAACACGAATAGAAATTGCCTGCCCCGGCTTCACCATACGCGGATCATAATATTTACTGATTGCCTTAACAGCGCGGTACGCCTCAGCACCACTAACACCAACACCTTGCAGAGCACCTGCAATCGTGTCACCCGGTCTGATTTTCAAAATTTCCTCGGGCGGCTGTAGCGGACCATATGTCTGCTCAACCAAAGCAAGCTCTTCAGGCTTGGCATCTTTTATATCCGGGGTAAATTCCTGCACGTCAGAGTTAAACGGCTCCACAAACATAGAGAGCTTCTCATCTGCTTTTTCTTGCTCGGACGTAATATCATTACCGCCCATATTATATTCACTTTGCGCCGGAAGAGCGATAAGAGAGGCATCAAAGTTGCTTGGCGTTTTTTTAGAATTATATGCGATCAAATCAGACGCATTAGGCACGAACGCGACCGAAGAGTTCATAGCCCCCAACAAAGAGAACATAGAAACGGAAACCATCATCACCGTTCCCGCCACATAACGCAATCTAAGGCGATTGTTACGCGTCAGAAAATATCTGTGTCGCACCTTAATGATGCGGTGTAATGCCAGTTTTTTCAAAAATCCACGCTTTACGTACAAATCAATACTCCGGTCTTTAGGAATGATACGCAGCAACACAACGGTAAACGCAAGAAAACGCGCATTCTTCCATATTAGCCTGTAAAAGTTTAGAATTAGTTATCACACTCACTTTTCCATTCCAAGCTTTCTATAAGTAAAACCGCAATTTTTTTAAAGAAGACATAGACTTATGTCATATATGGAACGCAGGCTAGAGATCTCCTCTAAATGCTAATATAGCAAATTTTTCATTTTTCATAAAGGGCTTCAAAAGCCCCCTTACCAAGTTATCGCCAGTTTTTTTAACTAGCGCACACCACATTCTTTGGTAATGGCCTTATATGCAGAGCCGGAGCCCTTCAAACTATATGTATCCGTTGTCAAAGTGCCTCGCGTAGAGGTCCCCTTAACAACCATTTTAGAGCCACGCTGAATGGCCAGTGCCAGCTTACTATCCGCGGCCGCATCCGGTGCCCATGCTGTATCATCCTGCGTGAACAAGATATATGTTTTACCATCAATAGTAATGGTCGCGTCGCTTCCCTGTTTATAGGTATAGCCGGTGATATAACTAAAAACATCTTTTGTGTTTTCAGACGGGCGATGCGTAATCAGGGCAAAAATCTCCCCCCTATTTGTGTATTTACCCTGCGCCTTTGTCGGCTTACTCACCATATAACAAACCTTATTACCACCTTCCATCAATACATATGATGTCCAATCACCATACTTACCGATTTGCTGAGGCTGCGCTGCGTTTGCATTAACGCTCACCAGCGCCAATGAACAAATAAATACGGATGCGAATGTGAAAATATTTTTAATCATTTTTTGAAAAACCCAAGTTGCTGTAGCAATGAACTTCTATCAGAATTCCCTAAGTCTAACGAATGCTCATATGACTTCAAAACCGAAAATACAATTCCCCCAGATTCATCCACAAAGACCATGAATTTAAAAATCTTTGCGCAATTGCGGGGCAATAAACCGAAGAAAATAAATAACCCACACGGCAAAAGACATCGTAAACCAAAACAGAACATATCCCGCGTGATTGTTGGATATCCCGATATCGCCTGCACCTCTGGCTATGGGTAAGTCAGGAAGGCCGCGCTTTTTCACACCTTCCTTATGAAAGATATTTGTATAGTAGGCATCAATACCTTTTACGGCGGCTATTTCTTTTGGCTCAATCCTGTACCACACATCTTCTTCGGGCTTATTCTCCGGAACAAACGAATTATAGTCTGATTTTGAACGCAGCGCCCCAATCAAACGCACTTCGCCTTGCGGCTTTTCGATTTGTCCATCCATAATCCCCATCGAAAGCGGTATCCAGCCACGATTTACGAAAATAACTTTGCCATTTTGATTACTTAACTTAAACGGTGTAACCAGATTATACCCGGTTTGCCCGCGCATAACCTGCGACTCTATTCTCACCGCCTTTTCGTGCAGAAACTCCCCCTGCAAAACGCCGCGCTTTATAATGACTGTCGACAGATCCGCGTCAGGATCAAGCACCTCAGACTTCGGATCTTTGGACAGCTCTCTGGCAATTGTCTGCAATAGCGTATTTTTCCAAGCCATCCTGTGCATTTGCCATGTCCCCAATGAGAACAAGACGATAGACGCCAGAAGGGTTAAGACAGTCGCCCAAAACGGAATTTTCATTACTTCCAATCCCCGGGTCTGTGTTTATATTGCAAGGCAATCACATAGGATTTAATCGGCTTTAGCATCCCCACCGTCAGACCAAGGGTGACAACAGTCCATAAAACGCCGTGAACCCACAAAGGCGGTGACAGGGCAACATCCACAATCAATGCCAAAGGCACCAGCAAAAAGCCGAGGAAAAATATAAGAAAGACTGCCGGCCCGTCTGCACTATCATTTTTTGTGAAATCCAAGCCACATTCCGAACAGGAATCGGCCAGATCAAGGGAAAATCCACCCTTATACAAATTCCCTTTATGACATTTGGGGCATTTGCAGGCCATAGATTGCTGTAACAGTGATACTGGTTTTGTCATGCCCCAACCTTACGCGTCAGCGCTGTGAAGTCAATAAATACGGCACGGGCGGCGCAGTAAAAATCGCTTTTTACTTAGGCGTTAAGTCCATGCCGAAGATGGTACCCCACCAATAAATCGCAATAAACAGGAACAACCACACAACATCAACAAAATGCCAATACCATGCTGCTGCTTCAAATCCGAAATGCCCCTTAGGCGTAAAATGGCCTTTTTGCGCACGAAGCCAGCAAACAAGGAGGAAGATCGTCCCGACAAAAACGTGGAAACCATGGAATCCTGTTGCCATAAAGAATGTTGATGCGTAAATGCCATCCGTAAATCCAAAATGCGCATGCATGTATTCATATACTTGGAAACCAAGGAAAACGACACCAAGAAGCACTGATAAACCAAGTGCCGCAACCGCATCTTTATTCTTACCCTCAACAATTGCATGGTGCGCCCATGTCACTGTACAACCCGACAGAAGAAGAATAAGCGTCATCATTAACGGTAAATCAAACGGATCGATCGTATGAATATTGGCTGGCGGCCATACATACCCGATCTCATCTGTCGGGAAAAACGCCGCATTAAAATACGCCCAGAAAAACGCCACAAAGAACATCACCTCTGATGCGATAAACAATGTCATACCAAAGCGCATACCAACCATGGCAATCGGCGTGTGTGCCTTTTCAACGACGGCTTCATAAATAATATCACGCCACCAAACAAACATGACAAACAAGATACCGGCGATACCCAGCAAAAATCCTTTTATACCGACCTGAAAGCCACCTTCACCGGTTTCAGCATCTGCAAATAAATGGTAATCATGCATATAAAACACCAAACCAAGTGTCATGATGCCCGCAAACATAGATGCCAAAAACGGCCAAAGACTGGGCCTGACAAGGTGATACGGGTGAGGTTTTCCGGTTGTTGTATATTCGATATTTTCTGCCATTTTACTGTAACTTTTTGCTTTGTTTGAAAATTCGCTTCTCTGTATAGAGGAACCGCATTTAAGAGTACACCAAAATATGCCTCATAGAAGCTATTTTTTCAAGCGCATGCACAAAAACCATAAAATTTAACATACGAAATTAATAGGTTAGAGGCTTACCCTCGTAAAAATCATCCATCGCCTTATCTAATTTATCAGATTCCGCTTTGAAAAAACTATAAGATAAAGTGATGGTCTTCACATCACTCATGTTCGGGTCTTCGTTCAATTTGGGGTCTACATAGAACAAGACGGGCATATTCACGCGCTCATCGGGGTTTAGAACCTGACTATCGAAACAAAAGCATTGAATTTTCTGAAAATATTTACCTGCCTTGAGCGGTGTCACATTGTAAATCGCGGTGCCACCGATTGGCACATCGGCGTTATTACGTGCAATGAAATTCGTCAGACCGCGTTCACCCAACTTTACGGTGATAGATAATTCTTCGGGCTCAAAATCCCATGGCAGATCGCGCGCCGTATTTGAATCAAAGCGAATGGTAATTTCACGATCAACGACTTCATCTGCCGCAGGAAGATCATCGGCAACCTGCGTTGTTCCGCCCCACCCTGTCGCACGACAAAACAAACTGTAAAGCGGAACCGACGCAAAAGACAACCCGATCATAAAACACAAAACCGCCAGAACCATTAGGCCTGTACGCTTGTTTTTTCTAATCAGTTCCTCATCTCTATCCATCACAAATATGCCTTTACTCTTTGCGCCTGTTATACGCTTACATCTCAAAAAAATAAAGCCCGTATAAGAAAAACGGCCTCATCAAAAGACAGGCCGATTTAAAAACGATATAAAAGCAAACCTTCTATAGATTCTGAGGATCAAAGTCAGGTGCATCATCAGATGTCACCACTTTTTTCTTTACAGAAACATCACTTTCGGCCTGATCATCCTGAGGGACAGGAATTTCTTTCACAGGCACATTGTCCTCGTCTGCGGCCTCTTGATCATCATAAGAAACCATTTCAGGCTCAGCCGCTTTTTGCTTTTTCTTCGGCTTCATTTCCTCTTCGTCTTCCATCATGCCGTATTCTTCATCTTCAGCAGCCAAAATCGCAGCCTGATAAGCAGCAGTCTCCGCTCTGTAAACTTCTTCACGGACATCTTTATATGCATCAAGACTCGGAATTCTGTGATCTTCGAACTCAATACGGCGATTTTCTAATGATCCCCTAAACACTTTTGTCTTTTCACGGAATGAAAGCTGACGCGCATAGATATCGTAATATCCTGTCACCGCACCCGATACAGTACCGCCGACAGCATCGCTTGCTGTTTTTTGCGCATTAACAAGGGCAGCAGCCTCTTGCAGAGACAGAGGCTCTTCCTCTTCTTCTGTAACCATTGCATCTTCTGCATATGTATATGACAGGGGAACTATGCTCATAACCAGAGCATAAAGCGCTACGCGAGTAAGGGATTTCATCGAATAACTCCGAATATAGTAAAACAACTTATACACAATACTATATTTTTTTAATTTAATCAAAGCGTTCTATAGGATGACCGGCAAAAGATTGCACTGTTGGCATGATCTCCATACGGTTTACATTGAAATATGGCGGTAAAGTCGCGCTCCAGACCACGGCCTCTGCCACATCTTCGGCGGTCATATTATTGGTATCCGCATAAACGTCGTCGGCTTTTTCCTTGTTTCCCTTAAAACGCACTTCAGAGAATTGCGTCTTAATCATGCCCGGCTCAATATTTGTAATACGCACATTCGTGCCCGGCAGGTCAGCACGCAAAGACAATGAGAACTGCTTCACGAACGCTTTGGTCGCGCAATAGACATTCCCGCCCGGATACGGATAATTCCCCGCAGTCGATCCAATATTAATAATATGCCCTGCCTTACGCTGTGCCATCCCCTCAATCACAAAGCGCGTTAAACGAATAAGCGCCATGTTATTGACCATGACCATTGTTTCCCAATCCTCAAGACTGGCCTTTTGCGCAGGATCAAGCCCAAGCGCAAGCCCCGCGTTATTAATAAGCAAATCGACGGCCTTAAACTCATCGGGAATTGTGCCAAGCTCACGCACCATTGCATCTTTATCGGTCATATCAAAGATACAAGGATGCACAGCAACGGTATATTTATCTGAAATTTTCTGACGTAGATCGGCGAGTTTTTCGCCATTTCGACCAACCAGAACAAGCTGACAGCCAAGAGCCGCAAAGCGCATCGCAAACGCACGTCCGAAATCCCCCGTAGCACCTGTGATCATTACTGTCTTAGGAGTATAGGAATATCGGTCTTCGTACATTATGTGGCACTCATCTTAATAATGGAAATTACAAAAAACAGGGCAACCAGCGCGAATATAATCGCCAGAACCGTATAGTTCTTTTTGGCTTTTTTCTTATGAAGTTCACTATGCGGCATCAATCATCACCAATAAAAACAGAGCAAATAAATAAAACACGGAATATCCGAACATCGCACGGGCAAATTTCATGTCAGACGAGTTTAGAACCTTAATCGCGGTCACAACAAAAAATCCGCTTAAAATACTGGCGCCGATCCCGTAAACCAAACCCGCATATCCGAATAAGTACGGGGCAAGAGTAACAGGCAATAAGATCAATGTGTAGACCAGCATCTGAATTTTCGTCGCGCGCTCACCCGCAACAACAGTCATCATCGGAATTTTCGCGCGTTTATAATCCTGATTGGCATAAAGCGACAGCGCCCAAAAATGCGGCGGCGTCCAAAGGAAAATAATCAAAAACAAAACGATCGACGGTAACGCAACATCACCTGTTACTGCGGCCCAACCAACCATAGGCGGGAAGGCCCCAGCCGCGCCGCCAATCACAATATTTTGCGGCGTAGAGCGTTTAAGCCACATTGTATAAATCAAAACATAAAACGCATTGGCAAAAGCCAGAATACCTGCCGCCATCCAATTTAACGCCATCCCCATAATCATGACGGAGAAGAAGGATAAAACAATCCCGAAAGACAGGGCCTCATCCGCATCCACGCGCCCCATCGGGATCGGGCGTCCGCGCGTGCGGTTCATCACGGCATCAATATCGCGGTCAAACCACATATTAATCGCGCCTGCCGCACCTGCATTTACGGCCAAACAGAGCATCGCAATCACCATTAATGCCGGATGCATTTCAGACGCACCGGGCGCAATCCACATGCCCGCAAAGCCTGTAAAGACCACAAGGCTCATCACACGGGGTTTCAGTAACGCAAAGAAATCAGACACGCGTGAATCTTGCGCTTCTGAGGATGCTGCGTTCGGATAAGTATATTGAGTATTCGTAATCACTTTTGCCATGCCCTTTATGTACCATGTTTTTTAAAAAGGTCACGCCTTTTTTAAACCAGAAAACATTCCGAGGTTTGAACATATCAAAAATTAGATGTTTTCTAAATATCTTGGCAGATATGTAAAATTTTAATACTCTATGGTCAAGAATGAAATCAACAGGGGGATAAAAATGAGTGCACTCACAGATTACACACGCACAATTGCAGAACTGATCAATCAATACGAACATGGCGAATTAACGTACAATCAGGCAAATGTCGTTCTGGATGAGGAGACGGACGCCCTCTTACGTAACTATCTGGTCGATACGCCGGATGTTGTTTTGGAGGCATCTTTTGATGCCTATGCACATCTTCAAGTCTCTGCCAGTGAACAACAGGACATCACCAAAAGTGAGGCCAGCAACCTTATTTATACGCGCGCAGAAAGTATTTTTGACAAATCCAGACCGCCCGAAGCGATTGAAGAGCTATGCAAGCCATTCGAAAATGCAATCTTTGGCGATGACAATAACGAAGATTTGAAAAGCGAAGCTGCGGATAATTCTTCGCCGCTTGACGGGTTTGATGAAAATGATACCGATTGGTTCGGGCCATTTTCTCTGAATTAAGCGATAAAAAGCCCCGATTACCAAATAAAAAGCCCCGAAATTCGGGGCTTAATTTTATTTAACTTTTGGCTGTATATCGAACTGGTGGAACGGCGGCGGTGAAGAAAGCGACCATTCTAACGTAAAGCTCTGTGGCTGTACGTCCCAGTAATTATCATCTGCCTTACGACCAAAGAACGCCGTATAGAACACAACCACGATAAACCAAAGCGTTGCAATCCCTGTTAAATACGCACCATAGGATGAAATTTCATTCCAGTACGCATACGCATCAGGATAATCGATATAACGACGTGGCATACCCTGAAGGCCGAGGAAGTGCTGCGGGAAGAAGATCAAATTCACGCCGACAAATGTCATCCAAAAGTGGATTTGCCCCATCCATTCAGGGATCATTTTACCGAACATTTTACCCGCCCAGTAATAATATCCGGCGAATAACGCGAACACCGCACCAAGCGAAAGCACATAGTGGAAGTGTGCAACAACATAATATGTGTCATGCAACGCGATATCCATACCACCATTGGCAAGAACAACCCCTGTCACACCACCAACAGTGAAGAGGAAGATAAACCCAATCGCCCAAAGCATCGGCACTTTAAAGCTGATGGAGCCACCCCACATTGTCGCAATCCAAGAGAAAATCTTAATCCCTGTCGGTACCGCAATAATCAATGTCGCCGCAGTAAAGTATGCGCGTGTATCTACGCTCATACCGACTGTGTACATGTGGTGCGCCCACACAACAAAGCCAACAACACCAATCGCAACCATCGCATAGGCCATACCAAGATAACCAAAGATCGGGCGCTTAGAGAATGTAGACACGATGTGCGAGATAATACCAAATGCAGGTAAGATCATAATGTAAACTTCCGGGTGACCAAAGAACCAGAATAAGTGCTGGAACAAGAGCGGATCACCGCCCCCTGCAGGGTTAAAGAAGGATGTACCGAAGTTACGGTCTGTCAACAACATCGTAATCGCACCACCAAGAACAGGCACAGCCAAAACAAGCAAGAACGAAGTAACAAGCATCGCCCAAACAAATAACGGCATCTTGTGCAATGTCATACCGGGGGCACGCATGTTAAAGATTGTCGTAATAAAGTTTGCCGCACCAAGAATAGAACTGGCACCCGCCAAGTGAAGCGCAAAAATCCCCATATCCACGGCCATACCGTCATTACCGTAACCGATACTGGAGAGCGGCGGATAGATCGTCCAGCCCGTCGCCGCACCGCCGCCAATCGCAGCAGATAAAAGCAAAAGAATAAAGGCAGGTACGATCAGCCAGAATGAAATGTTATTCAAACGGGGGAATGCCATATCAGGCGCGCCAATCATAAGCGGTACGAACCAGTTACCGAAACCACCGATCAAACCGGGCATCACCACAAAGAAAACCATGATCAAACCATGCGCCGTGATAAACACGTTCCACATATGCCCGTCAGGGTTTCCGGCATCATCCAGCAAAAACTGTACGCCCGGCTCCTGCAGTTCCATACGCATAACCATAGAGAAGAAACCGCCAACTAATCCCGCAAAAATCGAGAATATGATATAAAGAGTCCCAATATCCTTATGGTTTGTGGACATGAACCAGCGTTCGAAAAAACCGGGTTTATGATCGTGATCACCCATTTCTGTGCTCTCTTTCTAATTACAAAATCAAATACTTAAACTATTGTGCAACGGCCGTCAGCTTAACCGAAGGGCCGACAAAACGTTTCTCATCATTAAACATGTTAAACGCAAACTCTTCTTTCGCCTTTTCAAGCCATGCCTCGAATTCTTCCTTCGTGACGGCATGAACCTCAATCGGCATAAATGCATGGTCTTTTCCACACAACTCCGAACATTGGCCGTAATAAATTCCCGGCTTATTGATACGGAACCATGTTTCATTCATTTGCCCCGGAACAGCATCAATCTTTACCCCGAAAGATGGCATCGCCCATGAATGGATCACGTCATTTGCCGTAACCAAAATTGCGATATCTGTTTCAATCGGTAAAACCAGAACGTTATCAGTTGAAAGCAAGCGCTTTTGCCCTTCTTTCAATTCTTCGGTCGGAACCATGTATGAATTAAATGAGATACCGTCATGATCAGGGTATTCATATCCCCAGTACCATTGATACCCTGTGATCTTGACTGTCATTTCAGGTTCTGCGATGCGGTCATTCTTATATAGTAACTTAAATGAAGGGATCGCGATGATAATCAGGATGATCACCGGAACCGCCGTCCAGATGATTTCAAGCAATACATTGTGCGTTACCTTAGAAGGCGTTTTGTTCGCGCGCTTGTTATAACGCAACACAACATAAATCAACAAAACCAGAACGAATAAAACGATACCCGTGATAATCACCAACAACATATCGTGGAATTCGTGAATACGCTCGGCCGATGATGTCGCAGCCTCCTGAAAGCCCATGCCCGCGTCAATCGGCCCATTTGCCAATACCGGAAAAGCATATAAGGAAACCATCCCCAAAACAGCAGATAAAACCGACCACAATTTGATATTCATAATGTTCACATTTATGTTTGTTGTATAAAGACTCAAGCGAGTTCAAATTTCCGATCCCGAAAATTCGGCACTATTCATATAAATATATAACTCAAAAGGCAAGAATGAACAGTGGCTTTTCTCTAATTTTTTTAACTTTTACCATGAGATAGCAACATCGCATAGGATAAACATGCGATAGCAGCGGTTTCTGCCCGTAAGATATCCTCACCCAAACTGACAAGCGTTATATGATCCAAGCCTTTTAGGTGCGTGATCTCTTCTTTATCAAAACCGCCTTCCGGCCCGATCACGAAGGCAATATCGGCATTAAAGTCGCACGCAGATAATTTATGGGTGTTCTCATCACGCTCCACACACGCATATGTTGGCGGCCTGCCATCACCACCCGTCAAAAAAGAAGCAAAATTGACCACATCATGCAGCGTCGGCAGGTCTAAACGCTCAGATTGTTCTGCGGCCTCTATAATTTGCGCGCTCACACGCTCAGTATTTACTTTGCGCATGACGCTGCGCGCCATAATCACGGGGTGCAAATCCGTTACCCCTAGCTCAACTGCTTTTTCAATCAACATATCCATACGGTTTTTCTTGATCGGCGAGAAATATAAATGTGTTTTTCTGGTGCGCTTGGCTTGGGGCTTAATGCAGCGCTCAGCAACTGCATTTCCGGCCTTTTTGCCCTGATATTCAAGTGCGGCAATCCACTCTCCGTCATGTCCGTTAAAGATGCGAATCTTATCGCCTGCGTCCTTACGAAGCACATTGCGTAAATAATGTAAGTGTGCTTTTTCAAGCACTATCGGCACCTTTTCTTGAAAAGATGCATTGAGATATAGGCGCGGATACTTATATATAGGATCTGACATGACACAGACAGTGAACACCAAAGAGCATACAGATATCAAGAGGCTTGATTGGATAGAGAAATTTCTTCCCGAAGTCTTTCGTCCCTACGCGTACCTGATGCGCCTTGATCGCCCGATTGGCGTATGGCTGTTACTTCTTCCCTCTCTATGGGGAATCGCACTTAGCGCAGGTGGAATCACGTCCTTCCTTATGCATATAGATAAGGTCATCTTATTTTCTATCGGCGCCGTGATCATGCGCGGGGCGGGCTGCACGGTTAATGATTTATGGGATCGTGACATCGATAAAAAGGTAGAGCGCACCAAAGGCCGACCGATTGCCTGCGGGGATATCTCAGTTAAACGCGCAATCATCTTTTTAGCGACTTTGTTGCTTATGGGGTTGGTTATCCTCCTGCAATTTAATGTCACGACCATTATTTTAGGCTTTCTGACCATCCCATTTATTATCGCCTATCCCTTGATGAAGCGCATTACGTGGTGGCCTCAGCTATTTCTGGGGATCACCTTTAATTTCGGCGCGTTAATGGGGTGGAGCGCGGTTTCAGGAGGTCTAGCGATTGCGCCGTTTATGCTATATTTCGGGGCGCTTGCATGGACGATCGCCTATGACACAATCTATGCGCATCAGGATAAGGAAGATGACATCCTGATCGGCGTAAAATCAACCGCGTTACTGTTTGGCGACAAAAGCAAGCACTATGTCACGCTATTCTTTCTCATCGCGTTCGCACTGATCGCGGGGGCTGTGTTGCTCACGAAGGGGGTATCGCTTGGCCTTATAATTATGGCCGTATTTGGCGGGCATTTAATGTGGCAGATTACGTCGTGGGATGAGAATAACCCCGAAAGCTCTCTGGCGATATTCAAGTCAAATAAAATAGCAGGACTCATCGCCCTGCTATCTTGCATCATTTAAATTTTATAACGACCGCAGCCCTTAGCCACTATAGAGGTTTCTGAGGCGCTGCTCGGCGACAGTCAACATATTCATGTCCACTGTCCCTGCACGCCTTAGATCAACATAGAGTGTATCAAGCTGCTTGAAGTGACTGCCATGCTGCTCAACCCAAACCTCAACCATAGAGCTGCCCTGAGGCACTTTCTTGCCTTTCAGGTCACGCAAAATACGCGTTGTCATACCGGCCTGAGATTCGTATAACTGCTGCATCAGCCCGGATGCGGCTTCACTCTGCCAATGATCTTCATGCGGCAGATATCTTACCTTCTGGCGCAACCAATCCAATTGGAATCTGTTGCCAAGCTCAAAGTACGTACGCGCCGTATTTTCCATGTTCGTGCCTTGCTCATTGGAAATGCGGATAATATCGCACGCCGACGAAAGCACAGGCATAAGGGCGATAAGATAGGCAAGCTCTTCAGGCAAACCGTCATTCACGGATGATTGCTTGCGCTGCTCGATCGCGTCTTTGATGTCTTTGGTCACAAGCTCAGGCAGCTTACTTGAAAGCTCATCAATGCCTTTTCTGAACTCTTGAGAGTCTGAATCAATGTCCATCTCACGTCCCAGACGTGTCAGGAACCACGTAATACCATGCGCCGCCAATTGCTCAATCTCACGCATCGCCTTCAGCTGTACTTGCGCAGGAACTTTACCGTCCATCTCCTCAATCATATCCCACAACTTACGCAGGCCAAACGCATCGCGCACAATAATGTATGCCTGCGTAATTTCCTCAACACTTGATCCTGTTTTGCTCATGCGCTCTTGCAGGAATGTCGGCCCCAATCGGTTGATCAAAGAACTCGCCATCATTGTCGCAACGATTTCACGTTTCAGACGGTGACGCATGATTTCCTTTTCGTATTTCTTACCGAGAATTTCGGGGAAATAGTCCAGAACCCAGTTATTCATTTTCGGATTATCCGGAATATCAGATGCCAACAGATCTTTGGTCAGGCTGATTTTCGCATAGGCAAGAAGAACACAGAGTTCTGGCCTTGTCAGGCCTTTACCCAAACGCAAACGTTTCTCGATGACTTCCTGATCAGGAAGTCCTTCGATCTTACGGCTGAGCCCTTGTGATTTTTCCATGTGACGAATGAATGCATCATGCGCCTGCAGGTTTTCATGGGCTTGCATCTCAATCAAAGAGATCGCCTGTGCTTGCTGATAATTATGACGCAGAACATGCTCGCCCACTTCTTCTGTCATTTTCTCAAGCAGCTTATTACGCGCCTTGATATCCATCTTGCTTTCGGCTTGTGACATAACATCACTGAGCAAGATTTTGATATTCACCTCATGGTCGGATGAATCAACACCCGCCGAGTTATCAAGGAAGTCTGTATTCAACGCCACGCCGCGTTCCGCCATTTCAATACGGCCAAGCTGCGTGATACCAAGATTAGCCCCCTCACCGATGACCTTTGCACGTATATCAGGCGCATCAACGCGCAATGCGTCATTTGCCTTATCACCTGCATCTGCATTGGTTTCCTTGGATGATTTGATATACGTCCCGATACCGCCAAACCACAATAAATCTGTTCGTGATTTCAATAATGCAATGATCAACTCTGTCGGTGTGACCTTGTCTTTTGAAATATCGAACCGTTTCTTGATTTCAGGCGTCAGCGTCAAAATTTTATCGCTACGGTTAAAGATCATACCGCCTTTCGATAAAATACGTTTATCATACGCATCCCAGCCTTTAACCTCCTCAAACAAGCGCTGGCGCTCTTTGAAAGACTTTTCAATATTCGGCTCAGGGTCACAGAAAATATGCAGGTGGTTAAACGCACCAATCAAGCGGATATGCTCTGACAGCAACATACCGTTACCAAACACATCACCGGCCATGTCACCAACACCAACCGCATCGAATGGCTGGCTTTGTGTGTCATGATTAAATAAACGGAAGTGATATTTCACGGATTCCCAAGCACCACGCGCGGTAATACCCATTTTCTTATGGTCATATCCGGCAGAACCACCCGATGCAAACGCATCATCCAGCCAGAATTTATAATCCTGCGACAAGCCATTGGCGATATCAGAGAACGTCGCCGTTCCCTTATCGGCGGCAACAACCAAATACGGATCATCACCATCACGGCGCACAATACCTTTTGGTGGTACGACCTTCTTCCCTTTACGGTTATCCGTAATATCCAAAAGGCCGCTAATGAACATTTTATAACAATTAATGCCCTCTTCCATGAACTCTTCGCGTGAGTTTGTCGGCTTTTTCACGACAAATCCACCCTTAGACCCCATCGGTACAATCACAGAGTTTTTAACCATCTGCGCCTTCATCAGGCCAAGCACTTCGGTGCGGTAATCTTCATGACGATCAGACCAGCGGATACCACCACGGGCAATCTCATCCCCGCGCAAATGAATCCCTTCAACGCGCGCGGAATAAACATAAATTTCTTTAAACGGACGCGGCTGTGGCGAAAATGGAATTTTTCCGCTATCAAACTTCAAAGACAGATAAGGCTTTGATTTACCATCAGATTTCTGGCGCTGATAATAGTTTGTTCTCAGTGTCGCCTCTATTAATGTCATGATAGAGCGCAAAATATTATCATAATCACTGGATAAAACCTTCTCCAGCTCATGATCAATCGCAACAGAACATCCGGCGGCTAGATTTTCTGAATCTTTCTCAACAGCAGGGTCGTGATACGCCTTGAATAAATCAACCAGCATACGGCTGATTTTCGGGTTCTCAGTCAAGGCACGCTCAATATAACTGCGGCTAAAAGGGAAACGGAGCTGTTTGATATAACGTACATACGCACGCAAGATGGTAATTTCTTTCCAATTTGCATTCGCACTTAAAACAAGGCGATTCAAACCGTCATTATCAACCATGTTGTACCAAATACGGACAAAAGCACGCTCAAAGTTTTCTTTCACATTATTAATGACGACAAAATCATCAATTTCCGGTGTTTCTAATAGGAAATCGTGAATCCATAAGGACTGCTCCGCGCCTTTTGGCTTTACCTCAAACGGTAATTCGGCAATGACGCGCAATCCCATATATTCCAAAATAGGCATCACATCAGACAGCGTAACAGGCGAACCAAGATGGAAAACCTTTAGCCTGATTTGCGACAAATCCATATCATTCGGACGATACAAATCAAGGACGATACGATTTTCAGACAGCGCCGTTTCAATCTTTTCAATATCAAAGACACTTTGCCTTGCCTGATAAGTCAACGTATAAGACACAGGAAACGCATCCGCATAGCGCAAAGTCAAATCCGTGATTTTCTGATCATCTTCATAGGCATCTGTTAACGCCTGCGTTAAACGCTCTGACCATGTTTGCCCTGCTTGGCGTAAACGCTTTTCAATGCGGCGTGGTGCGATCTTTGGCGGGTTTTTCTGACTGATGTTAATCACGAACATAACGCGCGCAAAAACAGAATCATCCAATGTCGTATAAAAATTGGAACACACCCCATGGGTTTCTTCTTCCAAAATCGCCTGAATGTCCTTACGCAACTTCGTGCCAAAACGATCACGCGGGATGTAAACAAGACAGGAAATATAACGACCGAACGGATCAGCACGCAGGAATAATGCAATGCGCTGACGTTCTTGCAAACGAATAATATTCTGACAGATTCTCAGCAATTCATCCGTTTCAATTTGGAACAATTCATCACGCGGGTATTTTTCAAGAATATGACGCAGCGCCTTTGAATCGTGCGTATTGGGAATATACCCCGACAACGCCATCGCGTCTTCGACTTTCACGCGCAGATACGGCACGTCACTTACGCTTCGTGAATAAGTCACAGATGTAAACAGCCCAAGGAACAGTTTTTCACCAACGACATTGCCCTTATCGTCATATGTCTTAACGGCGACACAATCCATCGGAACGCGTCTATGCACCGTTGCAAGGCGATTTGTTTTAGAGACAGAAACAGGCGGCAAATTACGGCGCAGCTCTTGCAGATTCCTGGGCAGACCTTCTTCTGCTTCACGGATATATGCAGGCGACACATCATCATGAAGCAAGCCAAGGCTGGAATTTTTAACTGTTTTACTTTTTACACCATCCTTGCCCTCAATAAATTGGTATTCACGATAGCCAAGCAAGGTAAAGTTATTGTCATAAAGATAATCCAAAAACGCGCAATGTTCCTGAATTTCGGCGGCCGGTCTGTTGGTTCTGGCTGTATTCAACTCCTCAGAGGTTGCCTTCAACGTCGCCAACATTTCCTTCCAGTCTTTATTGGCATAATAAACGTCCTCTAAAACCGTATAAAGGCCGTTTTGCAACGCTTCTACTGCTTTTTCAGAAAGGGTTTCATTAATCTGAACATGGATATGTGCCTGCCTTAAATAACCTTTTTCAGATTTGGCTTTCACGTCTTTCAAATCATCATTTTTATCATAAGCGGAATAAACGGTCGGGTGGATCAAGATACCGATCAACAAGTTGTTTTTGTTGATATCCGCGGCCACCGAATCAACCAAGAACGCCAAATCATCGCTTACGATATCAATGACCGTCTTACGGCATCGTCCGTCTTCGACTTCGGGGCAATAAATTCTAAGCTCAGGCTCACCTTTTTTGCGCACCTTCGCCATTTCCCAATGGGACGCCGCCATCGCGGATAATGTCTGCGCATCAAAAAACTCCAGGTCTTCCTCTGCCATTTTGGCACATAGAATATCCAACATCTTATTTAGCCCGGCCGGAGCCTTCGCAGGCAGAAGATTACGCGCTTCTTCGAGGAGAACACTTCGCTCTTTGATGATTTTGGTCATAGAATTTTCACCGCTTTGAATTATGTACTTTCGGTCGCCATACTAGAGATAAAACACCACTGGGTCTAGTGACTTTCCCCCAAGAAACCCCATAAAATACTGTGCAACGCACAAAGATTTCACGCAGATTTATTTCATTTGGCTGTTTTCATTTTTCATAGATTGGATATGATGCCTGTAGATAAGTTTTGCGAGAGGAACGCACCATGACGTTACAGGGAAAAACAGCATTAGTCACAGGCTCAACCAGCGGCATTGGCCTCGCGATTGCAAAAGGCTTTGCCGATGCGGGGCTGAACATTGTTTTAAACGGATTTGGCGACGCGGATAAGATTGAGGAAGAGCGCAAAGCGATTGAAGAAAAAGGCGTAAAGGCCATCTATAGCGGCGCGGACATGACCAAGCCCGATCAAATCGCGGCCATGGTAAAAGAAGCCGAAGCAGAATTTGGTAATATTGACGTTCTGGTTAATAACGCAGGCATTCAATTTGTTTCCCCTGTCGAAGACTTCCCGATTGAAAAATGGGATGCGATTATGGCGATTAACCTGTCATCCGCCTTTCATACCACCAAGGCGGTTATCGGCGGCATGAAAGAGGCCGGCTGGGGGCGTATTATCAATATGTGTTCTGCCCACGGGCTTGTTGCATCCCCCTATAAAAGTGCCTATGTCGCGGCAAAGCACGGCATTTTAGGCTTCACCAAAACCATCGCTCTGGAGGTTGCACAGGATAACATTACCTGTAACGCCATTTGCCCCGGTTACGTGTTTACGCCATTGGTTGAAAACCAAATTGCAGACACCGCCAAAGCGCGCGGCATAAGCGAAGATGAAGTCATCAATGATGTCCTGTTAAAGGCACAATGGACCAAGAAATTCGTCACCGTAGAGCAAGTCTCAGGTATTGCGCTGTTCTTATGTTCAGACATTGCAGAAAATATCACAGGAACAGATATTACCGTTGACGGCGGCTGGACCGCGGCATAAAAGCCTTCCCCTGCGTTTAAACAAAATACATAACAGCAAAGATTAAAACGATGGCAGAAACAAAAAAGCCCCATGTTGTCATTATCGGTGCCGGATTTGGTGGTTTATCAACCGCAAAAGCCTTGGCAGGAAAAGACGTTGATGTGTCTTTGATTGACAAACATAACCACCATTTGTTCCAACCCCTGTTGTATCAGGTCGCAACGGCGGCACTGACGGCGGCAGAAATCGCGATGCCGATCCGCCAAATTATGCGAAAAGCTGACAATGTCGCTGTTTACATGAATGAGATCAGCGACATCGATCAGGATAAAAAGATCGTACGCACCATTTATGGCCGTGAATTTTCATATGACTATCTGGTGCTGGCCACAGGCGCGCGCCATAGTTACTTCGGAAATGACCATTGGTCTGAATTCGCACCCGGTTTAAAAACCATCGAAGATGCGAGAGAGATTCGCCAGCGCGTCCTAACCGCATTCGAAAAGGCGGAAATGGCCGAAACCGAGGAAGACCGCGAAGCCTATCTAAACTTTGTGATTGTCGGCGCAGGCCCCACAGGCGTTGAACTGGCAGGTGCGATTGCCGAACTCGCCAAAGAAACCCTGACAGGTGACTTTCATCACATCACCCCTGAATCTGCGCGCATTGTTCTGGTTGATGCCGCACCGCGCGTCCTCATGAGCTTTAGCGAGGATCTCTCTGACAAAGCATACAAACACCTTGAAAAGCTTGGTGTCGAAATCCGCCTGAATGCCATGGTAAAAGATATTGAGGTTGGCTATGTCAGCTTCGGCGAAGACAAAATTCCCGCGCGCACCATTATCTGGGCGGCGGGCGTGCAGGCCTCCCCCGCGGGTAAATGGTTAGACGCGGAAATGGATCGCACAGGCCGCGTTATGGTGGGCGATCACCTGACCCTGCCCGAAAATAACGATATCTATGTTATTGGCGATACCGCGCATTTCGTCCCACAAGGTGAGGAACGCCCCCTGCCGGGTGTTGCGCCTGTTGCAAAACAGATGGGCGAATATGTCGCAGCCGATCTGCTTAAACGCCTCAAGAATGAAAAACGCAAAGCCTTTAAATATAAAGATTACGGATCAATGGCGACCATTGGCCGCAACCGTGCCATTGGCGATATGAACGGTTTCAAAGTCAGCGGATTTTTCGGATGGGTTATGTGGTGCGTTGCGCATATCTATTTCCTGATCGGATTTAAAAACAGATTTATTGTTGGCCTGCGCTGGTTGCTTTCCTATGTTAGTAAACAACGCGGCGTTCGCCTGATTATCGGCGGCGGTAAAATTTCCGATCTGCCGCATAAATCACCTGACCAAGATTACAAAGTGTAATCATTTATCAGGTTGGTACGAATGAATGTGCCAAGACAAGACAACAGAAATGAAAGATAAAACATGACCTATGATGTAGACCTTTTTGTAATCGGCGCAGGATCAGGCGGTGTCAGAGCCGCACGCATGGCGGCAGGATATGGCGTAAAGGTCGCAATCGCAGAAAAGCAGTTCTTTGGCGGCACATGCGTTAATGTTGGCTGTGTTCCGAAAAAGCTTATGACCTATGTTGCCGATTATGCCAGCGCGATGCGCGATGCAGAGGGGTATGGCTGGTCTGTGGGGGAACGCTCCCTGAACTGGAAAACCTTTATTGATCGCAAAAACGCAGAGATTGAGCGCCTGAACGGCATTTATGAAACCATGTTGAAAAACACAGGCGTGGATATTCATTGGGGCGCGGCAGAAATCATCGATGCACATACTGTACGTGTTGATGGCAACGACATCACGGCAGAACGCATCCTGATCGCGACAGGCGGGAAAGTCTTCACACCCAATATTGACGGCGCGAAAGAACACGGCATCACATCTGATGATATATTCTATCTGGATGCATTCCCCGAAAGGCTTGTCGTGGTTGGCGCTGGCTATATCGCGCTTGAATTTGCCGGTATCTTCAACCGCCTTGGCGCGGATGTACATGTGATATATCGCCGCGATGATATCCTGAATGAGGGATTTGACCGCGATGTACGTGTCTTCCTGAAGGGGGAAATGGATAAAAAGGGCATCACATTCCATTCAGGCACGAATGTTACCTCTGTTTCAAAATCAGATGATTGTTATGACGTTGCGCTTGATAACGGCGAAACCATACAAGCTGACCAAATCCTGTTTGCAACAGGGCGCGTTCCTAACACAGACGGGCTGAACCTCGATAAAATCGGTGTAAAAACCGAAAAAGGCGCCATCGTTGTTGATGATCTGCACCAAACCAGTGTGCCGTCCATCTACGCGGTGGGCGATGTAACGGATAATGTCGCACTGACGCCCGTTGCCTTGGCTGAAGGGCATTATTTGGTTGATCGTCTTTATGGCGGGCATGACAAGGTCGTATCCTATGACAACATCCCCAGCGCGGTATTCTCTGACCCGAATGTCTCACAAGTCGGCCTGACCGAAGAACAAGCCCGCGAAAAATTCGGTGATGATATTGATATCTACACGTCTGAATTCCGCGCCATGCGCATGATTTTGGCAAATAGTGAGGAACGCACGCTGATGAAACTGGTCGTGCAGCGCTCCACTGATTTGGTGGTCGGTGTGCATATGGTCGGCGTCGAAGCGGGTGAGATTGTTCAGGGCTTTGCCACAGCGATCATGACAGGCGCGAAAAAGAGTGATTTCGACCGTACAATCGGCATCCACCCGACCAGCGCGGAAGAATTCGTCACCATGCGCACAAAAACGCGCTAGCAACTAGGTTTCTGCGGTTTTCTTCTTCCGAACCTTACGGCGCAGGCTTGGCTGCCTGTCTTTAATCAGATCATCCATCAGTGGCCCGCCCGGCTTTACGGGGCGCTCTGCAAAGCGGCCTAAACAAATCATGCGGTCATACATGATAATGGCCGCCGCCACGCCAACATTCACGCAGAATTTCATCGGAATTTTAACAACATGGTGGCATTGATCCGTCATGGTCTTCGACAAATTCCCCATCTCCGGCCCCAAAACATAGGCAGCACGCAGCGGATGGCGAAAACTGGGCAGCTCAACAGAATCATCGGTAAATTCAACCCCTACAAGCGTACATTCCATCGGAAGCTGCACATTATTCGCGTCGCTATATTGGTAATAGGGCAAATGATCAAACGCATCGGATGTATCGCTGGTGCGCATCGCCTGCACATTCACATCAGGGTTAATCGTGAAAAAGAAACTAGCACCGAATGAATGCGCCGAACGCGCAATCGTGCCGACATTTTGCTCTTTACTAATTCCCTCAACGCCTACGCCGAAATATCCTCGCATTATAACTCCTCAAACATTGTATTCAGTGCCGCCTGAATATGAATTTCTGTTGTATCAAAAACCTGAATATCCAGATCGGATGCTTTTATCAACATTCCAATCTCTGTGCATCCTAAAATAACACCCTGCGCCCCTTGATCACGAAGCTGATTTATAATTTCAATATAACGCGCTCTGGATCGATCTGAGACTTTTCCGTTACACAGTTCATCATAAATGATGTTATGCACGTCAGCGCGTCCCTGATCGTCAGGAATAAGCACATCTATGCCCTTACTTTCTAACCTTCCTTTATAGAAATCAAGCTCCATCGTGTAACGCGTACCCAGTAACGCCACAGTATTAATCTCATCGGCAATAATTTGATCTGCGGTGGCATCGGCCAAATGCAAAAACGGGATCGATACAGATGCTGTGATATCCTCTGCCATTTTATGCATGGTGTTGGTCGCCAGAATAATAAAATCCGCGCCGCCCTTTTCCAGATTTCGCGCTGCGTTACAGAGCAATTTACTCTGCGTTTCCCAATCACCTTTTTCCTTTAAGGCTACAAATTCACCGAAATCAAGGGAATCAATCAGAACGCGCCCCGCATGATGGCCACCAAGGCGGGCACGTACACCCTGATTAATCCCCTGATAATAAAGGATTGTTGATTCAGGGCTGAGCCCGCCAATAATGCCTACGGTTTTCATTTTTTGATAACGCGCTCTATTCGGTTGAGTGCCTCAGTCAGGCGCGCTTCGGACACCGCAAAACACATACGGATATACCCCTTTGCGGCCGTACCGAATGCAGAGCCGGGAGACAGCAACACGCCGGCCTCATCTATCAAACGCTTGGTCAGGGCGATACAGTCTTCTTCGCCCTCAACCTTGAAAAATGCATAAAACGTGCTTGCGGGATATGACATGTGAATATTACCCATCTCTTTAAAACGCTCTACGACGATATCGCGGTTAGAGCGCCATAAATCCAGTTGCCCCTTCAGGAACTCTTCGCCGTTTTCAAGCGCCTCTATCGCGCCGAATTGTGTAAAGGATGGCGGGCAGAGCTTATTATAAAGCGCCACATCCCTGATTTTTGATTCCGCTTCACTTGGCCCGACAATCCAGCCCAAGCGCCAGCCTGTCATCGCCCAGCTTTTGGAAAAGCTGTTCACGACCAATAGCAAATCATCGTCCTGCGCCACATCAAGGAAACTTGGCGCACGTACACCTTCATAAACCAAGCGGCCATAAACCTCATCCGACAGAACCCAAATGCCGCGCTCTCTTGCGAAATCAAGCACAGCCTTCAGTTCTTCATGTGTGGCTGTCCACCCTGTCGGGTTTGACGGGGTTACCATCAAGATTACTTTGGTTTTTTCAGTGACCGCACCAAATAAACGATCCAAATCCAATTGCCACTGATCATCTTTGTAATCCAAAGACACTTGTTTCGTCGTTGCTTGTGTTAATTCAATCGCGCCCAGTAGATTTTTCCAAATCGGCGTAACGGCAACAACCTCATCCCCTTTATCAACCAGCGCAGCCAAAGATAAATGCATCGCGGTAGAGCCTGATGAGGTTACAAATACGCGCTTTGACGGGATATCCAGTTTATAGATACGTTTATAGTAATCGGATAAAGCCTGACGCAATTCAGGGCGCCCCAAAACCTGCCCGTAAAATGTCTTGCCGTTTTTCATCGCCTCTATGGTTGCATTACAAATAAAATCAGGTGTCGGCGCATCGCCTTCCCCCTGCCCCAGCGTAATGATATTCTCTTTATTACGGGCATAATCCATCATCTGCGCCCCCGGATTTGCAGTTAGCGCATGCAATACAGGACGGAATTTTCTCTCTGGTGGTAACGGCGCAACCGTATCCATATGTTCGTGCAGATTATCCATTGTTTCACTTTGTGTTTGTTGATTCGGTTTCATAGTTTTAATGCTCATTTATATCAGGACAAGCGAAAAATCTCTCGCGTCCGTGTGTTTTATTAAATTCTTGGAAAAATCGGGGGGTGCGCAGCTCTCGCGCTATGGGCTTACTTGCGGGCGTTGCCCGCCGCATTTGCCGCCACTGCCGCCGCCGCATTAGCTTGTGCCGAAGCTACGATAGCTCCGCTCAAGAAAATAACAGTTGCGCTCAACAAATACGTCATACATCCACGTTAAGTTTAAACACCCTTCGAATGCAAGCTTTTTATGCGCAAAAGCAGAAAAAACATAATCATGTAAGGCAACAGCGGAAGCCAAATAAACCATGCAAACCGCAAATCGGCGTTCGCAATTAAAAAACCGCCCGCACAAAATAAACCATAGAGCAAAAAGCCGAGAATTACGCGTTTAGACCCTTTGGCACTAAATCCCGCATCCATAATCGCCATGGCACACACAGGATAAACCGCATGAAACGCAAACATCGGAATTTGCAGCGCATTCGGATTAGACCACGGCGCATTGCCGATCAAAAACCATTCCGCCATTAATCCGATAAAGCCCGCCGTAAACAACATAACCTTATAACGCCCCGTCAAAAACCGCCGAAATGCAGTTAGTAGAGCCAATAAGTACAGCGTGTAGATAACGCCCGCCCCGATAAAATTATCGACATCATACGTTGCGCCGAATTTGTAAAAAAACTCCAGCCACATCGCAAAAAACCATGCGAGCAAAACATATTTCAGATGTTTAAAAACCCTTGAGACAATCAGCTCTGCAGCTCCTCGATATTCTTATACAGCTCCAAGCTCTCAGGATTGGCAAGTGCCTCTATGTTTTTGATCGGACGCCCCATCACTACATCACGCACTGCAATTTCGGTGATCTTTCCGCTCTTTGTACGCGGAATATCCGTAACCTCGATGATTTTCGCAGGTACATGGCGCGGCGATGCCCCCTTACGGATGGCGGTCTTGATCTCCTTAATCAAATTACCATCCAGATTCCACCCCTTGCTCATCACGACAAACAATATAACACGCACATCACTGTCCCAGTCTTGCCCAATAACGACAGAATCTTCAATCGCGTCGATCTTCTCAATTTGCCTGTAAATCTCTGCGGTTCCGATACGTACACCGCCGGGGTTAAGCGTTGCATCACTGCGGCCAAGTATAATCAAACCACCCGACGCGGTTTTTTCGACCCAATCACCATGCACCCAAATATTATCAATCTTATCGAAATAGGCGCTTTTATATTTCTCACCGCCCTGATCATTCCAGAAACACACAGGCATAGACGGAAAGGCCTGCGTACAGACAAGCTCACCCGCGCCTTCTTTGATCGGCTGCTTATTCTCATCGTACACATCAACCGCCATACCAAGCCCCGCGCCTTGGATCTCACCGCGATAAACGGGAGAAATCGGGTTACCGAGGATAAAGCAGGAAATCACATCTGTGCCGCCTGAGATAGAGGCCACATGTAAATCTGATTTAATCGCATCATAGATAAAATCAAAACTGGCATGCACTAATGGTGATCCCGTTGATGTTAGCGTCCTGAGCGCGGATAAATCATGCGTCTTGGCGGGGATAATATCATGCGCATTCATCGCCTCGATATATTTTGCCGATGTGCCAAACAACGTACAGCCATGTTTTGTGGTGTAATCCCACAGCACATTCCCATTAGGGTAAAATGGTGAGCCATCATAGAGTAATAAGGTCGCCCCCGACGCGGTTGCCGTGATTAACCAGTTCCACATCATCCAACCACATGTGGTGAAGTAAAATACCTGATCCCCCGCTTTGATGTCGCATTGCAATTGATGCTCTTTCAAATGTTGTAACAACGTACCGCCATGGCCGTGAACAATACATTTCGGCACGCCCGTTGTGCCTGATGAAAACATAATAAATAACGGATGGTTAAACTCTACGCGATCATACGTAATTTGATCTTGCACCTCATAGCCATCTAAAAACGCATCCCTGCCGACGGCATTCTCAATTTGCGCAACGTCGACAGATGATCCGGCAAAAGGAACGATAATTGTTTTTTCCAAGCTCTTAATTTGCGGAACGATCTGCGAAACCTTTTCCAGAACATCAATGACCTTGCCGTTATAATAATACCCGTCAACGGCGATTAATATTTTCGGCTCAATTTGGCCAAACCTATCCAAAACCCCTTGCACACCAAAGTCCGGGGATGCTGATGACCAAATTGCACCAATTGACGCCGCCGCCATACAGGCAATAATCGTCTCCATCATATTTGGCATATAGGCCGCAACACGATCCCCCTTAACAATGCCTGCATCCTTTAATGCTTGTTGCCATTTTGATATGCGGGCGTACACATCTTCTGCGCTCGCGGTGGTTTCCTGCCCCTGCTCATCACGGAAAATCATCGCGGGTTGATCCGCGGGAAAGCTTTTAAGCTTCTCAACCACGTTCTCTGCGTAATTGATACGCCCTTGCGGGTAAAACTGAGCGCCGAACATCTGCCCGCCATTATCATCGAACAGAGCATCACCCTTATCGCCTTTTACATCACAAAAGTCCCAAATACAGTCCCAGAAAATGTCTTTTTCATCGACCGACCACTGCCACAGGCCGCTATAATCATTGAACGCCTTGCCTGTACGTTCCTGAACATAGGCCATAAAAGCATTCAGATTAGAGGATTGTATTTTTTCGGGAGTTGGGGACCAAGAAACGGTGCTCATTGCGGTATTCTTTCTTCGGGGTATTAAGTACGTGCCGTACACACAGACAGAGTGTCTAAAAACTCTTTATATTTTGTGAAAAGTTGTAACAAAAAGCAAGAATTCTCGAATAGCACCATATCACATGTGATAGTAACTATAGACGTGATCAAAACCATAAAGGCTAAGCTTCACTATGAGCATAATAAAAAACAAGAATATCCTAGCGCTTCTGAGTGTTATTGCATTCACATTATCGTTTCCCTTGCAAAGCGCCCTTGCCGCTGACGCTTTTGGCAACGCCGCCAACAGCGCTGAGCCTGAACGATATACCACTGTAACAGCAGTTTCAGAGCATAGCGCCGTAAAGCCGGGCGATGAAATCACCATTGCCACGACCATAAAGCTAGCCCCGCATTGGCATGTCTACTGGAGCAATCCGGGGGATTCAGGCCTACCTGTCAAATTGAATTGGGACTTGCCGCAGGGATTTGAAATTTCAGATATACAATGGCCGACACCAGATAAGATTTCCTACGATATCCTTGTTAATTACGGATATTACAATGAAGTAATCCTGTTACAGACGCTATCCGTACCCGATACATTAAAAGAAGGCCGCATTGACCTCTCCCTTACGGCTGACATGCTGGTCTGTAATGAAATATGCATTCCTGAAACAGGCAATGTCAGCATCCAGCTAAATGATCCCGGTAACTTGGATCATGATATGTCTGAATTGGTAAAAAGCGCAGAAATGCAGTTACCACAGCAAGCAAAAGGGCAGTTTCATTTTAGCGAAGCCGAAGGCATTCTGTATCTTTCTTTTATGCCGGAAGATCGCACAATTTTAAATGACGCGACCATTGAGAATGCAGACTTCTTCCCTGCTGATTGGGGTATTATCAATCACGCCACAGAACCTGAAGTCAGTATCGGAGCCGATACAGTCCATATTAAAATGGAACGCGGCGACCAACCGATAGATGACATTGAGCATTTAACAGGCCTTTTGGTATTTAAAGGCGATATAGGCGAAAACAAGGCGTATGACGTCAAGATTAAGCACAGCGAAAAAGCAATCACATCGAACCCCGTTGTCAATAAAGGCAACATGGAGGCCGTAAAAACGCCGTCCCCCCAAGAACAAAATACAAATGCACCTGCGCAAGAAAATGTAACGCTGTTTACCGCGCTTTACCTCGCATTGTTTGGTGGCATGATTTTAAATCTGATGCCATGTGTATTCCCCGTCTTATCGATGAAGGCGCTAAGCCTTGTGAAAATGAAGGACAAAGAAAATGCCGCCGCAAGAATGCACGGCCTTGCATACACATTAGGTGTCATCCTTAGCTTCTTAGTTATTGGCGGCGCGCTTATCATCCTGAAAGAGGCAGGCGCGGCCATCGGATGGGGCTTCCAACTTCAAAACCCGTTCATCGTTGCTATACTCGCTTATCTGCTCTTTGCCGTTGGCTTAAACCTTATGGGCTTCTTCGAATTTGGCAGTCGTTTTGCCAATGTCGGATCCAAATTGACACAAGGCGGATCCCTCAGCAGTAGCTTTTTCACAGGCACCCTTGCGACAATCGTTGCAACACCATGTACGGCGCCGTTTATGGGCGTTGCTATGGGCTTTGCAATTACGCAACCTGCCGCGATATCACTGCTGGTATTCGCGACGCTTGGCTTTGGATTGGCTCTTCCGTATTTACTATTGGCCTACATCCCCGCCGCGCGCCATCTTTTACCCAAGCCCGGATCATGGATGAATACCTTTAAACAATTACTGGCATTCCCTATGTTCGCCTCTACGATCTGGCTGGTTTGGGTTCTAAGCCAACAAGCAGGCGCACAAGGCGTTCTTCTTGCCCTACTTGGCTTGCTTGCAATAGCCTTTAGCGTATGGCTCTCTCACTTGCGCAGTATCGGCATTGCGAAGGCGATCGGAAAAATCGCCATGATTGTTTCCTTGATTTTAATGTCTTTGACGCTGTCAGAGCTAAAGGATTTAAAAACTGAATCACACGGGCATAGCTATAATTTTGGCTCTGAATATTCCAACGAAAAACTCTCAGAGCTTCTAAAGGGTGATGAACCGATTTTCGTAGAAATGACGGCAGCATGGTGCATAACATGTAAAATCAACCACGCCGCGGCGATTAATATTAACGCGACGAAGGAACTTTTTGCCGAAAAGAATGTCCAATATTTAATTGGGGATTGGACAAATCAAGACCCAACCATCACAGAATATCTAAGCAGCTTCGGCCGTAACGGCGTTCCCCTGTACGTTTATTACGGCAAAAGAGACCCCGCCTCACAGATGCGGCCTAAAGAAATTGTTTTACCGCAGGTTTTAACGCCCGCCATCGTAAAACAAACTATAGAGAATTAGGAAAATTTGTATTTTTAAAACCCAACACCGATTTAACACATACAAGGAGTGAACTATGGTAAAAAAACTAACATACGGATTACTTGCTTTGGCCTTTGTGCCACTGGCATTAGGCTGGGCAAGCGTACCTGTAAAAGCGGCGGTTGAGATTGGCAAACCTGCCCCGAATTTCACGGCAACTGACATCGACGGTAATGAATTTTCCCTTGAAGATCAAAAAGGAAAAATCGTGGTACTGGAATGGACAAATAACGGATGCCCTTTTGTCAGAAAACACTACGATACGAAAAACATGCAAAACACACAAAAAACAGCCACAGATAACGGCGTTGTGTGGGTATCAATCGTATCATCTGCACCGGGAAAGCAAGGGTATATGACACCTGAAGAAGCGCAGAAACTTGTGAAAGATGAAGGCGCACACGCGACCACACGCATCTTAGACACAACAGGTGAAATTGGTAAAATGTATGCCGCAAAAACAACACCACATATGTTTGTAATTTCGGCGCAAGGCAATGTTGAATATGCCGGCGCAATCGATGACAACCCAAGCCCGAACCCGAAAGCGGTAGAAGGCGCAGAAAATCTTGTTCTGGCCGCGCTTGATGCCCTTTCAACAGGCAAAAGCGTAGAAGTGCCTCTGACACAGCCTTATGGCTGTTCTGTAAAGTACTAAGTACGACAAAAACAGATATTCGCTCGAAAAAGGTCGGCATTTGCCGGCCTTTTTTATAAAGTTATATGAAAAAGGCCTTGTCAGAATCTTGCCTTTCTGCGTATCATTAATCGTCGAAACTCTTTGATTCTCCTTATGTCCATAAGAAACAGAACACATATTCAAGACTCTTTATCACCGCGCCCGATTCACAAGCAACAGGCCGCGCGGTTTGCCGTTGGTCATGACGGATATATTATTTACGCCAATACGCGCTTTCATGAAATAAGCGGTATCGATGACAATGCCAGACATCACCTGTTTGATATTCTGCAATTCTCGGAAGATGTTCTCGCCGAAAACGAAGACATCACGGCCCTGCAATCAGGATCGCATGAGGTATACCTCAAAGATAACGGCACCATGACAGAATTTCATTTTGACTGGCTGACGACGGCCGATAACAAGCATTACCTTGTGGCCTCGGCACTGGAAAATGATATTGATTTCATCGATAATCAGCAATTCGAAGATATCGACCTTTTGATGCAACGTATTCAAGAATCAACTGCGCGCATCGAAGGCACAGCAAAAATCCCGACGCCTGCCAATCTAGACACATTAGACAGTTACGCGATTTTCGCAGACCTCACTGATGATTTTATGGTCATCACAGATGTTTCGGGAAATATTCTTCAAACAAACCATGCTTTTCTCACTCTGTTCAATGACGCGCTCGACAGTGATGACAGCTTTACATTCTTTGATTTATTCAAATTAGAGGATCAGTCTCATATAAAACGTACGTGCCAAACAATTGTAGAGAACAACCTCCCTGCTCAAATTATCCATTTTGAATCAGAAATGCTTACCCCAAGTGGCAGCATCAGATGGATTGAGTGGCGACAAAGATGTCGCGGCGGGAATATTTATTCTATTGGCCGTGATATCACTGAGTTGAAGGAAGAACAGCGTAACCTGGAACGCCGGGAAAAGCAGCTCTCAGAAGCCGAGGCCATCGGCCGTATGGGGCATTGGCAATGGCTGATCGGGGAGGAGTATATCTCATGGTCGGAAGAGATTTTCAGAATTTTCGGCGTTGATCAAAACCATTTCAAACCAAGCATCAACAGCCTGACTGACTTGGTCCATAAGCGCGATATCGGACGTGTTATTCAAGTTTTCCAGCGCGCCATTATCGAAGAAAAAGATTACGACATGGAATTTCGCATTATTCGCCCCGGCGGTGATGAAAGATTTGTCATGTGTGAAGGGCGCTGTGAAAAAAATGCTGAGGGCGAAGTCATCGCCCTATACGGCATATTACAAGACATGACAGAGCGCATGCTCTATGAAGAAGAACTCCGCCAAGCCAAAGAAGCCTCTGAGCAAGCATACGCCGCACGTACGCGCTTCCTTGCCAATATGAGCCATGAGCTTCGTACCCCGCTTAATGCCATTATCGGCTTTTCCGAGATGATAGAATCACAGATGCTTGGCCCGATATTTAATGAAAAATATGTCGAATACTCCACCAGCATCAAAGAAAGCGGACACCACCTGCTCGATTTAATCAGCGATATTTTGGATATGTCAAAGATTGAAGCAGGCAAGCATGTCTTGGATCTGGAAAGTGTAAACATGAACAGCGTGATTGAACGCTGCGTTGAAATGATACAGGGACGCGCAACAGAACAACATGTGACCTTGCGCCCGTTTACACTAGACCATGATATTAATATTATTGCTGATCGCCGTGCTATGACGCAGATATTCCTGAACTTACTGTCTAATGCGGTGAAATTCACACGCGAAAACGGATCCGTCTGGATGGAATGCTATGAAAATGAGGAGCATATCTCCTTTAAAGTCTGCGATACAGGCATTGGTATACCGCCAAATAAACTGGCATCTGTTTTAAAGCCTTTTGAACAGGCTTCGTCCGAATACACACGAGAGCATGAAGGAACGGGTTTAGGGTTGGCCATTACCAAAGAACTGGTTGAGATGCATGGCGGAACAATTCATATCGATTCAACGGTGAATGTCGGCACGACAGTGAGCGTACGCATCCCCTACCACGCGCAACAAACGCACCATCATTAATGTGGAATAATAATCTGTTTTTCTGCGTGCCCTTCGGCCTCTAAACACCCTTGCAGACCTTCTTTATATGTTGGGTATTTCAACGAAACACCCAGATCATTTTTGATTTTATCATTACGCACACGTTTATTATCGGTGTAAAAACTGCGGGTGATCGGCGCTAAATCAACCTTATCGTACGGGATAAGGGGCGGCGATTCCATACCAAGCAACCGGCATGCATAATCAATCACTTCATGACTTGGCGCAGGCATATCATCGCATACATTATAAACCTCACCCGGATTTGGGTTGTTAATCGACGCGGTTAAAACCTGCACAATGTCCTCAACATGTGTACGGCTAAAGGCGTGACCAGGTTTATCGATGCGGCGCGCAACGCCGGAACGCACAGAATCCAATGCACTGCGACCCGGCCCGTAAATCCCCGCCAGTCTGAAAATATGCACCGGAAGCTGATCACTCTCATAAAGAGACAGCCATTGCTCTTCGGCTTTTAATCGGCGTGAACCGCGTTTGGTAGACGGGCGTGCATATGATTGCTCATCAACCCAGCCGCCATTTCTATCGCCATAAGATCCGGTTGTTGAGAGATAACCGATCCATTCCAAATTCTCTAAACTGAGGAAATCATGCGCATGCGCCATGAATGTCGGGTCGCCTTCATCACTCGGCGGGGTCGAAATAAGAATATGCGTCACGTCTTTGAGCATGTAAATCGGATCAGGCAAAGGCGTATCAAAGTCAAAGAGATATGTTTTGATATTACGCGCACGAAGATCAGCTTTTTTATCAGTGTCTCTGGTCGTTCCAAACACCTGCCAATCACTATTGGCGCCCATCAACTCATGCGATAAATAATCACATGTATACCCAAAGCCAAAGCAAAATAGATTTTTCTTCTTCACCCCAAAATCCCTAACATGTTAGCGTTTTTTAGATTAGCTAACCTTTTTATAATTTTCAACCGGATCAAAACCGGGTACCCGCTCATCTAATAATAATGAGAAGCCCGGACGTTCTTTTATTTTATCATACCACCTGCGGGCGGCTTCATGTTGTTCCCATGGCACATCACCAACATAATCAACGGCAGAGAGATGCCCCGCCGCCGCAATATCCGCCAATGAAAACGCATCCCCCGCAAGCCATGTGCGGCGCTCCGTTAAAAAGCCGATATAATCAAGATGGTAATGGATATTTGCTCGGCCTGCACGCACTGTCGGGCCATGCGGCTCCCCCAGATTTAAAATCGATTTCATCAATTTCTCATCAACAAGGTTTTGCGTTACTTCGCTGTTAAACTTACGGTCAAACCAGTTAATCAGCCGTCTTGTCTCTGATCTTTGAACGGGGTCATGCCCAATCAAATTAACCTCGGGATACACTTCCTCCAGATACTCACAAATAACCTGAGAGTTTGAGAGGGTCGTGCCGTCTTTCTCAACAAAAACCGGAATATCACCTGCGGGGTTCATCGCCAAAAATTCAGTTCGGCGTTCCCATGTCTTTTCAATCTTTAATTCAAAAGGCAATTTCTTCTCGGTCAGTGCCATACGCACCTTGCGGGAAAAAGGATGAAGCCAAAAGTGATATAAGATTCTCATAATTGGCAGTCTAGCGAACACCCGAAAATATTCAATCAAGAAAGCATCAATTTATGAAAAAACGTAAGTGCTTCTTGCTATGGGTTTGAAATTAAAGAAAAAGCTTCCAAATCCACCTCAATGGTGACTTTGTCGCTTATTGCGTCTGTTTTTTCCCATTGCCCTTGTCCGACGCCAAAGTCCAAGCGGTTCAAATCAACGGTGGCTTCCATTTCCGCTTTGTTCTTATTCGGGCTGTCTTCATCCGGCTCTATCTCAAGCTCAAAGGGCATTTCCAACGGAATTTTCACCCCGCGTAACGTCAAAAAACCCTTCGCGATATAGGTGTCATCTTCTGCCTTAGTGAATGTATCGGCGTTGAAAATCGCCACCGGATAGGCCTCCACGTCAAACCAATCAGATGACTTGGCTTGCGAATCACGATCCATACTGCCTGTCCTGATAGAGGCAATATCAATTTCTACATGAACTGAGCTATGCTCAAGATCTGCAGGATCAAAAAAGATCTTCGCATTAAAATCAAATGACCCGTCAAATGTTTGTCCATATTGTGTCGCAACAAACTGAAGCGAACTTTCCGCGTAATCAACATCCCATTTTGTCACGCCGTGATTATTTGTTTCCTGCACCGCCTCATCATCTTGTGGGGCTTCCGCCTCTTCCGCCTTCTGCGCAACCGGGGGATTAGCAACGGCCTGCTCCTGATGCTCATCAACATGGCGCGGCTTTTTCATGACGTCCTTATACAGAACCGCGCCATAAACCCCGCCAACCAAGAGTGCGATCAAAGCCACAGGAACAAACCCCACACGCGCCCAAGTCATACGCGCAATGGTCATATCCCGATCTATAAAATGATGTTTCAGCGCGCCGGCCACATGAAGCGCAACAAACCCCAAAACAGCATAGGCAAACAACTCATGCATTTCCTCAGCAAATTCAAAGAGGTTTTCATCCTTCGCCACAATATCGGGCATGTTCAGACCAAAGAATTTGATATTGAAATCACCTGCCGATGACATCACCCAGCCCGAAAGGGGCAAAGCAAATAATAAAAGATACAAAAAGCCGTGTACGGCATGAGATAACACGCGTTCCCATTTTGCGTGCGTATCCAAAGATTTAGGTTTCTTGGTTACGATGTGCCACACAATACGCACAACAACCAAAAACAAAACAAGCAAGCCAAAAGATTTATGAAGATTATACACTTCAAGCTTCTGTTCGCTAAACTCCATCCCCTTCATATACTTACCGACAACCAACAGCGCCAAAATAATCAGTGCCGTGACCCAGTGTATAATTCTGGAAATGATATTATAAGATTTAGCTTCAGATGCATCCTGCATTGGCTTGCCTTTATCGTTATTCTCTAAAAAGATTACTCAGCGGCTGCTGCGTCTTTTTCGGTGCGGTAACCCTCAACTTCGATACGTACATGTACGTCATCACCAACACCCGGCAAACCATAGGTCATACCGAATTCTGAACGCTTTACGATCGTTTCTGCGGAAAAACCACTAACATATTTACCACTGAACGGGTGCTTATCTGATTTATTATAGGTCGTTTTCAAAACAACAGGTTTTGTGACGCCCAAAATCGTTAAATCACCTGTGATATCTGCAGTCTTTTCACCTGTTACCTTAATTGCGCTACTCTTGAATGTCATTGCCGGAAATTCTTCTACATTAAAGAAATCCGGGCTCTTCATATGATCATCCCACTTCTCACTATCCATATCCAATGAGTCTGTTTTAATTGATACATCAATCATTGATTTTTCAGGATGCGCGCGATCAAAGGTAAAATACCCGTCATACTCATGGAATTCCCCTTGTGATTTAGAGAAACCAAGATGATCAACAAAGAACAAAATCTGGGTGTGATCTTTGTCGAATGTGTAATGCTCAACAGACATTTCCGCAGGCTTCACTTCTTCTTTTGCGGCATCTTCTGCATGTGCATTTTGCACAAAGCCGAACAAACCTACCGTTGCTGCTAAGAGCAGTAATTTTTTCATGGTAATCTCCTAAATGTGGGGTTAAATCCCTGACATCATAAATCAGCAAACCCCGATTTTCAAATTACATTTGATTAATAAAAATACCGTTGATAGGTAAGAATTGTGCAATAGCAGCCAAGAATTGCGATCATCCAATTCAACAATCCATATTTCACTTTTATATAAGGATCATTCAGCAAATCTTCTTTACTGACATCGCGCAATAGAAACATCAAAAGCATCTGCCCGGCGAAAAATCCGCCAATAAAACCGATAATACCAACAACGTATATCATATTGTATTTTCCCTTGATTTAGAGTAGCTCTATGAGCGTATCGAAAGAAAGCTGATCCATGATTTTATACCACATTATTATACTTGCTGTCATACAGGGATTAACGGAATTCCTTCCTGTCAGTTCCAGCGGTCATCTCGGGTTATTCCATTGTTTTACCGATCAATGTGATACATGGGATGATGAAAATCTGGTCATGGATATTGCCGTGCATGTCGGTACGCTCCTCTCTGTTTTGCTTTATTTCCGCCGTGATGTTGTGCGGATGCTTTTCGGCCTGAAAGATATCGGCACCAAAAAAGCAGGCAGCGATGATGCAAAGCTTTTGATCTTCGTTCTCATCAGCTCCGTTCCTGTTATTATCGCAGGGCTTGTCCTTCATATGTTTGAGCCCGATTGGCTTAAGACGCTGCATGTGATTGCATGGATGACCCTGATTTTCGGGATTGTTCTGTGGTATGCCGATAAACAAGATACCAGTAAAGAAGTCAAAGACATGACATACAAGGACGCGGTGATTATTGGTTGCGCGCAGATCTTGGCACTTATCCCGGGCACAAGCCGTTCCGGCATCACAATGACGGCCTCTCGCTTCCTCGGCTATAGCCGCACCGAAAGTGCGCATTACTCCCTTTTATTGGCGATGGTCGCAATCAGCGGCGCGGGCGCGCTCATATCCCTCAGCTTGATTAAAGACGGCAATGTCGATTTAGGTATGGATGCGTTAATCGCGGTGGTTTTATCATTTATTTCAGGCTGGGTCGCGATTGCGGTGATGATGAAGTTTCTGGAAAAATCATCCTTCACTATTTTTGCAATTTACCGCGTGATTTTAGGGGGCGGGTTGCTCGCTCTGCTGTATGGCGGCGTAATCGGCTAACACCCTGATCAGCGTAATTTGAATATCGCCATAGACTTTTTGATGATCAATCTGCATGCCTGCAGTAACTGGAAAACCAAGGTTTTTTTCACTTTCGCAAACAATCCACGCCTCCGCGGATAACCAATTCCCTTGAATCAATTTCTCCAGCGTGACTGCGATTAAATCTTTCTTATATGGGGGGTCTAAGAAAATCAGGCTGTACGTGTCATTAACATTTGATTTAACTGAATTTTTTGACCAATCGATAATGTGAAAATCGCTTTCGCTCATTGCGCCTAAATCGGCCGCGTTACCGCGCGCAAGATCAAGTGACGCGCGTGCCTTATCAACAAAACTACAATGCGCCGCGCCGCGTGATAACGCCTCCAGGCCCAAGGCTCCGCTTCCGCAATACGCATCCAAAACCCGTGCATCTTCAACTGCTGCGCGTGAATGGAGCATATTAAAAACCGCGCCGCGTACCTTATCGGTGGTTGGCCTGATATCACGGTTCTTGGGAACGTTTAAACGGCGACCGCCATATTTTCCTGAAACAATCTTCATTTATTTTTTCGACCGAAAATATTTTACAAGCTGATGCTTCATCACATCTGTTTTAATTTCATTCACCGCGCCGCGCTGCATCTTGCCCAAAGAAAACGGCCCGTAATCTGTACGGATCAAACGCGTCACCTTAAGCCCCAGCGCCTCCATCACACGCCTGATTTCACGGTTTTTCCCTTCGCGTAACGTCACAGTTAGCCAAGAATTCGCGCCTTGTGCTTTCTCCTCTGTGGCTTCTTCCAGTTGCGCATCGATCGATTTGTAACGTACACCATCAACGGTGATTCCTTTTTTCAAGGATTCCAATCGCCTCGGGTTCACCTTCCCATGCACACGTACACGATATTTACGCGCCCATCCCGTATCGGGCAGTTCTAAAAATCGTGCAAGGCCGCCATCATTCGTAAGCAGCAACAGCCCTTCCGTGTTTAAATCCAATCGCCCGACACTGACCACACGCGGTAAATGCGATGGCAGTTGATCAAACACAGTTTCGCGCCCCTTTTCATCGCGGTGGGTCGTCACCAACCCCGGGGGTTTGTGATAAAGGAATAAACGCGTTGATTCCGCCCCCGGTAACTCCTTACCATCCACAATAATTCTATCAGAATCGGTAACGTTCAAGGCGGGCGAATCAATGACCTTACCATTGACCTCAACACGCTTTGCCGCAATCCAACGCTCTGCATCTCTGCGCGAACAAAGCCCTGCCCGCGCCATAACCTTTGCAATACGTTCGCCTTTATGTTTATCTTCGCTCATGATTGATCCTTTCACTCAGCAAGACCATAACTTTATGCGCGCCGCGATGGAAGAGGCAAAAAACGCCGCCGCGCGTGACGAAGTGCCTATCGGCGCTGTTATTGTTGATGAAAACGGCGCAATAGTTGCGCAAGACGGCAATCGCACGCGTGAATTAAATGACCCCAGCGCCCATGCAGAAATTTTAGCCATTCGCGCCGCGTGTAAAAAAGCAGGTGCGCAGCGCATCCCCAATCATACCCTTTACATCACATTAGAACCCTGCGCCATGTGCGCGGGCGCAATATCCTTTGCCCGCATCGGCCGCGTTGTTTTTGGTGCATCTGATGCAAAAGGCGGCGGCATTCTTCATGGCGGAAAATTTTATGAGCAACCAACCTGCCACCATAAGCCAATCGTTGAACATGGTTTAATGGCAGAAGAGTGCGGAAAAATTCTCAAAGAGTTTTTTAAATCCAAACGCTAAAGCCCGCTGCGCGACTATTTCGTCGCGGCGGTTTTGGTTTTCTTCTTCGTGCCCTTTTTCTTATTTTTCGCACGCACATGTTTTTCAATCGCATCAATCATCAGGCCTGCAATATCTTTTCCTGTGACCGCTTCGATCCCCTCCAGCCCGGGCGATGAATTAATTTCTAATACTTTCGGCCCGTCCTTTGATCTGATCAAGTCAACACCGGCCACCACAAGCCCCATCGCCTTGGTCGCAGCAATTGCAATCTTGCGCTCTTCGGCTGTTATCTTGATATGACTGGCCGTCCCGCCCAGATGTAAATTCGCACGAAATTCACCCTTCGCCGCTTGACGCTGAACCGCGCCGACCACCTTGCCGTCAATGACAAAACAGCGAATATCACGCCCGTCGGCTTCTTTAATAAATTCCTGAACAAGGATATTGGCTTTTAACGCCTTAAACGCGTTAATCACACTTTCTGCGGCCTTTGCGGTTTCCGCCAACACGACGCCGCGCCCTTGCGTCCCCTCCAGCAATTTAACAATCAACGGCGCGCCGCCAACCATTTTAATAATTTCGGTCGTGTCAACGGGCGAATGCGCAAATCCTGTCACAGGCATCGGGATTTTATGTGCCGATAATTCCTGAAGCGAGCGCAGCTTATCCCGCGATTTTGCAATTGCTACAGAGCCATTGAGGCAATACGCCCCAACAGAATGAAACTGCCTGATGACTGAGCATGCATAAAATGTCATAGAGGGTTTAATACGCGGAATGACCGCATCAATATTCGTTAGCAGCTCTCCACCGCGATTATGAATTTCGGGATTTGCGGCCGAGATATTCATATAGCTCTGACTGACATTCACAAAACGAATGTTATGACCGCGCACTTCTGCGGCCTCCATCAAACGTTTATTTGAATAAAGCTTGCGATTACTCGCCAGCAAAATGATATTTAAGCCCTTTTTCTGCGGCACAAGCGGAGAATATTGCTTTAAAATGTCATCCTCAGCCTTTTCGCCTAAACAAAATGATGCCTCAGGGTCAATCAACGTACGCCCTGACATGGCCTCACGTCCCAAAAGCATGCGATACCCCATCGAATCACGGTTGGCGAGGGTAACTTCAATATCCCACATTTCTTCACCCACCTGTATCGGTGTGCGAATCACATATCGCTTTTCCTTTTCCCCACTGGAACTTTTGACAATGCGGCGATCAACAACCTCCGCACGGCAACTTTGAATGACCTTGCGGTTATCCTGAATTGGATGAATATCGAAATACACATATTTTCGACCATCTTCGGTAAAGGTGTGAATGTTAAACGCATGTAGCGCAGATGTTTTCGCACCCGAATCAATACGCGCCTTTACCGCAGGTAATTTTAGCTCCGGAAAAGAGCACCATTCTTCTTTACCAATGACTAATTTTTCAGCCATGCCATCCTCACTTTATTAATGTGAAATCCGCAGTTTTGCAGTTACGCAGCGTCTTCTTGGTCCTTCAACGCACGCCAGCCGATATCACGGCGACAGAACCCTTCGGGCCACTCAATTTTATCAACTGCATCATAGGCACGTTGCTGTGCCTGTGCGATCGTACTGCCTGTTGCGGTGACGCCTAATACGCGCCCGCCGACACTAATGACTTTTCCTGCATCATTCTTAGACGTGCCCGCATGAAAAACAAACGCGCCCTCTGACTTATTTGCAACATTAATACCATTAATGACAGATCCCTTTTGATATGAGCCGGGATACCCGTTCGCAGCCATAACAACACACAGAGCCGGATCATCAGACCAACTCACCTCATCTTTAACCTCTTCCAATCGTCCCTGCGCGGCGGCCTTAAGAATTTTCACAAGGTCACCATCAAGACGCATCATCAAGGGCTGACACTCAGGGTCACCAAAACGAATATTATGTTCCAGCAAAACCGCTTTACCGTCCTTAACCATCAGACCCGCAAACAATACGCCTGTAAACGGGCACCCTTCGGCGGCCATACCTGCGATTGTCGGGTTAATGATGTCTTCGATAATCTGTTCTTCCATAGCCGCAGTGACAAAATGCGCAGGGCTGTATGCGCCCATCCCTCCGGTGTTTAAACCCGTATCACCATCGCCTACACGCTTGTGATCTTGTGCAGATGTCAACGGAAGGATTGTTTTCCCGTCAGCCAACGCAAAAAAGCTCGCCTCTTCTCCTTCAAGAAACTCCTCAATCACAACTTCGCGCCCCGCATTACCGAATGCCTCACCCGAGAGCATCCCGCGTACAGCGTCGATTGCCTGCTCTGTATTTTCGCAAATAATCACGCCCTTACCTGCGGCCAGTCCGTCCGTCTTAACAACGATCGGCGCGCCTGTTTCATTGATGAATTTTTCTGCATCATCAGTGTTTGTAAATCGGCCATATTTGGCTGTGGGTATATTATATTTAGCGCAGAGATCCTTCATAAACCCTTTGGATCCCTCAAGTTGCGCTGCCTTCTGTGTAGGACCAAATACATCAATGCCGGCATCCGTTAACTTATCGGCCAACCCATCGACCAATGGATTTTCAGGGCCGACAATAACCAGATCAATCGCCTTATCACGGGCAAATGCCACTATATTTGACACCTCATCAACGCCCATATCAACACATTCTGCATGTGCCTCTATTCCCGCATTCCCGGGCGCACAATATAATTTTGTACAACTAGGGGATTGGGCCAATTTCCAAGCCAGGGCATGTTCACGACCGCCTGATCCGATCAACAATATATTCATTGTGCGCTCCTCATAAATCTTTTGTTCTTATTATCATGGCGGGCTGAAAATGCAAGATAAACGGTATTACACACTCTAATCTTCAATAGAAAGAAGGCTTGCGTTACCACCAGAGGCCGTCGTGTCGATCGTAATAACCTTTTCCGTGGCAAACCCATGCAGATAGTGCGGGCCACCTGCTTTGGGGCCTGTGCCTGATAACCCCATACCGCCGAAAGGCTGAACACCGACAATCGCGCCTGTGGTCGATCTGTTTACATACACATTCCCTGCCCTGATAACCTCCGCCACTTTTTCATGGCGTGATTGAATACGTGTATGCATTCCAAAGGTAAGCCCAAAACCACTGCGGTTTATCTGATTAATAACAAACCGCAACTGATCAATATGGAATCGTAAAATATGCAGAACCGGGCCAAACACCTCACCATCCAGAACATGGACATTGGATATCTCATAGGCTACGGGCGCAAACAATCGGTCATTATCGGACAAATTACTGGCGATATGTGCTTGCCCGACCTTTTTCCCATGCGCACCGATATAATCAATATACTCATCCAGCCCCTGTTTTGCGGGGGCATCTATCACATAACCAATATCAGCCGATAAGTTATGCGGGGGTGATACGTTTAACTCCTTCATTGCGCCTTCAAGCAGCTCCATAAACGGGGTCGCAATATCATTTTGGACATAAAGTACACGAAGCGCAGAACATCTTTGCCCGGCAGAGCCAAAAGCACTATGCACAACATCATCGACAACCTGCTCCAACAAGGAAGAGCTATCGACTATCATCGCATTTTGCCCGCCTGTCTCTGCAATAAACGGAACAACGGCATCGTTATGTACGACCAAAGTTTGCTGGATACGCTTTGCGGTATCCGTGGACCCCGTAAAGGCCACACCCGCCACATCTTTATGCTCTAGAATCTTCGAGCCAAATGCCCCGTCACCAAGCAATAACTGTATTGCGCTATGCGGTATACCCGCGCGATGCATCAGCTCAACTGTACGCATTGCAATATAGGGCGTTTGCGATGCCGGCTTTGCAATAACGGCATTCCCCGCCATTAAGGCCGCGACCACCTGACCTGTAAAAATCGCCAGGGGAAAGTTCCACGGACTAATACATACAAAGGTTCCGCGCCCCTGCATGATCAAGCGATTTGTTTCCCCCGTATAGCCGGGCATCAAGGTCCCCTCACCATCAAACACATCACGACCGATCGCCGCATAATAGCGGCAAAAATCTACAGCCTCACGAACCTCATCCAATGCATCAGGAATTGTCTTCCCTGCCTCATGCACAAGAATAGACATAAGCTCTGTTCTGTGATCCTCAAGCATATCCGCAATACGCTCTATCGTTAATGCGCGCTGCTGGGCACTTTTATAGTTCCAGTCATTAAAAGCATGTTTCGCATTATCAAACGCCCACTCTATGAACTGCTCATCAATATATTCATAACGGTTGCCCCCCACCAAAGAGAACGATTTATGCTCTGACGTATAGGAACCGATATAATCAACAACATCCGAAGAAGATAAAGGGTCATCCAAATCCAGCCCCGAAGAATTCAATCGGGTATCTCCGAACAAATTGCTCGGTAACGGGATTTCAGGGTGGCGTTTACTTTCATATTTACGGACAGGATCAACAGGATCGCGCGTAAATTCATTCGCAGGCACATTTTCATCCATCAATTTATTCACAAATGATGAATTTGCCCCATTTTCCAGCAAACGGCGCACCAAATACGGCAATAAGTCCTTATGAATGCCCACAGGTGCATAAATGCTGGCTTTTATATCGTCATGCCTGCTCATTAATGCGGTATATAATGTTTCCCCCATACCGTGCAGACGTTGAAATTCATAATTTGTCACATTCGCATCTATTGCCATCTGACGTATGGCGCAAATCGTATACGCATTATGCGTCGCAAACATCGGATAAACGCAGTCCGCATTTCGGAACAGCCTTTCAGCACATGCCAAATAAGAAACATCCGTGTTATTTTTCCTCGTAAACACAGGATACTCAGGAAAACCGCCCATTTGCGCACGCTTTATTTCGGTATCCCAATAGGCGCCCTTGACCAATCTCAGCTGAATACGTTTCCCGCTTTGCCTCACATGTTCGGTAATATGTTTCACCAATGGCAAAGCCCGTTTTTGATATGCCTGAATAGCAAGACCATACCCCTCCCAGCCACTTGGCACATATTCCGACAGAACGCGTTCAAAAATATCAACCGTCAGATCAAGCCGGTTGACCTCCTCCGCATCAATCGTAAGGGGAACATTATGCTTGGCTGCGGTAACTGCCAAAATACCCAATTTCTCAACAATCTCGGGAACGCATCTTTCCTTTTGACTATACTCAAAACGGGGGTGTAAGGCAGATAACTTAACCGAAACACCTGAATTTTTCTCATAACGCTCATTATTCGCTGCGACATGCTCAATGGCGTTTTTATAACTCTCATAATACGCATCAGCCGTTGCTTGATCACGCGCCGCCTCCCCAAGCATGTCATATGACATACGGTACCCGTCTTTTTCCCATGGCTTGGCATTAATGACCGCCGCCTTTATATCTACACCAAGGACAAATTGCTTACCCATTAATTGCATCGCCTTGATCATGGCCTCCCGAATAACAGGCTCACCCAATCTGGACAGCGATCCATCCAATGTTTTTTTCGTAACCGCCATCCCCATGCCTGCGGCTTTGGTTACCCAGTCAGTCGACCTCCCCTGCGTCTGAAGCCAGTTCGCCGCAGCGACCCGATCTTTCATTAACGCATTTACCGTGCGCGTATCAGGAATACGCAGCAAAGCCTCGGCGAGACACATCATCGCCAGGCCTTCATCAGTATTCAATGCAAATTCCTGAAGAAAAGATTCAAGTTGCCCCGGACGTGTTTTCGTCGCCCTGGTTTCTTCAACAAGCCCGATTGCAGACTGTTCAACCATGAGGGCCTTATCACGTGGCCAATCAAAAGACGTAAGCAGTTCTTCAACTACTTCTGCTTCGTCTTTATATATATAAGGAGAAAAAGCTCTGATCATTTGCTTATATTACCATGAGACAACTAGAAATTCTTCTACTTTCAGCTTAAGATACACAGCCATGAGTAAACAAGCAGAACTTCTAAGTAATGTACCGGAATTTTCGGTCTCCGAACTGGCTTTTTCAGTGAAAAAGTCAATCGAGGATAATTTCGGCCGTGTTCGTGTACGCGGTGAACTATCGCGTATATCAATCCCCAAATCAGGGCATATATATACAACATTAAAAGATGACAAAGCCGTCATTGATGCGATTTGTTGGCGCGGCGTGGTATCGAAACTTTCTGTGCGCCCGGAAGAAGGTCTGGAGGTGATCTGCACCGGAAAAATGACAACATATCCGGGAAATTCAAAATACCAGCTTGTAATAGAATCCATGGAATTGGCAGGTGAAGGCGCACTTTTGAAAATGCTTGAGGAGCGCAAAAAGAAGCTGGCCGCCGAAGGGCTATTCGCGCCGGAACGAAAAAAAGCGCGCCCGTTTCTTCCCACCAGAATCGGCGTTGTAACATCGCCGACCGGCGCGGTCATTCGCGACATTTTACATCGCCTGCAAGATCGATTTCCCCGCCATGTTCTCGTCTGGCCTGTCAAAGTACAAGGTGACGGAGCGGCCGAAGAAATCACGCAGGCCATTGACGGATTTAACGCCCTTGATGAAACCCTGCGCCCTGACCTGATCATTGTGGCACGCGGCGGCGGATCACTCGAAGATTTAATGCCTTTCAATGAAGAAAATGTCGTACGCGCCACCGCGCGCAGTGTAATTCCGATCATTTCTGCTGTTGGCCATGAAACCGACACAACCCTTATTGATTACGCATCAGACTTGCGTGCACCAACACCCACAGGCGCCGCAGAGGTTGCCGTACCTGTACGCCTCGACTTACTCGCGCAGGTTACGGACAATGAAAAACGCCTTATAAACGGCATCACACGGACATTGGCAGAACGAAAACACAGAACCGAAGCACTGGCGGCAAAACTGGGCGACCCCAAAAGATTACTGGAGCTCAAAACCCAGCATCTGGACCGCGCAGGGGATCGCATTGATCACGCATTGAGCACGTACATCTCACGCAAACGGGATATTTTCATGAGAAGGGCTATGCGCTTAACACATCCCAAGCAAATGATCCAAAATCGATCTATCCACCTCTCCGGCCTCAGCGAGCGTTTGGTCAATACAGGAAAGAGAACGCTACAAGATAAAGACAAGTTACTGAAACGCAGCACGGAAAAGCTTGAAATATTATCGTTCGAAAATGTCCTAAACCGCGGATATGTAGTTGTTAGAGACGAGAATGGCACCCCGGTTACATCGGCAGATACATTGAAAAATGATCAAAACATATCCTTGCAGTTCAAAGGAAAGAAACATATCGACGCGCGCATAACAAAAGGCGAACCCAAAAGTCCGCCTAAAAAATCAAATAACAATAAAAAACCCGAGCCACCGAAAGATCAGGGATCGCTGTTTTAACTATTTCACCTCTCTGAACAAAGCGTTGTTTGTAAACACACCGATAACATCATCCGAAATCACATATAATTTTTTCGCATTTTTGACCGCCGTTTCAATGATCAACTTTGCCTCATCAAAAGGCGTATCGGCGGCTAGCTCAACAAAGTCAGGCTCACTCTTAATTCGCGCATAATAATGAATCACCTTACTAGAAACATCACTACCGAATAAATCCAACTTATATGTATTCCCATCAAAGACCGAACGACTTAAGGCAGGTTGCTTTTGTATAATTTCACCGGTTTTTTGATAATTGACGCTTTTCCCCTCATCAGAGAAATCATTCAGCATCTCTTCATAGATGACGAGATAGGCTTCGATTTTTGTTTTATTTTCTAAAACCTCTGCCGCAATCATTGAGGCAATAACAAGCTTTTCCTTATCTTTAAGCGTACGCTCCTTCATTGCGAAATCCAAAGACCTGTTCTGCACATCAACCACACGTTTAAAGCCGCGAACGACAAAAAAGCTGATCACAAACAGGGCCAAAATAAAGACCCCCATAAGCACAAACGCGCCTATCATGAAATTTTGACTTTGCGTTTCGGCCGAACTTGTAAAATGATCACCCGAAGACCAAACACCAAGATTGCCATCCTGCGCATCACGTTCTGCATCGATATATGGTTTTTCAAACAAAGTTCCCTTAACAGCAGGACGATCCACACTTACATAGCCGTTTTGCAAAAGATACAAGCTCAGATCCTCACCAATCGCATTGGTGCACTGCCCCAGATACGCATCACTGCGCTTACCCATCACTGTACATAATACAGACTTACCTTCAATTTTTCGCTCCAGCTCACCTCTGGCCTTCAAATTAAATACTGTTGCCTCTACGTTAACTTTCTCAATTCCCCACAGCACAATACGGGTATTGCCGTCAATCAACAGATTAACGTCAGCCACAGAGACATTAAATGCCCTTTCCTCATTTAACGGAATTTCTAAATCGCTATTACCTGTTTCCGTCTTTTTCATAGCAACAGGAGACATCACAGCCGCGGCGTTACCATCACTTAATGAAGACGCATCACTGGCAAAACCCGTTTGCGGTACGGTAAGCATGGCCATATATAAAGATAATACCAAGAGAACTTTTGAAAGATGCTTCATCTTCAAATCATTTCTTTCCTATAAATATTAAACAAAAATAATTACACGAAATACACTCAGAAATAGGGTACCAAAATAATACACAAAAAAAGATTAACAAAACGCAGAAATTTAACAAATGATGTATTTTTTTGTATTCAATACACCATGTTACCAGTTATGATTGGAAAATGCGCGTTGAATATAAAGAATTGATGGAACACTTGGGCGTCGGCCATGAGCTATCTGCTTATGAGACCAGACCCTGGTTTTTGCACGACCCGGATATGGGAATAACCTGTAGTGCAGAAGTACGTATCGGCCCGGGTGCAGATGATGTCGAAGCGGAAATTCAGTTTCTGTATGACGAAGATGATGCGCGTTATGAAGATGACTCAAGCTATGGCGGCCCCGAGCAAATCTTACTCATGCGGTTCCTTCCCAATCAGGAGGCCATCTGGACACCTGCCCTCATGTTTATTCGCGGTGAGGATTACCGCAATAAAATTCACAGCTGGGGTGAGCGCGGCTCGGCTTTTTTCACGGATTGTATCGGCGCCCTGCAAATGAATGAACTCCCCGATATTGATGAATTAATCGAAGAACATCTGGTCGATAAGAAACGCGGCGGACGCGGTCGTCGTGGTCGTGTTGGTAAAAAAGGCTTTAAAGTTCAGCAAAAGCCAATGGGCATGAAGACTTAAAACCGCCTAACCTGCGTGAACAATAATATCATAATCTGTTGCAATTTTTGCAAGACCGCCTTCAATCAACTGCCCCACAGCCTCAAAGTGCCATTTTGGTCCCTGACGGTTTAAAGACGCAACCAACATTGCAGTCTCCCCCTTACTTTCTCGCATATCATCAACAACATCATAACGCACAATCTCATTACTGTTAGATGCATTAACCAGACGAATATAGGGATTACGAACACTCGACATTTGTTGTTCTTTTTCTTCACCCTTGTAAATCGACATCACAAACATAACTTTGGTGATTTCAAAAGGAATCGCATTAAGGTCAATCGAAATACTTTCATCATCACCATCACCGGCACCCGTTAAGTTATCACCGTTGTGAACAACTGCACCGTCTCTGGCTTCGAGGTTGTTATAAAAAACAAAATCTTCGTCTTTTACGGTTTTATCTTGGTTATTCAGCAGAAAGCAACTGGCGTCCAAATCAAGCGTATCTGCATCAAATGCATTCAAAACCCAACCCACACCAATCAAAACATTGGTCATTGTCGGGTCTTTTTCCATCAGATTAACATCCTCCCCCTTTGAAATCCTGTTATCAGAGACTTCAACTTTTACATTATCAAGGGAGTCATCAAAAATATCATTTGGCATAGATAAAAAACCTCTAAGTAACTAGCTTGGCGTAATATTCGCCATATATATGTAGATATTATAACAGATATATGACAAGAAAAAGAAGCTTCCTGTAACGCGGCTAACTTTGCCTGTCAAAAACAAGATAATCGCAAAAATGAGCGTTACACCAAGCGTAATCCAGACATCAAAATTGCCAAGTTGCGGAGAGAAACTTCCTTGAAGAATTGGCTTTGACGCGGCGGCGGCACCAAGAATCATCAGGATATTAAACACATTCGATCCAATAATATTCCCGATCACCATGCCTGCCTGATTTTTACGTGCTGCAATAATACTGGTGGAAAGCTCTGGCAGTGACGTACCAAACGCAACAATACTAAGCGCGATAACAGATTCAGGAATTTCCATTAAACCCGCGCTAACCTTGGCGCCCTTAACCAAAAACTCTGAGCCGACAGCAATACAGATCAGCCCGATAATTAAGGTACCTGCCGCGAAATATCCGTTTTTAAAAACAACATCCTCAAGCTCTTCAAGCTCAAAATCTGCATTTTTGGTGGTCATATATTGAATAAAGACATACCCACCTAAAACCACGAGCATAACAAAGCCTGCAATTCTGGAAATTTCACCGTTATATAAAAGAGCGGCTAGCGCAAAAGCCGAAAATAACATCAGACCTAAATCACGCATCAACTCTTTATTTACTTTCGCGCTCAGGGTCATAAATAATGAAGAACAGCCCAGAACAAGAAGAATGTTAGCAATATTTGATCCCAGCACGTTTCCAAGTGCAATCCCGGGCGAGCCTTGAAAGTTAGCAGCGACCGATACCACCAATTCAGGCAGCGATGTGCCGAATGCAATGATTGTGAAACCAATGACCATCGGAGAAATACCGTATCGGTTCGCAACATATACGGCCGCGTCAACCGCCCAGTTCCCGCCTTTAATCAGCATAATAATGCCAAGGAAAAGCGCACCTAGCGATAGGATCGTTGTGTCATAAAAAGTGAGTTCCATGGAGATCTTTCCGGATAATTTTATGCGGGGCCTTTTTTACCGTCCGCCCATTCAAGACCATAGCCAAAGGCACGATCCATCTCTTGGTGACCGGGGAAATATTCAGTGCGGTTTGTTAATTTAATACCGTTACGAACATTTTCAATTTCGCCAACTGCACACAAACATAGCTTATCATCATGCGCGGACAATGTGACATAAAGGTCATTCTCGCCGGGGACATCCAGCACGACTTGCGGTTTGATCAATGACCATGTCGGCGCGCCTTTATAGATATAAATATAAACAAGAAGGCGTTTAATCTCGCTCCACTTGCGGCCATTCACCAAAATATATTCATCGTGGCCTTCTGCATCGCCTGTACGCTCATCACCTGAAAGAGACATATAGGGAGGCTCATTAAAATCACCGAATTTTTCGCCAAATGCCTGAATAGAGCCACGTGTGCCATCTTGTAATTCATAAAGGCAACCAATATCCAAATCGACACCAACCTTCGTGACTTTTTTGAACCATTTGCCAAACAAGCCTGATTTTTCAACGCGGATATTATCCCAAGCCACGCCGATCAACATGGATTCAAAACCTTCGGGGCCCGGTGAAATCGAAATTGCCTGACCGGGGTCGCCAAGAAACTCACAGTTTTCCGGATGGTCACTTGCCTCACGATAACCTGCGGCGCCCAGTGATGCGCCATGGCCGGAAAAATCCGCAATACTTTCGGATGCTCTTGCCAGAGATTCTGCTGAAGTTGGTTGTTTTTTTGCCATTTTATATCTGCCCCATGTTCATAACGCCCGACATTTCAAACACAATATCACTACAGACAGTATAAATAAAGCACCAAGCCACGGGATTTAAAGGGATGTGAGCAAGACTTATAAATTGAGCGCCTTTCTTAAAAACGTCGTATCCATGAATACTTCTGTTTGCTCTACTTCATATCCTTTCTTTTTACCCCACCTTTTGACCATCCCCTGCCGTTCACCATCAGTTAAACGCACGATCACTAAATTCAGGGACGGAATAACATAAAGCCGCTGATTTCTGTGTCCTGCCGCCATACGCATATCAGTCGGCAATCCCTTTGCTTTGTTGATCGCGTACAAATCAGTTGAGCGACGCATCACAAGTGATTTATTCAAAACATGCATAGATGGTGTTTTATTGAGCCACCATGTCAAACCATAGGCGGGGTTTACCTCAGAGCCGACAAAACATTCTTCCAGCGCCTGTTTATCAATCAGTTGCTTTCCCTTCCATTGTCCGCCTTGCAAAACAAACTGCCCAAAGCGCGCCCATTCAAGGGCAGACACATCCGCGCCCATTGATAAAATCGGCATGTTATCTTTACCCACATCCCAATTTTTCGGCTTTATATTAAGGGGGTCAAGCACCCGCGCCTGTAGATAGGCAACAGGGTTCTTATATTGCCCGCCCATTGTCGCGCTCAACTTGCGCTGCATCACCTCCCCGAATATTTGGAAATTCCCGGGCGCATATTCGAAATGTTCACCCGGTTTTGCCTCCATCCCCAGACGCACCGCATCGGCATATGTCGGGTATCGCCCGGGACGCGGGCTATCGATACCGCTGGTTAATGACAAAACCTGCCTGATCGTCACATCGCGTTTTGCGGGGTCATCCTGCCATTCCCGAATGGTTTCAGAAACCTTTTCATCCAAGGTCAATAGACCGTCCTGCACCGCCGCCGCCGCCATAACACCTGAGAAACTTTTTGTCCCGCTAAAGAGTTCAACTTTCCTGTCTTGCGCGCCGCCATTAATATAATGCTCAAACACGACCTTGCCGTCTTTCATGACAACAGTCGCGATGCCCTCAGCCTTAGAGCTATAATCAGCCGCCTCTTGAAAGTCCGCATAGGCGGGAACAGAAAAAGTAAAAAGAAAAAATGTCGTTAGAAATATACGCATGGTTTTGGCCCTCTCTCACGCCCTAAAACCTATACGTTTATTTTATGAATTGCATTCGAATTATCAGAATATATCCCTACATTGTGATCAGCGTGCCTGAATCTTCAAGGCTTTGCGCATCACCAAGGCCGCACACACCATGCAGTTTCGCAATTTGCACAAAGTTATCTGCACCGCCATCAACATCAACAGACACAATTGTATTCGCCCCCTGTTGCGTAACTGTAACAAAGTCACTAATGGCATCAGTTAAGGCATCATACCCCTCCAGAATATCAGAAAGATCGAGCCTGTCGCCTTCACCTGCCTCAAAATCAAACACATGATCTGATTTTGAATCAACCATATTATACACGATCGTATCTGCGCCCGACCCTGTATAAATTTTATCGTTTCCTTCGCCAACGATGAATGTATCATCGCCCGATTGACCGAACATGCGGTCATTCCCCGCACCACCAAACAGGGTATCATTACCGCTTGCGCCGTCTAAATGATCATTCCCTGTTCCGCCTTCGATATAATCGTCGCCTGCATTGCCCCACAACACATCATTTCCGCCATCGCCGTAAATACTGACATCTCCGTACATAAACTGCTTGGATGTCAGATCGACAATATCATCGCCATCACCGGCGCGAATAATTTCAATATCTATGATACGCGCAGTGTTATACCCATCAGGGTTTTCGCTATATCTGTCATCAAGGAACAGCGCCTCATCATCATCCCCCATAATCAGGGTATCTGTGCCCTCTCCGCCATCAAAATTATCATGACTGCGGTATCGCGGCGCGACAGTGACTTTATCGCCGTTAATCACGGCATCAGGCGCACCAACATTCCACGCCACAAAGCCGGATGTCCAAATCGCGTCGTTACTATAGAGGAGCGTATCATCCCCCTCCCCGCCAAGCAGCTTGTCTGATCCGCCCAGCCCGTCAATAATATCGTCGCCCGCACCGCCCGATAATACATCATTGCCTGACGTGCCGTTAATCACATCGTTAATGTCATTTAATGTGGTGATATCAAGGCTTGCGGTGTCTGTATCACCATTTACATCACTGAGCGTATATTCAAATTGATCCATGACAGACGCCGTATCAGAATCAATGGCAAACGGGCTGTAGCTATATGCGCCTGTGCTGTTGATTGTTAAAATCCCATGATCGCCTGTCACCGTCACATCGCTGCCGTCATTTGGCACTGTCACGCTCGTCCCGCCAAAGGCCACAACCGAAACGGCCGTCCCGCCATCAGGGGAATCAGTATCATTATCCGTAACATTTCCTGTGACTGATCCGTCTTCATAATCAAAGCTGACCGCGTCATCCACCGCGTCAGGATCACCCAAATTCAAATCATCATTAATGGTGGTTATTTCTAGGGTCGCCGTATCCAGATCACCATCCACATCACCAAGCGTGTATTCGAATGTATCAACCACCGATTCCACAACAGCGGAAATCGGGAACGGGCTATAGCTGTACGCGCCTGAATTATTGATCGTCAGCACGCCATTTGAACCCGTGATCGAAACATCAGACCCGTCGGTCGGAACAGACACGGTCGTTACGCCAAATGTTACCTGCGTTAATAAGGTCGGCCCGTCAGGCGAAGCCACATCATTACCCGTTACATCCCCCGTCACTGATCCGTCATCAGAATTAAACGTCACCGCATCATTCACGGCATCTGGTTCACCCAAATCATAACTGTCATTCACAGTTGTGATATCAAGGGTGGCCGTATCCGTGTCACCGTCAACATCACCAAGCGTGTAGCTGAATTGATCCATCACAGAGGCAACAGTCGGGCCAATTACATTGGGAGTATAGCTGTAGATACCTGTGTTATTAATCGTCAAAACACCGTTATCACCGATAATCGTGACATTCGATCCGTCTGTCGGGACTGTAACCGAAGACGCACCAAAGGAAACTTCAGTCAGTAATGTTGGTGCATCGGGTGAGGCCACATCATTGCCCATCACATTACCTGTCACCGAACCGTCCGAGACATCAAAGCTAACCACGTCACCAACGGCGTCAGGTTCACCCAAATCATAACTATCATTCACAGTTGTGATGTCAAAGCTTGCCGTGTCGGTATCACCGTCGGCATCAGTCAGGGTATATTCGAATTCATCCGCAACCGAAGCGACTGTCGGTGATATAGAGTATGGTGCATAAATATATGCGCCCGTATTATTGATAACCAAGACACCATTTGGTGTAACAACATTTAAATCCGCTCCGTCCGTTGGCACTGTAAAGGTTGTTCCGTCAAATGTAACCTCAGTCACGGTTGTGCCACCATCAGGAGATGCAGAATCATTATCCATGACATTACCGGACACTATGCCATCTGATGCATTGTTGCTTATTGCGTCATCAACGGCGTCGGGCGCACCCAGATTCGGCGGCGCAAGAAGGCTTAACAGGTCAAAAGAAGATCCGTCAGAAAATTCTGCCGTTTCAACCGTTAAATCAGGGTCACCTGAATAGAAACCCGTCACAGTAATCGCACTGGTTAGACCGCCGACATCTAAATCAATCTGAAGGTCATCACCAACCTGAGCAAATGTTAAATCCGTTAATATGATACCGTCTGTAAAAACAAGCGTGTCCATGCCGGACGTCTCAGTAATAATGTCCGTACCATCACCCGGTGCAAACATGTAAACATCATTATCCGCGCCGCCTTCAAGGGTGTCCTGACCTGTACCACCATTAAGCGTATCATTGCCCGTCCAACCGATCAGAATATCGTTATCTGCGCCACCATTCAGGGTGTCGTTACCGGGGCCACCATTTAAAATATCGTTCCCTAAACTGCCGCCTATCAAGTCATCGCCGACATTCGCCCAAACAATATCATCGCCTTCCGCCATTTGAATTTCAGTATCACCAAGCACGACCGTATCGCTGGCCAGATTAATAATATCGTGGCCTGCGGCCATCAAAAACACTTCGAGATTTTCCAGTAAAATCGTTCCTGACGGATCTTCTAAAGAGAAAAATTGATTATGCGTTGAGCCAAGAAGGATATCAGCCGTACCTTCACCGCCATCAACATACGTATCATTGATATAATATTCACCCTCGACTTCAAGAATTTCACCCGTATACGGGTTGATAAAATTCGCAGAGATATATTCTAATGTGCCCAACACAAAAGTAATTGTCATTAGCGGTCCCCATTAATCCACACAATATATTATGGTAACAGCGTATTTATTAATATTATGTAAAATTTTACGGGTGTTTTTAATATATTTGGTTTTTCTTGTATACAAGTCAACCTAAGGTATAGAGGGCAATAAATGCTTACAATTCCCTTTGGAATTTCTGCAATTTCTTAATTTTATCCGTTAACATCGCCTTGAGGGCTTCTTTTATATACGGCTCAAAATCTTCATCCCCCTCCCCTGTGTGGGAGATAATCTGGTCATACACCTTTTTTGTCTCAGGTTGCACTGAAACCGTGATTGTATCATCGCTCATATCGTCATCCACCAGATTACGTATATATCCGCTGATATTTGCATCCATATCCTTCATCTTCTCATGCTGATCTTTACGGATCATAAGGCTTACGCGCACTAAATCTTTGCTCATCTTTGTCTCCTTCTTGAATATGTATAACACATCACAATTATGCTGTATACGATTTATATTGCATAACCTTATATAACTTTATATAATATTATGTATAAACAATAACAAAAGAGGTTACAAATGTTTGAATTTACAATGGGCTTTAGCTTTCTTGGCTTTTTATATGCCCTGACGATGATTTACACCGTCAAACAAAGGCAAGAAGCCTTGATTACGTCCTTCGGGAAATACATGTACACCCAGCAAAAGCCGGGTTTACGCATCAAGTGGCCATGGCCTTTCAATGTTGTGGAGGCACGTATTTTAACGTCGCTGCAACAGATATCGGACACGCTGGAAACAAAAACAAATGATGATTTGTTCGTGCGTCTGCCGATTACGACACAGTTTTTTATCAGGGACACGGCGCGGTTTTATTTTGATAACCAAGAACCGATCCTTCAGATTTCAAAATTGGTAAATGCGGAAGTGCGTAAATATACATCCAGCAAGGATTTCCAAGCGCTTTATGATGAGCGTGATGAGATCAGCGACGTTGTGATTGACGCATTAAAGGAGCAAATCGATGACTATGGCGTGGTATTGCACCGTATTATCATTGATGAACCCGAAGCACCCAAAAGTGTTGAGGAGGCCTTTAATAAGGTGCGCGCATCTGAACGATTAAAAGATGCCGCCAAGAATGAAGCCGATGCAGACTTTATCAGACGCGTAAAAGCCGCCGAAGCGGATAAGGAAAGAAACATCCTGATCGGTGAAGGTGTCGCGGGCTTCCGTAAGAAAATCGCAGATGGTTATGGTGAATTACGCCATATGCTGGTCGAACAAGGTGTAGACACTGAAAATGCAGACCGTTTCATGAGAGATGCGATGCATATGGATACATTGCGTGATATTGGCGACCAAGGAAACATGGTTATCGTGACCGAATCCGGAATGGATAAGGATGACACCCTGACCAACCTGTTAAAATATAGAAATATATTATCAGGTGACCTTCCGCAGACCGGCAAAGCCGCGAACCAAGCGCAATAAACTTTACCCCCACGATGTGTGCCTTCCCCACAAAGGCGCACATCTCCGATTTCTAACAAACATACAAATTTCGCAGAACAACAAACATACTGTCAGATACAAAAAGAGCGTGGTACAATTCTTCCCACGATAGAAATACTTTATTAAGCATCACTGCGTATTATCTAATAAAAAAACCCTCCCTTCTGTGTTTTCAATATAAAGGTAATAACGTTCTTATGATTCAAAAAGCATTATCAATGACCGCTATAATGCTTGGCCTGATCGTCATGATCGGGTGGTATCTTCGCCTTGACGTTTTGATACAAGTACACCCACATTTTGCGCCTATGCAATTCAACACGGCTCTTGGGTTTTTTATATGTGGCTTGGGTTTGCTCTCTATTACATACAATAAACAAAAGACAGGCCTTGTTCTCGGGGCTTTGATTTCGACCCTAAGCCTAACCACAATCATACAGTATATATTTAACGTTGATCTTGGGATCGATGCCATTTTTAACGACCCCTATATTCTGACACGCACCTCACACCCGGGGCGTATGGCACCCAATACCGCGTTTTGCTTTTCGTTATGCGGCTTTGCCCTGATACTGGCGCAAATGAAACGGTCGATCATGTTTACCCTCGGGATAACGATTTTATTTATCGCTCTATTATCCTTATGCGGGTATTTAATCCAAGCAGAAGATTTATACGGTTGGGGTAACCTGACCCGTATGGCGATTCATACATCATTGGGATTTGTATTTCTTGGGAGCGCGTTACTACTACAAAGCCTGAGTAAAAATTCCGATTTGCACGCAAATCTATGGGATCTTGTCCCCCAAGCCGCAACAACCGTATTCTGCGTTATGACGCTCTTGGCCTTTTCCGCATTTACCGAGCAAACCAGAAAGCACAATGAATCATATTTTGAGACATTGGTGATAGAAACACACGAAGCCATAAAACAACGATATGCGTTATATGAAGAGAGCTTAATCAGTGGCCTCGGCTTATATTATGCCTCTGAATCCGTTGAAAGACATGAATGGGAAAAATACGTCGTAACGTTAAATATTGACAGAACCATGCCCGGCATCAACGGGATCGGATATATAGATTACGTAAAAAATACACACCTGCCCGAATACCTCAAAACAGTACGCGCGGATAATGCCCCCGATTTCACCAACCACCCCGAAACCGCGTTCAACGATAAATTCATCATTAAATATATTGAACCTGTGTCCGCCAACAAAGAAGCCGTCGGCCTTGACATCGGATTTGAAAAAAACCGACGCGAAGCGGCAGAGCGCGCGCGTGACAGCGGAACAACCACGATTACAAAGAAAATACTCTTGGTGCAGGACAACCAAAAGCAAGCAGGGTTCTTATATCTAATCCCCGTTTACAAAACCAAAATGACACCTGAAACGGTCAAAGAACGAAGACAGCAATTACAAGGCTGGGTGTATGCACCATTTATCGGGTCAAATTTCTTCAAAGACATAAACAGCTTTAATAACCATCAACTCGACTTCACGGTGTATGACGGCGATGATATTACAAACCAAGACATCATTTACACAAGCGGTCAAAAAACCGTTCATGGCAAAAATAAAAATATTCTGAACATGCGTACGGTCCTGAACTTCGCCGGCAGCGAATGGACAATCTTATGGTGTGCAAACAACGCGTACACCCCGCCCGCGGGTATGATACTAAGCTATGCGCTTCTTATATTAGGCCTGTGCTTTTCTGTTGCTCTCTTCTTTATTCTGGATAACCTGATCCATAAAAACAGTGAAATTACCCGGCGCGTTGAGGAGCAAACCGCCCGCCTGAAAGAGGCATCCGAATTTCGAAGAATAATCGGTAACACCATACCTGATTATTTATTTGTGAAAGATGAAGAGTTCCGAATTGTCGAAGCGAATGACACTTTTCTAACGCTATATCCTGACAAAACCAGAGAAGAAATAATCGGCAGAACCATGCTGGAGGGGCATGACAAAAAAGAGGCTGAAGAGTTTCTGGAGAATGACAAAAAGGCCTTTAAAAAAGGATATTCAGGAGTCGAAGAAACAATTAAATTTCCTGACGGAACGACACGAACTCTTTTCACAAAAAAGGTACGGTTTCAAAATGCCTCGGGCCAACCCTTCATCCTTGGTATTGCACAGGACATCACGGCCGCAAAAAAAGCGAAAGAACAAATTTTAAAAACAAACAAAGAGCTGGAACGCTCTAATATCGAATTACAAAGATTTGCCCAAATCGCTTCGCATGACCTGCAAGAACCCTTACGAAAAATCACAAGTTTTATAAATGAATTAGAAGAACATCTGGAAGACCAACTGGATGAAGATGCGCGTTTTTACATGAAATTTATTCGCGGCGGCGCAGACCAAATGCACAATCTTGTGAAAGGGTTATTACAATATTCCACCGTCAACAAAAACAAACCCGATATTCAAAAAATCGATACCAATGAAGTTATAAAAATTGCGATTGATAACCTAAGCGAAAGCATCAAAGAAACCGGCGCAGAAATTACATATGATACATTACCGACCGTCTATTATGACCGTGTAATGCTGACACAAATTTTCCAGAACTTGATTGGGAATGCCATCAAATACAAATCGGAAAAAACGCCAAAAATCACAATATCGGCGGAAAAGCTTGCGGATTGTTGGGAATTTTCAGTCGATGACAACGGTATGGGCATGGAAGAAAAATATCTTGATCGAATCTTTGATATGTTTCAACGTTTACATCGTAAAGAAGACATTCCGGGAACCGGAATTGGTTTATCTCTATGCCAAAAAATCGTGGAACGTTATGGCGGAATTATATGGGTAGAGTCAGAACCTGAAAAAGGCTCAACATTTATATTCACGATACCGACAAAAAAGAAATACGTCGTATCAGCAGCATCAGGATATTTAGGGGAAGGAATTTAATTATGATCAACATTCTTCTGATAGAAGACGACGAAGGCGATATTTTTCTTATTAAGAAAACGATTAAAAAAGCGCATATGAAAAGCAACATTATCGTCGTTACAGCAGGCGATGAGGCCCTTCATGTTTTAAAGCAACAACAACATGAGATTGACTTCATCATTACCGATATTAATATGCCCCGAATGAACGGGCATGAATTCTTAGCCGAAGTCCAAAAAGATGATGAATTGAAAAAAATTCCGATCGCTGTTCTCACCAACTCTTGGGAATCAGAAGATTACGTTAAATCAATGGAGCTGGATGCCGTATCATGTCTTCCAAAGCCGCTTGATGAAAAAAAGTTGAAAAAAATTCTTAATTCTATGGTCGAATTCTGGAAAAATGCAGATAATATCGATTAAAGAAAGCAACACCACGAAAACAACCCTATTCCATAGATAAAAAAGGCCCCATATTTTGATTAACATTCTACTCGCAGAAGATGATGAAGGTGATATTTTCTTAATCAAGAAAACATTCAAAAGCGCATATTTTGAAAATGAATTACACATTGTTCACAATGGTGAAGAAGCGCTGGATTACCTTCGCAACAATGATAAGCCCAAAATAGACTTTGTCATCACCGACCTCAACATGCCCAAAATGAGCGGGCATGAGTTTTTAGATCAGGTCAGGCAAGATGAACGCCTGCGCAAAATTCCCATCGCGGTTTTAACAAACTCTCAAGATATTGAGGATTACTCCCAAACATATCAATTAGAAGGCGTGATATGCCAAACAAAGCCGCTTGATCAAAGAAAAATAAACGAAATCATTAAGGCGATTGAAGAGTTCTGGATTAAGAAAACAAATATCTAAGAAAAATCTTAATTACGCTAGATAATAAGAAACTATTTCTCTACATTGTGCGAAATAGAGTGCAGAGCTATCTCTGCAAAAACTAAAGAGCACATATAATTATGAAACCGGCAATTTCCGTTCAAACATTACATAAAACATACGGCAATGACTTTACAGCATTAGACGGTGTCAGCCTGGAAGTAAAGAAAGGCGAGATTTTCGCGCTTTTAGGGCCTAACGGAGCAGGAAAGACAACACTTATAAGCTGCGTTTGCGGTATTACAAACCCAACACAAGGCACCATCGAAGTTTTTGGACATGATCACGCAAAGCAATACAGAAAAGCGCGCCAATCAATAGGTCTGGTTCCACAAGAATTAACCACAGCCGTGTTTGAAACCGTATGGGATACAGTGACATTCACAAGAGGCCTGTTCGGCAAGCCGCCAAAACCTGAATACATTGAGAGCCTTCTTAAAAACCTGTCATTATGGGACAAAAAAGACACACAAATCAGAATGCTGTCAGGGGGCATGAAACGCCGCGTTATGATTGCCAAGGCGTTATCGCATGAACCGGACATCTTATTTTTGGATGAACCCACCGCGGGCGTGGACGTGGAATTGAGAAAATCTATGTGGGCGCAGGTTCATAAGCTTAAAGAAACAGGCGTGACCATTATTCTGACGACACATTATTTAGAAGAAGCAGAAGAGATGGCAGACCGCATTGCCGTTATTAACAAAGGCAAGCTCATCGTCATTGACGACAAAACCACCCTGATGAAAAAAATGGGTAAAAAAGAACTTGTACTTGATCTGTATAAGCCACTTGAAAACGTACCCGATGCGTTCAAAGACTTTGATCTTCAACTCTCTGACGACGGATTACAGCTTGTATATATCTATGATCCGGCGCGCGAAGATAACGGAGTGGTCAGCTTGCTCGATCTTTTGCGCGAAAATACGATCAAATGTAAAGACTTCAACACCAGACAAAGCTCACTCGAAGATATCTTCGTAAAGTTAGTGGAGGATTCATGAACTTCAGAGGCATAGCAGCAATTTACAAATACGAAATGGCACGCGCCAGACGTACTGTGGGGCAAAGCATTTTGTCACCTGTCATTTCCACGGTTTTATATTTTATCGTTTTCGGGTCGGCTATCGGTTCCCGCATTGACGCGGTCGATGGCGTAAATTATGGCGCGTTTATTGTACCCGGCCTGGTTATGTTAACGATCCTTAGCCAAAGCATATCAAACGCATCTTTTGGGATATATTTCCCGCGTTTTAGCGGCACGATCTACGAAATTTTATCTGCGCCACTGTCCTTTTTAGAGGTCGCAATCGGATTTGTAGGCGCCGCAGCGACAAAGTCGATAATAGTAGGCTCTATTGTTTTAATCACCGCAGGCTTCTTTGTCCCGCTCGAGATTCAACATCCGTTTATGATGTTATTTTTTCTGGTGCTGACTTGTATTACCTTTAGTTTGCTGGGATTTATTATCGGCGTGTGGGCAGACGGGTTTGAGAAATTACAACTGATTCCGCTTTTAATTGTTACCCCCCTGACATTTTTGGGCGGTAGTTTTTATTCCATCGACATGTTGCCGCCTTTCTGGCAGCAAGTATCCTTGCTAAACCCTGTCGTATATTTAGTCAGCGGATTCCGCTGGAGCTTTTATGAAAGTTCAGATGTCAGCGTATTTACCAGCATCACAATGATACTTATCTTTTTAACGATATGTATTTGTATCGTCGGCTGGATCTTTAAAACCGGCTATAGATTAAAAAGCTGATTTTTAAAAACTCACTGCTAAGGCCAGCCCAGCATGGGATACATAGTGCGGAAATATTTTTAACTATTGTGAAGATAAATCGAATTCTATAGTCTTGCGCTTTAAATATTATGTTTCAGAAAGAAAAAATATGAGCGACTCTATTAAGAAACTTCTTCGGGATATCGGCATATATAAACAAGTACGCTGGTTGTATTTACGAGGTAGTGCATTAGCTTGGCGCTTTTACTATTTCGTCACAAAGAAACAAGATGGAATAATAAACGACTACCTAGGATCAAATGAAGTTCGCAAAATTCATTTAGGCTGCGGTAACAATATACTTAATGGATGGCTCAACACAGATTTAATCCCCACATCAAAACGCATTCGCCTAAATGTTTCAAAAACATACCCTTTTGATGACGGCACGTTTGATTACGCTTATTCTGAACACGTAATCGAACACCTCCCCTACACAGTCGGACGCGCAATGATAAGTGAAGCATTTCGCGTTTTAAAACCAGGTGGCGTTATTAGAATTTCCACTCCGGACCTTAAGTTCCTTATTGCCCTATACGAAGATGACAAAAAGGATATCCACGAAAAATACATAAAATGGAATGCTGAAAACTTCATCGGTGATGAAGCACCGCATGATGGAATATCTGTTTTTAATAACTACGTTCGGGATTGGGGGCATGTCTATATTTATGATGAAGAGTCTCTGTCAAGAATGTTCAAAGAGATCGGGTTCACAGATATTAAAGCTGTTAAAATTAACGAAAGTGAGCACGATCACTTACAAAACCTTGAACATGAAACACGTCACCCAGAAGGATTCTTACAACTGGAAACAATGACAATAGAAGGCACAAAACCCGCTTAAGAAGTAACCTCTTTCAACAATTTTTCCCACTGATCAAAGACAATTTCAGGCTCATATTGCTGAATTTTCTTGTTAGCAGCTGCTCCCATTTCAGCCCGTCTGATATCGTCACGCATAAGCACACTGAGAGTTTGAGACAAAGAATCAGGGTTGTCCAATCCGTCGGCTAATTTTCCTGTAACACCATCTTCTATCAAATCACTAACACCTGAGCACTGATCATACCCGACAGATGGCAACCCATGAGCCATCGCTTCCGCTATTGCATTCGGAAAGCCTTCCCAGCGTGACGGTAAACAAAACAAATGCGCCTTCCGGTAAAGTAGATCTACATCCTTAACTTTACCAAATAAACAAACGCGACTGTGAAGCCCCAAATCCTCAATCAACTCTTCTAAACGCTTTTGATCATCACCATCACCAGCAATTTGAAGCGTCCAATGCGGGAAATCATCCGCCAACAACGCAAAAGCTTTAATCAGTGAGTCAACATTCTTTTGATAGGCCAAACGCGCCACACAAAGTAAAATCCTATCATCTGAATTCACGCCCCCGGGAGAAGCTTGCTTATCAGCCACTTTCACCGGATTATGTATATAAGTCATTTTCGAATGTAAGAATTTAGGATACTCACTTATATAACGCTCAAATTGAACCACGATTCTATCGGCCATTTTCAATGATCGTATAATATTATTTTTCTGCTTTTTGGGTAGAAAATCCAAACGAGACGGAGCATTTCGCTCCGCTGCTATTATAGGAACCTTATACCCCGTCAAAAACAAACGCGTTGTCAAAAAAACCCCGCTTTCAAAACAGATAATAACATCAGGCTTATCGCGCTTAACCATTTTTCTAAACTTAGGAATTCTTTTAAGTCGCAGCCCCCAACTTGCTTTTGCCATTGGATCACCCATATCAAGGCAATGCCACTTGACTGCTTTATCCATATGATAATACGAACTAGCCGTCTTATTATCCCATGTTAACAACGAAACATCGTAACCACGACTAACCATATTATTCATAATAGTCGTTAACATGCGCTCTACACCGCCCGCGACTTTATCCATCTTGCGCCAAACAAACATTATTTTCATGATCAAGACGGCCTTCTTTTCATCTTCCACTCATGAACAAGCCGCCTTGGGGCACTTACCCAGAAATGATTCCATGTTAAAAAAGGATACCTTAAAAATAACTGAGCCAGGATCAGAACTGCCTTTGCCTTCTCACCGCCGAAATGATGTAAGCGTAATTTGTTCCATAACATGGCATAACCGAAACGTTTCTGAGAGACGAGGTAATCCTTATATTTTAACATCACTGTCTTATAGCTCTCATAAACAACAGAAGCCCTTTTTTCAGCGCCTCCAGTTGCATATTGGATCAATACATCTTCACCGCACCCGATAAAATGCCCCCCATTTAACCCCAGCCTGATAGAAAAATCTGCGTCCTCACTTCGGAACATGGTTTCGTCATAAAGACCAACCTCCCCGTATGTTGATTTACGCGTCATCAGAGAACAGCTAGGCGTGCCACTTCCGTAAAAAACGCCTTTTTTACGACCAAAATACAACAAGAAATCTATAATTTCTGTGCCTATTGGCCCTCGATTTTTAGAACCAATGGCCTCAAGCTTCACATCATAGCCATTTGGATATCGTCGAACACCGGACCCCCAACACGCAACAAGCGCAGCACCCGTTTTATTTTCATAGTCTATTATTGTTTTATATTGAACGGATAATCGATTAGGGACACTCTCATCATCATCATCAAAAATTGCTATAAATTCGCCCTTAGCATTATTGATGACCGTATTTAACGCACCCGGAAAAGTTTTATTCGTTTCATGCTGAATAAAAACTGCACGCGCGTCTGCCTCAATAGTTTCTTGAATTATCTCTGCAGTATTATCCTGAGACCCATCGTCAATAATAATAACCTCAAGATTTGGCCAGTCCTGCGCAAGAGCGCTTTTAATAGCACGCGCAACAGTATCTTCGGAGTTGTAACAACAAATACCAACCGTTATTAATGGAAAATCACTCATTAATCAGACTGCCTTATTTTTATTAAATTCTTGCTGATGCCATTTTCTAAAATCCTCACGAGTACGTCGTGCAGGCATGGACCAGATTATTTTTTGGATAACTTTTACGGGGTAACGCAAAAATAGCCTAAACAAGCCAAGAAACAAAGATACTTTATTATCATTTAAATGTTCATGCCGTACATTCAACCAAGCGACACAAAAATCATACCACCCTGCTTGCATCAAATATTCTTTATTTTTTTCGATTACAAAACGCTCAGCCTTCCTTTCTTCAGCAAGCGTTTTTTCACGCCCCATAGTCATAGTTTGAATAACCAGAGGCTCAGCTATACCAACAAAGTGGCCCCCCGCAAGAGAAAAACGCACGTTAAACTCCGTATCTTCACCACGCGTCATCTTATCATTATACCCGCCCATTTTCTGAAACACTTCAAGACGCGCCATTCGCGAACAATTTGCACATGAACCAACAACATCGTGACTTAAACGCCCCGTTAAAATACGATCAGCAACTGCCTGACCATTCGGCGCAATCCCTCCACGTGTGCCCATCGTTTTCTCATATCGTTCATAACCATTTTGAAAATGCTGTAATCTGGCGACATGACAAATCACCATATTGGTATTATACGTTTTTTCATACTCAACAATACGCTCATACTGACGACGAATTCGTTCAGGTAAACTTTTATCATCGTCATCGAAAATCGCCATAAACGCACCTTTAGCTTCAGCGATTAATGTATTTAAAGACCCAGCAAAACCTTTGTTACTTTCATATACGATCAGACGCGCATTCTCGTGCCCCTCTATGGCATTCCTAACAACCTCTACGGTATTGTCACTCGAACCATCATCACCGATTAAAATTTCCTTATTCGGCCAATCCTGAGTAAGCGCGCTTTCAATTGCCCCTTGCACCGTATCTGCAGAGTTATAGCAAGAAATACATATCGTAATAAGAGGATAGTCCTTATTATTCATATCAATCATTCATCGGGTAGTTTTTCTTCAATATTTTGTGCACTACATACGCCAACAATACACGGTATGTAAATGCCGAAATTACCGCCCCCACAATACCGAAAAAGGGAATCAAAACAAGAGACGCCGCAATACGTCCCAATGAGGTATAAATTAAAACAACGCGATAACTCGAAATATCAATACGAGAGCGAATAAAACGAAATTGTAGCGTTGACATATTACCAATCGCCACAGCACACATCAACGCCTGCGCATACGGAATAGCATCGGCATATTCTTGACCAAACAATAAAACAATTAGCGTAGGTAGACCTAGAAAAGCAAAAATCACAATCGCCGAGCCATAGACAAAAACAAACACTTTAAGATATTTATCCATTTCCTTTGTATAGTGCTTTGACTTTGCAAATTTTGGAGCCAACACAGCACTTAAATCTTGCACAACATTCCTAAATAAATCAGAAATTCGTTCTGCCGCGACAAATGTTGCCAAAGCTGTCGGTGATAAAAAATAAAAAACCAGAAGCTTATCTGAATAAGTGGCAATAACATTAATGGTAGAATAAAGACTTGTTTTTATTCCATAAATTATGCTGCCTTCTTCCACAGGAGCATCGGGATCTATCTCACGTAAATTGAGCACTGTCATTATAATGTTCTGAAGTGCCGGTATCAAAAGTACAAAACAAAGGGGAATTAATAAATTCTCAGGCCATATAATCACACCAGAAATCATTAAACTATACATCACCATAAGGGAGAAACCATTATGTTTGAGATAGCTTCCGAACTTCTCAGCCCCTATATGAATACTGTTCCATTGAGAAAGACCATGCGTAAACGGGAAAATAGCAGATGACATCAAAAACCCATACATAAGCGCCTCATTCCCCTGCATATAATAAAAATATGCAAACACCAACAGACACATACTTCCTAATGAGTTAACCAAAAGCGATATTGGAATAGCTTTTCTATATGTACCTAAGAACCCACGTGCCACACCTTGCATAATAGAGTTATTCATATCTTTCAGACTGAATACCGTCAGAATACCGATACAACTCAAAATAAAGTGATACTCACCAAAAGATTCCTTGCTCAAGGCCCGAACTATAAAATATGTAGAAGCAAGCGCCAAAAGGATTTGCATCCCCCTTAAAACAGAGACATACAGCACATTTTTGATTAATGGTGCATTATCTCTTAGTTGCTTCAAAAGCTTAGCTTTTATATTCATATGGCTTTTCAATTATTAAAAGATTAGGCACTCATCATTATTTTTTACAGTAGAGAAGCGGCTTTGATAAAGATGAGTCGTGCTTTTCCTCTATGTTAGGAAAAGATCTTCTAAGTAAATTTTCAACCCTCTTGGCATCGCAATAATTAGGATGAAGCTCAATAACCAAACTATTAACTCGTGAAAAATCGACCTCTGGCGCACATAAAAACGCTTCTTCCGCGCCCTCAATGTCAATTTTCATGACATCTACATTCTGCCCTTCAGGTAAACTATCTATAAGATCCTTAAACGTAATGCCCAAAACACTCACATTACCATTGCTATCAACTTTATGACTCATAGAGCTTTCTAATTCATCGGAAAAATGAACTGACTCATTATTTTTCCATGCTGCCCTGTTTTCTACACTCCACGACATCCCAAGCGAAGCCGCCTTCATTACATTTTCTTTAGTGACTGCATATGTTTTTGGACTGGCTTCTATGGATTTAACAATTGACTGTTTGTTTACCGAAAGAGCCCACAAGCCAAATAAACCTATATGCGCACCAATATCATAAAGAAAAGGAGCCTTTATATCTTTAATTTCATGTCTTAAAAATTCATATTCGCCGGATTTTAAAATTTCTTTTACCGCCGATAGATCACAGCGGCGAAATTTAAAATTCGCTCCTTTATATTTCGCATTTGCCTCTGCACCGGGTTGTCCGCGTGATCCGACGATATATGAAATAGCAGATATCGGGCCATTCATTAACGGAGATAACAACGCCACATTTTCTAATAAACTGTTAGCACGGGAATAGGTTTTCTTTATAGCCGACATCAAAGTTACGCCCCTTATTCAAACCTTATTAAATATTTTCATGATATTTTACGACCCCCTTATTCCAGAAAAAGCTACAGAAATCAAGACTTATTAGCCTTCTGCAATACGTCAAAACCACATCTAAGCTATTTATCCCCTTACGTCCTTGCTTGTCTTTTTGTGCAAACTTATGATAATCAAGCCGAGGTTAATTATCATATCAGGATAAAAACGAGCATGAAAAAACACTACATGGTCTTAGACTCTTTTAGAGGAATCTGTGCATGCATCGTTGCCTTTTCGCACTTTAATGCAAACAGCATCTTTTACGGATCAACTTTACTGGACCGCGGCTCCCCCTACGTTGATTTTTTCTTCGTTCTGAGCGGATTTATTATATTTGCCAATTATGAAGATAAACTACGCAACGGGTACAGCATAAAAAAATTCATGCTTCTAAGGCTGGGGCGCTTATACCCACTGCATTTTGCCGTCTTAATGGCATTTATTTTAGTTGATGTGTTACAGCTTTTCATCAATATCGGCGGCGCTTCGCTATACCCACCCTTTTCTGCTCCGGGTGAAACACCAAGTGCCATTCTTGCAATGTTATTTCTCGTTCACTCCCTTCATATAACTGAAATACTTGCCTTTAACGGTCCAAGCTGGAGCATTAGTACAGAGTTCTACGCATATCTTCTATTTGCCGTAATTATCTCTTATTCAGGTAAATATTGCAGGTCAATTTTGGGGCTTATAATCATAACTATGCCTGTATTGTTATATTTTTGTTATGGTGAGTTATATGCAAAGTTAGACTATGGCTTTCTACGCTGCATCTATGGCTTTGCATGTGGGGCACTTACATGGCAATTCTACAGACAACATCATGAGAATATATATAATAAGCTTATAGCAATGAGACTTATAACTGCGCTGGAAATCGCAGTCATTACAATAGTTGCCATTTATATTGCCTATTTCTCCTTTAATATCGGTTCTTTTTTTGCGCCCATCATCTACAGCGCCGTCATTCTACTCTTTTCTTTCGAGGCAGGAAAACTATCTAAATTTTTACAGGCAAAGTTCTTTTTACTACTAGGCACATTATCCTATTCTATTTATATGGTTCACCTGTTTATATCAGGAAAATTTTTTGCTCTCCCAATTCGCTTGCTGGAAAACAAGCTAGGGTGGAACCTAACTGTTCATTCAGGAGAAATGCAGCTTTACGGTACAAACCTAGTATACGGCACCTTATTTGAATTCTTCTACCTCGGCGTTGTGGTTGCCTGCTCTTACATTTCTTATAAATTAATCGAACAACCTTTTAGAAACTTAACACGCAAACTTGTACACAAAAAACCAAAACACCCCTCTGAAGAGGGTGCCCCCTAATGATCGCACTTTGGGGAGCAAATGGTTTTATCGGACGGCACGTATCACTAAAGATAATAAATAGTGACCAGCCCTCTCTGTACATATCAAGAGACTTTCGTGATTTTCCATTTGATAGCATAGATCACCAACAGATGCTGGTGGCTGACTTTCAATACCCAAATTCCTATATTGATAAACTCTCTAATATTGATACTTTTATTTTACTTGTAACAGGATCGTTAGCACGCACATTTTCTAATATTGAAGATGAAGTGGAACAAAATTTAAGGCCGTATCAAAGGTTTTTTGAAGCTTTATCTAAACATACACAAAAAAAACCACACCTGATTTACATATCTTCAGGAGGCGCAATATACGGCCACACATCACATGATCCGATAACAGAAAATCACAAAAAAAATCCCCTCAGCCCATATGGCAAAGGCAAAGAATTAATAGAACAAGCAGTTATAACAACAGCGTGCAATAACAATTGGCCATACACCATCGTGCGCCCTTCCAACCCTGTTGGAAAATGGGGAAAAAGTGTTATTTTTCATGCGTTGAATGCTGCAAAAACAAACACAGAGTTCTCAATTTACGGCGACGGTCAAACCACACGTGATTATTTCTGCGTTACAGAACTAGCGGATGCAATATACAATATATCTCAAGATACTATATCGCATAACAAAACATATAATATCGGAAGTGGCATAGGGCATAACATTAACGAAATCATTCAAATTATTGAACGTATCAGTGGTGTAAAAATGAATATAAAAAACATTGATGAAGTTCAAACAGACGTACCCTATAACGTGCTTGACTGTACAAAAATTAAAAATGACCTTGGCTGGACAGCTCAAAAACCGCTACAACAAATTATTCAAAATATGTGGGAAAATTCATGAAAATACTTATAACAGGTGGCGCGGGATTTATAGGATCAGCAGTATGCCGATTCCTTTTCAACAAAACCGAACACACTATTATTAATGTTGATACCCTTACATACGCAGCAGACCCTTCAACGCTAGATAGTATTGCAGACAGCCCAAGATACAATTTTGTTCGGCAAGATATTTGCGATGCTATTGGTTTACAAAAAGTGTTTGAGGAATACAAGCCCGACAGCATCATGCATTTAGCAGCCGAATCACATGTAGACAGATCCATTGATGGCCCTGACATTTTTATTAAAACGAATATTGTTGGCACGTATAACATGCTCCAAGTGGCGCGCAAACATTGGATGAGTTTGCCTGATAATGCGAAAACATCCTTTAGATTTCATCACATTTCTACGGATGAAGTATATGGATCTCTTGGCCCTGACGGCGCTTTTTTAGAAGACACGCCCTACGCACCCAACTCACCTTATTCGGCAAGCAAAGCATCTTCAGACCACTTGGTCAGAGCTTGGCATGAAACATATGGTCTACCAACTGTCATCTCTAACTGCTCAAACAATTACGGCCCATACCAGTTTCCAGAAAAACTCATTCCTGTCCTAATATTAAATGCATTGGCAGGAAACAAACTACCTATATATGGGACAGGTCAAAATATCCGAGACTGGCTTCATGTTGATGATCACGCGAAAGCCCTTTATTTAATATTAACCAAGGGGCAAGTTGGCAGAAAATACAATGTCGGCGGCAATGCAGAACGAACCAATATCGATGTAGCAGAAGCTGTCTGCGGTATTTTAGATGAGTTACGACCCAGCACCACGCATAAGTCATATACCAATCTCATTGAATTCGTAAAAGACCGCCCCGGGCATGATATGCGATATGCGATCGATTGTAGCCGCATCAAAAACGAACTAAGTTGGGAGCCATCGGAATCGTTTGAGACAGGCTTGAAAAAAACGGTTCAATGGTATTTAGATAATATGGAATGGTGTGAAAGAATTGCAAGCGGCGCATATCTGGAACGCCGCGGAACAAAAGAGTAAGGCATAATTGTGATACATACAAAAGGCATCATCATGGCAGGGGGCGAAGGCACACGCCTTTTTCCAGTAACACAAGCACTAAGCAAACAGCTTTTGCCAATATATGACAAGCCAATGATTTACTACCCACTTAGCACACTTATGCTAGGTGGCATAAAAGACATCCTGATTATTACTACGCCCAAAGACCAAAACCAGTTTAACAGACTTCTTGGAGACGGATCACAATGGGGCATTAATTTGCAATATATTGCACAACCAGAGCCAGGCGGCTTATCACAAGCGTTTCTATTGGGGGAAGAGTTCATTGGTAACGATCATTGCGCCTTTGTTCTGGGCGATAACATATTTTACGGAAACATGTTCAGCACCTATATTCAGAGCGCGATGCAAAGACGTGAAGGCGCAACAGTCTTTGGCTATCAGGTTCCGGATCCTGAGCGTTTTGGTGTCGTCACGTTAGATGAGAACTCAATGGCTACATCTATTGAAGAAAAACCGGAAAACCCAAAATCAAACTGGGCCGTTACCGGTCTTTACTTTTATGATAATCAAGTCGTTGATATTGCAAAAACAATCACCCCATCCGCTAGAGGTGAGCTGGAAATCACCGACCTTAACCGTATATATATGGAGCAGAAACAGCTATATGTAGAAAAGTTAGGGCGCGGTTACGCCTGGATCGATACGGGCACATATGAATCTCTTCTGGAGGCAGGTGAGTTTGTTCGTATTGTTGAAAAACGCCAAGGATTGAAAATTGCCTGCCTTGAAGAAATTGCATATGCAAAAAACTTCATAAACGCCGAACAATTAGAAAAGCTCGCGCATAAATACAGTAAGAATAGCTACGGCACGTATTTGATGAATGTGCTCAAACGTAAAAACAACTAATGAGAATCAGAAAAATCCGAGAGTAACGCCTCCCATTGCACAGAGATTATTTCTGGAGCAAACTGAATTGCTGTTTCAATGCCCTTTCGCCCCATCTTTTCTCTTAACTCCTCAGAGCGCATTAAAACCTCAAGCCCTTTAGAAAAATTATCAACGCGCCCATCTGCGCTAATCAATAAGCCATTTTCATTATGCTTAATTAATTCATTTACCCCCGGACAATCAGCAAACCCAATGACAGGCAATCCGTGGCCCATTGCTTCAACAAGCGCAAGTCCAAAACTCTCATAATCAGAAGACATTGCAAAAATATCCGCATCTAAATACGCAGATTCAATATCATTTGTAGCCCCAAAGAGCATTACCCTTTCTTGCAAACCAAGCCGCTCAATCAAACACTGCAATTCATTACGCAACTCCCCCTCCCCAATAATCTGCAGACTCCAATCAGGGTACTTTTCGACAATCAAAGAGAAGGCTGTAATTAAGAGTTTTTGATTTTTTTGGTCTGTAAGACGACCTACATTAAGGATCTTTTTGGGCGCTTCCCCAGATACGGCATAGTTTTTATACTGGCGTGCTCTTTTTACAGGATTAGCTACAGCCACCATTTTTTTCTGTAGAAATTTAGGATAAGACTTTTTCACATCATTAGATAATACCGTTATTTTTTTTACGAATAACGCACTTAAACATAACAAAAAAAACTCTACTTTTCTGCCATGATAATGCGCAGGCACAATGTGCTCACTCGCCACAACTGGTATACCTGTGCCTGCCAATGCAAAGCTAAGCGGTACAAACATACTATGCATAAACGCAATCACTACATCAGGACGCTCAGCTTTTATAACCTTTCTAAGAGCGAGCACACGCCGTATAGCCTCAATAAATGTACTTGGGCGATCAACTTGCCCAAGTCCCATAAAGCATTGTCTTATATTTGGATTAAAATCATATACAGGAGTAGATTTCGGTTTATCAAACGTTAAAAGAGAAACGTCATAACCCTTATCAACAAACTCTTTAGAAATATCAACAAGTACTCTCTCGGCTCCGCCCCGTACACAGCACACTGATTTAATCGCGAATGTTATTTTCATCAATTATTCTTATAATAAAGAGATTTAAAAACCAAATCCCAAAACGACCTAATTGTAAAAACAGAGAAATGTTAAAGGTCCACTTTATAATACTCTTTGTACCATTCTACAAAACGAGGGATACCCTCACTGATACTAGTCTTCGCCTTAAACCCTGTAATTCGAGCAGTTTCTGCAGTATCCGCATATGTTTCATGCACATCACCAGGCTGCATGGGGAAGAATTCAATATCCGCATCTTTACCTATTGCACTTTGAATCGTATCAATGAAATCCATTAATTTTTCGCTTTTACTATTACCGATATTCAAAACACGGTGCGGTGCTTTTTTGCCTTCACGTTCAGGCGGGTTATCCAGCGCACCCAAAACACCTTCGACAATATCATCAACAAAGGTAAAATCGCGCTTCATGTTACCGTTATTAAACACAGGCACTTTGTCCCCTGCAATAATGGCTTTTGTAAAAATATGCGGTGACATATCAGGACGCCCCCACGGACCATAGACTGTAAAAAACCGAAGCCCTGTTTGCTTAATATCATAAAGATGACTGTATGTGTGGCTCATCAATTCATCAGATCGTTTGGTCGCCGCGTATAGTGATACAGGCGTGTTAACTTGATCGGCTGTAGAATAGGGCAGCTTATCATTTCCGCCATAAACCGACGATGAACTGGCATAGACCAAATGCTTGAACCCGTCGGTATGACGACACATTTCTAAAACCGTTAAATGCCCCATACAATTGCTATGGATATAAGAATAAGGGTTTTGCAGTGAATAACGCACGCCGGCCTGCGCGGCCAAATGAATAACTTCTAGAAACGGACCTTGTTCGGCGAAAAGCTTTTCCATACCGTCTTTATCGGCAATATCCAGCTTAACAAACGCAAAATGATCGTATTCTTCAAGAATAGCCAAACGCGATTTCTTTAATTCGACATCATAATAATCATTTATATTATCAATACCAACGACATGCCTGCCATCATCTAATAGCTTTTTTGCTGTGTGAAATCCTATAAACCCTGCTGCGCCTGTTACCAATACCGGACTATCTGTCATAGAACCCTCTAATACGTATAAACCACCATGCAATGTCTTGTATCAGCATGAGCATTATTTGCCAACTACTAGTACATAATTTGCAAATTTATAAAATGTAAAAAAAATTTCCAAGGAATACGTGTGGCCGATCGTCTCATTAGGTATAGTCATAATGACAGATTTTGGGAGAGAGACATGAAAAGCGCACTAACCTTAGCTTTTTTTCTATTATTAACACCATTTAGCATCGCGCACGCCTATGATAGTGCGGATCTAAAAAAGGCCAATGCTTATTATGATGAAAAATCATATCAATTGGCCGCGGCGGAGTATGAAAAGCTGCTCGAGCAAAAAGCAGATCGCCCCGAGCTTGCGCGCGAAGTCTCTCTTAAATGGTCGGACAGTATTTTACGCGTCAAAGATGAGCGCAACAGACAAAAGGCCGAAAGCCGCCTGACCGACATTATTAACGGCAAAGATAAGGATGAATGGCAAGCCGAAGCAAAAATCGCCCTCTCCCGTCATTACATCACCCGCGACCCGTACGGAAAACAAAAAGACATCAAGCAATGGCTGGATGAAGCGCGTGACTGGTGGGCAGGATCATCAGACATAAATCGTGCCCGCACGAAATTCATAGACACCAGCTTCATGCTCGCCGATTTCGTCACCCAGCGTTGGGGATGGTATACCACAGACATCAAACCCATCCGCTTGGGCGAAGAAAGGCTCATTATTCCCTCGGTTCCTCCACAGCAAAATAATCTGGGGCTTCAGGTATTATTCGAAGAAATATTAAAAGTCGCAAAATCGGATGAAGACAAAGCGCACGCCCATTACGGACTGGCCATGTCCTGGGTTAACACGCGCAGAAACGATAAAGCGCAGCAAGAAAAAGCGATTGAAAAGCTCCGCATGATCACGCGTGATTTCAAAAAAACGGAATGGGCGGATGACGCGTATTACCAACTGGGTATATATTACGAGCGCAAACAAAATTTCGTCGATGCGGTTAAAACATACCGCGAATATATCTCAAGCTTCCGCCCCGGTGAATCGCAATGGCTGAATGAGGCGCAGCGTAAAATTCAATATATCACCGCACCGTCCCTTAGCATGAGCGTCAGCAACACATTCATACCGGGCAGTGAAATCCAGTTTCACATGAATTGGCGCAATGTAAAACAAGCACAATTCACGCTTTATCAATTAGATATGAACGAAGCGCTACAATCCTATGGTCAGATGCACCAAATTTCTAATTATCGCGCTTTGATAGATCGTATTACAAATCAATCAAATCACTATAAACACCTGCCTGTTTACCAAAGCTGGAGCGCGGAACTAACCAACGAAGATAAACACATTCCGCGTAACGAATATAAAAGTCTGGCGCATTGGCGCGGCGATAAAGACGATAAGAAAGAAAACCCTGATCTGGGGAAGCTCCCCGTTGGGGCATATCTGATGATGGTTGAGGCAGGCGGCAAAAAAGCCTATGACCTGATCTTGGTCACAGACATCGCCCTTTTGACAAAAATTTCAAAAGACAAAGTCATCACCGTTGCGATGAATGCGCATAGCGGTAAACCTGTTTCAGGTGCGGATATTCATCTTGTTTATTCCTATCGCGATTCCAAAGGCCAGACACAATGGGCACAAGGACAGGGAAAAACAAACGAAAAAGGCCTATTGGTGACCGCGCTTGAAAACCCGCCACAAAGAGATAATTACAACCAAAACCACAATGTTTTTGCGACGTTGAAAACAGCCGATAACAAACAGGCCTTCGTCCAAAACAACTATTATTATTACAATAATAACCGCAAAGGCGACTGGTGGCTTTATGCATTTGCAGATCGCCCAGCCTACAGACCGAACGAAGAGGTGAGCTATAAGGGGATTGTACGCACCCCCGAAAAAGGCGGCTTCATCACCCATGCAGGTATGAAGGTTAAAGCCGTCATTCAAGATGCGCAGGGCAAAAAAGTAAAGGAGCAAACCTACACCCTGAATAATTTCGGCGCATTTTCAGATACGATGATGCTGGATGAAAAGGCGGTGCTTGGCCAATATACGATGATCTTATACGCCGATACAGGGCGTCACCTCTCACGCGCGCCCCTCTTCCGTTTAGAAGAATACAAATTGCCTGAATTTACAGTCAATGTGCAGCCACAGACCAAGGACGAAGCAAACCCGTCTGCGGGATATCGTCTTGGCGATACGCTGAAAATCGAAATCGATTCACAATATTACTTTGGCGGCGCGGTCGCCGAGGCCGATGTTGAATATCTGATCTATCAGCAGCCCTATCGTCATTATTACCGCCCAACCAAGCGTTACCCTTGGTATTACGAAGATTTATATCCGCGCCCACATTCCTATGGTCATGGCCAATTGATGAAACAGGACAAAATCAAAACCGATAAAGACGGCAAAGCCTATATCGAATTTGAAACACCCAAAGATTCAGGCAATGATTTAAAATATCACATTGAGGCTCGCGTCGTGGATAAAAGCCGCCGCGAAATCATAGGCAGCAGCGATATCAAAGTGACAAAGAATGCGTATTTCTCATTCCTTGAACCACAAAACCACCTTTACCGCCCTGGTGATAAGGCAAAAATTGATCTGAAAACCCTAACCGCGAATGACGCACCGATTGCCGTTGAAGGAAAAATAACTGTTGCCCGCCATTGGTGGAGACATCCGATCATTGTAGACGGCATTACTAAAGAAGCAGGTGCGTATACTGAAAATGAGCTGTTCACAAAGTTCATCAAAACCAATGATAAGGGTGAGGCCATCTTTGAATTCGAACCGTCAGAAAACGGATATTACGTCATCACCTATACGGGATATGACAACGGCAACGAGGTGATCGGTAAGGCCTATGTGTATGTCTGTGACGACGCGGCAAAAAATATCGGATACCGATATGGCGGCCTGCAAATCATCACGGAAAAGGACACCTATCTGCCGGGGGAAACCGCGCGCGCGATGATCGTATCCGATACGCCCGATAGCTGGGTTCTGTTCACCCAAGAAAGTGATGAGCTATACGGATATGAAATGCTGCATATGGAAGGCAGTGTGAAATCTATCGACTTCAAAGTGCAGGGCAATTACACGCCAAACCTATACTTGAATGCAGTATCAGGCAGCAATTATCAGCTTAAAACCGCAACAAAACAAATCATTGTGCCGCCCGATCATAAGTTCCTGAATGTGACGATCACGTCAGACAAACAGGTCTATCAACCGCAAGAAGAAGGCACATTTGAAATCACGCTGACGGATAATGACGGCAACCCCGTCAGCGCCGAAGTGGCGCTCGGCCTGACCGATGCCTCTGTCTATTACATCCAAAGCGAATACGCGCAGGACATCAGACAGTTTTATTACGGCGACAAGAAACCGCAATCCATCCGCACCCAAACAAGTTTTAATCAGCGCCGCTACGTAAAATTTGTGCGCGATGAAAATGGTAACCTGATGACGGAAGCGCAGCTAGAGCTACAAAAACGCCAAAAACATGCACAAAATGCGTATGACGATGGCGTCGCACCTGCTTACGTTCAGGCCATTGAGCAACAAAACGAAGCGCGCATGCCGAGAGGCTCTTCCATATCTTCTGGTGCAGTCGGCATGGCTGCGGCGCCAATGGAATCCGCTGAATTAGATATGGCCATCGCAACAGGCGGCAGTGGAATCCCCCGGGCAATCATGTCTAAACGTAAAGAAAGCGGTGCTAAAAATGATAGTGGCGCAGCAGCACAAAACGAAGAAATACGCGTGCGCGATGATTTCCGATCAACCGTGATTTGGCAACCCTCCATCATCACCGATAAAAACGGTAAGGCCACAGTGAAGGTCAAATTCCCTGACTCCCTGACAACATGGCGGATGACCGCGCGCGCCATCACCAAAGACACCGCCATCGGCACGGTAACGCATGAGGTGAAATCGAACAAAGATTTGATGATCCGTCTGCAATCCCCCCGTTTCTTCACCCAGCGTGATAAAACCGCAATATCCGCCCTGATCGATAATTTATCCGATCAACCTATCACCGTGGACGCCGCAATAAAAACAGACGGCCTGAGCGTAACAGGCATTTATAAAGACGGAAAATTCATGAAAGGCGAAGTGGGGCAGGTCACCGTCCCTGCGAAAGGACAAGCGCGCGTCGGTTGGGCCGTGCTCGCCGATCAGGTCGGCAAAGCCACCATCACGGTGCGCGCAAAAGGCGGCAAACTGTCCGATGCTATGCAAAAATCATTCACCGTCATTCCGCACGGTATTGAGAAATTTATTGCAAACTCCCTTGTGATGAAAGGTAATAACACATCCCAAACGCAGCATATCATGATTGATGTCCCTGCAGAGCGCATCAAAGAAACATCATCCCTGCGCATCAATCTTTCCCCATCTATGGCGGCGAACTTGCTGGATGCTCTGCCCTATCTTGCGGATTATCCGTATGGCTGTGTTGAGCAAACCATGAGCCGATTCCTGCCCGCAACAATTGTGCAAAAAACCATGAGCGATCTTGGTCTGTCCGATCAGGATATCGCAACATATATGAGCGATGTATTCGAACCGCGCAATGACCCTGCAGGTCACCCGCAGCGCCGCAATGACGCAACCTTTACCAAACTGGATAAAATGGTTGGTGACGGTCTGAACCGCCTATACGACTTTCAGCATTCTGATGGTGGTTGGGGCTGGTGGAAACACGGTGACAGCGACCGCTTCATGAGTGCGTATGTCCTGTGGGGTCTCAGCCTTGCACGCAAAGCCGATGTGGATGTGCGCGCAGATGTGATTGCTCGCGCCGCGCGTTACCTCAGCACAGAGCTGGTTGAGGAAGAAAACAATCCCGACATGCTGGCTTGGATGTTGCACGCGCTTGCCGAAGCGGGCAGCAATACAAAGTTCGAAACCAAGCAGCGCGACCGCCTTTGGAAAATGCGTGATGAGCTGAACCCATATACACGTGCGCTTTTCGCAATTTCGGAACATACCCGCGGCAATCATGAGCGCAGCCATATCCTCGGCCAGAACGTGATTAACGGTGTGCAGTCTGATAAGGAAAACGGCACGGCGCATTGGGGAAGATCAGGCATTCATTACCGATGGAGTGAAGGCGGCGTTGAGGCGACAGCCTTTAACATCAAGGCCCTCTCACAGATTAACCCGCAGAGCGAATATCTGGAGCCTGCCGTTAAATGGATGGCGTTAAACCGCCGCGGCGCAAGCTGGAAAAACACTCGTGATACGGCGATTGCGATTTTAGGTCTGACTGATTACCTAAAAACGACGCAGGAGCTCTCCCCCAATTTTGATTACGACATTAAGGTCAACGGGAAATCTGTGCGCGCAGGCCATATTGATGCATCAAACGTACTCGCCTTTAACCGCATCATTGATATTCCCGCCGATCAAATCAAAGACGGTCAAAACAAAGTCGAAGTCACATTGAAAGGCAAAGGCGCACTTTACGTGTCTGCGCATACGAAATATTTCACCCTGAAAGACCCGATTAAAAAAGCAGGAAACGAGATTTTCGTCACCCGAAAATATTACAAACAGTCGGTCAAAGAGACGTTGATGAAGGGTTACACCAATGATTGGGCACCTTTAAAAGACGGCGATACGATCAAAAGCGGTGATCGCGTGCGCGTTGATATTATTCTGGATTCGAAAAACCATTATGAATATCTGATTTCGGAAGATTACAAACCCGCAGGTTTTGAAGCGGTTGAGCTGAAAAGCGGGCCAGGTTATGCGATTATGCTGGATCATGAAGGCCGCGAAACCCAAAAACGCACGCCGTTATATCAGGAGTTCCGCGATCAAAAAGCCGCCTTCTTCATCACCAAGCTGGAGCAAGGAAAGCACCTAATCCGTTATGAATTACGTGCGGAAACACCGGGTGAATTTCATGCAATGCCAAACCAGTCACATGCGATGTACGTGCCTGAGATCCGATCAAACAGTAACGAAACACGCTTTAGCGTAACGGATTAAAGAAAAGCAGATTTATTTAAGTATTCTGCTCTATTCCCGCGATAAAATTATCAATCAAATAGCCTGTCATATCCGATAGGCTATTTTGGTCTGTGACGAGGGAAATCTTACCTGTTTCCTCCAGAGCAAAAATACCATGCACCGATGACCATAAAATGCGCGCCGCCATTTGGCGTTTATGGCTATCGCGCTCTGCATAAAACGGTGCGAGCAACGTCTCTAGCGGCTCAAACAAACGCGCAATTTTTTCAATATACCAACTCGGCAATTCCATATCTTGCGGGAAACGATAATTATACAGCAATAACCAATGCTCATGATTATCTTGCGCGAAATCCTTATAGAGCCCCGCCATCTGTTTCATATTTTGCGCAGGCGTTTTTGAATCATCTTGGCATGTCGGCGATGACAGCGTTTCATAGAGCAGATCCAGCGTCTGCCCGTTTATCACCAGATAGAGATGCGGCATAGAATCAAAGAGGTTATAGATCGTACCGGGGGTATAGCCAATCTCTTTGGCGAGTTTGCGCGCCGTTAGGCCTGCATATCCCTCCTGCTTTATAATCTCTGAGGATGTTTTTAATATAAGCTCTCGAAGCTCATCGCGTGTATGATCGCTGCGTCTGGCCATTCTTTATGCTCCTTTACCTTCTTTCATCATAGGCCGTTTTTAAACGCAGTTCAATTTTTTATTGAACATAGTTCATTATTATGTCATATTATTTATTGAACATTGTTTAATTAATGAGAGAGAGACAGAACAATGAAAGTTTTTATCAAAGAAAATCTGGTATTAATTACAGGAATTACCCTGCCGTTAATGCTGGCGTTGTTTTTTTATGCGGCCACATTTTTTGATCGCGTTGCGACCGATCCGCCGCAATATAAGGCCGTTTTCGCAACAAAGCACTATTATCACAACAATAGCAAAGCGCCCTACCGCCTGTATGTAAAAGACGGGCAGTTGCGCTATGCTTACCGCCCACCTGGTGAGGATGACAGCCACAGAAACTGGCAAAAGCCACGCCTCTATGTGTACAACCCGACAACCGATAACACAGAGGAAATAGAGCTTCCGACAATCGTCGATGAAGAGGTTAAACTCGATCAGCCCATCCAAAAACTCAGTAAAGATAACATCACGACCGTACGAAAAAGCCCCGATGGTTATGTGTTTGAATATAATTACCGCAGCGGCGGGAATTTGATGACCGAACTGTTTGGCGGCGGGTCGCGTTATCGCTCGCGCTATGTGCTGCGCAAAGGCTCAACCATTGTCAAAATTCATAGCGCCCAGCGTTATTACAGCAATGCACACTTCATCGGCTGGATCGTTAATGAGCAGGAGGACTAGTCATGAGTAATATTTCTGTTCACGATAAAGAGAGCGCACTTATACAAATCAGCGAACTTGCTGTGTCCTATGACATTAGTCTGGATGAAATCGGTGCGCGCCTGACGCAAAAACACCTGAAAAGCAAAAACGGGCACTGGCTCTCCTCCCTGCTTGGGTATCTGGGTGCGGCCTTCATCTTTGGCGGTCTATCCCTTTATGTCGCCATGATATGGGATGATCTGGAGAGCTTTTCCCGCGTTGTCATCACCTATGGCCCGGGGATTGTGTCCTTTATTCTCGGTGTGTTAGTCCTCAGCGATGCGCGCTATATGCGCGCCTCCACTCCGCTCTTCCTCAAAAGTGCGATCCTGATGCCTGTTGGTATGTTCGTCTTTTTAGGGGAATATTTTGACGGCGATGATGCGCAGCTCGCGGCGATGATCGTTTTCGGACTGCTCGCTTTTCAATATTTGGGCGCGTTTTTCAAACTCAAACGAACAAGCCTGCTTTTCTGCGGCTATTTATTCTGGAACGCCAGCGTCGGTATTTTCATGGATCGCATGGGCGTTGACGGAGAAACACTAGGCATCGCGCTTGGCACATCTATTATGATGGTCGCGTGGAGCATCGATAAAACGGAGCACCGCGCCATAGCGCCATTTTGGTATTTCATCGGCAGTATCGGTTTGCTCTGGTCGGTTTTTCAAGTGATTGAAGGCAACCCGCTGACGGATATTTTATACCTGCCGCTGACCGTGTTCTTGATGCTGATCAGTACGCGCATGCATAGCCGCACCTTACTGCTGACCTCAACATTCGCATTGCTCGGCTTCCTTGGATATTACACGGAGGAATATTTCCGCGATGTGACAGGATGGCCAATCGCCCTGATGATTATGGGCTTTATGTTGATCGGGGTCAGTGCATATGCATTGCGATTAAATAAACAGATCAAAAAATCAAACCTGCTGGAATCAAACTGGTAGGAAAACAAAAATCATCATATATTTTTAAATGTATCCTGCTTTAATAATCAGGGTACATTTTACCTTGAGGGCTTTATGACTTACGAAATTCTCAGTAACGCGCAAATGGCCGCCGCAGATGCAAAAACAATTGCGGGCGGTACGGCGGGCATTGACCTGATGACCACGGCAGGCAACGCAGTCGCAGAATGTATTGACGAATATTATGAGATACAAAATGTGCTGGTTCTGTGCGGCCCCGGCAATAATGGCGGCGACGGGTTTATCATTGCACAATGTCTGAAAACGCGCGGTTGGCCCGTAACACTCGCCTGCCTCACTAAACAAGACGCCTTAAAGGGGGATGCCGCCCTCGCGGCGCAAAGATGGGAAGGCGAGACGCTGCCCTTTGATCAGGTGACGGTCGAGGATCATCTTATTATCGATGCAGTTTTCGGAACGGGATTTTCCCGCGCCTTGCCTGATGATGTGATTAATGTTTTTAAACAAATCGAGGGTAATGAGATTATCGCCGTTGATATCCCCTCTGGCATTAACGGAAATACAGGCGCAGCCGATCCAAATGCTTTACGCGCAGACATAACCGTTACATTCCACCGCAAAAAACTGGGGCATGTGCTTTATCCTGGGGCTCAATATTGCGGGCATATCATCACAAAAGACATCGGCATCACAGATGATTTCGAATATAGCGCCATCGAAAACACCCCCGATTTGTGGATTAAGGATTTCCCGCTTAAAAAAGCAGATACACATAAATACCACTATGGCCACGCCCTGATTTATGGCGCACCCGAATTAACAGGAGCAACCCGCCTTGCCGCCACCGCATGCGCACGCATCGGCACAGGTCTGGTGAGCGTTCTATCCACCCCCGAAACAGCCACCATTTACCGCAGCGCTCTCCCCGCTTGCATTTTGGTACGCGACGATCTGGATTATATGGATAAAAAAATCACCGCGCGGCTCTATGGCTCGGGTGGCCTGCCTTGCACGGTGGACTACAGTATCGATTTACCGACTGTTTTGGACGCAGATGCGCTTTCACATCTTCCTGAAAAATTAACCCCAAATTACGTTCTCACCCCGCATGAAGGCGAATTTGAACGCGCCTTTCCTGACATCGACGGATCAAAAATTGAACGCGCGCAAAAGGCCGCCAAACAGATCAATGCGCATATAGCCCTCAAAGGCCCTGATACAATCATTGCGGCGCCTGATGGAAAAACAATTATAAACACAAACGGATCGCCGCATCTGGCCACGGCAGGAACAGGGGATGCATTAGCCGGCATGATATGCGGGCTTATGGCGCAAAACATGCCCCCCTTAATTGCCACCGGTGCAGCCATCTGGATTCACGCAGAAAGTGCAAATCTTTTTGGCGCAGGATTAATCGCGGATGACCTCTTAGAAATTATACCTGATATTTTAAATAGAATTACACAAATAAATACGTATAATGCCCAATCATGAGTTGAGGGTTTTTTGTAATAATATTGCTATTTTAGGTTTTACTAAAAAAGACACCTTCTCTTACACACCAATGTGTTACAAGATATTTTAAAATAAAAAAGCGTTGTGTTATTCTATATTATAGGGAGAAAAAGATTGACCAACATTAGTCAGAATTTAGAGACTGCTGAAGCTGCCGTTTTTATATCAGTCAATGAACTGAAAAAAAGAAACATCCTCATCGGTGATCGTAGAACCAGTGTTACACTGGAACCACAAGTATGGCGGATATTGCATGATGTCGCGGAAATGCAGGGCTGCACCATTCATAATCTATGCACCTTTATCAATGACAGAAAAAATCCGAAGTCATCACTCTCATCAGCCATCCGCGTCTTTTTAATGTCTTACTTACATATCCAGTACAGGAAACAAAAATAATGCATAAAATTCTGATTGTTGATGACAATAAAGATTATCTTGAGCTGATATCTCAATTTATGGGCGATGAAGGATATGACGTTGACACCGCCGTCAATGGAAGAGAAGCCATCCAAAAACTTGAAGAGAACCCTGATTACGACCTCATCATCACAGATGTTCTGATGCCTGACATAGACGGTTTCGGTTTAATACAATTCATAAATAACATGGATAAAGCCATTCCCATTATCGCGCTTTCCGGCGGCGGTTTCACCATTAATTCTGAAGACGTGCTTAGTACCGTCGAAAGCCTTGTCAGCATCGTTTACCAAAAACCGGTCAGCCTGGCACAACTGGTTTCAAAAGCGACAGAATTAACAAAGGCCGCTTAAACGACCAAAATCAAATTCAATACCAATCATACCGATTAAATTTTTGCGGGGGAAAAATGGTGCCGTAACACGGACTCGAACCGCGGACCTGATGATTACAAATCAACTGCTCTACCAACTGAGCTATTACGGCGCACCAAAAAATTTGAAACTCTTTACTATACGAGTCACTTTTTTTTGTCCAGCACTAAAATAACAATTATTTAGAAAGTTGGCGTTTTTTTAGCTTAAGCCTTAAAAAATATATAAATTTATCTGATGTTAACTATTGGTTTTTTACTCTTATTTCTGTTAAATTACGCTTTGTGCATAAATATGCCATAATTTCTGTAAAGTAAAAAAGATCGGGTTATAAGACGTGAGTGCCGGACAACAATCTAGTGATACCTTATATGACAATAGTATCGGATGGGCGATCATGCTCATCATCTTCGGGGTTATGATATGGCTATTTTGGGTCTTTTTTGATACCGAAGTTCGCGAATTGGTCAGATGGATCAGATATGGTGAAATGTGGTTGGTTTCTTGGTTTGTTAGCGATGACTATATCGTCTTGCACCGAGGCCAAAGAGAACCTTTTCAAATTTGGTTAGAACAAGTTCCCAAAATTCCTAAATCGCGTCTTGAATACGCTGATTTGTCGCTTTTCTCCTCTCTGGCAATGCAACCTTTAAAATTGGTTATCCTGAGCATCATAGGCTTAGGCGGAATGTGGTGCATGTTCTCAGGCCCCGGCACACGTTTTCGCAGAAAACTCGATCTGGAACGCCTGATCGACGTTCAATCAAAAGTGTTCCCGGTTGTTACACCATTCGTTAAATTTAACCCTGCAAAACAGCAACCTCGTCCACCAGGTGCTCCTGTCCCTGCAGAACTTCCCATGTTTGCTGAGGCTCTGGGCCCGGAAGAATGGCTGGCCTATAACAGTATTCAGGTGCCTGACGGTAAAATTGATCGTGCAGATGCCTCTAAGGCATTTATGGACCAACTTGGCAACCCTTGGCGCGGTTCACGAACCCTTGATAATTACAAACAAATATTGCTGGCCGCTTTTGCATTAAAAGCCTCCAGAAAGCGTGTGGAATCTGAACAGATTATCGGCCGTATCGCAAAATGTTGGTCTTCAACAGGCGGCCTGAAACTAACAAAAGACAGAAAGCTTCTGGCTGATGCGCGCAAAATCTTAAAAGACAAAAACCTTGCCGGTTCAACACTGGCACAGGCCAACCGCCACGCTTTCGAAACAACAGCCATGATCCGTGCCCTGCAATATGCGCGTGAAGAAGGTGGGGTTTTGCCTGCCGCGCAGTTTGTATGGCTTCGTGCGCATGACAGAAATCTATGGTACGCGCTTAATAACCTTGGCAGACAGAGCTATCACATGGAAGCTTTGGGGGCTATGTCTCACTTTAAGGCAGAGAAACTAACGCAGCGCCCTATTCCCGTTCCGAAAGTCGATCACGCCGTAGACACGATCCAAGCATATATGAGCTCTATCAAAGCCCGACCAATTCCACAGCTGGATTACAGTAAATCAAGCAAACGTGGCGTTAAGAAAGCCGTATAAGAACAGCGCGAATAACATATCAAGAAAGTTAATCAGAGCATGAAGAAAAACACAGCACAAAAGGACGACATCATGGCATCATCTGTAAAAATCGTAGATGGAAAGCTTATCTTATCATTACCTGACGCCCAGACACCTGTTGTTTGGCAAATGGATCTGGAGCATGCGCAATCTTCGGCCTTTACCGTGCAAGAAGATAAAAAAGCGAAAAACTTTTCTCTTGTTTTAAAAGCAACAGACGGAAAAACAGAAGAAATCGCGCCTTTTGAAACAAAAGAAGATGCCGTAGCCATTTTGATGGAAACATCCAATGTTTTGCAAAACGCACATGGGCAGATCAAACCAATTTCAGTCGTTTCAAACGCAGGCGTAGCAGCCGCCCCCGTCGCAGTAGCTGCGAAGGAAGAAGGCAGTGATAAACTCGGCGCATTATTGGCCGTGGCCTTGATTGTGGTTTTGGTCGTCATATGGACTGTTTCTTCATCAGGCCCAAGCGCCACTGCACCATCAGGGGCACAAAGCGCAAGCGCCGATTCCCTTTCCGGTAACGTAGATCCAAGACAGAGCTCCGGCGTGCCTGTTTCTGCGGATGATTTTTTGAGTAATAGATAATAACTAAGGTAATGCGAGATTAAATGGCATTAGATCAAAGAAAATACGAACATAAACATGAAGCCATATTGCGGGACGTGCGCCCGCTTTCCATGCGTATTGCAGACGCGCTATCAAGCCCGTCTTACTCTACCGCTATTTTCTTTATGGCCGGCTTTTCAATTCATATCAATGCATGGATGCTGACCTTTGCGGATATGATCCTCTTCTTCCTGTTCATTTATTTCTTATGGCTAAACTCACGTGACCGCAGCTTGGCATTTAAACTGCCCCTTGGCACAAAACACAAAGACAAAAACAACGGCCGCGGCGGTAAGCCCGGTAATGCCGAAGGTATCCTTTATCTGGGTAACGTTGAAAAAACGAACGAAGAAGTTTGGTTTACAAATTCTGATATCAGAACGCACATTCTCTACCTTGGTACAACAGGTGCGGGTAAAACCGAAGGGCTGAAATCGCTGGTTACCAATGCGATGACATGGGGCTCGGGCTTTGTGTATGTCGATGGTAAAGCGGATACTGACCTATGGTCCTCCCTATCATCGCTTGTGCGCCGTTTTGGCCGTGATGATGACTTGCTTGTTTTGAACTATATGACAGGTAACGCCGATGTACAGGCACCATCTAATACGATGAACCCGTTCTCATCCGGTTCTGCGTCCTATCTTACTAACATGCTTGTTAGTTTGATGCCCGAAAGTGGCGGTGACAACGCAATGTGGAAAGAACGTGCGGTGTCTTTGGTGGGTGCGATGATGCCTATTTTGACATGGAAACGTGATAACCAAGAAGTTCCGATGTCTGTTCGTACCATTCGTGAATATCTATCATTGAATAACGTCATTAAGCTACAACGTGACGAAGCCGTTCCGGCAGAAGTGCGCGCAGGTTTGACGGGTTATCTTGATACGCTACCGGGCTTTATTGCAGATGCCTATGATGACGAAGGTAAAGTAAAGCCACCCGGCCCCGATACGCCGCAATATAACACTGAAACCGCCTCACAGCAGCACGGTTATCTTGCCATGCAGTTCACCCGCTCCTTGCAGTCATTGGGTGATGACTATGGTTACATCTTTGATACACAGGCCGCAGACGTTGACATGGTCGACGTGGTTCTAAACCGTCGTATTCTGGTCGTGCTTGTTCCCGCCCTTGAAAAATCAGGTGACGAGGTTGCGAACCTCGGTAAAATCGTATCGGCCTCTATTAAAGGTATGATGGGTTCGACACTTGGCTCTACAGTTGAAGGGGATTCCTCTGCGGTTATTGAAAACAAACCAACACACTCCTCCACTCCGTTTATGACGGTTTTTGATGAGGTTGGTTACTACGTTGCCGAGGGTATGGCTGTTATGGCCGCTCAGGCGCGTTCTCTTGGTTTCTCTCTCGTTTTCGCGGGTCAGGATTTGCCTGCGATGAAAAAGCGTGTTCGTGAAGAAGCACAGTCGATCACTGCGAACTGTAACATTAAGCTATTCGGTAAACTTGAAGACCCGACAGAAACCAAGGATTTCTTTGAGAAAACAGTCGGTAGCGCGATGGTGACAGAGGTATCCGGATTCCAGATGTCAGGCGGTGGTGACCTTGGCGCCTATCACGATACAAAACAAGCCGGCGTTCAGCTTCGCCCACGTGCAAGTTATGACGGTCTGCGCGGATTTAAAGAAGGTCAGGCCGTTATCACATTTGGTGAAGTTGTATGTGACTGTGCCGTGTTCTACTCAAACCCCGGTTTTGCGAAAGCGATGCGTGTTACGCGCTTTATGTCTCTGCCGCCACCGGATGAGACACTTCTTAAACACGCAAATGCGATTACAAAACTACGTGACCTTATGGTTAACAAAACATGGACAGCCATGCGCGCCGACGTTGCAGTTGAAACATCTGCAGAAATCGCCGCGATGCATGACGGCTTTACGAACAACAACAAGCCCTCTGTTAACCCTGTCGATGCCGGTATTGCCGCACTTGTGCAAATTCATGCCATCGCCAATGATATTCCGCCCCCAAGCGAAGCAGCAAAAGAAACCGCAAAAGGCGCAGCCGGCGGATCATCTTCTGGCGGTTCTTCAGGCTCAGGCGGTGGTGTAAAACCTGCCGCACAAACAACACAAGCAGCCACACCGGCCAAACAACCTGCAACGGCAGGTGCCGCAGCAGGCGGCGCAAAACCATCCGTATTTGGTGGTGGCGCGGCCCCGGTACAACCCGCGCAACCAACACAACCAACCGCACCGCAAGTCCAGGCAAAACAACCGCCCGCTAACCCGCAAGAAGCCGCCCTCATGAAGGCCGCGGAGGATGTGAAACAAAACCTATTCGGATCTGATGGCAACAACACACCACCGACTGGCGGCGCACCTCAAGCGCCGGAATCAGGCGGAGGCAAGCCAGCAATATTTGGCGGCGCACCCGCAAAACCGGCACAACCTGCCGCACCGCAAACGCCACCGACAACACCCGAAAAACCTGCAACGCCGCCTACACAGGATGAGCAAGCTTTGATGAAGGCCGCGCAAGAAGTTAAAGAAAACCTCTTTGGTAATTATAAGTCCAAAGGCGGAAACGAAACCGCTGGCGCAGCAACGCCTGAAAAGCCAGCGGAAACAGGCAATGCAAAACCCGCAATCTTTGGCGGCGCACCCGCAAAACCTGCGCAGCCAGCACAACCGACAACACCGCCCACTGCACCTGCTCAGCCGCAGCAGCCACAAACACCGCAAGAGGAAGCGCTGGCTAAAGCAGCAGCAGAAGTTAAGCAAAGCGTATTTGGCGATAAGAAAACAGACGGACAAACGCCACAAACACCACCTGCCGCACCTGAAAAGCCAGCGGAAACAGGTAATGCAAAACCCGCAATCTTTGGCGGCGCACCCGCAACGCCTGCGCAGCCAACAACGCCGCCCGCGCAAGAACAGCCGCAACAACCACAAACACCGCCTGTACAGGAAGCGCCACAAACACCACCTGCCGCACCTGAAAAGCCGGCGGAAACAGGTAATGCAAAACCTGCGATCTTTGGCGGCGCACCCGCAACGCCTGCGCAACCAACAACGCCACCCGCGCAAGAACAGCCGCCTGCCGCACCTGAAAAGCCAGCGGAAACAGGCAATGCAAAACCCGCAATCTTTGGCGGCACACCCGCAACACCAGCGCAGCCAACAACACCGCCCGCACAGGAAGCGCCACAAACGCCACCTGCCGCAACAGAGCCACCAAAAGAAGAAAAGAAAGATAACGGCAAGCCCGCAATCTTTGGTGGCGGCAGCACATCAAAAGATGATAATGGTGATGATAAGCAATAAACACGATCAGCAAGGAAGCGTCTTCTTCTACCTGCTGATCGGGATTGCTCTTTTTGCTGCGCTTGCATTCAACATCTCACGCGGATTTCGCAGTCAATCAACCAACAGCCTGACAGACAAAAGCGCCCTTCTTGCTGCGAATGATCTGATGCATTACGCCCAAACCATTGAACAAGCGGTCGATCGCGTACGCCGCAAGAACTGCGCAGAAAGTGATATCAGTTTCGACCATACCGGATGGAGTCATACCAATTACCGCCATAGCCCCGTCGCTGATAATAAATGCAAAATTTTTCATCCAGAAGGCGGTGGTGTCTCATTCGAAAATTTCAATGATTTTCACGATAAGAATATCAGCGGCCTAAATCATATTATTTTTGCAGGTGCTGGCGAGATAGAAGATATCGGCACGAATTGCGCCGCCGCCCAATGCTCAGACCTGTATCTGTTGGTGCGTCTTTTTCATGCCGAAAACTTATGCCGCACAATTAATGAGGCGATGAATATCGACAACAGCCTTCCGACCTTTAATGGCCTACAAACCACGCCGCTCTATAACGGCAACTTTACCTATGGCAATACATTATCATCCATCGATTTGGTCGGTAAAAACGGTGGATGCTATGAAAATACCGCCGAAACCTATTCCGACGGCACGCCATATTATGATTTTTATTATGTGCTGCTTTCGCGGTAAATTCTAAACGCGGCCATACCATGTTGCGCGCGCCTTACCATGACGCATCAAGTAACCACCCTCGACCAGCTCACCCAAACGAAGTTTCAAAGTTGAGCGTTTACCACGGGTCAGGCGTTCAATTTCTTTCATGCTCAAACGATCATGCTTATCAAACAATTTAAGAATTTTCGTCGACAGCGCAGGCATGTTCACAATTTCCGCACTGCCCTTCTCAACACGATCTTGCAGTTTATTTTTCTGCATGCACAAAAGATCAAAGAAAAACTCAAGCCACACATCCCAATCAACCTTACCTTTGGCCAAAGTATCCTGCGTGTGTTTCAGCGCCTTGTAATAATCATCCGCACGTTCCTGCAACAAAGAATCAAGCGTGCTGTATGGGGCATAGCTATAGCCCGCCTTGAACATCAAAAGAATAATCAATAAACGCGCGAGCTTCTGGTTCCCCTTCTCATATGGGCAGAACTGCATGAACACGGCCGTGAAAATCGCAATAATAAAGAGCGGGTGCAAATCCCCTTTCTCTAGGGCATCATTCGTCCACTGCATTAAACGCGGCATTAATTGGCGCACTTCTTTCGGGCTTGCAACATTCAGCGTCCCGATCACATCGTCACCTTTGAAAATTTCAATCGGGCGGCTTTGCTCTTTAAATATGCTCACCTCTTTTGCACCTGTAAACACGGCGTGCAAACGGCAGAGCAACTCAACATCGAGCGGCTGATCCTGCCAGCTATGGGCGATCTCTTTGAAATTACGTCCGAAACTGGAAACATCGCCAAGAAGTTGCAGCGAGGTGGTGTGATTTTCCATCGCAGACCACGCACCTTTAAACTCATCTATTTCGCAGACAAGCTTGAGCATTCTGGGGGTAATTTTGACATTATTTAAGCCGAGCATTGGCCGAGTATAGCCATATCAACGCAACATATCAATCTGCGTTCATCTAATTTTGACAGTTTTTGTGATACGGTATAAATTACGTAAAAAGAGTAGCTAAAAGAGCAAGCATTTATGCGGGTTTCAAAAGTATTTAACAACAGCGAGCAGATGCCGCTGCTTATCAAATCCCTCGCCTTTGATGCGGGCAGTCCGCATGCCTTGGGCGAAAATATTCGTCCGCATCTGGAACAGGCAAAGGCCTTTTTTGAACCTGCGGGCGCGGGCGGCGATGCCGATCTCACCAAAACCGAATTTGCCATGCCTGTTTTTGAGGCATTTGCGTCAAAGACAGACCCCACCTATACAGTTTCCGACCAAGGGCGCGGCGCAGGTCGCCATATTGATTGGATCACAAAAATTTACGCACAAAGGGCGGCGGAAGACAAACCGATAAAATCCGAAGATTTATATAAAATCTCGGATGAGTTAAAATATTTTGATAAAGCCAAAGCGGCAATCAAAGACGCAGGAAAAAGCACCAACCTGAATGCGTATGAGAATTACGGAGATTTCACCGCGGTCGTTATCCCGATGATGCTGCGCCACCAAGATAAATTACAACGCGGCAAAGGCATGCCCGATGAAGTGCGCGATGAAACCACCATTTTATATGACGGGCCCGAAGGTAAGGTGGTTATGCCGCACACCGTTCGCGCCAGCCAATTCTGGGGACAAGGCACAACATGGTGTATTTCGGAACGTGCTTCAGAAGACGAATATTGGGATGAAAACGGAGAGGAAACAGAACCCGATCCGAATGATCCTGACCATGCATTCCACACATATAACAATAAATCACCTGTCATCATTTACGCGCCAAAACGCAAAACCCTAAAGGCAGATGATGTAATTTCCGGCAAAGTCGCCGTTGTCGATAATGAGATTTACAATGAACAGGATGATTCCATCGACGAATTACCTGCCTATATTTTACAACTGCGCGAAGCCGCATTAAACGCCGCCGATAGCAATGCCGCCCATGACTATCTGGAAACTTACGGCAATATACAGCAGCGCAATTTTGTGCCGAGCGTCAAGGCCGAACCAACCATTACACATCATTTTGAGAATTTACCGCCTGAGCAACAAGACGCCCTAAACCGTGTTCAGCTAGAGGAACTCAGCGTCTATGACAGTTTCAAAACACAAACACAGATGTGGCAAAACCCCGAATTCGTTAAGGCAATGATTACCGTGGATGCCAAAGCGGTCGACGTGTTCAGTGACCACATGAAGGAAAATATTAATTTTGCCAAAGCCGCGGTCGCACTGAACGGTTTATCCCTGCAATATCTGGGTCACCGCGCAAAAAGAAACGGCGATGTCGTGATGACCGCGCTGGAACAAAACGGCCTGGCGATGCAATCTGCCACCGCCGAATTTAAAGAAGACCCGAAATATGTTCTGGCCGCCGTGCGCCAAAATGCGCAGGCCTTGCGCTATGCCGCGCCTGAAATGTCCAAAGATTTGGATATCGCCCTTACCGTGGTTGAAAGCGATCCGAAAAATATGAAGATGATTGACCCGTCTCTTTTTGAAAACCGTGAGTTCGTTGCCACGGCCATAGAAATTGCCAGAGATGCAGATGAGGAAGGCAGACAAGCCATCATCGCGCAACTACACCGCGCGCCTGATTTATGGGGGCATGTCACAGGTGATCTTGATGAAATGGCGGAGGTCATGCACGATACCAACGCGGCAAATCCATATGCGGAGATTACATCCGAGCAGGAACTTCAATCCCTAGCAGCCCCAGAATAATTTTTCTTTTCCGCATTCATATAAGAAGCACTAATTTCTTCAGGGCATTCTTCAGAATTTAAATCATTCATCATCTTTTTTATTCTACACCGTAATGCCACAGTATAAATTTCATATCCCTTATCATTTAAATGTATTGCATCAATATGTGTTGTTTCAAAGGGATCCAAATATTCTGAAACAGGGTTCGTATCATCAAAGAATCTTTTTTCAGCATCAGACCATCCCATATTCGCCAACGCCTGCGCGCTTAAAAAAGTGAGATGAGAATAGACTGAATCTTCTTTTGTATCGGCGAGCGATCTTAAATGAGAATTAAACGACTCCGGATGCATCAGCGGTGTAGATGGAAACCCTCCTACGAGCATAATTTTCTGATCGATACCATAAAGTTTTTTCAACTCTCCTATGATTTGCTTTACACCCTTGGAAGAGATCGTTCCCAAAGCAGCATCTGCTTGTATTTCATCTACTGTTTTGTCTGTGTAATTCCTATGCGCTCTGTATTCATCACTCTGATAATAACCCTCTGAAGGAAGAGCGCGCGCCCAATTATTGGATCCGATAGCTAAAACTAAAACCTCCGGCTTGTACTTATGAAGCTTTAATTGCTCCTGGTAAAAAAAACACAATGTCTGCATGCATTGATTTGTGCGGTTTAGAATATCATGCAAATCTTGTGTATCCATGCCGGGTATGCCTTTTATGACAAGATCACCATCAAAGTTTTCCTGTAATGCATCTATATTAGAAGCCATAGCATAAGTGATTGAGTCTCCGATAAATAAGACATCCACTTTTTTCTTAGAAATTTTAAAAGAATAAATGAAAGATAAAAAAGAAAAAATTGCTATGGCCAACAAAGCATAATGAATAAGTGACGCGGATTTTTTAGACATTATATCTCTTTTCTTATTTTCATATGCTACATCCGAGCAGGAACTTCAATCCCAAGCAATCCCAGAATAAGCGTTAATTGCTTATGCGTCAGTGCGCACAGAGCAAGGCGACTTGCTTTGACGGCTTCATTTTCTTCTGACAAGATATGGCAATTCCCGTAAAATGAGCTGAATTCCTGAGCGAGCTTATAGGCGTAATCGCACAAGATATGCGGCGTATACCCCCGCAGCGCGCCATCGAAATGATCGGGCATTTCACTGATCAACATCGCCAGCTCTTTATCCGCATCATCGATCATGAATTGATCACACGAAACATCACCCTCAATGCCTGCCTTACGCAACAAAGATTGAATACGCACCGCCTGATAGAGCAAATACGGCCCTGTTTTCCCTTCAAATGAGGTCATGCGATCAATATCAAACACATAATCGGAAATACGGTTATTTTGCAGATCGGCAAATTTCAACGCGGCAATCGCAACCTTCTGCGCGACATCTTCGCGCTCAGCCTCATCCATATCTTGCGCAAGCTCGGCTTCGTTCAAACGTTGATGCGCTTTGTCTTTCGCCATCGCGATTAAATCTTCCAAACGCATCACACCGCCCGCGCGGGTCTTAAACGGCTTACCATCTGTGCCGTTCATTGTGCCGAAACCTGCGAAGGTCAGCTCTAATGATTCCTCTGCTGCAATATCCGCAATCCGCACAGCGCGGAACACTTGTTCAAAGTGAAGCGATTGGCGCTGATCCACGACATAGATAATTTTATCAGGATTATGGGTTTTGATACGATCAATAATCGTCGCCATGTCTGTTGTACTGTAGAGCACCGCCCCATCGGATTTGAGCAGTATAAGCGGCGGCATCTCTTTCTTATCACCATCCATCGCAACATCAATAATCCATGCGCCTTGGTCTTGCTTGGCAATGCCGCGGGATTTTAAATCCTCAACCATATCGGCGATATATGGGTGCGCATCGCTCTCGCCCTTCCACTCATCAAAATGTACACCCAGCGCATCAAAATTTTCTTTCATCCCCGCGATAGAGACATCAATAAATTTCTGCCATGTGTCGCGATATTCAGGCACACCGTCCTGAAGTCTCTTGGTTGCTTCACGCGCGAGCGCCATGCGCTCTTCATTTTCTTTACAGGCCGTTGACGCTTTCGGGTAAATCTCGGCGAGCATGTCCATGGTGATCTCACCATCAAACTTCATCAGCTCCAGCTCGGACAGGATCATCCCCATCGGCGTCCCCCAATCCCCCATATGCACATCACCAATCGCTTTATATCCTGCGAAACCACAAATACGGCGCAGCGTATCGCCGATGATTGAGCTCCGTAAATGCCCGACATGCATTGCCTTGGCAATATTCGGCCCGCCATAATCCAGCATCACCGTCTGCCCCGCGCCCGTTTCAGGCACGCCGCAGCGATCATCCTCGGCCACGCCTTTAAGATGGTCTGCGATATATTCTGGTTTAAGTTTGATATTGATAAAACCCGGGCCACCAACGGAAAGCTCCGCAAAAATATCGCCATCAGCAATTTTCAAAAGCTCTGCCACGATATCTTGCGCAATGTTTCGCGGATTTTTCTTCGCCACTTTCGCACATGGCATCGCACCGTTACATTGGAATTCAGAATCCTGACCTGCCGCAGAAACGCTTACGCGTGCATATACCATCGGCAACTCCAGCGCCTCAAACGCCTTGCCCATTAAAATTGTCAGGTGCCCACTCAACGAAGACATAGCTTTTTCCTTGTTTGTTTGAAGGAATGCATACTATATTTCGCTTAAGATGAATAGACATAAGGCCAAGAAAAATGGCTCGCAGACGCAGAATACGCCCCGTTATTAAAGATACAATCACATGCGACATCCCGCTGGATGATACGGTCGCGGTTCCGTTCAGCCGTTTGCAGGATAAATTCACCGCCTTTGCCGAAACGAAGGGGATCGATTTAAAAGACGTCAAAATCACCGAACGCGGCATCAGCGGGACTTTCACTGATCAATCAGGCGTTGATTATGATGTGAATTTCACCCCTGCAGAAAACGGGCAAAAATCCCACCTGAATGGCTCTATATCCAAGAAAATTTCGGGGAATATGGATGTAGTAAATACAGGGATGAGCGCCCGCGAATTTACAGGCGCTCTGTTGGAATAATTAAACTCTACCCTTTAATTTTCACATAGATTTCTTTTTCGACAAATCCGTCATTGCGCACATCATTGAGATATTTTTCAAACATCGGATAGTCATCCGGCTCATAGCCAGAATTTGGGAACCATTCCCCGTACAACCATAAATGCGGCGCCGAGTTCAACTCATTAGAGCCCTTATAATATAAAACCGCATACTTGCCCGCGGGGATTTTAGACGGCTTAAACTGCTTTGGCACAACCCAGCCATCACCCACCACAACCGATGCGTCATAACGGCATTTTTCAATCGGCGTCACAGCGGGGTTATCATAACCAAAGCCGAACTTTTCAACCGCTTCATAACTCTCGGCGTTTTGCATCGCCCATGTCATTAGGGTGTTCCACGCCTTGAAAATTCCCTCATCTTTATATCCATCCTCACTGGAGACCATAACAATGTCCTTTTCCTCCAGCTCTTTAATCGCAACATCCATGATGTCCTCCTGATTATGTGTGTAACTTACATGATCAGGATAGAACGCAGCAGGATCGAAATCTTTTCCGTACTTGCTTTTGATTGCTCCAATCTTGCTATTTTTCTTACCAGAATCGGGATTACGAATATCAGACGGCGTGCATCCGAAATACTCTTTAAACGCTTTTGAAAAATTTGAAGATGAGGAAAAACCCAGCGAAAGCGCAATATCGGTAACAGGCCTATCGGCCTTAAAGCACAGCATATTGGCCGCCATTTCCAAGCGAATACGGCGCATATAATCCTGCGGGGTTTCATTGGTCAGGGCATAAAAAATGCGGTGAAAATGGAACGATGAAAACCCGCTTTCTCTGGCGATATCATCCAGCGTGAGATCCTGATCCAGGTGATCGCGGATATAGGCTTTCGCGCGCGCAACGCGCTCCAGATACCGTTGCTGCGTCACCTTTTTCTTGCTAAGGCCTTCATGCATAGTCGTTACAGACGTTTACCAAGTGCGTCGACGGCGTTTTTCGCGCCCTCGTAAATCTGGCTGATGGTCGCCTCCAGCATATAGCACGGCGATGTAATCAAATTACGCTGCTCATCAATTACAATTTCACCATGGGTGGTGACAACATGGTCTGCGCCCAGCCCCTCTGACATGGTATCGGCGGCGTCGCTTTTTGCACCAACAGTTACTTTTGCGCCTTTGAATAATTTCGCCAAAATCGCGGGGGCAATACAGAGGGCAACAATCGGCTTCCCTGCGCTTTGTGCCGCGGTGAGAGATTTCTCAACATCTGCATTCACGCTACATTCCGCGCCTTTTACTGCAAAATCACACAGGTTCTTCGCCGCGCCGAAACCACCCGGCAAATACAGCGCATCATAATCCGCCACGTTAAGTTCGTTTAGGGCTTTGATATCCCCGCGGGCAATACGTGATGCCTCTATCAAAACGTTGCGGCTCTCATCCATTTCCTCACCCGTGATGTGATTTACGACATGCATCTGCGCAATATCAGGGGCAAAACACTGCACCGCATATCCTGCTTGATCCAGCGCGAGCAAGCTCAGCGTTGCTTCGTGGATTTCTGCGCCGTCATAAACACCGCATCCTGATAATATCACTGCTACTTTTTTAGTCATTGAAACCTCTCCTGCTTTTTAGAGATTTTTAGTTTAAGGAAATATGATTATTTTACAACTTTGCTGTATTGATCGACTTCATACGTCCAATTAAACATAGAGTCACATACCCTTTTTGCTTTTCCGTCTTGAATTATATCGACCCTGTATATTTCGTTCCGCCCCTTCTGTAGATACTCTTTTTTATACTTGTTCAGCAAATATGTCTTCCCGTCATATTGAAACCATTCGGCCTCATTGCCACCACATGTCCATATTTGCATTTCGTTCCTAAGAATATCTTTTACAATTCTTTCCCCATCAAGATTTGCAAAAAACTTTTGACTACACCCTCGACCAGCACCATTGCTTATATCTACCGCCGAAATATTTTCAGTCACACCATCATTGTCATAATCTACATTAATGTGACCAAAAACCTTTATATTATAGGCATCTTCTGCTTGATGTTTTTCTTCCTCAAGAGGCAAAAATTCTACGTTTCCTTTGTCTACATCTTCACATAATTTCTTGTAATAGGCGGGGTCTTCTTTTTTGTTTATCGTTGGAAAAAACTTAACTTCCGGTTTTGCTTTAAAACTACACAACCAATATTCCTCATTCCTATCGTTAATATAGCTTAGGTAAAGTGGCGCAGAATCAAAACCTACAAGATAGTTATGCTTATGCGGTACCCAGCCATACGAGTATGACCCGAAATCTTTCCATTCAAAATTTTTCTGATTAATTGGAATTTTATTGCCATCAAAATCACGAAACCAAAGAAGTGTAACCATTGCTGTTCCCGCAATGGTCTGACTGACTTTTTCTAACTTCCCGTCATTGTTTGCATCAAAATGAAGTATCGCAGATTGCGAACCTGATATGGTGAAGTCAGCCTTTTCAGGTAAACCCGCTATATATTCACAAACCTCTCGAATTTCATTTGCAGGCGGCAGGTCTAAATCTTCCGCTGCATGCGCATCGAATGAAAATAGAGATAATAAAAAGCTTAAAAAGGTAGTTTTATTAAGCATCCACCTCGGCTTTCAGGGCGTTATCCTGAATAAACTCACGGCGGGGTTCAACAACATCACCCATCAGGGTTGAGAAAATCTCATCCGCTTTAATCGCATCGGCAACCTTCACCTGAAGGAGCGTACGCACATTCGGATCAAGCGTTGTTTCCCAAAGCTGTTCCGGGTTCATTTCACCAAGACCCTTATAGCGAGAGATCTGCATACCTTTGCGGCCTGCCTCCAGGATTTTATCATAGAACGCGGCGGGGCCGTTCACCTTTGCGATGACTTTTGAGTCTGTACTGATTTCAACGGGGCTGGCGAAGACATCTTGCAACCATTGTTTTGCGCCCTGTAGCCTTACCGCATCGGCAGAACGCACGCGCTCTATCCCGATTCTAACGGTTTGTGTAATACCGCGCGTTGTTTTGGAGAAGGTATATCCCTTATCGATGGTAAAGGTTCCCTTCCAGCCCTTTTCATTCTTCGGCTCAATCGCGTCCAAACGCTCTGCGGCTTTGGCGGCGTAATCCTGACCCAATTTTTCATCACGGATCACCGCATCATCAAATGCGCCTGCAATCGCGGCCTGTTCAATCACGCGGCGATTTCCTGCACGTACAGTCAGCGAATTAATAGAGTTACGCAACGCACGGGATTTTAAAAGCAAATCACGTAAGTCATTGCCACTGCGGGTTTCACCACTTGCGTCAATAATCACGATATCACTAATTGCAAGATCAATCAGGTGATCCTCCAGCGCGCGCTCATCTTTTAGATAAATCTCACTCGATTTACCTTTTTTCACCTTAAACAGCGGTGGCTGCGCGATATAAAGATATCCGCGCTCAATCACCTCCGGCATGTAACGGAAGAAGAATGTCAAAAGAAGCGTACGAATGTGCGCACCGTCAACGTCCGCATCAGTCATGATAATGATTTTGTGATAACGCGCTTTTTCGATATCAAATTCATCAGGGCCAATGGATGTGCCCAGCGCGGTAATCAATGTACCCACCTGATCAGAGTTTAGCATTTTATCAAAGCGCGCGCGCTCTACGTTCAAAATCTTACCACGCAATGGCAAAATCGCCTGATTATGGCGATCACGCGCCTGTTTCGCAGAACCACCCGCCGAGTCCCCCTCAACGATGAAAATTTCAGAGATTGACGGGTCTTTACTCTGGCAATCGGCAAGCTTACCGGGAAGGGATGAAACATCCATCACACCCTTACGGCGGGTTAGCTCCCTCGCGCGGCGTGCGGCTTCACGCGCACTCGCGGCCTCAACAATTTTGCTGACGATGGTCTTGGCTTCGTTCGGGTTTTCCTCCAACCATGTGCCTAAATGCTCAGAAATTGCGCCTTCTACAACGGGGCGAACTTCTGATGAAACCAGCTTATCCTTCGTCTGGGATGAGAATTTCGGATCAGGCACCTTCACGGAAAGAACGCAGGTCATCCCCTCGCGCATATCCTCACCCGTAAGCTTAACCTTTTCCTTTTTCAAAATCCCTTTTTCATCTGCATATTTACTGAGGATTCTGGTCAGCGCCCCGCGGAAACCCGCAAGGTGCGTACCACCGTCACGCTGTGGGATGTTGTTTGTAAAACACTGCATTGTTTCGTGATACGCATCTGTCCATTCAAGGGCGGCCTCAACGGTAACACCGCTTTCTTCATCATGCGCTGTCAAACTAATCGGTTTTTCAAGAAGTGATTTTTTCGTACGGTCAAGATATTCAACGAAGCTCTCGATCCCGCCTTCAAAATGAAGATGGGACACAACCCATTCTTCTTCACTATCAGAGCGATTATCAGACAGATAAATATTCACGCCAGAATTCAAAAACGCCAATTCACGCAAGCGATCTTCCAAGGTTTTAAAATCAAAATCAGTGATCGCAAAAGTTTCGGGTGACGGCAGGAATGTAACGCCTGTTCCGTTACGCTCCCCCTCTTCCAGATCACGGATCGGCTTCAGATCTTCTTCTGCTTCACCATGTTTGAAAATCATGTGCCATTCTTTACCCTCACGGCGAATATTCAGTTCCAGATACTCCGAAAGGGCGTTCACAACCGACACACCAACACCGTGCAAACCACCGGAAACTTTGTATGAGTTATCATCGAACTTACCACCCGCATGAAGCTGGGTCATAATCACCTGCGCGGCAGAAACTTTTTCTTCGGCATGTTCACCAACAGGAATACCACGACCGTTATCCTTTACCGTGACAGACCCGTCTGCATTCAACATTACATCAATGCGGTCACAATGCCCCGCCAAAGATTCGTCAATCGCGTTATCGACAACCTCATACACCATGTGGTGCAAACCTGTCCCGTCGTCAGTATCACCAATATACATCCCCGGGCGCTTGCGTACCGCCTCCAGACCGCGCAAAACCTTAATGGAATCTGCACCATATTCATTATTTTCGTTATTACCGTCTATTGGTTGCGCGGTTGCTTCACTCATAAAAATCTAGTCCCTCGAAATGCTCGTAAATAAGCAGTTTTCTGCCAATTTTTTCTGTTTTTTATTCAATATTCCTGTATAGCACACGGGATATCGGAAAAACAGGCTTATCGTGGCTTTTTTACGGCTTTTTTCAACAGGCTAACTATATGAAATAAAATATATTTTTGTTATTTTGGCAGTCCGTGATATAAATAGAGATCAACTCTTTCAAGAAAAAACACCCATGACAGACGAAAACAAGCCTTTAGACATTGAAAATCAACCCTCCGCAGACCCTGAAATTACGCCCGAAAGTAGCGATTCGCTCGATATGAACCAAGGGCAGGATAAGCCCGATGAAGGCGAAGTTGAAAAGGCGATGAGCTTTATCGATCAAGTCGTGAGCGGCCCCTTCTTAACGAATATTATTATGGCGGGTTTATTCGCAAACTTCCTCATGATCCATTACAATGATTACAACACCACCCCCAAATTCAGCAGCCTTTTACTCATGGTGCAAGTCTCATGCTTAGTGCTGTTCTTCCTGATCCGTGTTGCCCCGAAAAAAGTATCCATGGACCCGAAAGATTGGATCTTAGCGATTGTCGGAACCGCGCTGCCTATGCTGGTCATGCCCGTGGCAGAGCCCAATGAGATTGTCCTTCTATTGCTGCTACAGCTATTTGGAATTTTCATATCCATTGTCGCCATCATAAGCCTGAACACCAGTTTCGGTGTCGTCCCTGCCCTCAGGAATGTAAAAACAGGCGGGCTATACGCCCTGATCAGGCACCCGATCTATTTTGGATATTTCATCTTTATGACCTGCGTGGTCATAATCAATTTCAGCATCCCAAATCTGGTCGTCCTGCTCGGTATTATCGGCGCGGATATTTACCGCATTCTGGCCGAGGAAAAAATTCTATCCGAAGATGACGCCTACAGCGCCTATAAATCCCGCGTACGGTACCGATTAATTCCGTTCGTTTGGTAAAAATGCTTTGATTTTAGCCGCGCATTCTGTCTTTATTCGTTCTTATGAATGACGCACTTTTAAAACATATTCGCGAGCACTTCAAAACCATGCAGGGCTATAGCTCCGCAGGAATGGAAGCAGGCAAAGACGAAACCAAAATTTACCTGAATGCGAATGAAAACCCATACGCATTGCCCGGGCTTGAGGGGCTTAATCGCTACCCTGAACCGCAACCCCCTGCATTGCTCGAGGCCTACGCCCGCAATTACGGCGTTGATCACACGCAGGTCGCGATGACGCGCGGCGCGGATGAAGCGCTGGTCGTGCTGACCAAAATTTTCTGCGAACCGCACAAAGATCAAATCCTGATCAACCCGCCGACATTCGGCATGTACGCGGTGGATGCGCACGGTATGCCCGCAGGCGTTATCGCAGTTCCGTTAAAGCAGGAAAACGATACGTTCGCGTTAGACGCGGAAGAGATTATTAAACAAGCCAAAGACCCTGATAATCACGTCAAGCTGGTCTTTTTATGCTCCCCCAATAACCCAACGGGGACAAGCTTCTCTCATGATGTGATTTCGGACATTTGTGAGGCGCTGGAGGGGCACGCAGTGGTTATTCTGGATGAAACCTACGCCGAATTTTCAACAGCCGGCAGCATGGTTGAGGATCTGGAAAGCACGCCAAACCTGATTATCTTGCGCACATTATCAAAAAGTTATTCTTTCGCAGGGATGCGTATGGGATGCATGTTATGCGGGGATGCGGAGTTTATCGCCCTTGTGAAAACAAAGGTATTGGATGCCTATCCCCTGCCGCGCCTCAGCATCGAAGCCGCCTTTCATGTTCTCTCGCCTGATATCAAAGAATTTGCGCAGGAAAATATCCGCAAAATTCTGGATGAACGCGTGCGCATGGAGCAAGAATTGGCAAAATCCGATCAGGTCGTGAAGCTCTACCCCAGCGATGCGAATTTCCTGCTGATGGAGATGAAAGACGCGAAGGGTTTTTGTGATTACGCCAAGGAGAATAACGTCATTATTCGTGATTTCTCTGCGAAGCCGGAAACACTGAATTGCTTGCGCCTGTCCATCGGCATGCCTGATGAGAATGATCTTGTGCTGCAACTATTGTCAGATTTTGCTAAGCTATAAGAATGCCGCAGCTTCTTCTCGCCCCACTTATTCTTATTATCCTTTATGTTGGGGTGAATTTATTCGACCCGCCACTCAGTCCTGATTTCGACCAATATTTCTATAAAGAAAACGTCGACCCATCTGAAAACGGCGCCGTCTTTCTTCAGGGAATTAACGCACCCGAAGGGCAAGATTTATTTGAATTTGCGACGCTTATTTGGGACACAAAACCCGAACGCACAGAGCCTTTCTACAACCCCAATACCGAGGAAGAACTCAAACTCGTTACCCTAACAGAGTTCACGCCGAATAACCTCACGTTCGAATGTTGGACATCACAGGATTATGAGCCGGATGAACACAGCGTCTGCGCCACCGAAGAACAAATCAGGGAAGCCCTGACAGAAAATGCGCTGATAATGGATCGTTACACGCTGCTTTGGCCGTATAAACGATTTTATCACGACACGTTATACGGCTTTGCGCGCGGTCAGGAAATGATTCAAATCAACGATCTGCGCAATGCGCAACTCGCCCTGATGGCACGTGACGGGCACGCCGACAAAGCCCTTGATATTTGGGTTAGAAGGCAAAACTTCCTGAATATGGTGATGGCAGACGGGCAAAACTTGGTTTTCAAAGCCATCATTATGATTAATTACAGTCGCAACCTGCATGTACTGCCTATTATTGCATCCCGCGCCGATCAAGAAACACTCAATGCGCATAAAGATGCACTTGATTCCGCATTAAACGTGCCGATATTCGGGGATGACGGATTTGATATTCGCGCAACTTTATCGAGTGAATATTTCACCGTATTCGAAGCCGAAGAACTTATGCAATACATGCGTCATCCGAACTATCAAAAACGGGCGACAAGCTTTCTGATGTACAGAAAAAATGCGACAGCAAATCAATTTTTAACACACGCAAAAAACGTCTTAAACGCTACGCAATTACCGCTTGAAAATATGTTACCGACTGTGCTGGCCAGTCAAAAAACTTTCTACCCCGAGATCAGCTTTCTTAACATGCTGTATAACCCGGTCGGCAAACTGATTCTTGGCGGCACAGTCAGGGGCGCAGAATTATTTGATAATCGCATTGCCCAGATCATGCATGCCCGCATGCTTCGGCTCTATATTGATGCAAAATCACACGGCATAGGGGCAGATGACATGCCCGCCTTCATGCACCAAACGCGCGACCGCTATATTAATGACTATACAAACAAGCCATTCAATTGGGATGCGGAAAAGCACGAGATTTATTTCAATCAAGGACGAGACGAATTCACACGTCGCTATTCGGTTGTGTATTAACCCTATAATCACGTACCATGCCATATAGAAAGCATGGATGATGAAACTGAAAAAATTAAAAATTCCGACAGAGAATGACTGGAACACCTTGGAACATGACAAACCTAGAGATCAAGTTGCCAGCTTGGATCGTCAACATGCCAAGTTAAATTTTCTCGGTAAATCCTTTACAGATGCATTTGATATGTTTGACGAGAATATCGGAAAATATATGACCCACTTTTGGGATATGCCACGCGCCTGTTTCAAATATTACTACCTGGCCTTGATTGCGTACTTACGCAACGTTCCCGAAAATTACGTTTATGATGACACGGATTACCCAAAAGATTACGCATGTGCGTCTGACACTGTGTTTAGTACGCTGGAATACAGACTGCAGCATTATCCTGATGGGCTAGGTAATGTTTTATACGAAGACGGAGTCATGGACGACTTAGAATACATCGCCAACAATCAGACATTATACGATGCAGACATTGATATTTTTGATAATTACAAGGACAGATTGTCAAAGATAAAAAAAACATGCGATGAAAAAGGGATTAAATATTAACCCTATTGATCCTTATCCGCTTTGGATTTGAGGTATTTATAACGCTGCACGCCGCCAAGGCCGAGGAATAACGGGGTCGCCACCGCGCAAATCGGGCAAACTGCCCCCATCGTCAGGGCGATGGTCGTCCCATAGGCCGCAAAGCCGCCGCCAATCGCCAGATTAATCGTGCCTTTTTCTTCACCCTTGGCGGGTTTTGTTTCATCCTGATTTTCGGGTGTTTGACCTTCATCCATGGGCGATGCCTTTATTAATTCCGTTATAAAGAAATTCGCGGTACAGACGCAAAACGTTACGGCATTACAAAACGGCGGCCTCTGGCTGTTTCAATTCGGCGACATTGATAAGGCGCGCGGTATTTTCGATATGTGAAAACAGATTCTGCTCTGTCCCCGTCAGCCAGCTTTGCGCGCCTAAATCCTGCAAAATCCCATAGAGCGCATCGCGCCTGTTTTCATCCAAATGCGCGGCGACCTCATCCAATAATAAAATTGGCGGTTGTCCGCGTTCGGCCTTCACCAGCCTTGAATGCGCAAGGATCAGCCCGATCAGAAGGGCTTTTTGCTCCCCCGTGGAGCACTGCCCCGCAGGCATGTTTTTCTCATCATAAATCACGGCCAAATCTGATTTATGCGGCCCCGCCGCCGCGCCGCCAGTAATGGCATCGCGTTCTCGGCTGAATTTCAAGTCCTGCTTGAATTGATCTTCGATCTCAAGAGCAGGTGAACCCGTCAGGCGCTCCTCTATATGCCCCTTCACAAATAATCGCGCGCGCGGAAAGATGCTATCCCCTTCCTTTATGCACGCCGCTTGTAACCTTTGCGCAAAATCAAGGCGCGCCGCCGCGATCGCAATGCCCGTTTCCGCCATTTGCTGCTCCAAACCGCTGAGCCATGCATCATCATTTTGCCCATCACGCAGCAGTTTAGAGCGCTGCGACAATGCATTTTCATAACGAATAACCCGCCCCGAATGCCCGGGATCGAACGTAAACACCAAACGATCAAGGAATTTGCGGCGCTCCCGCCCTGAATCCAGAAAAAGGCGATCCATCTGCGGGGTCAGCCAAATACAGGAAAGATGCTCCCCCAACTTTGTTTGACTGCGCGCAACCTGCCCGTTTATGCGCACGGTGCGCTTTTCCTTGCCCTGTCTGCTTTTCGGATCAAGCCCCGTACCAAGGCGCACTTCACCATATTTGGTCTCCAGGATACCCGACACCACCCATGGCTCTTGGCTTTGGTTATTTTGCACCTCCATAACGCGTGCGCTACGCAATCCGCGCCCGGGGGAGAGCAACGAAATCGCCTCCAAAATATTGGTCTTACCAATGCCGTTTACCCCATGCAACACAATCAAGCCTGAGGGCAGATCCGTCAGGGACGCAACGTCGTAACACCGAAAATGATGAAGCTTTAACTTAGTCAGAGTACTCATGGTAATGTTTTACTTTATGGACAAGAGAAAAACAAACATAGTAGAATAAACAATTATTGTCATAAAAGTTGACAAAACGCGTAATAAAAACATATCTTTACACAAATTTTTATATACAGGGGTTTGATATGAGTATGAAAAATTGGTTGAAAGCAGGCGCACTAAGCACTGCATTAGGATTAACAGCAGCAACAGGCGCGATGGCGCAAGAGTCTGAGGAGCCAAAAGGCGAAAAGACCGAAGTTGTGCAACAACAAGATTATAGTGCCATCAAAGCAGATCGCGCAGAGATCATCGTCGATGGTCAGGAAATACAGCCTAAATTAGCACAACGCCTAATCGGCACCCCAATCGAAAACGCACAAGATGTTTACGATGCCAACACAAAGATACAAGACATGTTAGATCAAAATAACACAATGCTTAGCCGTATCATGCGTGTTCAGGGAATTACAATGACAGACACAACAGAAGTAACCGTTAACGGATATAATGGTGATGAAAAGGTTGTGAGCTTTGATGCTGATGATGCGCCGGAAATTGAAGAGACACCGGAAGCAGCGCCAACACAAAGAAGAGGCAGCGAACAACCTGCACGCGGACGTGGACGCGGCGTAAATGTTCCAAGCAACGGATAAGACACTGTCCGTATTCACAATCAAACATATAAAAGGCCCAAATATCGGGCCTTTTTTAATCCATAATTATTGTGTGTGATAATCGCTTTTATGCAGGAAAATACCTTTCGTCCTGATTTTCCGCCAACTTTTTTCATAGTTAGCCTTTCGGACATATGTTTTATCAACCTTACCGGGGGTATTCGCCTGAATAAAAAAGTTCATATATTTTGTTTCAACGCCGCGCTTAAAGCTATTATTCGGATCAAAAAATACAGAAACCCTCTTTGCGTTTACACCCGGCTCCAACACAGGGACACCGCTTGTAAAGTCCGATTTTTCAGGAATAACATTTAAAACGTATTGATGCCCATCATCTGGTGCATATGCAACAACATCGAACACCACAATATCATTACTGCTTTCCTGCACTTTCGCAGAGATCATAAACGGAAAGTTTTTATTTTCCTTATCAGGGTTGTCCGTGAAATAGGCAACCATCGTTTTTTCATCAAAATCAATCGTCGCTTCGACTTGGTATTTATGCACCACTGAATATCGCACAGCAAAAAAGAAGGTAAAAACGATGCAAACCGTTAAAACAATGGCACCCAAAAATTGGTTCACAATCCCCCCTTCTTACACCCTCAATGGCATAAGAACGTATAGCGCACTTGGATCACTATTGTCCTGAATGATTGTAGGACTGGCAGAATCCGCAAGTGTCAAACGGCATCCCTCACCTTCGATTTGGGACGTAATATCAAGAAGATATTTCGCATTGAAACCGATTTCTATATCAGAATCACCATTCACTTCCATCTCTTCCGTCGCGCTTCCCGCTTCGGGTGAGCTGGCGGATAATGTCATTTGCTTACCGGCAAGCGCAATTTTTAACGCGCGTGATTTACCATCAGAAATGGTTGATACGCGGTCAATCGCTTTTGTGAAGACCTTTGGATCAACTTCAACAACCTTGTCATTGCCTTGCGGGATAACGCGCTGGTAATCAGGGAATGTCCCGTCAATCAGTTTCGATGTCATCACGACATGGTCGAATGAGAAACGAACCTTATTTTCAGACAGTGTAATTTGAATAACATCGGCAGCATCTTCGATCAGTTTACGAAGTTCACCGACTGCTTTGCGTGGCACGATCACACCCGGCATACCCGAAGCGCCCTCCGGCAAAGGCATTTCAAAACGCGCCAAACGGTGACCGTCTGTTGATACGGCGCGTAAAACCTTAACACCTTCATTATCGGCTTCGTGTACATAAATACCATTTAGGTAATAGCGCGTTTCTTCCGTGCTCATCGCGAATTTTGTACGATCAATCAATGCGCGTAAATCACCGGCAGGTACAGAAAATGCAATCGGCAGTTCGCCCGTTGATATTTCAGGGAAATCTGCCACAGGCAAACAGCTCAGCTTAAATTGGGAACGTCCCGCGCTTACGGTCATTTGTGTTCCTTCGGCATTCAATGCGATTTCTACATCGCTGCCGTCAGGCATTTTACGAACAATATCATGCAATGTATGTGCGGGCGCCGTTGTCGCTCCGGCAGTCATAACATTCGCTGCAACCGATTCGTTTATTTCAAGATCCATGTCCGTCGATGACAAAGTTAGAACATTATCTTCTGCCTTCAGCAAGACATTTGAAAGAATTGGTATTGTATTCCTGCGCTCCACAACACTTTGCACATGACTTAAAGACCTTAAAAGAGCAGCACGATCAATACTCAGCTTCATGACGAATCCATCCGTTTTTTATTTTCATTGATTATTGAAAAACTGTAGCACAGCAAACTGGCAGTAAAAAGCCAAAAATACGCGTATCAAGCAATTTTCGGCAAAGATTCCGTAAAACAAATTTTAGTGCGGAACAAACGCTTCGGGCGGGTCATTCAATGCGTCCATTATTTTCTGCGTAGAAATTCCCAGATGCACCCCCGCACTTTGCACGACCGTGCGAAAACCACCATCATGCTCCAACTTATGCTGGGCATTAAACAAATCAATCTGCACATCACGCACTGATTTATCAAATTCATCCGCAATCGCCTGCTGGTCACCCGTTTCCAAATGCGCCAGAAACACAACGGCAAGATACACATCATCCTTCAAGGTGCCCTTGTCCGCGCGCGCTATGGTTTGATCATCAGGAAGTCGATCAAGAACCACCTGCGTGATCTCATCTATACGTTCGCTGAATTCTTCATCATGTGGCATATAACACCGCTTTCTTTCGGACCATCACGATGCGGCGCGCTGTTTTTGCTCATCCGCAACAGTATCTAACACATACTCAATCGCGTCATAAATCTCATTCAGGTCTTGCTGCGCAATACAATAAGGCGGCAGAATATAAATACTATTCCCCAGCGGCCGCAGCAGCATATCCTGCGAAAGGAACAAATCATATAAGCGCGGCTGCACCTGTGACAGATACCCTGTGCCCTGATCATCGACCACATCCATCGCGATCATTGTGCCTTTTTGCCTGATGTTTGTGACATCGCTACGCTCTGAAAATCTATGCACCGCATCCGCATGTGATTTCGCAATATCATCAATGCGATCCATAACAGGCTCTTTATCCCATATATCCAATGACGCATTCGCCGCAGCGCATGCCATAGCATTCCCCATAAAGGAAGATGAATGAAAAAACATCTTCGCGCGATCTTTGTGATAGAATGCCATATAGATAGCATTAGTACAGAGCGTTGCCCCCATTGGAAGAAAACCACCTGTCAGCCCCTTAGACATGCAGATAATATCAGGCATAAACTCTGCTTGCTCACACGCGAACATAGTTCCCGTACGGCCAAAGCCTGTCATCACCTCATCTGCAATTAACAACACACCATGGGCACGGCACATATCAACCATCGCCTTTAAAGTGCTCGGCGAATATATTTTCATTCCCCCGGCACCTAACAATAGCGGTTCAAATATAAATGCCGCGACATTGTCTTTATTTGCATTTAAATAATCTTCTAACCTTTGCAGAGATTCCGCCTCTTTTCCCGCTTCAGGCAGGGGAATATGCTCCACTTCAAACAGGTACGGCTCATAGACCTTATTATATACGGCGCGACCACCCGCAGACATAGTTCCGAATGTGTCCCCATGATAGCCATCCTGAAATGCGAGGATTTTTTGGCGCGGCTTTTCGATATGTGCCCAATATCCAATCGCCATTTTTAAGGCGACCTCAACGGCCGTGGACCCACTGTCAGAAAAGAACACATGATCAAAGGAATCGTTGGTGACTTTAATTAAACGCTCTGCCAACTGTTCTGCCGGATCATGAGTAAAGCCGGCAAATATAACCTGATCAAGGCGTGCGGCTTGCTCTTGCACGGCATTAATAATATGCGGATGGCAATGGCCATGGGAAATGACCCACCAACTGGAAATCGCATCAATTATACGCCTTTCGCCCTTTGGCACGCCATTTTCAATATTACGCGCAAATAAATACGGCCCCGCCGCACGATCAATATGAATAGAATCCGGATTGATCGCGTGCTGCGTGAATGGATGCCAAATGGGGGATTTCGGCTTATCGCTCATGATACAAAGTCCTGTGCGTTAAAGTTATTGCCAAACGCCAATCTTAAAGAGGTATCGTCCAATGACGGCACCGTCGGTAAATGCCCAAGGATTTTAACCTTAGAAAACTCGGCGATGGTTCGGATGTTATCGAGATTCTCATCCCCGATAAAGACCAAACCCTTTAATGGGATGTTTCGCGACCAAATCGCTTCTAATGATAACAATGTATGGTTAATGGTGCCTAAACCTGTGCGCGCACACAGCACGACAGGAATATTCCATTCCTTATATAAATTCACCTGAAGATTTTCACGCGTGATGGGAACCATCAACCCGCCCGCACCTTCTATAATAAGTGTGCCATCACAATCAGGAATATTTGAAACATCACGCAGATCCGCCATATCAATTTCGACCTCATCAATTTCTGCGGCCAGATGCGGGGATAGCGGTTCGGAAAAAATATACCGTTCAGGAAAAAACCTTTCATCAGGTAAACCTGTAATTTTTTGAACAGTGCGTGTATCGACACCATCTGTGATACCCGACTGGATCGGTTTCCAATAATGCGGGTTTTTCTTTGCGGCATTCAGACCAAGCATTAAAGCAGCGGAGAATGCAGTCTTGCCAATTTCGGTGTCAGTGCCGGTAATAATCAGTTTATTCATGACGTGGATAATATCGTATTTTTTCTACTCTGTCCTTTACTTTTAAAGGGGAAAATATGAAAATTAAAGGGTGTTTTGAAACTCTTTCGGGCACTTCTCAATTTGTAAAATTCGCCTTCTTGGATTTTGCATTTTTCAGATTTAAAATTATCGAAACCGTGCGTTTTAGAAAAGGGAACGTTTGGGTGATTTTTTGCACCAAAATCATAGAAACGATCCGCACTGGATATAAAAATAAATCTTATAAAGATACTTTATATAACAATGCTTTAAATAAAATTAAGCGCCTGCATTTTTTACGTTGTTATAACAAGACACAAAGTCTCGCATAATTTCCAAATTCAGCAGTGATGACAGGGAAATTCTTAGGCGCGCCGATCCTTCAGGAACAGTTGGCGGACGGATTGCGCGCACATCAAACCCATGTTTTTGAAGGGCATCTGCCGCCCCTAATGCCGATTTATCATCGCCCAAAATAATCGGAATAATTTGTGTGCCTGCCCCGCCAAAATTTTCCTTGGCATATGCGCATAACGCCATCAGCTGTGTACGTCTTTTGTCACCATCATCCGATGCCAGAATTTCAAGTGACTTTTGAACAAGCGATGCCTGCAACGGAATGGTCGCCGTTGAATAAATAAACGGCCGCGATGTGTTCACCAAATAATCAATTACCTCTGCCGATGCGCATACCAAACCACCCGCAACGCCGATGGCTTTGCCGCAAGTATGCAATGTGATTAATCGGTCATATCCGTTTTTTTGAATGACATCCCAACACAGGCCGCGCCCGCCCTCACCAAAAACACCTGTGCCATGCGCCTCATCCACGATGAACATCGCATCATATTTTTCTGCCAGATTATATATCTCTTGCACAGGGGCAGTATCACCATCCATCGAATAAACGGATTCAATGGCAATCCACAAACGCTTGGCTTTGTCTTTGTGTCTTTTAAGGAGATCCTCTAACGCATTAAGGTCGTTATGCGCGAATTTGAAGCTCTTTGCTTTGGCCGCAACCAAACCATCGCGCATACTGGCATGCACCAATGCGTCATATAAAATGATATCACCGCGCGCAGGCAACGCCGTTAATAATGCATAATTCGCCATAAAGCCGGATGAAAAGTAAAGAGTTTTGCCCGCGTTAAAATGAGCGGCGGCGAAATCTTCCAAATCTTGGTGTGCCTGCGTATGACCACGCAATAATCGCGAACCCGCCGCGCCGATATCCATGCCGCCCTCCAGCAATGCCATCGCATGTGCGCGCAATTCGGGGTGCACCGCCATTCCTAAATAATCATTAGACGTCAGATCAATGCCATCAGGACATTTCAGCGAACGATATCGCCCCTGATTTTTCAATTCTGACAATGTTGCATTAAACAACGCCATACAGCTTTTCCTTTCAAGTACCCTTCTTAACGTATTTTGTCAGGATTGTGTATGCGTTTTACAATGATGGATAATCTTCCCCGTCTTCGGGTCGGTCAATTTCTAGTTTCCCCAGATACTCATCCAAACCGTCGCAAAATTTTTCATATTCCGCGCGTTCTCGCGATTCATCGGTGAGCGGACGCCCTGTCATTTTCTCAAGATAGTAATCAATCAGATCAAGCGACTCATCGCTGCCTTCTTCTTGCAAAAAGACAAGACCCGGCCCGATTGCGGCAGGATGTTTTTCCATGACACCACTAACAACGGCCATCACCTTTTCCGCTGCTTTCCCTTTCATATGCGGGCGCAGCGCATTAAACCCCTCTTCGACTTGGTCAGGGTGCTCTATCATAATACGGCCAATACCAACTATTCCGGGACTGTCGCCCCGTTGGCTTAATACGCTAAAGGCTTGCGTCACATTTTCAGGATCAGGAAAAGTTTTCAGCAAATCTGCCAGCGTACGCGGCGCGGTATGTTTCGGATTTCTCCCCAGCGCGGCAATCCCCTCTGAGATATGTTCAGGGTGCGCCTCACACAGCAATCTGATTGAGGCAACCGCGCGGTATCCGTCATTATCTGCCAAAAGGGCAATCCCTTCGGAAATCAGCTCTTCATGATTTGTCACAAGCTTATAGATTTCATTCACGGCTCTGTCGCTGCCATCCGCGGCCAATGCCTGCAGTCGCGCCGCAGGGGAAAGTCCGTAATCAAATGCGCCCGCCGCAGCCGGTAACATAGATTGCGGCCCTGTCTTCGCGCTGTTCGAAACCGTATCTTTTGCAGTTGCTTTAGTAATTTTTTCCAGCGTCTTATTATAAATTTCAGCCGCATTTTTATGGCTCGATTCTTTTAAAATTCTCAACCCTTGTGTCTGGTGTTCAGAATGATGCAAGACAATGCTGGATACAGCATTCAAAGCCTTCGTCGTGTTAATGGTTCCAAAAGCCTCCAAACCATCTTCCATAAAATCAGGGTTAATATTCAACAGCTCAGACAACATCATCACATCCTCATCCTCACCGCGCTTTTCATAGATATCTATCGCCTGGATGGTATGGATCGGCGAAGGGTAATCACGGGCGAGTTTGAAAATCGCCATCGACGCGCCATCACTCGCACAATCAGATAAAGCACTCAAACCTGCCGGCACATATTGAGAATGCGCGCTTACCACGTTGCTTATGATGCTAACGGCAAGATTGCTGTCATTTTCGCTAAGAATTTCAAGACCACGGGGAATACATAATGGATTTTTATTTATAATTTGATACAGCTCCAGCAATGCCTTTTGGCTGCCATCCCTGCCGAGCTCTTCTAATTTGTCATTAATATCCATCTACACCCCAAGATTAACAAGGTTTATCCTTATTTTTTAGTAAGTTAAAGTAGCACAGCGATAAAAAATATGTCAAATCAAGACCATGCACATACTAATCATAATGCGTTACAAGCTGAGGCCGCTATTTGGATCATCATCATTCGGGGGCGGATCGATACCCAAATCTGACAGAAAATCCAAATCAACATCATCCTCATCAATCTCATCTAAGGATTTCATCGCTTTTTGAAGTTTCTCAAATGTATCTTTCGCGTATTCCGTATCCAGCTCTATCAGCGCGTCATAAACATCATCGACCGTTTGCGGGCTGAGCATTGCCAAATCACACATGGCATCGACCGCGCTTTCATCACCATCTTGGGCGCGTTCCAATAAAATACTGACGCGGATTGCAGGAATCACCGGATCCATTTCCATGATGCGGGATGCAAATTCATTGGCATTGGAATTTTCGCTATCATGCAGCACATCGAGGGCATGAAACAATGCCAGACTACGCACCCGATCCTCCATATCGACCATGCCGATAAAATTATAAATATTCACGAGCGCATTATCATCGCCCGCCTCGCCCAAGGCATCAATACCATCTAACCCAAGGGAAGCGGGATATTCTTTCATCAAAACAAAAATAGAGTCCGTCGCGGCCTCAGAACCATTTTCCGCCCATAAGTCAAAGGCCATTTTTGCATGTTGCGGGTTTTGCATCACAAGATCACGCATCAAAGAAATTGATGCGTCACTGCCCTCTGCGGCCAAATCCCGTAATTCTTGCTTTAAATCCATTTGCCCCCCATGAAAAACTATAAGAAATTATCACTTACGGGGGAAATCTGTCAAAGAAATGACATGAATGAGCGATTAGCCATCTTCAAACACTTTATAAACACTGCTGCTTGATGGATTAGAATGACATTTATCAAAATCACCACTCACACAATATGAGCTACACCCTGATAATGACAAACATGTCACAGCCAATATAAATAAACGTTTCATTTTACTCTCCCTATATAACCTTACGCACGTTACGCGGCGACCGAATCTTTCTGTGGTGCGCTATCTTCACCTTCTTTAAACGGCTCACGCGGTTGAATGCCCAGCTCCTCTAACAAACCATAATCCGCATCCTTTTCAGGATTCGGCGTGGTTAAGAGCTTCTCCCCCGTAAAGATTGCATTCGCCCCAGCCATAAACGCCATGGCTTGCGCTTCTTTTGAAATCGTCAAACGCCCTGCAGATAATCTTACCATAGATTTCGGCATTAAGATTCGCGCCACGGCAATACATCTGATCCACTCAAAAATATCGAGCATCTTATTATTTTCCATTGGCGTTCCCTCAACGGGCACCAACATATTAATTGGAACAGATTCCGGCTGCGGATTCAAATTTGAAAGCGTATGCAGCAGAGAAATACGATCTGCCTCTGTTTCGCCTAGCCCTAGAATACCACCGCAACATGCAGATATACCTGCCTTGGCAACATTCTTAAGCGTGTCCAAGCGATCATCATAACTACGCGTTGTAATCACTTTGTCATAAAATTCACGAGATGTATCCAGATTGTGGTTATAGGCCGTCAGCCCTGCTTCTTTTAATTTAAAGGCCTGATCTTCGGTAAGCATACCAAGCGTACAGCACGCCTCCATGCCCATGTCAGTCACACCTTTCACCATGTCACAAACACGATCAAACGCACGACCATCCAAAACCTTTGGCCATGCCGCGCCCATACAAAAACGCGTAGAGCCCGATTCCTTTGCCTTACGCGCCTGTTCAAGCACGTCATCGGTCTTCATCAGAATTTCTTTTTCTAATTCCGCCTCATTATGAATGCTCTGTGAACAATAGCCGCAATCCTCTGTACAGCCGCCTGTCTTAATAGACAGCAACGTACACATTTGCATTTCATTTGCGTTGTGATGCTCACGGTGAACGCCCGCTGCCTCATATACCAGATCCAATAGCGGACGGTGGTAAAGGGCCGTAACGTCTTCGAGTGTGTAACTCGGATTTTTATCTTCAATACTCATTAGGTTAAATTAGGCTGTGCGGGGCTTAGCGTCAATATATAGAATTCTTCGAAGGGTTCTTTTTTCAAAATTCGTAAGACTAAGCAAGAGTGTTTAACAAAATGAAAGGCACGCACATGAAAAAACTAATCCTAGCAGGGATCTTATCCCTTTTTTGTTTAGCCCCGCTCGGCAATACCGCGCAGGCGCACGACTACACTGTGAAATCGCAGCATCATTATAAACAAAAAAACCACCACAGCCACAAACACACGCATAAAGCTTATAAGGCAAAAACACCCGAACACGCCTATAAGCATAACGCATATAAAAAATATAACTATGGACACAGACAAGGATCAACACATTACGTCTACACGCATGCGTCAAAATACAAACATAACCGTCACCATAACGGGTATAATTACGGACATGCGCAGAAATATGATGATTCTATTGAGCAAATAATATTCAAACTTATCCTGAATAATTAAGAAAAACCCAAAGGCGTGCTTTTTGCAAAAACTGTTTTATTGTGATGTAATAATCATATGAATAAACGACAGTCGAAAATAAGAATAAAACATATTCTACCCGCCATATTCTTTTGCGCGCTCGCCTTTGTGGCAACCCCCACCCTTACCATGGCAAAAAGCTTTTCCAACACCGACATGTTGGCCATGACAGACAGTAAAAAGAAAAAGGGAAAGAAAAAAGCAAAGAAAGAATCAAAAAAGGCCAGCACAAAAGCAGGCCGCACATCTAAGAAAGCAGCTAAGAAATCATCAGATCGCGGCAAGGAAGTCAAAAAGAGCCTTGAGAAATAACCAACACGCAAAACGCGCTTAATATACTAAAGACATCAGCCACAATAAAAAAAACGGGATGCAAAGCACACCCCGTTCTTTAAATTTAATCTTTAAATGACCTAAAAATCAGCCGGTTAATGCGCGGCGCACAACTTCTACATCCTGTGCGATTTGTGCATCATCACCCATCAATTCCTCAACCTTACGGATGGCATGCATCACTGTTGTGTGATCACGGCCACCGAACTTACGGCCGATTTCCGGCAATGAGCGCGCCGTCAACAATTTTGATAGGTACATCGCAACCTGACGCGGGCGTGCAACATTACGGGCGCGGCGTGCAGAATGCATATCTGACAGACGCAGATTGTAATGCTCGGCGACTTTACGTTGAATTTCATCAATCGTAATACGGCGATCATGCGCACGAAGAAGGTCTTGCAACACACCTTGCGTTGATTCCAATGTGATTTCCTGTTTCGCAACATCGGCATGCGCAACGATTCTGTTCAGCGCGCCTTCAAGTTCACGGATATTTGATGTGACCTTAAGAGCCAAGAATTCAAGAACACTGTCCGGAACATCCGCACCAAGCTTCTCACGCTTTGACTGCAAGATACCAAGGCGAAGCTCATATGTTGACGGATGAATATCCGCAACCAAGCCCCAAGCCAAGCGTGAACGCAAACGTTCATCAATACCGCTCAGATCACTAGGCGCACGATCAGCAGAGATAATGATCTGCTTATTCTGGTCAACCAATGCGTTGAATGTGTGGAAGAATTCTTCCTGTGTTGATTCCTTACCTGCGATGAACTGAACATCATCAATCATCAACACATCAACACTGCGGAACTGCTCTTTAAATGCCATTGTGTCATTAGCACGAAGCGCCTTTACAAACTGATACATGAATTTCTCAGCCGACAGATACATCACGATTTTCTCAGGTGATGTTTCCTGAATTGTGTGCGCGATTGCGTGCATCAGGTGCGTTTTACCAAGACCGACTCCACCATATAGGAACAGCGGATTGAACGGTACGCTTGCGCTTTCTACGACGCGGCGCGCAGCGGCGTGCGCCAGGGCGTTCGGCTTACCGACGACAAAGCTGTCGAATGTAAAACGCGCATCCAAAGGTGATGAAATTTCTTCGATTGCCGCACGTAGGTCACTTTCTACTTTTTGTGGGCTTGCTTCCTCAGAATTGTCCTGCGTGAACGGGGCATCATCAAGAATAGCATTCTGTACCACAACGATCTGCACACGCTTAACCTCAGGGTTTTTCTCTGTGCACATGGTTGAAATACGTTCAGCATAATGTGTTTGGATCCAGTCACGCATAAAACGTGTCGGGACAGATACTTCCATAGTGCCATGATAATAGGCACGCAGTGTTAACGGCTTTAACCAGCTACGGAAAATCGCTTCACCAAACTCTTGACGCATGTCCGAATGGACTGCCGACCACAGGTCTTGAATCACCGGTGTTGGCTCAAGTGGAGCGTCCTCTAACGCAGTTGCCGTTTGGTTTATTTGGGCTGATTGTTTACCAGAAATTTCAGACATAAGTTCCTCTCCACTTTATATATTTAGGTTACTTTTTAATCAGGTTTTACTTTTTAGTTACGCAGGCACTAAAAAAAACTCTCACTTACCAAAAACGTATATTAGTCCGTTTTTGGCCGCAGAAATGCTTCGTGAACATATATCTGTTCACGGCTTTTCTTCTTAAATCCGACTTATCATTGAGATCCCGGGAAATTATTGTTTTGAGCAGATCAAAACTAATTTTCAGAGATCATCCCCTAACTTTCAATCGATTATATACATCGATTCTCGCCTGATTCTCTAGCTAAAAAACATCAAATTGCTTTGATCCTAGCAAGGAACCCAACTTTGTTAAGGACATCTCCTCAACACATCTTTTCTCGTCAGCGATGTGGATAGACTACACTAAAAAATCACAATCAGGCAATAAGAACAAAACGTGAATTTTGAAAAAAGTAATTTTTGTTCAAAACTTTTCACAGGCACAGAAAACCCGCTCTACAGCAGTGCAACAAAGCGGGAAAATTCATATTTATCAGAAAATTACCGAAACAGGCTGACCTATAAATCAGCCCACGGCTCTTTAGATCGCTTTAATGCGCTTTGTCAAACGTGACAACTTGCGAGCGACAGTGTTCTTGTGCATAAGCCCTTTAGAAACACCCTTGTAAAGTTCAGGCTGAGCCTGCTTTAGAGCTTCTTTAGCTTGATCTGCATTGCCGGCATCAATCGCCATTTCAACCTTCTTTACGAAGGTACGAATACGACTTTTGCGAGCAGTATTGATTTCAGCACGTCTCTCATTACGACGAACACGTTTTTTTGCTGATGCATGATTTGCCATTCTTAAAACCTTTTCAAATCTTTAGTTTCGTTTCTTTATCCAGTTTTCTATACATTTTTATACCCAAAACAATCCACAGGAATAAAATCTTATGCTCGTTTTTTTATGTATAGAGTTTTCAACAAAAATACTCTCGTTAAAAACACAATTTTTAATCGTCGGAGAGTAATACGTGGGATTGTGGGGTTTTGTCAAGTGATTCATGTGTTTTTTGCGAATCAGTTTTCATACAAACCGTATTGATATTTTATCTGCTCGGGCGAATCATGATTCTTACGATTTCACTTTGCTGTTCATGCTCGAATGTAATCTCAAGATGTTCATTGTGACGATAATATTCTGATGCATTAACCCTACCCCAGCCAAATTGCGGCAAAGTTGCCTGATAAAACTGCAAAACTTGATCGCGCCCTGCACCGTCAATACGGGCGACCCCCTCTGTTATTCCCCCTTCGGGCTTATCAAATGAAAATGACGGCTCATCCAATTCAACCAAGCCCGGCATTAACGGCACATCTTGTAATGCCTCAAAAAACTCCGGCACAGGCTTTGACGGGTCGGCAACAGCAACATGAACCAGATGGCCAAGCTCTAATACAACAAAGAGCAAAAGAACCCATTTCCCAAAACGTCTAAAGTGCTGCATAGCTTATATGCCTTTCTTATTTCACGCCCAGCTTATCTTATTCCAGCTTATCTTATTTCTGACATACCGGGCAAAAGAATGTTGATCGACCGCTTTGCACGATCCGCTTTATTGTGCCATTGCATTGCGCGTTCTTACAAGGCTGGCCTTCTTGATCGTACACAGTGAATTGGTGCTGAAAATACCCCAAAGACCCGTCAGTATGCTGATAGTCTTTTAATGTACTGCCGCCCGCTTTGATGGCTTTCCTCAGCACAGCCTTGCTGGCCTCTACCAATCTATTCGCTTCATTCAGGCTTAAGGTTGCAGCCAGGCGCTCAGGATGTATCCCCGCATCATACAAAGCCTCACACACATATATATTACCAAGCCCCGCGACCACACGTTGATCCAACAAGGCGGCTTTGATATTTGCCTTCTTAGCTGATATTTTTTCATAGAGGTCAGCACCACTCCACTTACCCAGCGGCTCAGGCCCCATTTTTGAAAATGGCTTTTCGTGCTCCCAATGCGTATCTGCGGCTAAATACACCATACCGAAACGCCGCGGATCCTCATACGCAAAACAGCCGCCATCATCCATATGCATGATAATATGGTCATGTTTTTGCGGTTCATACCCTGCCGCATCGTCAAAGATCCTGATGCGGCCTGACATCCCCAGATGCACGATTATATGCGTGGCGCCCCCTTGCAGGGTAATCGCGATATATTTCCCGCGCCGCGTAAAACCATCAACGGACAGCCCCGTCAGGCGTTGCCCGAAATCTTGGGGCACGGGCACACGCAAATCATAACGATTAATCTGAACATGTTTGATCGACTTCCCTGTTATGGCGCGCTCAAGACCACGCATAACAGTTTCAACTTCCGGCAATTCGGGCATTATGCGTTTACTTCCCTGCTTCGGGGGCTTTCTGAGCCTGCGGCTTAAGCGGCTTAAACTTTAAAACAGGTGCGCCGTCATACCCGTCATAGATAAAGATAGGGTGATATGTCTTGCCCAAAACCTCATGATCCTGCGCTGCTATATATAGGGCAGGGTCTCCGCTTTTCGTGAATACATTGACCCTATATTTACGCGTAGTCAGTATCTTATATTCAATAGCGCTGGATTGAACCGTCGGCTGAGCATCGCGAACAGGCTGCAAATCCAAATATCCGACATTCGGGTTATATGTATAGGTGCCTTTAGAGAAATGCCTTAGACGGTCTTGCGGGCTTTGGACATAAACCAATTCATAGGTCTCACCATCAAAATCAAACTCTGCAATACCACTGGGGCCAATGGATGTATACCACTTGCCTTTCAACATCTCCGCGGTCGGAAAAGACATAGCATCACGCGCTTGCGGTAACTTGGCATCAATATCTTTGGTGATTTTTTCCTGCGTCGTTAATTGCGGCTGTGCCGGTTGAGCCTTGTGCCTGTGATTTTTTGTTTCAACGCCGATAACGGCCTTTCCGGAATCAGAAAATCTGAGGTACCCTAAAATCGCAACACTGACAATCGCCGCAAATGTTACAAAGGCGAAAAACGCCGCATTTGCTTTTGCATTGCTTTTCGATGGATTATCTTTTTTTACTCTTTTAATTTTCATAATCTTCCTCAGATCATATTTTTCAGGCTTTATGCTATAATATGTGCATGATAGTACACAAATAAACCAAAGCTAAGGGTTTGATTTTATTAAATATTAATGTTTTTCGCGTAGATTTTAAGGTCAATATAACGCGAGCAATCAATGACAGCATATATTACAGCGCAACTGATAGGATTTCTAGGATATCTTTTTTTAATAACCGCGCCAAATTTCAGCAATAAAAAACAAATCATCAAGATAGAGCTTGTTGCGTGCGCGTTGCTATGCACACAATGGATTTTGCTCGGCTATAGCACGCTTATTATTCTGAATATTCTAAACATTTCAGTTACGCTCATTACTTTATATTTCAAAAGAAATGCGGATAGAATCATATCCATATTTTACCCCTTAGGGTGTCTTGCCCTGCTCGCAGTATCCACAGGCGCGATCCTTGATGCGTTATGCATTATTGCGTTTTTCGGATTTACACGCGCAAAAATCTCTCAAGACATGTTCGGCTTTCGCGCCTTCTCTATGATGGCCGGATTCACGTTCATGATATGTGGCATATGTGCCCTATCCGTACCTGCGGCAATTTTCAACGGCATATTTGCCCTTGGTCATTTAAAATCGGTCTTGAATTCCTCCGAGAAATCCGCTTTAAAAACACAATAAAAAAAGCTGGCCGCATAATGCGAGCCAACTTTCCTACGCAGTAAAAATGTGTGTGGGGACACATAATGTGTGAACTGAATTTACCGCCTTGCTTTATTGAATTGAGTTTAACCACATTTTCGTCACATTGTCAACATAATGATGTCAATTTTATGCACTTTTGTGCATTTTTTTATTCATTTGTTATCTAAACTATAGACAAGCTTCGCACTCTTCCATATAACGGGAAGACTGGATTTATCATTGTTTTAAACGCTCAAGGTAAGGTTTTTAATATATGCCTACGATTGAACAAATCAGAGCTGCGCGCGCGCTAATCGGTTGGAGCCAAGGCGACTTGGCAAATCACTCCGGTTTGTCGCAAACCGGGATTGCTCGTATTGAGAACGGCACCAATCAGCCAAACTCAACGACGATTGAAAAAATCACGGCTGCGTTTGACGCTGTTGATGTCGAGTTTATCGCAGAAACAGGTGTAAAAAAACGCACCAGTGAGATCAGAACTTTGCGCGGCAAACAGGGCTTTCGTGATTTCATGGATGATGTCTATGAAGTGGCAAGAGACCAAGGCGGACAAATTTGTCTGTACAATGCAAAACCGGAAAACTGGTTCAAGTTTTTAGGCGAAGACTGGTACAAAGAACATTCAGAAAGAATGAAAGAAGTAAGTGACAATTATGACTTCAAGGTCAGCGTCAATGAGGGTGAAAGCGAATTTATTGGTAAAGATTTCGTGGAATATCGATGGTTCCCCAAGGAAATCTTCAATGAACAATCGTTCTACGCCTATGGCGATCGGCTGGCCTTTATGAACTTTACAGACGAAGATGTTATGATAAATATCTTCACGAATAAAGATTTTGCCGATGGATTCCGCGCCCTGTTTAATGTGGCGTGGAAACATGTTTCGGTAAAACCCGAAAACTTAAAGTAAGAACGATTTAATAATGAGTACAAACGATAAAGAGACAGAACAGCCAATCGTCTCTGGGGTGAACTCCAGCGCACATTTTAATGGCAGTGCGCAATTAGAACAGCCCAGGCATGCTGCGCAGGCCAATGACCTGAAGCGCGTTGTCCTGTTTGCAGGGGATAACGGCACAACGCATGCCGTATTGAACAAACTTGTTCCCGAATTACTGGATGCCGGCATAGAGCCGATGATCTACCTGACCCCGGGAAGCAGCTCCCCCAAATCACGCATTGATGAAATTCAAGATTTTTCATTTTTCGAAACAGGCATTCTGGAGCCTGTGTATGATTACCTTGAGCACTCCAAACAAATCACTCAGGAAAACGGGGAACCGCGCGAAGATAAATTCTATTCCCCCAATCAACTGGCGCAATTCTATGGCATTCATGTTGAGAAAATACAAAGCGTGAATGATCCAAGCCTGATTGAAGATATTAACAACGACCCGACAATTATCGGATCAGTATCGGTTAAGAATTACCAGCTCTTCTCAGAACCTGCGATAGAGGCCCTAAGGCAGGATGATAAGTTCTTATGGAATGTTCACACAGGCGAGCTGCCGAAATATCGCGGCGTTTTTGTTCCTGTGCGCGTTATGCAAGATGATGCCAAGGAATATGGATGGACATTGCATGAGATCGATGAAAACATCGACACAGGCTCGGTAATTGACATCCGCACACGCGCAATTAAGCCTGAAATGACCGCACTGGATGCATATTACGGAATGGTTGATAAAGGTTCTGGCATGATCGCGGATAATATCAAGCTGGCCGCCAAAGGGATGCCGCGCCCGCCTATCCCGCAAAATCATGATGAAGCGCGCTATTTCTCATTCCCCACAGCAGAGGAAATCCAAGAGCTGGAAGAACGTGACCCGCCGCGTATTTTATATGACGAAGACGCGATGATAGAACGATACGTTCAAATGTTTAGCGATGACGCCTACCATTATGATCACGCAAGTGGCCTTGGCATGGTTATTCAGGGTGCAATCGAAGATTACCGCAATGGTGTTCCGCTCTCTACGCGCGCGCATTTATACGTGACAGATTCTGAGGATCTGGACGGCACCGCTCCACCATCCGCTTAAAGGTTTATCACCTATTACAGCGCATAAAAAAAGCCCCGCAATAAACGGGGCTTTCGTAATTTTACATTTCTAATTTAGGTACGTATTCACACAGAATGTTTTTCTGAGGTTAGGAAGATAAAGCGAAGTTTACATTTATTAAGTAAACGAGCTGAAATCTGACGCTATCCTCAGACATAACATTCACAGTGAATTACATCATGCCGGGCATTCCGCCCATGCCACCCATACCGCCCATAGCGGCTGCGCCTGCTGCGTCACCATCTTCAGATGGTACGTCAGTGATAACCGCTTCGGTTGTGATCAATAGACCGGCAACTGAGGCTGCATCCTGAAGAGCAGTACGAACAACTTTCGCAGGGTCGATGATACCGGCCTTAACAAGGTCAGTATATTCCGCCTTCTGCGCATCAAAGCCATAGCTTGTGTCTTTTTGCTCAAGAAGTTTACCAACGATAACTGCACCTTCTTCACCAGCGTTCTGGCAAATCTGACGGATTGGAGCAGAAAGAGCGCGCTTAATGATTTCGATACCAACATTCTGGTCTTCGTTGTCACCTTTTAGCGCCTCAAGAGCAGCGATTGAGTAAAGAAGGGCTGTACCACCACCGGCAACGATACCTTCTTCAACGGCTGCGCGTGTTGCGTGCAATGCATCATCAACACGGTCTTTGCGTTCTTTCACTTCAACTTCTGTGATACCGCCAACACGAAGAACAGCAACACCACCGGAAAGCTTCGCAAGACGCTCTTGCAGTTTTTCCTTGTCATAGTCGCTTGTTGTATTTTCGATTTGTGTACGTATTTGCTTACAACGCTGATCAATCGCAATTCTTTCACCAGCTCCATCAACCGCAGTAGTGTCATCCTTAGTGATTATAACCTTCTTCGCTGTACCCAACATATCCAATGTTGTATCCTCAAGCTTGATACCAAGATCTTCAGCAATAACCTGACCGCCAGTTACGATGGCCATGTCTTCAAGCATCGCCTTACGACGATCACCAAAGCCAGGTGCCTTAACAGCAGCAATTTTCAAACCACCGCGTAGCTTGTTCACAACAAGAGTTGCAAGCGCTTCGCCTTCAACATCTTCTGCTACGATCAATAACGGACGACTTGTCTTTACCACTTCTTCAAGAATAGGAAGCATAGATTGTAGGTTTGATAGTTTACCTTCGTGTAGAAGAATATATGGGTCTTCCAGATCACAAACCATCTTGTCTGCATCTGTGATGAAGTATGGTGACAAGTAACCACGGTCAAACTGCATACCTTCAACAACTTCAAGTTCGTTGTTCAAAGATTTTGCTTCTTCAACTGTGATAACGCCTTCGTTACCAACTTTTTCCATCGCTTCTGCAAGCATCTCACCGATTTCCGCTTCACCATTCGCAGAGATTGTACCAATTTGCTTGATCTCTTCGTTTGACTTCACGTTTTTCGCGCGCTTTGCAATGTCTTCAACAACAGAAATAACCGCTTGGTCAATACCGCGCTTCAGATCCATTGGGTTACGGCCTGCAGATACTGCCTTCACACCTTCGCGAACGATCGCTTGTGCAAGAACAGTTGCAGTTGTTGTACCGTCACCTGAGTGGTCGTTTGCTTTAGAAGCAACTTCACGGATCAACTGTGCGCCAATGTTTTGACGTGCATCTTTTAGTTCGATTTCCTTCGCAACAGATACACCGTCTTTTGTGGTGCGTGGTGCGCCGAATGATTTCTGGATTACAACATTACGACCTTTTGGACCCAATGTTACTTTTACAGCGTTAGCGATAATGTCTACGCCTTTCAACAGCTCATCACGAGCCTTCTCTTCAAATAGTACATCTTTAGCACTCATTTTAAATCTCCTTAGATTTCGCGTTAAATTTTGGATTAAGCAGCGATAACACCGATGATGTCTGACTCTTTCATCACCATCAGTTCTTCACCATCAATTGTGACCTCTGTACCGGCCCACTTAGAGAAGATAACTTTGTCACCTTCTTTAACGTCTAGGGCGCGAACATCACCATTGTCATTAACGTAACCGCTACCTACGGCAACGATTTCGCCTTCTGATGGTTTTTCTTCTGCTGTACCTGGAATGATAATACCGCCTGCTGTTTTTGTTTCAGCTTCCGCGCGACGGACTAGAACGCGATCATGTAAAGGACGAAATTTCATATTCGTATCTCCTTCGTTTATGGTTTTAACAAGCAGGCCTTCCCTCTTCTCTATTCAGAGCAAGGAACGGAAGACCCCTCCCACATCACAAAAGGATGAAACACATGCGGTTTCGATTCTTTGTGAATGCTGTTTATATAACGCCGTCTATATTAAATTTCAAGATTTTTCGGAAGGTTTTTTTCGCAGAATTCTCCCGCATTTACCCCAAACTGTCAGGCACTTGGAAACCTGTATCAGGGCCATGGGGTTTTGCGTACGGCAACTCATCCAGAAGGTGCTGTAAATATTCAGGAATTTCGGCAGGCTCACAATCAAACGGCTTTCTGGTTTGCATAAAATCAAACATTTTTTCCGCGCCGCCTTGCGATTCTGCAACAGTCGCAATCAATGTACCTAATTCAGTATTCTTTCTGGTTACGGGCATAACCTTCCACGATTCATGCTTGTCGGGTGAAATACAAACACCGAACATCATCGGGTTATTAATGCCCAACTTGAACTGCCCGTTATTAAAGGATGTTGCCAATGTGCGTTCTAAATCCCGCCCGAATGCCATATTCCACCAGTCCCGATTGACCTGCGCAACATCGATACCCGCACGCTTGGTCACAAAATTCGTCATCTCAACACAGTTGGCATGTACATATTGAATATCATTGTGAACAGGGTAATTATCCATATCAACTTCCGGATATGTCTGGTGGCCAAACGCATCGATAAAGCCATCGGCGCGGAACTCCATCGTTGATTCATCTCTGGCCTCCCCCTCCAGATCAATTAAATCCATGCCGGGGCGTTCAAGGTAAACGCTTGCCGCGCCATATCTGGAAAAATAAAACGGAGAGCGATACCGACTATCCAGCCGCCCTAAATCATCGATCAAATCGTTAAACCGATTAAACGCATCATCTGATATCGGCAAGATCAGAGCTTGCGAGACTTTCTGATCACCCATTTCACCATCACGGTCAAACCCGTGATGCGATCCGAAATTTAACCCTTTAACAAGCTGAATTTCTCCATCCTCTAGGGTTGCCGTCGTTGCAAACGCATGGTTATACGGCTCCGCGTCTTTATCGCGCCCTTCAAAATGTGCATGTCCGTATATAAAGATATGATTCATTTATTTATTTTACACTACCCGCTTACTCTTTCCTTATTTATGCCGAATATCGCAGGTTTTTGTCAATTTTATCCTAATATTTGATTTCTCACGGTTCATACAGACCGAACATTACATAGACACATGCCTGAAAACCCCGTAAGATTCTAATACGTTACATCAACAATCACCCCACCTGTTTAGTTATGAATTTCGCTGATCTCCTTATTTCCCCTGCCGGTTTTGTCCCCCTTATTGTCGGATGTGTGTTTTTCTCACTCGGGCTAAACTTTGTCGCTCATTTTTACCGTTTTCGCGCACGGAGCAACCATGTAAACGGCACTGTCAAAGCGATTGAGAAATATGTCTCCAAAAGACAGGGCGCAGGCCACGGCACCGCGGCGCAACTCTTCTATCGCCCGCTTGTTGAATTTATATATAAAGATGAAATTCACAAAACATTCGGCCCCAGCGTCAGCCATCTACGTCATAAGCTTGGTCAAAATGTAACCGTCATGATCAATGAACCCAAAGAAGGCGGCCCCATTCAGGCCAAATTAGACGACAGCGTAAATGTTCTGATGGGTTCACTTTTCGCAATAATCGGGGCAGGCGCCTTGCTGATTTACATTCTGGTTTTAGGCGGCAGTGGAACCGTAACCCTGATTATGGCGGCAACGGCATGGGGTGTCGGGCATATCATCTCAAGCGGGATGCTCAGTGGTAAACAGACATTAATCGAAAGCCCCATCGAAACGAAACCCAAACCCGACTCAACATTAATCGAAACAAAATCCGATTATATGGCCGAAGTATCAAGCCATAGCTTTTGGGGCAGCCTCATCGGCATGGCAGGTTTATTAGGGGGCATGTGGATCATGAATAACGCATATGGCAGAATTTCCGATGAAACACGCCAATATATTCACAGTGACTTTTCAGGATTTTGGAACGAGTTCACCGCAGGCGATTTATCGACCATAGATGAACGCGCGCTCATCTTATTCGGTATAGGGTTATTTTTCCTTTTAACATCCCTATGGTCGCTTTATTTTGTACGTCGCCAGCACGGATCAATCAGCATGTAGGCCGCCGCCTTAATCATCACTAGGCGCAAGGGTTACGCGCAAACCATCCAAATCATCATCCATAATAATCTGGCACGACAGGCGGGAATTATCCTGTACGTCAAATGCCTCATCCAGCATCTCTTCTTCATCATCACGCATTTCAGGAATTTTATCTAACCATGCCTCATCGACATAAACATGACATGTCGCACATGCGCAGGCACCGCCGCACTCGGCCTTGATCGGAAGTTTGTATTCACGGATGATTTCCATCAGACGCCATCCCTCCACGCCTTCTATAACATGCTCTCTACCTGTATGATCAACGACGATAATCTTCATATCTTACGCAACATTATTTCTTAGGTTTACCTTTACCACCTGCCATAATCTCGGTGATACCATATGTCATAGCCAAGACCTGCAATGCCACCATTGTTGTCTCTATACCCGCCAAAATAAGCGCATCAAAAACAATACCGACACCCGTCCCTGACGGGAACACAATCTGAACCAAATTCGCGAGCGCCCCATAAAGAACAAGAAGCGGTAAGCTACATAAAAACCATGCGGCGAACAAATAAAACGAGCTATATAACCCCTTTATTCTTTCAAGGAACGTCATAAAAGACAGCCCCATCGCCAACGGCACAAATAGCCATCCCAAGCGAAATGCCCAAACAATAACCCACAAAAGCCCAAGCATCGCAAACATACCTAAAAAGTTAGGATCAACCTGTTCAGGCTCCACATTTGTTGCATCTAACAACAATTTATAATCCTGCACCCATCCGGAAAACGCGACCTGCACGATACGGATCAATAAATACATGGCAAATCCGGCCTGAACTGCCTGTGATGCACTCATACCGCCCATATAACGGGCAATCGGCGGATTATCTTGCGGCGGGGGTACTGCTCGGCCTGAAATCATAATCGGCTCTCGATACAGCAAAAAACGAACAAGGCCTATCGCCAAAATTGCCTCAAGCACAAATCCCGGAATCATTATAAGACCGCTAAGCAAGAATTGCTTATCCGCACCCAACAGATGCACCGCAAGAATACAGGCCATCTTTACAAAAACCACGGGAATAGCAACACGGCTGATATAGCCGCGCTCACGCCATAAAAACTCATAGCCCTTAGCCGCTGCATCTACAAAATCAAAACTTGCCATACTTACCTTCTGGGTCTATGAGTTTAGAATATGATTTATAAGGTATTACAGAACACTACGCCATAGACTTTTAAAAAACAACGATGACAGATAAAAACACATTACAACATTGTAAAACCATATCCTTATGGCTTTTCTTTTGCGCATTTACCGTATTCATTATGATCATTGTCGGAGCCATTACCCGCCTCAGCGGATCCGGCCTGTCTATGGTGGAATGGCGCCCTCTTATGGGGGCCTTGCCGCCACTACACGAAGATGAATGGAACCGTGTTTTTGAATTATATAAACAATCTCCCCAATTCACAAAAGTAAATCACTGGATGAGTTTAGGTGATTTTAAACAGATTTTTTTCTGGGAATGGTTTCACCGCTTGCTCGGGCGCTTAATCGGGATGATTTACCTGTTGCCGTTCCTGTTTTTTATGGCCAAAAAATGGGTACCGACCGCCTTTGTAAAACCACTCATCTTTCTATTTATCCTCGGCGGGCTGCAGGGCTTTATGGGTTGGTACATGGTAAAAAGCGGGTTGGTTGATATACCCGAAGTATCACATTACCGTTTGGCCGCACACCTGTCTCTGGCTCTCATCATTATCTCGACTATGATCTGGCTGGGATTGTCTTTTTGGAAATACGCGCATCAAACCGCGGCCAATCCTGACAAAACGCTCTACCATCATGGGCTGGCGTGCCTGCTTGCACTATGTCTGACAATTTTTTGGGGTGCCTACACCGCGGGTCTTGATGCAGGGCTGGTTTATAACGACACCTTCCCAAAGATGGGGGATACATGGGTTCCCGAAGAAGTCTGGTTTTATGAACCTGTTTGGAAAAACTTTTTCGAAAATCATGCAGGCGTGCAGTTCGTTCACAGATGGCTTGCGATGTTTACCGCACTGACCATCGTAAGCTATGTCCTGCATGCAGGATCGAAAAAACGTGAAGACAAAGTCTTTATATTTTTGGCTGTGATGGTTTTTGCACAATTTTCACTGGGGCTAGCGACGTTATTTTCAGGGGTAGACCTGGTCATCGCAACATCGCACCAGGGCGGCGCTGTTATTTTGCTCGGGCTATTATTAACATCCCTGCATGCTGTGCGCCCTATCCAGCCTTTGCCAGCGCATTAAACATTGCCATATACACGCCTTTTTCTGCCTTAGCTGCCTGCTGAACAGTCAGCTCCTCGACTTTTTCAGGCTTTTGATCAGCCGCCGCCGGCACTTCTTCCACCGCGGGTGATTTCAATATGTCAGGCGTTTCTGCAGACTCAGAAGTTTCTTGCGGCGTTGCTTGCTCTGCTTCTGTTGGCTTTGCCTCTGCAAGCGGGGCTGCATCCGCTTTCGGAGCGGCTGTCACCTCTGTTGGTTTTGGGGCTTCTGCAGGCTGCGGCGCGGATACCGGCTGTTCTTGAATAAACGCTTCTTGCGGTGCGGCCTCAGTTGGTTTTGGATCAGGCGTCACATCAACCGGCTCCTGATCACCAAGGGCATCAACCTTCGGCTCTGCCGTAGTTGCCGGCTTCATATCCGACGCTGGCTCTGCCGTTTTCTCTGCCACCTCTGCCTTACCCTCTTGCGGCGCAGGCATATTCGCAGTATCAGGCGATAATCCTGCTTGCGCTTTTACTTTTTCAGGATCTTCCGAAAGGAACGGCGCCACTTCTTCGGGTGTTTGCGGTTTTGTCGTATCAATCGGCCTGACAGAATCCGCAGGGTCTTCAGAGACAGGCTTGGGCGGCGCTTTCGGCGCTTCGGAAAGCGGTGCTTGCTGCGTCGGGGACGGGGTTTCAATCGGCTTCACTGTATCGGGAATATCCGAAGTATTACTCAACAGGCTCTTTTCTTCCGCAGATAGTTTTTCATCAGGCGCGCGCAGGGATACTCCCTCGTCACCATCTTCTTTATTCGGCAGAACTGCCGTTTCATTCATGTCATCGGCTTCGTCAATATTCGCATCCAACTCATCAGAAACGCTCGATACAGTCTGCGTGTCCTGCAAATCATCTGATGGTTTCTCATCAGCAGACGATGCACCAACCAAGGCCGCGTTATTTTTTTCTTCCGGTTTATTCTGTGCGCTTGCTTCACTTGCCGCTAACATTCCGGGGCGTACGCGCTCTATCACATCTTCGGCATACAGATATTTCGACATCTGCGCTCCATATTCATCGATAACCCCGCCGACATAATCAAACATCAACGACCCCGCATCGACGCTTTTATTAATAATCTCGGCCATTGTTTGCTTGATTCTAATGCGCCTGTCATTCGCCTCTTCCTCCAGTTCAGCACGGCGATCCAGATCCTTAAAACCGTTAATATCATAATCAATCAGTTCATCACCAAACAGATATTGCGCAACCTCAGGCCATTTATCTTTAAATTTCAAACGGCCGCTTAAATTTCGGGGGATGTAAAGAAGGCTTAGCGCTTCTTCAAGGTCTTTTAATTTATCACTGAACGCCGCCATAGAATTATTTTTAGGCTGTAATTCTTCGTCGTCTTTTTTTGCTTCTTCGGCCATTCAGGATCACTCTATAAACGTTCAAAATTATTGTGTCACATCACATATATGATTTCATAATACGCAGAACTCAGGAATATTAAAATACCCGATCAACAAAAACAGGCAAGAACAATGCGCATGAATATCTGTTCTACCTTATTCATCTTAAAATCGGCTTAAAAAAAGAGGCCTGAAAACAGGCCTTCTTATGAAATGTTAGATGAAATACTTAGCGAGGAACGCAAAGAAAAACCATTTGATTAAATGATTACAGACTCATGACATTTTCACGATCAAGATTTTCCAACAAGTTATAATTCTCTACTAAGGTAGAGAACATGGCTGCCCCATCCTCTGTCATTAGGTAATAATAAACTAATTGTAACTGTGGTTGCCGCATTTCCGATGTAAGTAAATCCAAATAAAATATTTTATTTGCCATCGTGCTATTATCAACAAATCTAATTAATGCATTGAGCATCCTCAAATATGTTAGTAGCGGATGCCTAGTATGAAAAAAATTTTGAATTTTATCCAAGGCCAATTTTTTCGGCCCTTTAGAACAACTCGTACCATACTGGCTTCGTAGATAATTATTAAAATCCCGAATATTTTTTACCATATCATCTGATTTATGATCATTATGCAGCCTTAACATCTGAAAAAACGTATGCTCAAACTGCTGTTTTTGCATTGTTTCATTCTGTAGTTCTAACTGCTCCTTTTGCCCCTTTAATTCTTCGCGCGTTTGTTTTAGTTCTTCTCTTTGCAACTCAAGCTCTTTGCTTTGCATCATAATGGCTATGATTACCCCGACAAACGCAAGGCCAGAAAACAGGGCATTGACCCCACCGAACATATCGCCGAATTCACCAACTGATCCCAACTCTTTGCCAGTAATATAAAAAACGAAAAAATAATTGCTCACCAAAATGAGAATAATTAACACGAGCGCAATTATTCCAATTCCTTGAATGCTAAACCATTTGTCTTTTTCTTCTTCCTCCATCTAATTTAAGCCGCCTTTTTCTTACCCAGTTTTTCAAGCGCCACATCAAGAACGCCGGGGTAATCGGTTTTACCACTGCCCAGCACAGGCATCTTATCAACCGTCACGATGGTTTTCGGCACCGATAGCTCTGATATACCGTTCTTGGATGCGTATGATGACAGATCAGATTTATCGGCCTTCTCATTGGTTGTGACCAGCACGAGCTGCTCTCCCTTTCTGGCATCAGGGATGGCAACAACTGCATTCCCCTCATCGGGATAGACCTTATCGACCATCGTCTCGACACTGCTGAGTGAAACCATTTCACCTGCGATTTTGGCAAAGCGTTTCGCGCGGCCTAGGATTTTCACAAAGCCCTCATCATCCACGCTGACGATGTCACCTGTATCATACCAACCATCTTCGGGGGGTTGCAGAACGCCCGGCTTATCATCTTTGTAATAGCCAAGCATCACGTTCGGCCCCTTCACGAACAAACGCCCGCCTTCATCCACGCCCGGCACATCCTCCAGACGATATTCAATGCCCGCAAGCAAGCGCCCGACAGTCCCGTTTTTCAAATGCATCGGTGAGTTCAGCGTCAAGCCCGGCGCCGTTTCCGTCGCGCCGTACCCTTCCAGAATACGTACACCAAAACGATCGGCATAAAGTTTACGGGTTTCATCCTTCACCTTTTCCGCGCCTGCGAAAATATACCGCATGCGGTAGAAATCATACGGATCAGCCATGCGCGCATATCCGTTTAGGAACGTGTCGGTTCCAAACATGATGGTCGCATTCGAAGAGTATACAAGCTCCGGCACGATACGGTAATGCAGCGGACTTGGGTAAAGGAACGTGCGCACACCTGAGAGCACAGGCAATAGCGTTCCGCCCGTTAAACCGAATGAATGGAACATCGGCAGACAGTTAAACACGATATCCTGACGGTTAAAGTCTACGCGGCAAGAAAGCTGCACGATATTGGTCATAATGTTTTCATGGCTCAGCACCACGCCCTTGGGCGCCCCTTCCGAGCCAGAGGTAAACAGCACCACCGCAGGATCAGACGGCTTCACGCCCTTTGATCTGTGCACATAGCCCGCCACGCGGTGCGCATAAAGCGCGCGCACTTTATCAAACGGTGTGATCTCTGCCTTGATATCCTCCAGATAAACAATCTGTACATGCGGCTCAAGCTCATCGATCAAGCCTTCCAGACGGCCCATTTTGATAAATAAGCGAGATGTCAAAACGCGCTTAATCTTTGCGGAGGTACAAGCCGAGATAATCGCCTTTGCCCCTGCAGAGAAATTGAGCATCGCAGGAACGCGGCCAAAGGCCTGCAGACCAAAGAACGTGACAAGCGCGCCTGTCGAATTTGGCAATAACAGGCCGATATTTTCGCCTTTCTTAGTGCCTTTGGTGACTTTACGCCCCAGCACCATAGAACCACGCACCAGAGTTTTAAACGGCATCGGTTTGCGTTCAATATCCTCGGCGATTGTCGCACCATCACCGTTCACATGACGCGCCCTCATCAACGCACTATATAGTGTCTGGTCACGGTCATTGGTCAGGAACATCATATCTTCCATCACATCATAAAGCTGTCGCCCTGCGGCCTTACGGCGCGCGCGCCCCTTAACCTCTTCGGGTACTTCGAATTCGCGCGGCTCAAGGATGGTCATGGTAATTTTCGGGAACGTACGCAGCGGCACTTTCCCCTTCAGGCGGCAAAACGGTGTATGCTGTACGCCGTCCAAACGGATCGGCACAACCTTCGCACCTGCCTTATCGGCGATCATACCCGGCCCGTCATAGATTTTCATCAACGCGCCTGTTTCCGTCAATCGCCCCTCAGGAAAGATTACGCAATGCTTATCTTTTTCTACTTCTTTAATCAGAGATTTCAGCGAGAACGGATTTGTCGGATCAAGCGGGAACGCATCAACCATTTTCAGGAACGGACGCACCCATGCCCAGTTGGCAACAAAACTGTTCACCGCAAACATCGGCTTGCCGGGCAAAAAGGCCGCCAAAATCGGCGCATCAAGGAATGAAACGTGGTTACACACAATCACCGCGCGCGGGCCTGCCTTTTCCAAATTCTCAAGGCCGCGAATTTCAACCTTATAAAAGAGCTTGAGCACCATCTGCATCATGCTTTTCATAAAATAAGCAGGTAGCAACTGGCAAATGTAAAGCGCAACAAACAAATTCGCCGCCGCGCACATCAAAAACAGGCTGGTAATACCAAAACCAAGCGAGAGCAAAAACGCAGATATAGCCGATGACGCCACCACAAAAATCGAATTTAAAATCGCACTGGCCGCCAAAATGCGAGAGCGCGAATTTTCAGTTGTGTCATGCTGGATAATCGCGTTTAACGGCACAACGAATAAACCCGCGCATAGCGAAATCATGAAGATATCCAAAATAATGCGCCAGCTTGCCAATGTTGAAATAAAGGCCGTAAACGGAATAAGGTTATCTTCCGTGCCGCCGTGATATCCGTTTCCTGCAAAGAATAAATCGATTGAGAAAATCGTAATCCCGACCGCCGCCAACGGCACATAGACGGCCTCTACGCGGCCACGAAGCAATCGGTTATTCAACAAACCGCCCAGCGCCACGCCAACAGAAAACAGAACCATGAACAGAATAAAGACTGCGTTGCTTGCCCCTAAGACCCCTTCGGTAAAGTTCGGCAACTGCGCCAGAAATACCGCGCCCAAAAACCAGAACCATGCAATACCAAGCGCGGATTCAATCACACTGCGTTTGCTTGAGAAAAGCTGATCAAGGATATGAAGTGTCTCACCGAAAATATTGTAATTCATCTTCAGATCCGCATCCCCCGCCTTGGCATCAGGAATAAAGCGCGAAGCCAGATAACCAAGCCCCGCAACAACGATCAGAAGCAACGCCACGAGCGTCACACCGAATTTCATGGTCACAAACGCCGCGCCGATAATCGTCCCCGTCAAAATCGCCAGAAACGTCCCGGTCGCAAGCAGCGCATTACCGCCGATGAGTTCATCTTCATCGAGGTGCTGCGGTAAAATAGAATATTTGCTTGGCCCGAAAAACGCAGATTGCGTGCCCAGCGCAAATAATGTGATCAGGCACATATTAACCGAACCCGATAAAAGCGATATCGCACCCAAAACGGCAACACCGACCTCAGCCACTTTAATCACGCGGATCACTTTATCCTTGGGGTATTTATCGGCATATTGCCCACCCAACGCGGAAAATAAAACAAAGGGCAAAATGAATATCCCCGTCGCCAATGTTACCAGAACTTCGGGTTCCATCCCTGTTTGGGCGGCACTGTCCAGAATGTTATAGACCAGCAAAACCACAAGTGCGTTTTTGAATAAATTATCATGAAAAGCCCCGAGAAACTGTGTCACGAAAAGCGGTAAAAACCGTATATCTCTCATCAGGGAAAATTGATTATCACGCATATGCTTTGCCTTTGTTTAAATCTATATATTGTCATAGTATATCATGTATTGAACATTGTTCAATTAAAATAACGTCACTCGATTTTCACAATAAAAAACCGACGGTTGATAGTCTAACCGCCGATTCTAAAAAAACGAAATTTAAAATCGTTAATTGTATATTTTTTGGTATTTCTATTCCGCAGGAACGGCCTCTGCCTGTTCTTCGGCTTTCGCCGTAACGGCCTTAGGCTTAACTGTTCCGATAAACTTATAAGCTGCGCCTACAATCAAAAGAACAGACACATAGAATACAAGCTCCATCCCTGTCGGGCGCGCATTATATCCGAACAAAACACCCATTGTTTCGCCCAAGAAACTCCCGCCATCCAAGACTGCAGATGTATCCCATACTTGCGCAGATAACATCGGAAGCATATCCGCCTGTATTAAGAAGCTTGCCCCCTGCGCCGCCATGCCCGCCGTTAAGATAATGAGCATCCAGCTCGTGACAGTAAACAAATGGCGCTTCACTGTTTTCAGCAATCCCATATAAAGCATCAGGCCAACAGCCGCACCACCAACAAAACCGATCAAACCACCCAACGCAATAGACGTTGCAGGAACACCGATCAGACTTTGACTATAGGTAAAAAGGACGATCTCCGCCCCTTCGCGCAATGTTGCCAACGCAACGACAAACACAATCACAAACAGTGATTTGCGCCCTGCCACCACTTCCGCACCAACGGCATTAATATGCTGCGCCAGCTCTCGCCCGTGACGCTTCATCCAAATCACCGTCCAGCTGAGGAAACCAACCGCCGTGAACATGATGCAGGCATTAAAAACTTCCTGCCCCATACCATCAATGGAATCCGCAATTGTATCCGTGAACAAGAAAACGATAAACGAGCCAATCACACCGACAGCCAAGCCGGCCGAAACCAGAAGTCCGCGTTTTGGCAAACCGCGCGTTGCCGCCAGAACGATACCCAGAACAAGGGCAATTTCGATAATCTCTCTAAATACAACAGTTGCTATACCATACATGACGATATCCTCTCCGATGCTATGCGGGGTTATTTGGCAATAATATACCCGTTGGCTGTTTCCATATTGAACTCACCGAAATAATGATATTTACCCGGCTTTAACGGCCCGACATAAATCGTTGCCTTTTTATTGCCGCGAATAATCTTTTCACGGTTCATGTCATGGCTTTCAAATTCCTCAGGGGTCGGGTCTTGATTATCAACGATTAACTTGATCTTCTCCCCCGCAGGAACCGTAATTTCCGCCGGTGAAAATTTATGATCTTTAATCACGATTGTATAAAATTCCTTCTTCACAGGCTTTGCATCGGCTGGCGATTCTTTTGCTGCGATTGCACTTTGAAGCTTAGGGAACCATTCGCGTACGATGGCCTCTTCCTGATTTTCAGACGCAAAGTGAATGGCCTGTATCGCTTCATCAATTGATTCTACCTTCGTCACATCCATGGCCTTTTCATCGCGGATTTTATCAATCGCCGCTTCCAGGCTGTATGTTACTTCGTGAATTTCCTCAAGCTGTAAAAACTCCAACTCACCTTCTGTTTCTAATACCTTACCGATTGCCGCCGCCTTTTCATTTAAAACGGTCTTCGCATGATCAACTGATTTAATCTCTACGGCTTTATAATGCTCTGTGCCTTCTTCATGATCGTGATCATCATGATGGTCATCTGCGTGCTCCTCATGCGTTGCTGCATCCTTTGCAAAAACGCTTACAGGCTGCATCGCGCCTAAAGTAATGAGTGAAATACCAGCAACCAACCATAACTTTTTCATAGACTATATCCTCTGACCTTCAGTGAAAATGATTATCATTAGGATTTCTACACCACGAATATGAAAAAAACAAGGAATCATCAGAAATAAGAAAGCCATATGAAAAAACTTGAAAACCAAGGATTCTATAGATATAAAGACCTCGGAAAGTCGGTGCGGGCGGAATCTCGCTTGTAGCCCGGTCAGGTCCGAAAGGAAGCAGCCACCAACGAATTTTTTCGGGTCGTATTCGGCTTTCCACTTTTTCCCAAAATCAAATTAATTCCACTTGGTGCTGTATCCCGTGCCCCAATCGATTGCGGGTGCGTCATTATTGGCATCTTGCTGAACGGGTGGTTGTACAGACGGCGCATCAATGCGGAACGCCTCAATCAATTCAGGCGGGGTATTCACCGTGGTCATCACGGTGCCTTCATCTAATAAATACACAAGCTCCGGCGCATCTTCGCCGAATGCCGGGTTAAATTGCCCCAGCGAGTCCATTTGCCGTGCATAATTTTGTTCATAGGCCGCGCGCGATACCGCGACATCAATCTTAATTGAATCTCCGTTCAGATATTCCTCAAAATCATTTGATCTTGATCCGTGCACAAAACCCATCAGAGTTAAGGTTTTATCACCGCCCGATATACCGTTGACTGTATGTGCCAAATTCCGGTCATCATGGCGTGCGTTATAATAAGCCAGCCCCGCCGCCATATAATCTTGTTTTTGCTGATCAAATTGCGAACGCAGTTCCGCCAAACGTGTTTGAACGGACGGGTCTGAACTGTTTCCCTGTTCCCGTAGACGCAGGATTTCATCACGCGTTTCTATCAATGCAATGCGCGCCGCATTACGATCATCAAGCAAATCCGCACCGTTTTCATAGTCAATCGGATGCACCGTAACCCCTGCCTGCGCAGTTGTTTCAAGAATAGGGGCAACCGCGCCTTGAACAAATTGTTGCGTTTCGTCTTGGGCGCTGAAACGCCAACGCCCTTTATTAAACTCTACATTATCTTCATGCTCAAAACGTTGCCCGAATGCGGCAACATCCACGTCTTGTCCGGCACGCACCTGCGATTGAAATTCTGAAATCAAATCATTCCTGAAATGGGGCAGTTCCAAAAACATATTGCTGACGCCGCTTTCGGCGATGGCGCGGACGGTTTCACTTTCGCCCATCGCGCCCCAAATTTTGCGGTAATCATCGTGATCGGAATCGCCCAAAACAATGTTATCGGCTTGGCCGTACCCAATACGCAAAACATCCGCGAAGGAAACAGAATACCCGTCACGCAGAATGCTATCTGCGGGCGGACTTCCCGATCCTGATGTTAAAGTATGCTCTGCCAATTTATCACCGATAATTAAGTGTTATTATTTTTATTGTCTCACTATACAAAAACAATCGTCAAACATCAAATTCCATGACAGCCTACATTAATTGTTGCGCCGCAATACTGAATAAGGCATTGTGATCTTGGTTTAGACGCGCGCAGACTTAGAACACCTGCACGCACACACGGAAAAAACGGACGGTTTATTATGGCGAAGTCATTCGACACGACTCAGCGCGAACAAACGAGCTTGTTTGTCTCTGACACACATTTATTTCACAAACGCAACGGTGCCCTTGACATTCAGGGGCTTTTTATTGAGCAAGCAGACCCTGATCGGCTTTATCTGCTCGGCGATATCATTGATTATGAATATATTCAAGATATGTTGGTCGACCAGATGGAAATAGAAGGCATCGGCCTGCAAGACATCCCCACCGATTTTGAAGATGTTCTGTCCATGGTGTCCTTCAGGGACATGGAGGCACATTTACGCTTTATCGATATCATCATGGCGAAAGTCGATGAGGGCGTAGAGGTACACTATATTACAGGCAATCACGATAATAACCTCGACCTGTTACACCGCATGAACATTATGGGCGTTCAATTCCATGATCACATGATTGAGGATTTCGGCGGCGTTCCTACGCATTTGGAACATGGTGATGAAAATGATCCTGCTTGTTTGATCAATTATAACGGCCTGTACGCAAGATGCAGCGAGATTTTGGATGCAGGTCTTGTGACCGATCACAAACTGAAATCCATCTTTGATCGCTTCGCCCCTGATGATGCGCGTTATCCGTTTCCAATAACCAACACCCTTAAAACCTTAGGGAAATTTTTCATCTCTACATTCCGGGAAAACGCCGTCAGACGCGCCGTTGAACGCGGCGCAGAGGCTTGCGTTTTAGGGCACATCCATAAACAGGATATCGGCACGATGAAGACCGTCACCCGCATTGATGACGGCCACCCTGACAATCTGCCGACAATTCTGGTTAACGAAGAGGGCTTCACCTATCGCAATACGGGCGATGGCCTGACCCACGGAACCGCCATCATGTATAACGGCGAAACTGATGAGTATAGCGATGATGGCTGGCATATCTTAACGCGTCATTCCCTTCAACCAAGCAAAACATTCGACCGCGGCGCACCGAACCCGTACGAAGAATATCGCGCCCGCAGTCTGGCATTCCTGCAGGCAGGCTGGGTGACCTTTATGCGGAAGGCCGACCTGTCACAAGGGTGGGATCACGCCAACGCCGATGCGATTAACGATGTCGCAAATGATGATTGGCAAGACGCTCCGCCGCCGCCAAACGACTATTCAGATGATGAGCCGTCCCCAGCCTATGGTTGACGGATTGCACATAGAATTTCTTTTTAAACAGAGTGTGTGTTAAAATTCTTACTGAATAACACGGACATGATCACTATGCGTTTCCTTAGGCACTTTGCCATTTTCCTGCTTTTATTATCTCCATGCGCCGCCGAGGCAAAAGAAAAATGGACAGTTGATAGCTTAAAGGTCATGTCGGACGGCAATGATCCGGAAGCTCAATTTGAACTCGGCAAGCTCTATATGAGTGGAAAAGGCGTCGATAAAGACATAAATGAAGGCCTTAACCTCTTTATGAAATCTGCCTCTGCAGGATATTCAAAATCACAACATGTCATCGGAAAACTATACCGTGACGGCCTTTACTTAAAACAAAGTGAGACAAACGCGCGTGAATGGTTTGAAAAAGCCGCTAAACAGGGATATTGGGTCGCACAATATGATTTAGCAGCCCTTTATGCACGATACAGAAGCAATAAAGAAGCCATGATCCTTGCATATGCGTGGTTTGATGTTCTTGATAAACGCGGACACCCGAAGGCTCATAAGGGACGTGACGAAATTAAAAAAGAGCTTGAGAAGCCTGATCTGGTCAAAGCAAAACGTAACGCCGAAACATTCTACGAAAGATACGTCGTACCATTTGAAAAAAAACCTAAAAAAGCCGATGATGAAAAACCATCTGAAGATTCATCAGCCGACACAACCAAAGAAAACGAATGATCAAGCCCCTCCTCACTATTTCCTGCGTTGCCGCTATTGCCCTAACACCAATGAGCGCGCAGGCGCGCCTGTCTAAATCTGATTTAACCTCAAAAGCCATGCAAGGCGATTTATCAGCGCAATTTGAATTATGCCTGCATTATCTGAATGAAGGTGGCGACAGCATAGATCTGGCGCGGTCATGGTGCGAGAAATCCGCCATGAACGGCCATTTAGACGGGCAGATGAATTTGGCATGGATCTTGGTACGTCACGCCGAAAACCCCGATGATTTACGCCGCGGATATCAATGGTTCAGCGTCGCTCTGGCACAGAAATATGATTTTACCGCCTACCGCGAATGGCAGGCGCTCCGCGCACATTTCGGGCGTGATGAAAAAACCATAAAGCAGCTAGACCGCGACGCGATGGAACTGTTCAAGGAATATGTGAATATCCGTGAATATCGCGAATTGCCCGATTTAATCGCGCGCAATAAAAGCAGCCATATCGGCGCGTTAAAATCCAAGGCCGAGGGCGGCGATGCGCAATCTATCGCCCTGATGGGGATGTACCACGAAAGCCGCGGCGAAAATGCCAACGCATTAGAATGGTATCAACGCGCGGCCAGGGCAGGCTATCTGGATACGCAATTTTATCTGGGGCGCATGCTGCCTGAACATCCTGTCGGCGCGCTTTATGATGATACGCAGCGCTACGCTTGGCTCTCCCTCGCTTTGGCGCAGGAATATAACTATATTGATCGCCTGTCCCTCAATTTACTGGCAGAGCGCATGGATAAGGCGCAATTAAAATCCGCCCAAACCCTTGCGCAAACATATTTTGATGAGATTATCGGCGCGGAAAATGAGCGCGTAGAGGATAATATCGATCACGCGGAATCCGCCTATATGGAGATGCTGCTGAAACAGGATAAAAACGCAAAGAACAGCGCACCTGCCCTAACCCGCCAATATAAAAGCGGGATCGCCGTTTTTCAGGATCAGGAACCCTCAAAGCTTTGGCATAAGCGCGCCGCCGAAAATGGCAGTGTTCTGGCGCAATACACGCTCGGCCATATGTATGAGGAAGGCATCGCCTACCCGCAAGACACGCCAAAGGCCGCCGCATGGTATAAAAAGGCCGCCATTCACGGCTACACCCCTGCGCAATACGCACTTGGAAAGTTGTATTTCAGTAACCTGACAAGCGCGCAAAGTAACATCGTAGAGGCCTATGCGTGGCTGGATATTGTCGCGCGTCAGGGCTATGACGATGCCGCGGTGATGCGCGATGCGGTGGCGAAAAAATTCAATAAAGAAGATGACCGCCTCGCCGGTATCCTCGCCCGTAAATATCACCGCCTGTATGTGGAGGCATTTGCGGAAGAAGAATAAATTGCCTCTTTTAAAAATCTTATGGTACTGTGACGAAACAAAAAAATAGAGTACTTAAGCTATTGCGGGGGTAATATTTATGAATAAGACACTAAAAAGCATTCTGCCTGACTTTATCACAAACGCCATCGAAGGAATCGAAAAAGAAAGAGAGCAAGACAGGATCAGAAGCACTGACATCAGAAGAACATTAAATCCTGACCGTAAAAGATATACGCACGCAGAGGTGAAATCGGGTCTAATCCACCTTGCCGCTAATTACACCAAAGAATCGGCAGCACAAGATGCGATACACGAATATAGTGATACCATAGCAATACCTGATCGTATGTCCAAAAACGAGATTAACCGCCTTGTAGATGACCTAAGTCAGCGCCTTACTGATGATGACGTTTTTGAGAAAAAAATGGGCACTATAAAAAGAATGTGCAGTATGGAAGATTGTTTTTGGGATGGCATCGAGGCATTAAAACCCGCGGAAATCGCGAAAAATGCGGCCATTTTCGATAAAATACATCCAAACCAACCCGAAGACCCTAATGATAAATTAGCCCTGTAACGAACGGCAGGCACGGTCACCTTTGTTGTGAATTAACGTCTAAAGAAAAAGAATGATCGCAGAGATTTTTTATCCAAAGGAAATGAAAAATCATATTAGCACCCTACGCGCTGACGGTGATCTCAATGAGCATTCTCTACAACAGTATAACAAACAAATCTATATTGCTCTACTTATTACGGCACTGGCCTTATGGCTTTGCTTAGGCATTCATCCAATCATATATTGCCTATTGTGTCTTACACTACCGACTGGATTTTATTTCTATTCTCGGTGGCTCTATGCAACACATATGCGGCCTTATTTGAAAGGCGAAAAGGCAACAGGAATAGTTTCAAATTACACATTCTACAGACACCATGCCCAATGCCATTTCGAAGTAGATGGTACAAAATATAAGATGCCTAAAATCATGCTATGGAATAATAAGACCAGCCGACCTGAGGTAGGACAAAAAATACAAATTTACCTATCAGCCGATAGAAATGGATACGCAATGCCAAACATATCGCCTTTCACTAATTTATTTTGCCTGCAAAAAAGTAAAATTAACGCCTAGCATTGCAATAATTCCACCTCCGCATCTTGCCCCGTCTGCGGAATCGCGGTAACTATAGATATGGCTGAAAAAACTGAAGTGTACCGCGTTCTCGCACGCAAATATCGTCCTCAAAATTTTGACGAACTGATCGGACAAGACGCCCTTGTCCGCACCCTGAAAAATGCAATTACATCGGGGCGCATTGCCCATGCCTTCATGCTGACGGGGGTGCGCGGGGTTGGTAAAACCACCACGGCGCGTATCATTGCCAAGGCGCTGAACTATAAAGGCCCTGACGGGACGAGCGGCGCAACAACGGGCGATACATCCGATTGTACGCTGTGTCAGGCCATATCAGAGGATCGCCACCCTGATGTAATTGAAATGGACGCCGCCAGCCGCACAGGCGTGGATGATATCCGCGAAATTCTGGACGGCGTGCGTTATGCCCCGACCGAAGCGCGTTATAAAATATACGTGATCGATGAGGTGCATATGCTCTCTAAGAATGCGTTTAACGCCCTTTTGAAAACGCTGGAAGAGCCGCCTGAGCATGTGAAATTTATTTTCGCGACAACCGAAATTCGCAAAGTGCCGATTACTGTTCTTTCCCGTTGTCAGCGCTTTGATCTGCAGCGCGTCGGCGCCGATTTATTGGTTCCGCATTTCCAATCCATATGTGAGCAGGAAGACGTTAAAACCGAAGATGACGCGATGACGATGATTGCCCGCGCGGCTGATGGCTCTGTACGTGACGGTTTGAGCTTGCTTGATCAGGCGATTGCCCTATCGGATGGCATAATCACCGCCGATCAGGTGCAAAATATGCTTGGCCTCAGTGATCGCGCCCGCAACCTTGATTTGCTGGAAAATGCGCTTGGCGGTAAAACGCCTGAGGCGCTGGATATCATGGAAGATATCTATAAAAATGGCGGCGATCCGTCGATGGTGATGCAGGATTTGCTTGATCTGACGCACATCCTGACAAAGCTGCGCGCTGTGCCGAATTTAGACAATATCAATCAGGTGCTCTCGGGCGATCAAGTCACCCGCGCCAAGGAAATGGCGGAGAAACTCTCTATGCCCTCCCTCAGTAAGGCATGGCAAATATTGTTAAAAGGCCTTGGTGAGGTCAACACCGCGCCTAATCCGCAAGCCGCGGCAGAAATGATCATCATCCGCCTATCTTATGCGGCGAACTTGCCTGACCCGTCTGATTTAGTGAAAAAACTGAAAGATGGCGGCGTAACCAATAGCGCACCAAGCGGCGGTGGTAACGGCGGCGGCTCTGCCCCCGCCCCGCAGCAAGGCGGCAACGTTCATGCACAGGATTTCACCCCGCCCCCGCAAACAATTGGCGGCGGTCATGGCCCGGGCGGGCAAGAAACCGCGCGCGCGATGCCGGAGCTTTCGGTTGTACAAGCACCCGAGCCCACCCCAACCCTGAAAACCATGGAAGATTTGGTCGAATTACTGCGCAAGCATGATGAATTGCTTTTGGCTGAGCAGCTCTTTCACTTTGCCCATCTATGCAAGATTGAGCATAAAAATTTCGGCGAAAAGCCAAGCGGTAAGCTGGAATTCCGCCCGACAGAAAATGCGATGCCTGATCTGTCACCCAACCTGTCAAAGGCGCTGAAAAAAATCACCGATCAACACTGGATGGTGGTGGTCAGCAATGATCGCGGGCAGGAAACGCTCGGTAATATTGCCGAAGCAAAGCGTTTACAAGAGCTGTCAGACGTGGCACAACTGCCCATGGTTAAAGAAATTCTGGAGGTCTTTCCCGAAGCCGAGCTTACGAAGATTGTCGCCAGAGAAGATTGTGGTTTAGAAGAATAAACATCCAAAAGGAAACACGCACATGTTTAATATGCAAAAAATGATGAAACAGGCACAAGAAATGCAAATGAAGTTGCAAGAAGTGCAAGAGAAATTGGTTGATATCGAAGTCGAATCCGAATCCGGTGGCGGCTTGGTAAAGGTCACCATGACATGTGCAGGTAAAGTTGTGCGCATCGACATTGACCAAAGCCTTTTGGAAACAGACAAAGAAACATTGGAAGACCTGATCGCTGCGGCTGTGAACTCTGCCAATGACATCAAAGACCAACGCATCAAGGACGAAACAGAGGCCATGATGAAGGGTATGGGCATGCCATCAGAATTCGCCGATCAGCTTGGCGGAAAAGGCGGATTGCCGTTCTAATCACCCCTACACGGATCGCCTCATTCTATGCGTATAGCAACATGGAATATTAACTCGGTACGCCTGCGGGCTAATCTTGTGCTTGACCTCATGAAAGAGGGAAGCCCCGATATTATCTGCCTGCAGGAAACCAAATCCCCCGATGAACATTTCCCTGCGCAAACCTTTATCGATGCAGGGTATGAGCACCTGCATTTCAACGGCATGAAGAGCTATAACGGCGTGGCGATTATCTCACGCGTGCCGTTTGAAAACCCGCAAGTGCATACGCGTGTCGGTCGTGAAGACTGCCGCCATATCTCCGCCAGCTTCGCTGATTTTGATCTGCATAATCTGTATATTCCCGCAGGCGGCGATGTGCCTGATCGCGATGTGAATGAGAAGTTCGGCCATAAACTTGATTTCATTGATGAACTGAGCGCGTATTTCTCTGACACCTACAGCAAGGATGACTCGGTTATCGCCGTTGGTGATTTCAACATCGCCCCGCGCGAACATGATGTGTGGTCTCATAAACAGCTCTTAAAAGTGGTCTCTCACACACCAATCGAAGTTGAGAAACTTGCCGCCATGCAAGACTCAATCGGCTGGATTGACGGATCACGTGAGTTTATTGATGATTCAGAAAAATGTTATTCCTGGTGGTCTTATCGCAATCGTGACTGGAAAAAATCAAACCGCGGGCGCAGGCTTGATCATATCTGGGTTACACCACCGTTGCAGGAAAAACTGCACGCGCATGACATTTTGACACATGCGCGCGACTGGGAAAAACCCAGCGATCACGTTCCTATTATTATTGAATTGAAATAGTATTCGCCGTTGGCGTCGATATCAGCTCTACATCAAAAGGCTCACTTTTAGGTAGGGATAACGCCATTTCCTTATCCGACATGATCTCTCCCGCGGCAACGATCGGGCCATAATCTCCGCCCTCTTGCAACACCACAACATAGCTGACATCGTTGATACGATCACCGGCCAAGGCCGTTAAGTCTGCAATCGGATAACTTAAGCTCATCTCTTCACCTGCCCAATACCCGATTTTAACGGGGGTTAATACAGGGCGCAGATAGAAATTACCATTATGCACTTCCTGAACAAACGGAACGCTTTGCTTAAGGCGGATTTTTGTTTTTACTTCTTCGGTCAAATCAACATCAGGGTCGACGACCAACTTCTTTTTCCCCTGCGTGGGTAAATACGCATATAGGAACAAGCTACCGAATCCTGCCTCTGACTTCACCTCAGGGATTTCGATATTGATAAAATTATCGTGCAACGTCATATCAATTTTTTCGACCGTATCCGTTTTTCCCAACTTCACGGCAGGCGTTACCGCCTTACGATTGGCATCCCATCGCCCGTTAATCACGACCATCGGCGTCTTAACACCCGCATAGCCAAACTTGGTGCTATAGGCGCGCGCACGATCATTGCAATAATTAAGGGTATAACGATGATCCTCTATATCACCATCAAAATAGCGACGACAATTCACCAAAATCACATCTTCAGTGGACTGCAAAATCTCAAAAATTTCATCCTGAGCCTGCGTATCAGCGTCACAGGCATTTTTTCCATACACCTCAACAACCGTAGGCGATCTTGCCTCTGCCGTGCCTATACCGGAAACACCCAGCGTTAATATCGTTAACAGCGAAAGCTTTATTGATTTTGATAGTGACATGACAACTCTTATCCCTTCGCCTTAAAAATCAGAACAGCGTCCATTGACTTCCCAATCGCCATAGCGCGTTGGCTCCGGCCTGTTTTCAAAGCCGCCAATTTCTTTTTCCTGATCCACCTTTTCAGATGCATCGTTCTTTTTCTGTTCATCTTGGCTTGGTTTTTCTATATCCATACCCCATAGTAAAATAAAACAGTCGATGCAATCAAATGAATTCACCTGAAAACAGCACAAAAGAAATAGAAAATAAGGGCACAGAAGATGATCTGGCCTCGCGCAGATGCGCTCTGGAAATCCTTCACCGCGTGATTAATAAACGCACCGCGCTGGATATCGCACTGGATTCATCGGGTGATTTTGCGCACCTGCCCGCCCGTGACCGCGCCTTTACGCGCATGCTCATCACCACCACCATTCGCAGGCTTGGGCAAATTGATGATCTGATCACCTCCGCCATGGATCGCCCCGATGCGCTCAAAACCGATGTTGTCCTTAATATTATGCGCCTTGGCGTCACGCAGATTTTCTTTATGGATGTTGCCGATCACGCCGCTGTCGATACCGCCGTGCGTTTGGCGGATGAAAAAGGCATGAGCCGCCAAAAAGGCTTTGTGAACGCGATTTTGCGCACCCTGATCCGTGAGGGCGCTGCGCGCATTCAAAAACAAGACGCGCCGCGATTAAACACGCCTGAATGGCTGCTCAAACTCTGGATCGAAGATTACGGCCTGAGTGATGCCGCCCGCATCGCCGAAGCCAATATGAGCGAAGCCCCCCTTGATATCACAGTCAAGAATATCGGTGATCGCCCCTATTGGGGGAATGTCCTGCAAGCCTCCGAGCTGTCCACGGGAACACTGCGCCGCGTTCTGGGTGGCAACATCCGTGAGCTGGAGGGCTTTGATGACGGTAAATGGTGGATACAAGATGCCGCGGCCGCGATCCCTGCGCAACTGTTCGGGGATGTGACAAGCGAACACGTTATTGATATGTGCGCCGCCCCCGGTGGTAAAACCCTGCAACTGGCGGCGATGGGCGCAACCGTCACCGCGATTGATCGCTCCGCCAAGCGCCTGAAACGATTAGAAGAAAATCTGGAGCGCATGGCGCTAACCGATAAAGTCACGATTGAGATTTCCGACGCCGCAAGCTGGAACCCCGTTGATGCGCCCCAGCGCATATTGCTGGATGCGCCATGTTCGGCGACGGGAACCATCCGCCGCCACCCTGATACGGGCTATCTGAAATCGATGAAAGACATCACCAGCCTGATGACCGTGCAGGAAAGATTATTAAATCACGCCGCTGATGTGCTCGGCGTTGGTGGGGTGATTGTCTATTGTACCTGCTCCCTGCAAAAGGCAGAAGGTGAGAAGCAGATTGAAAAATTCCTACAAAGCCACAGCAATTTTGAGCGTATTGAAATCCAGCCGCAAGAGATCGGCGATTATGAGGAACTGATCAATGAACATGGTGATTTGCGCATCCTACCCACGCATTTATCAGGCCAAGGCGGCATGGACGGGTTTTTTGTCTCTCGCCTGACCAAAACCAAATAAACACCCTTCCCCCTGACATGAACATTATGTTAAGAGGTTTATGCTCTAATTTAAGACAATAAAAACACATATGAGCAATGGGTGAGTAAAAGCATGGAACCAGCATATAACGACCATTTTGATCGGTTTATTATTCCCGTCGCGCTTGATGATTTAGACATTGATCAAGAAAGCGCGCTGGATCGCTTGCTTCATGATGCCAACCTTGATCATATTGCCGAAACCGCGGATGATTATGACGATCCTGTCATGTTGCTTTGGATGTACCGCAAGCCCGAAAGCATCTATAGCGCAGGCCTGTGTGAGCGCGAAGACGCCCTTGAGACGATGGATCGCCTACAAAAAGATATCGGCTTACTCACCACCTTCCAACCTGACCGCAAACACAGACAGCCTGAAATGCTTGATAATTTCAAAGCATTCCTGCGCGAAAGCGATGAAAACTACTATACGTGGGAGATGCTGATCATAGGCGGGGAAAAGGAATATAGCGAGGAAGAGGCGATCGAAATCGTTAAAACGCTCGCCGATGAATATGGCTATGAGATGCCGAATATTGATTTCACCGTAGACCCCAATGTTATGGCCACCACGGGCGAACAGGCAGGCGGATATTATGAGAAATCAACCAACAGCCTGCATCTTGGGGAAATGCTTCAAACCAGTGTGCTGCATGAAATTGCGCATTGGATTGATCATCAGGAAAATATAAAAGATAACGTCATCCTTGCCGCGCCGCACGGGGCGCGTTTTGCGCAAATCGCGATTGATCTGTATGACCGCTTTACGAAATTAGATAAAACCGCCATGACAAAACTATCCAAAGGTATCGGCATCATCCCTGATGACAGTAAATCGGATGCGTTCTTCGCGCCCGCGCATTTAGATACACTGCTAGAGCCCTATATGGAGGAAGATCGGCCCGAGGCGACCCACGCGCTGGATTAATCTCACACCTAGGTAAAACGCTCTGCACCGCCCGAAAATCCAAAAATAAATCCCCTGTGGATATCTGTGTCTTTTTCTGGTAAGTTTAATCAAGATGTGGTCTATATCACGTCCCCACGTCTCGCGCATCCTGCGCACTCACAACATCTATTTATTTGAGTATCACTTATGTCCAACGTCCGTATTGCACCATCAATTTTATCTTCCGATTTCTCCAAACTTGGCGAAGAAGTTGCCGCCATTGACAAGGCAGGCGCGGATTATATCCATATTGATGTGATGGACGGGCATTTTGTACCCAACCTTACCTTCGGCGCCCCTGTGGTGAAATCCATCCGCAAAAGCACGGACAAGGTTTTTGATGTTCACCTAATGATTTCCCCTGTCGATCCGTTGATTGATGATTTCGTCAATGCGGGTTCTGACATCATCACCGCCCATGTAGAGGCCGGCCCCCATTTGCACCGCACGCTGCAGCATATCAAAGCCAAAGGCGTAAAAGCGGGCGTATCCCTAAACCCCCATACACCGATTGAATCCATCAAACATGTTATGGATTTGGTTGATCTGATTTTGATTATGACCGTCAACCCAGGCTTTGGCGGGCAGAGCTTCATTCCCCTCCTCGATAAAATAGCTGATGCCCGCCGTATGATTAACGACACAGGCCGCCAGATTGATTTGGAAGTCGATGGCGGCGTGAACCCCGAAACCGCCAAACAAGTCATTGCCGCAGGTGCGGATGTCTTGGTGGCAGGCACAGCCGTATTCAAAGACGGCCCAGAGAAATATGCGGAAAATATCGCCGCATTACGCGGATAGCGATAAGGAGATCTGATATGCTTCACATGCTGAATAATCTAAAAAGCAAGGCAGGCCTGATGGCGTATAACACGCCCCTTTATGATTGGAGCCTGCGCGGCAGCACACCTGACCGCCTGATCGTGAAGCCCGTAGACCCGTGGCCGGGCAATGCCCAGCGCGCGCAAGAATTATTAGATGCGGCAGGCGTGGTCGATCGCACAGGCCCGCAATGGTTCGCCGAATGGTGGGAACCCGACGATGCCGACGATATCTGGATTAACCACATACACAGTTTCAGTTGGCTGCGTGATTTGCGCACCCTTGGCGGGGCACGCGCAAAAGAACAAGGCCGCCTGATGATCGAAAACTGGATTGAATGGTACGGCCAATGGGACGCGAAAAGCTGGCGCTCTGATATATTAGGCCGCCGCCTGTCTATGTGGGTGTGTCATTATGATTATTTTTGCGGGAATTTTTACGTCGAATTCGATGAAAACTTCCTGACTTGCCTTGCGAAACAAGCCAAGCACCTGAGCAATGTGATCGGCACAGGCGAAGGGGTAGAGCATCTACACGCAATTAAAGGCCTGCTTTATGCGGGTATCGCGCTTGGCGGGCATGAGAAATGGATCGAACAAGCCCTTTCCACCCTCTCCAAATCTTTGGATGAACAAATCCTCGCCGATGGCGGGCATATTTCACGCTCCCCCGCGGTAATGTTGGATGTGATGGAAATTCTGGTTGATATTCGCGGCGCATTACAGGCAGGCGATTATCCTGAGCCGAAATATCTGGGCAATAAAATCGCCGACCTCAGCGCCGCCATCCGCGGCCTGCGCCATCGTGACCGCAGGCTTGCTCTGTTCCATGGCGCGCAGGAAGGCAAGGTTGAGGCAATCGATTCTATTCTTGCGCAGGCAGGCACGCACAAACGCCCGAAGACCAGTATGAAAGACACAGGCTTTGAGCGTATCGATCAAGGGCGCGCATTACTGATTATGGATACAGGCGCCGCGCCGAAATATCCGCATGATAAGGATATGCACGCTTCCCCGCTCGCGTTTGAATTTTCATACGGCAAGGAACGCTTGCTCGTTTCCTGTGGTTCTCACCCGACTTGTCCGAAATGGCAAGAAGCGCTGCGCTTTACGGCCGCCCATAACACGGCGTGTATTGATTACCGCAATGCCTGCGAAGTGCGCAAAGACGGGCATTTCGGCCGCAAAGTCACCCACACCACCGTTCACCGTGACGGCAATGATGATGCGACGTTGTTGGTGGCCTCACATAACGGCTATGTACCGCTGAACGGGATTACGCACACACGTAAAATTTATCTGGGTGATGACGGGCATGATTTACGCGGCGAAGATGATTTCGCGGCCGCCTTTGATCTGGTCAAGCCCGTTGAAACCGCCATTCGTTTCCACATTCACCCGCTGGTGAAATGCTCTCTCATTAATGAGGGGACGGAAGTACTGCTCCGTATGCCTGGCGGTATGGGCTGGCGCTTTAAACATGATGTTGGCGTGCTCAAGCTAGAGGATAGCGTCTATTTCGGCGAAGGTGTAACGCCGCGCAAAACGCAGCAAATCGCCCTGTACGGCAGCATGAGCGCCGACCACGCCGTGGTGAAATGGTCATTGAAGAAAGAGGGTTAGTTAGGCCCAATCGTATCCACATGATCGATTTTATATATGGTTAAACCAGACGGCATTACCTCAGGCATAAAGTCGTAAACATCGACTTTGCGAGCACAGAATTTATATTTCTGCCCTGTTTCCAGTATCGCATTTTGATCCATTGGTTGTTCTTCTGATGCAAGCGGAACATAGGCCGCGATTTTATCATTCACCATATTCCCTTCGTCATCATATTGATGCATGACGTAAATCAATGTGGCCTTACCGTTCAAACACCCTTTGGGGTTTTTGCAGTGCATATTCTCGGCAGGGAATTGAACAAAAGTTGTAATCTCCCCGTATATTGCCTCATACATATACTCTGATTGTTCAGATAACTGCTTACATTTTTGCTCTAACGACGCAGATGTTGCGAAGGCTTGCGGTGAATGAAGCAATAACATCATTAAAACGACCAACCTGTAGAGCATCCTCACCACCTTTCTACGGACAGCATATTACACCTCATAAAACAAACACAGAGAAAGGAAGGTTAAGGCGTTCTTCCCTCCTGCAAATCAAGATATTGCAATGGTTGCGTGGTACTGATACGCGGGGTTTCCCTAATATATGTTTCTTCGTCTTTGAGCCAAGGTAATATCTTATGTAGCTTGAAACGAACAGGGTCAGACGTCGTTTCAATTTTAATATTGTTAATTTCCACGCCTTGTCCGAAAACCTCAGATAATTTGTTCACCTTTACCTGCCTAGAATTTCCAGACAACGCATTATGTCGATCGTAAACTGCTTCAATTGTTTTAGGATCATTCAAATCACGGAAATACACAAACGTCGGATACCAATCCTTAGGAACGATAGCGTTAGCATTTCGTAAGTTATCGTAATACTCTAGTTTCTCTTCAGTTTTTAACGGCTTTGTCGCAGGGGGCGGGCGATGCCAAAACATTTTTTGAAATAGGTTTTTGGGATACGCTCTGCTATTGGCATCCTTCTTCAACGCGAACAGCAATCCTCTTTCACCTAAATCTACTAACACCGCTTCGCCTCTATAAAAATCTTTATATCCCTTTAGTTTACCCGCCCTTACAGGCTTTAAATTCACCTCCCAAACGGACGACCCTGTTTTGATGCCGTCAGGGGTTTCAACCTCTACTGTGATACGATATTTCCATCGGTGTTCTGTGTTTGCATATTCGGCGACTGCGTACACAATCGCTCCGACTAAACAAATAACTGTTATTGCAACTATAACTCTACGCATCCTCACCACCTTTCCACGAATACTATACATCAAAAACAGGCGCTTAAACGCATGCAAGAAAAAAATCCGCTTTATTTTGTGGCAATAATTTTACCCCTCCCGTATAGTCCGCGACGTTTAGGTAAGGAAAAGGTAGGCAAATGGGCCATTTTGAGAAACCAAGACATAGTTTTGACGCCGTCCGCCAAGCGATTTTAGCAGGCGAAGGATTTGACGGTGACGATCTGCGCGACGATATAGAGCGCTCTGTCATGTCTGATGCCTATAAAAACGGCGCAGTGCAAGAGCCGATCTATGGCCGCAACCGCGTGATCGCCGCAGAATCTCTTGCCCGCCCAAGCGATGACACTTTCGGTGATTATTCCATCGGTGAATTATCACAGGAATTTTACGCCCGCGGCCTTGCGGAGAAGTTTGATACGCTGACCTCCTCCATCGGGATTAAATATGCGCGCCAATTTCCCGCGACGCTGAATATCTCTGTCGAATCGGCTTTATCGCCGAAATTCTGGGACGGTATTGAAAAACGCGCCGAAAATTTTGAGCCTGAGCATTTCATTTTCGAAATTCTGGAACATGATGTTGATGTGAACGCCGATATATCGCATTTGCGTGCATTGAAGGAGCGCGGCTATCGCTTTGCGCTGGATGATTTTGCAGGCACGCCTGAGGATAAACACCGCCTTGCCGTGTTTGGTGATTTGGTTGATTACATCAAAGTAGACGGGCCATTAGTGCGCGCGGGGCTTGGTGATACCGAAATGGCAGACCATAGCGTTGATGAATTCGTGCAGGTTTTGGCGCGCCTTCAGACCGATTACCCTGATATAGAGCTGATCGCAGAGCGCGTCCGCACCGCCGAAGAAGCGCAAACCCTGTTTGATATGGGCTTTACGGGCGTACAGGGCAGACAGCTCAAACCGCAATTCTTTGAATACACACCAGAGGCCAAAGCACTCGCGCTTTAATCTATCCTCCTTATCCCTTTATACACGCGATCCCACTTGAAAAAGGATGGGGCGCGTGGGACTATATTTCCCTATCTCATACGTGAAATAACGATGTCTTAGAGTAAAGAGAGGGACGACGATGGCCAAAGCACAAAAATCCTATGTCTGTAATGCTTGCGGATCGGTTTCAGGCCGTTGGGCGGGGAAATGCGATGCATGCGGAGAGTGGAACACCATCACAGAAGAAGTCGTCGAGGCCAGCGTCCCCAAAGGATTAAGCGGTAAGAAAAAAGGCCGTGTGATAGAGCTTGTTGATCTGAAGAACGACAAAAGCGCGACTTACCCGCGCCTTTTAACGCGTATTGATGAATTTGACCGCGTGACGGGCGGCGGCATTGTGCCGGGGGCGGCGATATTAATCGGCGGTGATCCGGGGATCGGGAAATCGACGCTCCTCCTCCAGGCGGTATGCGCACTTACCGGCAACAATGTCTCTTGTGCCTACATATCGGGGGAGGAATCCACCGACCAAATCCGTATGCGCGCCAATCGTTTGGGTCTCGGGGAAACCCCGCTAAAGCTCGCCTCCGCCACAAATGTGCGCGACATCCTCGAAACGGTGAAGGATTCGGCAAACGACATAAAGCTTCTGATTATCGATTCGATCCAAACCATGTTCGTTGATTCCATCGACAGCGCACCGGGCACCGTCACACAAGTACGGACAAGCGCGCAGGAAATCATCCGCATGGCGAAATCGCGCGGCATCGCGGTGATCTTTGTCGGCCACGTCACCAAAGACGGGCAGATTGCAGGCCCGCGCGTGCTGGAACACCTCGTCGATACCGTGCTCTATTTCGAAGGCGACCGCAGCCACCATTTCCGCATTTTACGCGCGGTGAAAAACCGTTTCGGCCCCACCGATGAGATCGGCGTATTTGAAATGGCCGAAGGCGGCTTGATAGAGGTCGCCAACCCCTCCGCCCTGTTTTTATCACAGCGCCATGACGATGCATCGGGCTCTGCGGTGCTCGCCGCATTAGAGGGGACACGCCCGTTATTGGTGGAGGTACAAGCATTGGTCGCGCCCTCCTCACTCGCTTCGCCGCGGCGTTCTGTGTTGGGGTGGGATAATAACCGCCTTGCGATGATTGTTGCCGTGCTCGAATCACGCTGCGGTATTCGTTTATCCAGCTATGATATTTTCCTGAATATCGCAGGGGGCATTCGCATTAACGAACCCGCCGCGGATTTGGCCGTGGCCGCCGCCCTCATCAGCGCGCTCAGCAATCAGCCCCTGCCCCATGACACGGTGTTTTTCGGGGAAATCGGGTTGGCAGGCGAAGTGCGTCAGGTCGCCCAAGCCGATGTGCGGTTAAAGGAATCCTCCAAGCTCGGCTTTGAAAAGGCAACTATCCCCGTTTTGGCAAAGAAAAAGGCCGCAAATAAAAACACCGCCATCAACGTGAGTGAGATCAGCCACATCCGTGATCTGGCGAAATTTTTAGGCGCGAACCCAACGGCGCAAGCGGAGGATGGCTATGATTAATGCCGACCTAGAAAAAGCCGTCAAATTACTACCATTAAACGATACGTTTGCACTTGAAGATCGCAAAGCACAAATAGTCGCAATAATGCCTGATATGAGGCCGTTAGATGCACCTTGGTGGACGGGTAAAGAAGTTTATTTAATCGCCGTAGATGTAGACGGGAATTTCTTTTTGAGGCATTGCGACGGCTCTGTCAGGTATTGGGATCATAAAACACAAACAGATGTTACTGTCTCAAAAAGTTTGAAAGAATTCGTGAAGTTGATATCTAAAAGAGACGGGTTTTAGGTGATTAATAATGAAGTATTTGTTTATAGCTCTGTCTTTTATTTTTCTTGTCCCAACCACGGCAAATGCTAGCTTTTCTCCCTATATTGCAGGCAAAAAACTTGTGAGAACTAGTGAGGCCATTTTCATTGGTAAAGCAACCAAGATTGAACAAATTCCTAAAATTCTAATCTCAAGTAAATATTACAATATTGCCGCTCGTTTTGAGGTAGTGCAGAGCTTTAAAGGCACGGATGATAAAAAAGTAATAAATGTTCATTATTATCACCCCTCTATATCAGATATTCATCCCCCAAAAGAAAATAATACTTATATAGTTTTTGCCGAGAAAGATAATGAAAACAACAAACTATATGCTAGCGGATGTCGAAAAGATAAGATTAACCTATCTATAAAAAAAGCAGCACCGAATACAACCACATTAGATACACTCGAAGCTCTATCAGACAAATACCCGGAATTTAAAGATGATGTTATTAATCAATGGATCATTGAAAGAAAGAAAAGCAGAAATTTCTTTGAACGCATCGTTTATTTTCTATTGTAAGATTATAAAATGACCAAAAACCCCATCCTCGCCTTAACATTAGCGCTCACTCACCTTGCCCCTGAAATCATAAAGCCGCCTGAGTGCAAAGCGTATCAGCGAGCCACACGAAGGTGATTGCTCGCTGAATTTTAAACCATAGCGCGTTTACCTCAAATGTTCTGCTCTACCATAGCCAAGCGCAAATTCGTAATCATTTGATTGACCTGCGGCGTTAATGCGGCAACTGCATCCGTTTTCGCTTCGCGGGCATAGGCCAGCGCATTGACCCTTTTATTCGTTCCCGTAGAGAGGCCACCGAATTCTTTGCTTGTCGCGCTGACATTGCCATAGGGGTATCCCTGCACCACATCAATCAACATCGCATTGGCATATCCAACCGCGCTCACCTGTTCAGAAGGCAGAATATAATGCCCGATAATCGTTAAATTTCCGGCCTTTAAAAGGTTAGATTTCGTCTGCCCCTGACTGTAAACCTCATAGAGCAAAACCGCATCCAGATGTTGGCGCGCCGCGCCCAAACGCACCTGATCAACCAATGTTGTGCTATTTTTTTCGATCCCTGCGATAGAGCTTGTCATATCCGCGACGAGCGGGCTAAGGGGGATGAAGTCCCCAAAACGCGCGCCCTGCTCTTCCTTAACCTGAAGCCACAGCTCCATTTCCGCCTCAGGGATGGTGGCAATTTTTCCGCGCTCTACACGGGCAATTCCATACCGCCCGGGAAATTTTAAAATCGGCTCAACCGCCGCAACTTCCCTCACTTTTTGATCTATATATATAAATTCACCGTTTTTGGCATTAACAGTCGCCTTTGAAACAGGCACATCATTATAACGATCAACATAGGACTGACCCGAGGTGGATTGTGATGTTTGGCAGGCGCTAAGCCCTATTGTGCAGCAGAATAGCGCCGCAATTTTTAGTGATTTCTTTATCATCATTTTAAGCATCCTTTATTATTTGAACAGTGTTCAATAAACAGGATTACATAAAGTTGTGCTCGATTGCAAGAAAATTAAACACTGTTCATTTTATTGATTACTACCCCGCGCGGGTTTTGGAAATCGCCAAGATCGCCTGTGAGCATAGCGTATCAACGGGCACGCCTGTGGTTTTGCACTGTGCCTCAAGATCGGTCAGCTTCCCCATCACAATATCCAAAACCGGCAGCGACCAATTATTCATCTGCCCCTTAAATTGCGGGGCTTGTTTGAAAAATACGGGTGGGGAGAGCTTTTTCATCGCGCTATCCATATCCATGCCGCTTTGCATGTACGCCTTCGCCATATGCAGGCGGCGGAAATGGTTTTGCAAACTACGCAGGATTACGATAAAGGCCACGCCCTCTTGCACCAATACGCCGTACGCCTTAAGCGCGCCTTCCGCGTTGCGTCCCGCAACCGCATTGGTCAGATTATCCAGCCCCTGCTGGCTTGCCCCGCCGCAACAGGCAATCGCATCGGCCATTGATATGGGGGTATTTTCCTCACCTTTATATATCAGGAGCTTATCCAGCTCAGACCTGACACGCGCGCGGTCACCTGAGATATTCGCCGCCAGCCAGCTCACCGCTTCACGGTCAATGGCTTTGCCCTCTTCCTGCACGGTTTGACGAATAACATTGGCGACATCGCGCTCATCCTCAACATAGCATGGCACGGCCGCGGCATTCTTCGCCGATTCACAGAGTTTACGAAGTGATGATCGCGGGCCCAAATCCCCTGCCTGAATTATCACCAGCGCAGTGTCGCTTGGCGCCTCAAGGTAGCTTTTAACCTTTGCCGTGATTTTATCCGTCCCGCGCTCTACACGGATCAGACGATCACCGCCCATCATGGAAATCGCACCTGCCTCATCACTAAGGCGGGCGGGGTCTTCCTCTATCATCTCGGTGGAGAGCACAGCCACATTAAACGGATCATTCAAATCCTGCACAACCGTCTTTCCCATCACCACGCAGCGCTCCGCCACCAGCCCCGTATCAGGGCCATAGACAAGAATAACACGCGCGGCCTTATCGGGCGCTTTGACAAAGCCTTCGATTTGACGATATTGGAGTTTCATAAGAAAACCCTAGGCCATCGCGCGATTCGGGTCAATCATATCTAGAGTTAAAGAAGAACCGCGCCCAGCGCGCCGATAAAGGCGAATTGCGGTAAAATGGCGAGTGTCAGAGCCGCGCCGTAATATTTATTGATCATGAAAATATAAGAGCCGCCGAGAAACGCCGCCATTGTATGAACATACAACATAATTTGGGCATCTGCCCCCTGTAATTGGCGCGGATCAAGAAGCCCGAAATCCATACCCATAAAGGTTGCGTAAATAATATATAAAAATGCCGCGTTCAGAACCATAAAAAGAATGGCTAACCCCTTGAAGATTGAAAAGTCTTCGTTTGATTTTTCCGCCTTCAGAGCTGCTGTATCACTCATATTTTCTCTCTACCTTTAATTATGCCACGTCGCTATGCCGCCGCACATAAACCACCTGCTATGGCGGCTATCTTGTCTTTATAAATATCATGCGCGCATTTATTCGGATTTACAAAAATATCAGGATCATAGTTACGTTGTTGATCGATAACATCTTGTAAACTTGTGAATAAACTACGATTTACTTTAGCATCTGTGCAGCCGGACTGACAAATTTTTAAAATCGGCTCCGCCTGCGCACGAAGCCCTACCTCATCAATATAACGATCGAGAATATCAGAAAAAGCCTTGGCAAAAGCCTTCATAGACCCTGTCCCATAACGAATATCAAAAAATTTTCCGCCATGGTTACGGGCATAATCATAGGCATGCATGGTTAAATTATATGTTTCGGGCAGATCATCATTCCCAAAGCCGTACCGCGCGAGTAATTCATCAACCGCCGCGGCGAAATCGGCATGAAACGCCAACATAGAGGTAATAATAAATGCGCTTTGGTGTTGATGAATGCCGACACCGAACATGCGCGCTTCATATCTGTGGCCGAATACGCCGCCATCTTCATCGCGCAATCCCGCGATTTTCACATCAGGCCAAAGCAAACTCTGCGCTAGATTATAATTACTCGCAGTGTTCAATCCCTTTTCACGAAGCGCATTGAACGTCACCGTCCAATCACCCGACGGTACCTTAATCAGATTGCCGTCCAAATCGTAATACATAAAGAGCGGGTTATTAAACACATGATCAATATGACTGGCGATCAACCCCTCACCCGAGGCCGCCGCAAAAACATAGGGCGGCACGCCGCCGCGCGCCTGATCTAACCCTTCATAACGCATAGACATGCCGATATGGTTGGCAAAGGGTTTCCCCTCATTAAAGCCGGAGCTGTTATCCGTCAGTAAAAACAAAAACGGCGCCAAAATATAAAGGCGGCGCACATTTTCAAGCATATGATCCATATTATACGGGCTGATCGAAACCTGATTAGATTTACAAACCGCAAAATACTGTACGCATTTCGTCATATCATCACGATATGGCGCGTACATCACCTGATAACGCTGTAAATCCACAATACGCGACAATAAATCATCCGCAGTTCGATCGGGCAATTCCTGAAAATAAGAACGTTTCAGCCCCAAATCCCGGGCAGTTTTAGTTAAAGTTTGTATTTTTGTATTCGTGTCATCCAATACGTTTTTCATATTGGCAAAGTCATCCGCTACGCTGGCGACTTCCAACAACTCACTGGTCGGTTCGTTATGAACCCAATCGCCTTTATCAAGGGCATTCAAGGCAGCCGTCTTTAAAACATCGTTACGCGCAAGACCCATAGGGGAAAATTCAGACGCATCTGTGTCATAAAAAGCAAGCTCAACCTCAATTCCTGCTTTGGCGTCATCGCCTGATCCGGCATATAACCCAAAAACATCATCCGCTGAATTAATTTCCGTTCTATCGGCTGCGTTAACATCTGACATCTAATACATTCCTATCTCACTGCTACGGCGCATTCTACTTTGATTTAGACAAAGCTTACAAATACATTATGCAATTCGTTCAGAATGAATATCCGTTACTAAGGAATATATTCCACATCAATGTCGTTTTCTTCGATCAGAGTCTTCGGTGACTCATAGGCCTGTACGGAAAAGTCATCGCCCATAATTTTTGCCGCTTTTTCCTTAAACACGTCAAAATTCGGATCCTCAGGCTTTACCATCGTACGGTTTATACTCAGGAAGTTACGCTGCCTGCGGTTATCAGACGGCTTTATGTTGATCGTAAGCGCGCCCCACTCACGGCGAATATCATCTTCACTTACATTGCGCTGTGATCTGTGCGCCACTTCGCCGCCAATACGCATAATACGCGCATTTGGTGTAACAAGCTCTACAGGCTCAATACGATTACCCTTATGAGTAGACAGCTTGCTTTCCGTTCCCAATGTATTTGAAAATGAATAAATCATATCAATATTCTGCCCGCCGGAGAGATGGTCATGCCAACTGGCAAACGGTTGCCTGTGGGCTTCTTGCGGCTCAATATCCGTTCTTTGTACAATAAGCAGCATCTCCGCCTCTTTGAACAATTCAGGCCCATAGAGCTTTAAGGCGTCATTCGCGGCAACATTCACGCGGCTAAGTGCGAAATCGAAAATTTCAGGCAATGCCAAATGCATGTCCCCTACGCGCTTTACAACCATACCCGATGCACCAAAATCAGGCAGATCGTCTTGTGGTTCATCATCATAAGACGCGATGATATGCGTTTCCGCATCAATCGAACGGCGATGTTGTAATTCTTTTAAGGACGGCCCTTCACCGCTTGAGGAAAATCCAAACGTGCTGGTCAGGCGCCAATCTGTCGCCGCCACATAGCCAACACCTGCATCTTCGGGTAAATGTTCTGCGATCTCCGCCATATCAATCACCAAACCCTGATCCTTGGGGTAGGTATCGAAATATCGCGTCGTTATCATGTCATCTCTGGTTTTCATATCCGCAACCTCAGTATACGCTCTTATTTTATGAGCATTTTATTAAACATTACCGAAGGGAGGGATAAATAAGGTCACAGCCACCCGTCGGTTTCCATACTCGGATACCACAGGCATTTTACGCTGTGGCGCTTTAGCTTTTTTAACGCGGTGCAAGCTGATCCTTCAAATGCCGCGAGGCGTACTTATAAACTGATTTTTCAAATCACGTCAAATAAATTAGTAAAAATTAATCTATTCAGCGCGGTTCAAGTAAAGCCCGATATGTAATTCGATCTGTTGTGCCAGATGATCCAACGCATTTTCACGCGTGCTTTGTTCAGAGACGCGCGTTGCAAACTCACTCTCAAGAACGTTATAACTTCCGGATGATTTCACACTTCTGGAAACCAAAACCTCACCCGTTTCCGCATCCTTTAACGACATTGCCGTGTTCAAATTTAACTGCTTTCTTGTCGCATCAGAACGGATGGTAATATCCAAATCATATGTTGTTTCCTGAACAGAATTCACATCCAAAATATATTTCGGATTTGCCGGACGACCACCCACATAGAAACGATCGATAAGGGCATTGCGTAAATACTGGCCCTCACGGTTCGGGATGTTAGAGATTTTTACCTCTGCCAACTCTGCGCGCAAGGACGTGCTTGCGCCCTGCTCTGATTTTGATGATGTGCCGTACATCGGCTCAAACCCGCAGGCACCGATCATTGGTAAAATCATTAAAGCTAAGAGTTGTTTTTTCATGTTTTTATCCTACTACAACATTCACAATACGCCCGGGAACATAGATAAATTTGCGTAATTGTTTCCCATCCATGGCGCGCTGCACTTTCTCCTCTGCCAAGGCGACATCCTGCGCGATTTTTTGATCCGCATCTGCCGGCAACGTAATGGATGCCTTGACTTTGCCGTTGACCTGCACACCGATCGTAATCGTATCCTGCACCAGCAATTCTTCCTGATATTTTGGCCACTCATGGTCAACCAACATGGTTTCTTGACCCAAAAATGCCCATAATTCCTCTGCCAAGTGCGGGCAGACAGGATTAATCATAACGATAAAGGCTTCGACCGCTTCTTTCTGCGCGAAATAGTCCCCATCATCCGATGGTTTGAACGATGTCAGGCCGTTATAAAATTCACGAAGGAAAGCGACGGCTTTGTTCATCGCGAAATCTTCGATCGCATCGCCGACATTTTTAATGGTTTTATGCGTTAATCGGCGCAAATCTTTTGCCTTATCCGATAGGGCGCTTTCATCACCATCTTTCAGATCCATCGATGTGATTGCACCATGCACCTTATTGATAAAACGCCATGCGCCTTCGATACCGCTTTCTGTCCATTCCAAATCACGCTCAGGCGGGGAATCTGACAAGATAAACAAACGCGCTGCATCCGCGCCGTACGTATCCAGAATTTCCTCCGGGTCAATCACGTTCTTCTTGGATTTCGACATCTTAATTGACGGACCGACGGTCACGGGTGCGCCTGTTTCCACATGCACCCATGCGCCGTCTTTCTTTTCCGCATCAGTTGGGAAAATCCATTTCCCGTCAGCATCCTTATAGGTTTCATGCGTAACCATACCTTGCGTGAACAGGCCGCTAAACGGCTCTTGGCAGTCCACAAAACCACACGCCTTCATCGCCTTGGTAAAGAAACGCGCATATAATAGGTGCAACACCGCATGTTCCACGCCGCCAATATATTGATCAACGCCGCCGCCCGCAGGCATCCAATAGGCGGCCTTATCCTTATCAACGGGCAGTTTTTCATTCTTCGGATCGCAGTAACGGAATTGATACCAACTGCTTTCGAAAAATGTATCAAACGTATCTGTTTCACGCGTGGCCGACTCACCCGTTTCAGGGCAGGTGGTGTGTTTCCATGTCGGATGATGATCAAGCGGGTTACCCGGCTTATCAAAGGAAATATCCTCCGGCAGCTCCACAGGCAACTGATCATCAGGCACGGGAATACATGCGCCGTCAGAATTACGATAAACCACGGGAATAGGGCAGCCCCAATAACGCTGGCGGGAAATACCCCAATCGCGCAAACGATATTGCGTGGTGCCGAAACCATTCTTCATCTCTTCGGCGCGTTTAATCACCTCCGCCTTGGCATCCTCAACCGATAACCCGTTCAGCCATTCAGAATTAATCGCTTCACCAATCGCGGTGGCGTGTGCTTCAACCGTATAATCATGATCATCACCCGTTGAAATCACAGGCGTGATCTCCAGCCCGTATTTCTTGGCAAAGTCATAGTCACGCTGGTCATGCGCAGGCACGCCGAAAATCGCGCCTGTCCCGTAATCCATAAGAATAAAGTTCGCGATATAGATCGGAAATTCCTTACCGGGGAGGAGGGGATGCGTTGCCTTAAAGCCCGTATCAAAGCCAATCTTTTCCGCCTTTTCAATCGCGGCCTCTGATGTGCCGTGCGCTTGGCATTCGGCGATGAATGCATCAAAGCCCTCTTTGCCTTCGCATAATTGCTTGCTCATCGGGTGATCAGGGGCGAGGGCAACAAAAGACGCACCAAATAATGTATCAGGGCGCGTCGTATAAACCTCAATCTGGTCATCTTCGCCGACAATATCCCAGTTAAACTGCAAGCCGACGGATTTGCCGATCCAGTTTTCCTGCATAATGCGCACCTTTTCAGGCCAGCGCTCAAGATCCTGCAAATCCTCAAGCAATTCTTCGGCGTAATCGGTAATCTTCAAAGACCATTGATTAAGCGTGCGGCGTTCAACCGGCGCGCCTGTGCGCCAGCCTTTCCCGTCAATCACTTGCTCATTCGCAAGAACGGTATTATCGACAGGATCCCAGTTCACAACCGCTTCTTTACGATAGGCAATCCCTTTTTCAAGGAATTTCAGGAACATGCGCTGCTCATGCGCGTAATATTCAGGGTCACATGTCGCGAATTCACGGCTCCAGTCGATGGACAAGCCCATAGATTTTAGCTGCTCTCGCATTGTCGCAATATTTTCATGCGTCCATTTTTTCGGGTGCTCTCCGCGCTCTATCGCTGCATTCTCTGCAGGCAAACCAAACGCATCCCAGCCCATAGGATGAAGAACATTAAAGCCTTTTGCCTTTTTATAACGCGCAACAACATCACCAAGGGTGTAATTACGCACATGCCCGACATGGATGCGCCCCGATGGGTAGGGGAACATTTCCAGTACGTAATATTTTTCCTTGGCTTCATCTTCGGTGGCGGCAAAAACATCTTCATCAGACCATTTATTCCGCCACTTTTTTTCGGTTTCTTTTATATTGTAACGCTCAGACATAATACTTTTACTTATTTTTCATTCGCTAAATGGGCAATGCGCAATTCACGCGCGCGGGTTAAAATTGCATCTTCCAACTTGCGTGCCGTGTCTTCAGATACTGTCGCATCGCGCCATGTTCCGCCCTTCAGTTCCTGACGGAATGTACGCACGCGAATACCATCGGCCTTTAGCTCCCTGCCTAATATAAAGGCATTAATCTTTACGCGCTCATTTGGCGTATTCGGATCTGTGTACCAATCCGTTAAGATAACGCCGCCAAAAGGATCCGCGCTGGCAAGCGGCATAAAAGATACCGTATCCAATGTTGCACGCCACAAAAAGCTATTCACACCGATGCCGCTCTCGCCTGCACCTTTCTTCTTATCCGAACCGAAAAGACCGCCCTTACCGAAAATGCCGTCTTGCTTTTCGTAGATATTATTCTCTGCGCCCTTTTCACGCGCCGCGCTTGTCGGATATTTCTGCTCCGTCTCAATTCCGCTACATGCGGATAAGGTTGCACCTGCAACTGCCAATAAGGTGAAAAATCCGAAACGTTTTTTGTTCAGTGCTCTCATAGTTCCCTAACTGCCTTTATATATATGTATGTATGAGCCCCTGTTTAGCACGCAAACACGCCCCCCACAAGGGCGTTTATAGCCGCGGCTTTGGTCTATCAACAATCGCCCTTTTATCGCCCGATATGTTGTTTTTACATTGTTGCAAAAATGCAACGCCGCCGAAAAATGTGACAAGAACCACACAAATTTCGTTGACCCTTTGGCCTCATGATGGCGTAATGCACGTGTTCTCTCATCAGGGGACGCTCTTTTTTAACTTTAATCCATTTATGGGTTTAACTTTTAACTAATAAATCACTATTCAATGTGATTTGGAGGAAACTGAAAATGAAAAAACTACTACTTGCTGGTGTAGCAATGGGTTCAGTAGCTCTAGCAGCTCCTGCTCACGCTGACATCGACCTAGAAGTTAGCGGTTACTTTAAAGGCTACGGTGTATTCGTAGACCAAGACGAAACTGCTGGCACAGACGTAAACGACTTTGACTTTATCCGTGATACAGAAATCCACATCGGTGGCGAAACTGTTCTGGATAACGGTCTAACAGTTGGTGCGCACTTCGAATTTGAAGTGGACGGTGCTGATTCTACTGAAGTTGATGAATCATACGTATACTTCTCAGGTAACTGGGGTCGTGTAAACTTTGGTGCTGAAGACGGTGCTGGTTACCTTCTACAGGTTGCTGCTCCTTCTGCAGACTCAAACGTTGACGGTATCCGTCAGTACGTTTCACCATTCGTATACACAACTGGTGGATTTGCTGCTCCTGCTCTTGGTCAACTAGACTATGACATGGACCCAACTGGTAAAAACGACAAGTTGACATACTTGACACCTGTAATGAACGGCTTCCAAGCTGGTGTGTCTTTCACTCCAGATGGTGACCAAGCTGCTTCATTCGGCGTTGGTACAGAAACAACAACTGACAACGTTGGTGACGAAGCATACGAAATCGCTGTTCGTTATGAAGGTCAGTTCCAGAATGTTGGTGTTATCGCTGGTGCAGGTTACGCACACGTTGAAAACAACTCAGCAACTGCTACTCAAGACGATCGTGACGCTTGGAACATCGGTCTAGACCTAGACATCGCTGCTTTCGGTATCGGTGCTATCTACACTGAAGATTCAACATTCGTTGACAACTCAGACATCGAAACATTCGCTGTTGGTGCTGACTACACAACTGGTCCATTCAAATTGGGTATCTCTTACTTGAATACTGAAGAAGAAAATGGCGCAGCGGCTGAAGAAGAATTTGACCGCTACTCAGGTGGTGTTGTTTACAACTACGGCCCAGGCATGTCATTCCGCGGATCTATCCACCATGTTGCATATGATACAACAGGTACAGATGCAGACGGAACATCAGTTATCCTAGGTACACAAGTTAACTTCTAATTTGAAGTAACAACCTAATATAAGAATTCGGATTAAGGCGCTTACGAGCGCCTTTTTCTTTTTATGATCTATTTTCGTACTTCCCCCTTGATACGCTGCGATTCTCTTCTTACTCTCTTAGCCATGAGCATTGAAGAAAATTTAAAAAACATCAAAACAACCATCGCGAAAACCGCAGGTGAATGGAAAAGGCCGGCCATTGATATTAATTTGGTCGCAGTCAGCAAAAAGCAACCTGCAGAAAAAATTCAGGCCGCGCTAGATGCAGGGCACCGCCTATATGGTGAAAATCGCGTCCAAGAGGCACAAGACCATTGGGCGGCGCATAAGGCAAATTACCCTGATCTTAAGCTTCACCTCATAGGCCCGCTTCAGACCAACAAAATCAAAGACGCGCTTTCTATATTCGATGTGATTGAAACCGTAGACCGCGAAAAATTGGCGCGTAAGCTAGGCGCAGCCATGGCAGAGCAGGGCGTATCAATCCCGTGTTTTATTCAGGTTAATACAGGCGAAGAAGAGCAAAAAGCAGGCATTGCCCCGCATGCGCTTCGTGATTTTCTGAAATTCTGCACCGATGAGTGCGGTTTGAACATACAGGGCCTCATGTGCATTCCACCGGTTGACGATCCGCCTGCCCTGCACTTTGCTCTGTTACAAAAACTGGCGAAAGAACACAACCTCCCTGAACTCAGCATGGGCATGAGCAGTGATTTTGAGAAGGCAATCCCCCTAGGTGCGACATATGTACGTGTCGGTACCGGCATATTCGGAGAGCGGGGCTATTAAAACAAAGCCGCTTTAGGTGTTGTAATCGTAATTCTGATTATTCAGCAGCGGCATTTCTGCAAAACTTAGCAATTCCGGCGGCAAATCCTTATACGCCCGCAATTCATCCGACTTCCTGTTTCCTAATGACATTACATTCTCAATGGGGGATTTACCCGTCCCGTCTTCTACGACATGACCAATCATATTCGATGCCGCGCCAACAGGCCCACCATATAATGCGCCACCGACGATACTTGATATCGGCTTTATTTCATCCCCCGTCAGTTTTCGGTAGGCAATATTTACGATCGGCAGATGTTGCAAAGGATTAATCATGTCGATTAAATCAAAAAAGCTAAACCCCTCTTCTTGCGACGAGCCTGCCTCCGCCCCCGCGGTTTCACTATGGGAATATGACGCAATACTTCCCGCCATGCGGTCATTACGCACATTTTGATAATTATATTTTACCGCCGTTTCGGCGCGGCTTATTGACGGCTGTGTCGCAGCAATTTCATGCATTGAATAGACCCTCTGTTAATTTCACCCTATAAGCTTTGCAATATCTGTGCCATGATTACGGTAAAGAAAGGATGCACAATGACAGACAATGCCATAACCATAACATTGGATGATATCGCTTATGACACTGTCAAAGCCGCCTTAGCGCATGCGCAGCTAAGCCCCATATGCAACCTGCAACGCGATACAAATGATGCAATAACAATCTGTTTAGGCTCTCATGAAAAGACATACCCCTATCCTGTGCGGTTAGGGCACATATTGGATGAAGTGTATGCCCTGAAAAAGAAAATAGAAGAAACGCCCAAAATCATTGAAATCGGCAGCGCCCAATTAGATACACATTCAGGAATTTTTATACCAAAAGATAAGGCGGAGATTACGCTGACAGAAAAGGAGGTCGAGATCTTGCTCTATCTCTACAAAAAGCGCCAAAAAATGGTTTCAAAGGAGGAGCTTCTCGACGCGGTCTGGAATTACGCCAAAAATGTAGAAACCCACACCTTGGAAACGCATATTTACCGCCTTCGCCAAAAAATAGAGGACGATCCTTCAAACCCGGTATACTTAAAAACCAAGGATAAAGGTTACACTCTTTAAGCTTAAACATGCTCTTGTTTGGCGATTTGAACCGCGCGTGAGATGCCCTCAAAAAATGTTCCGGCATTCCCGTCCAAACGAAGCTGGCTATGGCCGTCATTACGAAGGTCCCTCAAATCCCTCAGTAAATGATATACATCGTTGACCTTGCTTTCCGCGGCGTTATCACCGTGATAAGGCGACGGTTTCACAATACGTTTGATTGTATTGGCCCCGCGCGCATAGGCACTTGCCGCTTTATTCGGCGGTATAGACGGCTTCTCATTTGTATTGCTTATATTCTTATTCACCCACGGGCTGACCGAAGAAACTTGTGGGGTTGGATCATAATCATGAAGTGTAGATAATAAGCGCGCTTCCAGAAAATCTTCCAGAAACAAAATCAGCGCATTAATTGAAAAAAGATTATCTTCACGTTCGGCATCATGAAAATCGCCCTCACCTTGCTGCAGGCTCCCACCTTGGTCGGAAATATCTCTTTCTTGTTTTCTTTTACGCAGGCGTGCATCTGTGGCCTCTGTTTCCAGATTTTTCAGTGCGGAATTGACGTTATGAACACTCGGGTACATCGTCTTCACCTCCTATAACCATAAAACGATGCTTAAAACTACCAAAATACGGAAACTGAGGCAAACTTTATGTCTTTTACGTCGATAAACACCTAATCTTTGAACAAATCATAGGGGTGCGGATATTTTTCTTCCTCTGGCATATTCTGGATACGAAACACCTCTGAATGCCAATCCGAAACATAATCCCAAAGAATATATGTCTGTTGTGTATATCGTGAATCCACCTCACATTTAATGTAGGCAATTTCACTAAGCATGATCCACTGCTTAATGTCATCCTTTACGATCATCGCGTCATAGTCGGCCGTCTTCGCCCTGACATGAATTTCCAGCGTTGCATCAAACTCATCCCCTTCATAAGGGATTTTATCTCTTATGACTTTATCTTTTTCTTCCGTCAGCTCAATTACTTTAAAGAAATCAAGGCGTTCAATCACCATAGAGATATAACCATCACCAAATCTGTAATTAAATGTCGGCGTCGTGTTCTCATCGAGGTTTAAAATACGGAATATTATTTTTGCAGGCTCATCCTCAGTTTTCGGTATATATTTCGACAAAATGTTGAGCTTTATTTCCAACAAATCCGTGTTTAAATCATACATTCCGTAACCGTGGCCCAGACGCATCATTTCCTTTACCAGAAAATCTTCTTTCTTACTTTCAGGCAATGACTGATATTCATATTTGTTTTGAATCCAATACTCATAATCAGGGGCATCCCCCGCCGCGCGGAAAAACGCGAACACAGCCTGCTCTTCAGGTGTTATTCTTGTGCTGAAATAACTGTTGGCATTTGCATTCGGAGCAAAAGCAAATAAAACAAAAAGCCAAACAATGATATAATGTTTTTTCATAGTGATTAAACTAACGACAATTGTAACAACCGCATAGCATAGATAATACCATACAATCTTAAGTAAAATGAGTAATAAAGAGCCTGAAAATAATAATGATGACGAGCCCGTTGAAAATGATGATGAGCTTTGGGCAGAAATTACCAAAGACATCACACCATTGCGCAATAAAAATACCGTAATTTCTGACGGCATTCCACCCAAAAAGCCTAAAAAATCGCCGACTTCTGGCGCGCGTAATCCCCACGAAACCACAAAGAGCGTCCCAACATCACGCCCGCAAAATACAAGTGGCCATAAAGAGCTAGATCATAGAACAAAAGAACGCCTAAGGCGCGGTCAGATAGGCATTGACGGTCGCATAGACCTTCATGGAATGAGCCAAAATCAGGCATATGACGCGCTATTACGGTATATACCCAGTGCATATACGCAGGGAAAGCGCTGTATTTTAATCGTAACGGGCAAAGGGCACCAACGCCATGGCGATACATCGCTCCTTAACCGTACAGATGGCGTTTTAAAGCGTAATACACCACTTTGGCTTCGCGATCCGCCGCTTGATCAATATATTCTTGATATACAGACAGCCAAGCCAAAAGACGGTGGAGCAGGGGCTCTGTACGTTTTATTAAGACGTAACCGATAGATGTGGCTACTCCACGATGATAGAAAACGTCTTTTCGCGCATAATATTCTCACCCGTTTCTTGAATGCGGGTTATGCGCGCAACGCCTTTATAAGTGCCTGATTTTAATTGCACCTTACCGATTTTACGCCCTGTGTAATAATATTGGCGCGTCATGATTTTAGGTACGGTTTGCTGACTATTCGTAAAGACTTTTCCATCAGGGTCGATCACCACTAAAGTTACCTGATCGCCTTTCTCAACATTGTAAAATCCTGCCCAGAAAATAAACGCCGCACTGCTTAGTGAAATCATAGACGGTGATTGATAATCCCCGCGATGCATCGCATCAAAATCCGGTACATTCGCATCAAAACCACCGTTAAAAATTGCTACGGGATCATATTTAATCGGTAAGCCCAAATGCCACAGGCTTTTTTTATTTTTGCCGCATCCCTTTGTATTCAAGACACCGGTATAGGGGTCTACTATACCGCCCTCCCATATCACGCCGAAATGCAAATGCGGAAACTCCGCCAAGCCCGATTGCCCGACTCGCGCAAGCTTTTGCCCTGCCTTTACTTTTTGTTTCGGTTTCACAATGATTGAATCTTGTTTCAAATGGCAATAAATGGTCTGTAAACCATCACCATGATCAATCAAAACCCCATTTCCGCACTCTTTTTGTGCTTTTTCCAGAGATTTTAGCTCTTCTTTTGACTTCAAAACATCATTTTCACTGTCCCGAACCCGTAAAACACGCCCCGCAGCAGCAGCCAAAACATCAACGCCCTTTTGCATTTGCTGCATAGAGGCCAGCGCGAAATCAGTGCCCTTATGCCCTTCATACGTCTTGCGGTTACACATGAAATCCTCACGTACATCTGCAGACGGATTAACATCAACGTAATTAACCGCCCAACAATCATGCCCGTATGAACATCCGACAGGAAAAATAAATTGTGGTGTTTCAACCTTTTCGTGACTTTCTGCACGGACTTTGTTATAAAAAATACCGTGAAGAAACACAGCAGCAAAAACATATATAAACAGCGCATTCTTCATAAGGGTAATAATAACAGCGAACGCAGGACAAACAACGCCTTAATGTGTAAAATACAGGCGGAAAATCGCTGAAACAGGGTTGAGTGTAAATGTCAGAGAGCAATCCAAACGAAGCAGGCTATGTCTATGTTGCCAACGTCACCTTGACGGAGGCGGCCGTCTTTGACCCGCAGCAAGATGATCCGGACGCACCGGAAACATGGGAAATCTTGGGGGCAGAGGATTTCGATAAAGTCGAACATAAATCATGCGAATTTTACTGCGCCCATTGCCTGGATAACGGTGACAAAGTCCGTTTGAAAAAACCCTCAGGTGAGCGTATTCAGGAATTACCGTTTGAGACAATAGACCCGCGCACGAACGAAGCCGTTCTGGATGAGAACAATGAGCCGGTGATTGAGACACGGCGCTATCTGTTTCCGCCGCATTTTTCAACATGGGCAGGTGAAGAGCATAAATGTGATGTTGTGAAACACCAAAGCCAGCTCAATACAACATTACAAGATTTAGACGGCATTAAGCTTAACCCTGATAGTGATATCACCATCTTAAACCTTGGTATTTCTGCGGGACAACAAAAAGTGCGCAGGCGCCCCTTTGTTCACCTGACAGATGATCAGTTCAACCCGAAAAGCGGGCAAGGGCATGCGCAGCCACCCCTCAGGCAAAGGCTTCACCGCTCAAGCAAAGCAGCCCCAAGCAAATTATCACGCGGTGTATCCGATGTGCATGATTTGGCAAAAGTACTTGATGACACTGAGTTTGATAAGGGTAAACGTCAATCGATTGTTCTTAGAAACGGCAGTCAGCTTGTCTCCCTCGAACAGCTCCACAATGGTAATACGCTTGATTTATATCGTGACCTGTACGCGACTGAAACCAAAATCGCCGATAACCCTGATGCCAACCATAATCATATGGCGCTGTTCCGGTTTCGCCCTAACGGCAATCGTAAATTCTGGAAACGGGAAAAAGACGGCTCTATGACCGTACCCTCACAGCCGGAACAAATTCGCGATAAAGACGGGGATTTATTCTATGTAACGGCCAAAATTAATTTCCAAACCGAGAAAGCCTTTGATGATTTCAACGACGCATACTCAAATGCGAAAAATGCGAGTGATCGATGGTTTTTGGTCTACACGGAAAACGCCAATATCAATATTTATGATCACGCACAGAAAAAGTTAGACCTGCAAGAAGGGCGTATGAAACATGCCGAAGTCGGCGTCAGCACGACGGTATTCAATTCATCGCAAATGATGCAATGGACACCGCGCGATCCGCAATTACTCTTTAGCTTTGCACAAAAACCTGAAACACCAAATCAGCATGATGATTTGGAAATGACATAGGGTGAGGAGCATAGAAAAATGGCATTTGAAAATGACACAGCAGATATCGGCAAGCCGCGCACAATCGATCGCGCGCGCGGGATTTCTTTGCGGGATATAACGCCGCTTTGGCCCGGTATGAAGCCGCGCTTTGTTCTGACATGGGATGATCAGGAAATTCCGTTTGGCGGAGAGCTTCACGCAGACGACATCGAAGGTACGCAAAGTTTTAACGCCAAATGGATGATAACGTACATCACAATCCCTAATGGATTTCTGCACACCAAGGAAGAAATTTTCCGAGTTATATCAGAGGCTTTGGACACGTACGGCCATTTTTACAAGCGTGATTATGTCGAAAGTGTTACTGTTAATTTTGATGATAATGTGTTTGAAAATGAAATGCCTGTTCACTGGATGGAGGGGATCGCAAAATGAATCGTACCCCCGTTAATAACGAATTTAAAGACCGCCTGTTACAGGCCGCCCGCGACGGTGATATCTATTCATACGGCGTAAGCGGGGGCAAAGACCTGACCACAGTAATGAGCCTTTTACATTCCGTGCCAAGCGATCAATACATCCCGCGTGATACCTTATTTGATCTGATGCACACATTAACAGAACCCGTCGATTACGTGAACGGGCACGACCCTGCGGGCTATATCTTCGGTAGCGGCCCGATGAAATTCAACGAAGGCCAAAGCACAGGAAGCTATGGGCGATTTATACGCGATATCATGAATGATAACGAAGATTACGTTCAAATCACACAAACACAATCTGCACAAATCCTGAGTGATCAGGAATTTAATAACGCCATTCGTGGCTTGCTTCTAACCGCAATGGCAGAAGACGGCTATAACGTCGGCGAAAACCCCGCGCAGGCCTATTATGACGGCCTTATGGGATATCGCAATGAGAACGGCGACATGCAGGTCGGCCTGTGGGATGCTGTCTCTCTTGGGTTTGCGGAAAATGCACACGGCCATGTTGTTACCGTTACACCTTGGGCAGATAATGAACGGATTTTTGTACGTACAGAGCTGCCTGCTCTGCTGAAGAATGAGCGTGTCGAGACGATTAACGGCCACCCGCGTGAGGAATTCGTGCAGGAATTGGAACATTACATCGATCAGGGCATGATAGAGGAAGACGCGTACACCAAACTGAACCGCACCATGGTTATGGGCTCTTCCTATGAATTTATTCGCAATTATTCGCAGGACTTCGCAGAGGAGCTACCCCCGCATTTACACCATGATTTCCAAAAAACCACCAAAGACGGATATGGCGATTGGGCGGCCAAAGCGCAAGTCCAAGCCAGCCCTGACCGCGTCATTCCACGTATTAAAGATGATTACGGCTTTGGCAATATTCCGGGCGTACAGCAGCTCGGCGATTATGAAACCGAAGAAGCCGCCTTGTAAGGAAAGAGGGAAGCAGAACACATGCCCTTTATGTATGAAGAAGAAAATTATATCGGCACAGCCAAAGATACAGAGCGCGGCATAACCTTACGCGAAACAACAACCATGTTGCCGGGCATGGATCGTGAATTCACCCTGAATTGGCATGATCGTGATATTAAATTTTTTATCGAAAGCGAATATAAGAACGCGGATTCAGGCGATAAGGTACGCTATAGCGTGGTTTATTCCATCGACATACCTGCAGATTTCTCCGCCCCGCATGATGAAGTTGTCGCGGTGATTACAGAGGCGCTAAGCGTGTTTAACGCAAGCGGCAACCCAGAGCATATAAAGCCCGAGCGCATCGCCATCACACCGCATGTATTCCGCGAAGAAGGCGGCGCAACCCTCACCAAAAACGCGAAGATAAAGCTCTGGCGTGACGGGTCGGTTTAAGGCTTTTGTTTTTCGAGTTCCAAATCAGAAGCCATAAGAAGCTCTCTGGCAACATCTAACGTATATTGCGCCTCATCGTCTAATTTTTCAATTTTTTCAAGCTCAGCAATAACCTTACCAAAAACATTTTTTGCATCCTGATATTTTCCTTGCTTGAAATATATGCGCCCAATACCCAGTTCAAGAGATTGGGTATATTGTACGCGATAAAAATTCCATGCTATTGCTACCTGATCAGATGAAAGTAAATTATATTTAGACACCGCTTTTATTGCCATTTTATAAGCTGCCAAAGCTGTTGGGAAATCATTAAAAAATTCGTGGAATACCGCTTGTTCTTTTAGAAGCTCGACATACTTCACTGCATTTTGATCATTTAATGAAATGTTATTCAAAGTTTCAGCATACATAGTAGCTTTCGCCTTAAAATGTTCCAATTCCAAAACCTCAAACGGATCAATATATTTCGCCTTTTGAACACAGGATTCTTTGATAAAATTCTGGTCAGGCAATTCATCATTTGTGAAAAA
>JBQDYD010000001.1:300572-563513 GCA_051967755.1 Alcanivorax sp.
AGAAAAATCAAAATAAAGCGCATAAAAAACCCCTCACACAAAACCGCGTAAGGGGCAGTATATCATGAAACAGCAATTACAAAATAAACTTGCTGCGTGCCTGAACTATTAAATCGTAAGATAACGAAATGCGCCGTCATACGTTCCATCACGGCCGTTATGTGCGATTTGATCTTCCGATTCCAGCTTACCATCGTAATTCTTGCCCTTAAATATCAGAACATCACCTAGGTTAAGGGTTTGCACACCATAACTTTCTTTAATATCTCGTTTTTCCTCATCACTTTGTGCGCATAGCAACTGAAGATTAATACGGTTTATATCATCACGCGAAAAACGCCCCGGATACCATTCAGACGCCGCGTTCAGGTCAAGCGTATAAACGGCAAGTGCACGCAAAGTGATGTTATCATCAACGTGCATGGCTGACGGGCGGTCTGCGCCATATTGCCCATTGCCGTAATAATCGACCTTCGCCATATAGCGCGCGCCTGCGGCCTTTTCAAACGCAGAATGAGATTCCTGAATATGTGATTTTATCGCGGGCGGGATCTCCACTGAGCGCATCATATTGACGTGATGGCTCTCTTCGACTTGCAGAGCTTGGGATTGACGGCCTGTGTTCTGTAACGCTTCAAGCTCTTGCACAATATCATCACTTACAGTGCGCTTCCACAGAAGTGCCTTCACATCAGGATGATGGATAACGACTAAATCTTCGGGGTTTACAACAATACGAATGGACGGATCAGACTCAAAGCCTTCCGTATTATCAAGATGCTTGCTCGCTTCTCGTCTTTGAAAAAATTGCTGTATCGCACGCATCTAAATACCTTAAACCACGACACGTACACCGTCAACATTATGGAAACGCAGACTACAAAATAAACTTGCTGAGGTCGGTGGATTTGACGAGCTCTTCCACTTGTGCGCGGACATATTCCGCCGTGATTTTAATCTCCTCACCGCCGCGATCTGACGCGGTGAAGCTGATCTCCTCCAGCAGTTTTTCCATCACCGTATGCAGGCGACGCGCACCGATATTTTCAACCTGTTCATTCACCTCAAATGACAAGCGGGCAATTTCATCAATCGCCTCATCCTCAAAGGTCAATGTCACATTTTCCGTCGCGATTAGCGCCTCATATTGCTTAATCAGGCTGGCTTCGGTGTCTTTCAAGATTAGTTTGAAATCATCCACGGTCAGCGCGCGAAGCTCTACACGGATCGGCAAGCGCCCTTGCAATTCCGCAAGCAAGTCTGATGGCTTAGCGTAATGGAATGCGCCACTGGCGATGAACAGCATGTGATCAGTTTTCACAGGCCCATGTTTCGTGGTTACCGTTGTGCCCTCAATCAACGGCAGCAAATCACGCTGTACGCCTTCGCGGGATACATCCCCGCCGCGTACGTCTTGGCGCGCGGCGATCTTGTCGATCTCATCGATAAACACAATCCCGTTTTGCTGCACAAGCTCCAGCGCGTCTGTGACGATGCGATCCTCATCAAGCAATTTATCGGATTCCTCGGCAATGAGCACGTCATAGCTTTCCATCACTGTCATGCGTTTACGCTTGCGGCGTTCACCAAAGGCTTTGCCGAACATATCGCCGATATTCACCATGCCCATGGATGCACCGGGCATGCCCGGAATATCCATCATATTGCCCATTGGGTTGGCAGTTTCCAGAACTTCAATTTCGATTTCACGATCATTCAGTTCGCCTTCACGCAGGCGTTTGCGGAAATTCTGGCGTGTGCCCTCACCCGCCGTATCCCCGACCAGCGCATCCAGCACGCGTTCCTCTGCATAAATCTCTGCCTGCGCCTTAACGGTTTTACGCATTTCATCCTGTGTCATGCGAATCGCCATTTCAGTCAAATCACGAATGATCGCCTCTACGTCTTTCCCGACATAACCGACCTCAGTGAATTTCGTGGCTTCAACCTTGATAAACGGCGCATTCGCTAATTTCGCCAAACGGCGCGCGATTTCGGTTTTACCGACACCTGTCGGCCCGATCATCAAGATGTTCTTCGGGTACACCTCTTCTTGCAAGGCGGGATCAAGTTTTGAGCGTCTCCAGCGGTTACGCAAAGCAATGGCCACCGCGCGCTTTGCGTCGCTTTGTCCGATGATGTTGCGGTCAAGCTCACTCACGGTTTCACGTGGTGAAAATGATGAAACAACAATCTCTTTTTCTTTTTTCAAACTGCTCATTTGATGAACCCGATCTTAATATTTATCTACTACACATAGTCATTGGAATAAATTTTATACGCCCAAATATCAAGTAGTATTCGGAAAAATTAGCGCAAAGGATACGTGAAAGCTTATAAATCGTACCAATGTAGGTAGATATTGCATAAACGGCGTGTTACAAATCTCAATAGACTGTGTTCGAACAGTATAAAAATAATCAAAGGGTTTTCCGAATGGAAGAGTACGACTGGACTTTGTTTTACGATTGGGCGTTATTTTTTGCTCTCGTTCCTTTTCTTCTCGCAATCGATTTAAAAATGTTTAACAAGGGCGGTGATAATATCATCGGCTTTCGTAAAAGCATGATCCTAAGCGCGTGGTACATCGTTGCGGGCTTGGCTTTTGGCCTTGTGATCTGGTTTCACTTTGGCTCTGAAAAGGCCATGTTGTACTACACCACCTATGTGATTGAAAAAAGCCTGTCCCTTGATAATCTGTTTGTGATGTCGGTAATTTTCACCGCCTTTGCCATACCGCGGCAATTCCAACACCGCGTCCTGGTGTGGGGCATTATCGGTGTGGTTATTCTGCGCGGTATTATGATCGGCGCAGGCGCGGCCATTGTTCACCAATTTGATTGGGTTTTGTTTATTTTCGCCGCGATCCTTGTCTATACGGGGATAAAAATGATGTTTATCGATGAGGATGATGACGTCGATAATTTCGAGAATAAGCCCCTTGTCGTTCGCCTGAAAAAGATATTCCCGCTGACTACAAAAGTCCATCGCAATCGCTTTATGGTGCGTCGTGACAGTCTGAGCGAAGAAGAAGCGGCAACCGTAAAAGGCAAAAGCAAATTCGTCTTTACACCGTTATTTTTGGCGCTGGTTGTGATTGAAATCAGTGACGTGATCTTTGCGGTGGATAGTATCCCCGCCGCGCTGGCGATTACGACTGATCCGTTCATCGTTTTCACCAGTAACGTCTTTGCCGTTTTGGGTTTACGGGCATTATTCTTTGCCGTTGAAAACATCATCGATCGATTTGAATTGATGAAATACGCCATTTCAATCGTATTGGCCTTTATCGGTGTTAAAGTATTCTATAATGCATTTTGCAATAATATGGGATGGTATGATTACCACATCAGCCCGGGCGAATCCCTTACCTTCACGCTTGGCGCTTTGGCCGCCGGCTTTATATTCTCTGCGATTAAAACAGGCGGATTTACGCATGATGTAGAGGAAGAGGGCGACGATGATGATGCAAAACAAGCGCCCGCAGGCAACCCGCAAGAAAACGACTAAACACGTTATTTGGAACTTTTTAACGACGTATTCGTTGTCATAACACATGACACGTACAACGAAGAAAGGACCAAATAATGAATTTCAAGATTTTGACATTAGCCGCCGCCACAACTGCGATTGTGTCAATTGCCGGTTATTCGCTTGCAACAGAAACAAATGATCCTAACGTTGTCCACTCACTCTCTGAAGTCGATGACGGGGCGCCCGTAACAATTAACGGTACGGTTGGCGACATTCGCGATGATGAATTTGATTTGGTATACAGAGCCGGGGTCATTACCGTAGAGCTTGATCGCTTTGGCTGGTCAGATAACGCCACAAAATATCTAACCCAAGGCGAAAATGTCACTGTGCGTGGCTACATTGATGACGACTTTTTCGAAGGCCGCGAGATAGAAGCAAAAAGCGTTAATTTAAACGATAACTTTGTTTATTACTATTCGCAGGACAATGACCTGTCCCATATTACCGATACCTTTGAGAAAAAAGTTATGGACGGTGTCTATGTGAATTTCACAGGTAGGGTAAAATCCATTAACGGTAAAAACATGACGATAAAACATGCGCATGGCACGATCCCCGTCGATGTTTCACACTTTACCTATGATCCGTTTGATAATAGCGGCGCACAAAAAATTGATGTTGGCGATTACATTTTTGTATACGGACAAATTGACGATAGTTTCTTTAAAAAGAAAGAGTTGATCGCCGAAGGCATGATCGAATTAAAACAAATGTAACACGTGCATCACACGCAATACTTATAAACAGTCCGAAATTACGGACTGTTTTTTTTATAAAAATATCGAAGGGTTTGCCAAACCATCACGTCATACAAATAGATTTAATAAAAAAATTCGGAACCATTATTGTGCATGCGCGTTGTTAAGTCAGAAAGAATAAAAAAGAACAGGAAGGACACACTATGTATTTTAGATTTTTAATGATCGCTGTTGCATGCGCAGCCGTAGTGTCAATCACCAGTCACTCATATGCAGAAGAAATGGCAAAACAAATCGTTGAGCCATTATATACCGGACAGCAGGATGAAAACGTATTACGTCCCGATGATTACACTGAAGGATTTAACGTTAAAAAAGAGCGTATTGCCGAAGGTATGATTGAACACACACACATGTAAAAGTTTCACACACTACCCTAAAAACGCGAAGGAGGGCTGTTTCATTCTCAGGAGACAGTCCTTCTTTGTATCTGTAATTATTAATTATAGAGGAAAACGCATAAATAGCGCCTACAGCGTTTCAACGATCATATTGTCATTGGTGTAAACACAGATATCCGCGGCGATTTTCAGGGATTTTTCTGCGATTTCTTTCGCGCTTAAGTCCTGATCATACAGCGCACGCGCGGCCGCCAAGGCGTAATTTCCACCTGATCCGATGCCGATAATACCGTCTTGCGGTTCTACGACATCGCCGTTTCCTGTCAAAATAAGGGATGTTTCCTTATCCGCAACGGCCATCAGTGCCTCTAATTTGCGCAAATACTTATCTGTGCGCCAATCTTTGGCAAGCTCCACACACGCGCGGGTCAATTGCCCGGGGTGCGCTTCCAATTTGGCTTCCAGACGCTCAAACAAAGTAAACGCATCGGCGGTTGATCCCGCAAAACCTGCGATAATGTCATTGTCACGGCCCAGACGGCGCACTTTGCGCGCATTCGCCTTTAATACGGTATGTCCCATAGACACCTGACCGTCACCAACGATCACAACGTCATTCCCTTTGCGCACAGAGATAATTGTCGTCCCGCGCCACTTGCTTGCATCTGCATAATCTAATTCATAACTCATGGGATTAGATATGGGCAATTCCATGAAAACTGTCAAGACGATTAGCATAGACAGCGTATAAAAAACGGCTTAGCGTAGCGCATATATATTTATGATCTAAGGAGCATTCACCATGAAACTTATCGGATCCGCCCTCAGCCCTTTTGTACGCTACACACGCGCCGTTCTGGCCGAACTGGGTATCGATTATGACTATCATGAGGTCAGCAGCATGGCCGACCCCACACCCGAGGATCTGGCCTATGTGACGAAAAACAACCCCGCGATGAAAGTGCCGATTTTAGAAGATAACGGCAAAACCATCATTGATTCCCGCATCATCGCAAATTACCTGCTGCGTCAATCTGATAAGACCATCGCCGAAGGGTTCGACGCCGCGATGAATGATGAAAAGGAACATCACCTGACCATTTTATATGCCGTGGCCGATGCCGCCCTGATGCGTTTTATCATTCCGAAAACCCACCCTGAGATTGATTTAAACACAGGGTATATGGCGCGATCACTTGATCGTATAAAAAGCGGCCTAACCTATTTAGAAGGGGATGACACATTCGGTAAAACTTTTGGCCTGCCGGAGCTCCTCTCCATGTTCTTGCTGGAATGGTTTGCCGCGCGCAACGTCTATGACTGGAGCGGGCATGAAAAATTTAGTGCCCTTTATGAGGAACATAAAAACCGTAAAAGCATCATACTAACCAAACCGAATCTTTGATCGGCTTTACAAAAGACAAAACTTTGCGCATAACAATCATTGTTAGGGGCATTTCATTTCTATCCAATCAACTAACTTGAGAGCATTTCCCATGAAAAATATTCTAATCGGCATTCTTACCCTTCTTTGCGGCGCTTTAGGCTACATGCAATTCGGCATGCCAAACCCCATGCAAGAACCTTGCCCGATATGTGAAGAAACACCGGAACTGGCGGCAGTTGAACCTGAAGAAGTTGAGCCTGAATTAATAAATGCAGGTGAAATGATTGCGCTTGTTGAAATACACGGAATTTCCCTCTCTACCCCATTAGAAGAAGTTGATGAAAAACTCGCCGCCGCAGATTTTACATGTAACAAAAACGACAACACGGCAACATCAACGGATACAACTTCGCACAGAGTAACATGGGCATGTACGCATAAAACACATAGCAGAACCTCTTTTAATCTGGATGCAAAACAAGGTGAGCTAAAAAGCATGAGCCGCGCCGGATACGCCCACCCCGAGGAATTAGATAAAGCCGCGCGCAGGATTGATGAATTAAAAACACAAATAAACTCAAAAGAGGGTATGAGCGTCATTCAATCTAATAAAAATTTGACTTTCACGCTGAATTACAAAAACGAAGAGCAACAAAATTTTAAGGCTTATTTTAAACTGGTATACCCCGCACCGCAAACACCGGAAGAGATTGCAGAAAAAGGCAAAAATCCCGGTAATATGGTCGCCAGCGTTAACCGATAAAGACAGTAAAACTTTACAAACTGGTAATAATTACGTCATAACATAGTCTTGAATTAAGTTTTGAAGGAAAGACTGTTAAAAATGGCGAGCCGTACCGCACAAATATCGCGTAAAACAAACGAGACCTCTATTGAGGTCTCTGTTGATCTTGATGGTCAGGGAAAATCTAACATCGACACAGGCATCGGCTTTTTCGATCACATGTTAGAACAACTTTCAAAACATGCCCTCATTGATCTGACAATCAAGGCAGATGGGGATTTGCATATTGATGCACACCACACCGCCGAAGATACAGGCATTACGCTGGGGCAGGCATTGAAAGAGGCCATCGGCGATAAAAAAGGCATCCGCCGTTACGGTCATTTTGATCTGGTAATGGACGAAGCCCGCGCAAGCGTCGCGCTTGATTTCTCAAACCGTCCCTTTTTGGTGTGGGATGTAAACTTCACCGTTGATCGCCTTGGGCAAATGGATACTGAATTATTTCAGGAATTCTTCCAAGCCTTGGCAGGCGCAGCGGGCTTAACCCTGCATATCACACAGCTGGCGGGTACAAACAACCACCACATTATCGAAAGCGTCTACAAAGCATTCGCGAAATCGGTACGTATGGCCGTTGAGGTTGACCCGCGCGCAAAAGATCAACTGCCAACCACAAAAGGCGCCCTATAGGGGGGGAGTGATCGCCATGGCCATGCACAATAAATTTGACTATGCACGGCGCCGCGGTATCACAAACTTATATTGCCCGACACAAATAGAAGAGCAAGATAACGGCGGCTATGTTGCCGAAATTGCGCATGTTCACATATCATTCGATAGTGACGGCGCGGCCTATCCCGAATTGGGTCGTGATTATTATTTCAGCGGCAAAATCGCGGGCTCTATCAGTCGCAAAGAAAAACGACTGGAGCGCAGCCCTGATAACCAAAATCTACGCCAACAGCTAAAAGCGATGCGTGATGTTAATGATATGATCGGGCAGCTTAGAAAAGGGGAGATGGGCATAGAAGACGCGAATAAGACCCTAAGAGAGCGTAGCGTCATCTTTCGCAATGCCTTTATGAATGGTGAGGAAATGGGCGACCTTAGCCCGTCTGAGGTCAATGTCTTCCTAAATATTCCATCATACGAATAACGCCATATGCCGCATAAAGTAAAAGCCGATACAAATATATCGGCTCTTTCATTCTTTTTAATTTAATTATCAGATCTTAATCATGGTCATGATCGTGATATTCATCACGGTTCGCACCTGTACTGATGCCCATGCGCTCCAGACGGGCTTTCATCAAATATAAACGTCTCAACTTGCGCGACTCTTTATCATGGTCAACCGTTGCGCTGTGATCTCTGCCACCTTCGTGTGACGCCTCAATATGCACTTCTTCAGGTGCTGCATCTTGTTGTTCACGCTCAAGGTCTTCGATTTTATCTTCCAGATCTCTCAGATATTCTACGAAATCTTCTTCTGCATCCAGAACCCATTTTTCAAGAAGATCAATATCTTCATCATATGGCTCATTAATCCCATACCCATACATCAGCGCCACGTTGTGCTGTGCATCCGTATCGCCTTCACGCGCCAATTCAACCATACCGTCAAATGACTGCGAAAACAGCTCTTCCGCCGCATCCCAATCATCGTCGCTTTTTTCCAAAGCTTCGTTGAACAGAGCGATCGCATCTGCAATTTGAATCTCGTCGATTTCTTCTACTTCCGGAACTTCCGGTGTTTTTACCTGATCCATTGTTTTTCACCCTAAATAGATAACTTTTATTATCTTAGTTATTTTGCCTAAAAGTAACAAAGTTTCACAGTTTATGCAAACAAAATGCCTAAAGCTTGCGGCGGCGCAACACTGCACCATGCGCGGGAAAGCCTTCATAATCTGTCATCACTGCGACGGGGTCTTTCAACGCCTCAAAGCCTTGCTTATCGCATTTAGAGATTGAGGTACGTTTCAGAAAGTCCCAAACAGAGGTACAAGAATATGTGTGCGCCCATCCGCCTGTCGGCAAAACATGGTTCACGCCAATCCCGTAATTCCCCAGCGAGGACGGCGTATATTCACCGATTAAAATCTCACCCGCATGTTTCAACATATCGAGATAATCTTCACCGTTTTCAACTTTTAAATGCAAGTGTTCAGGCGCGTAAGCATTTGAAAAATCAATAGAATCTTGCAAGCTCTCTGTCAGGATAATACCGCCGTAACTATCATTACCATCCCCGCCCATAACGTGCGTGCAAATATCACGGTGTGGCTGTGGCAGGCTGTCGATAACGCCTTGCATATTGTCCTGCACGTAACGCGCTAATTTCTCATCATGCGTGACCAGTAACGCCCCTGAATCCATGCCATGCTCGGCTTCGTTCAGGATATCAAGAATTGTGTTATCAGGGTCTGCGCTCTCATCGGCCAGAACAATCGATTCCGATGGCCCTGCAGGCATTCCGGGGTCCATAATATCAGATAAAATGCGTTTCGCCGCCGCGACGTACGGACTGCCCGGCCCCAAAACTTTTTTCACCTGCGGCACGGTTTCCGTCCCATAAGCCAGCGCGGCAATACCTTGCGCCCCGCCGCACTTATAAACGTTCTCTACGCCGCATAATTTCGCCGTGAACAAGGTCGCGTCATCGACGCTGCCATCAGGGGTAGGGGGCGTCACAATGGCGATATTCTCAACGCCTGCAATCACCGCAGGAACCGCAAGCATATACAGGGCGGATGGGAACGCGCCCTTACCACGCGGCACATAAAGCCCGACGGAATCAATCGCGGAGACTTGTTCACCTGCATGCACGCCCGGTTGTATTTCCACCATCCAGCGCGGCGGGATATGTTTCAGTTGTTCCACGTGAAACTTTTCCACATTGGCCACACACGCTCTGATCGCGTCTTTCAGATCGTTATCCAAAGAGTTTTCCGCAGCCGCAAATTCCTCCGGCGATGCCTTAATATTATCGACCTTCGCACCTTCAAATTTTTCGGCATAGAGACGAAGCGCATCGTCCCCGTTATCACGAACATCATCAATGATGGGCTGTACGGTTTTGCATACGGCATCAATATCCGCCTGCGCGCGGCGCATAATACGGTTTTTTGTGGCGAGATCAGTATCCGCCCAGCGATATAAATTAATAGTCATGAGATTTTCTTAGAACGGCTTTTATTCAATGTCGAGCGTTTTTTTCTGATAGAAAATCGCCGCGGCTTGCCCTTGATATGATATTGCAGGCGAAGACACATGCACCCCCATCTCTGCGCGCACATCAGGGTCGGTCATATCCTGTTCTTTTTGTCCTTTCATCAATATTAAATCACCCAAACGCGCACTGGAAAATTCATCAACATAATCGGCGGTCATCCTTGTCAGGTGGTCATCATTGGCATCGCGCACCTGCGGGGGCAGGGCGTTTGACTTTGTTTTATCCATCAATTCCCACATTGTTTCAGACGTCACCCCGTCCAGCAGTTTTAAAGTCGCGCCTGCAAATGTTCCGTGCATAGTCAGGCGTACATCATCAACATGCATCATCGGCGATCGGCCTGCGCCGCCTTTCGGGGTAAACATTGTGTGCCCGACAATGCTCTCATCTTCATGCTCACCATAAAGCTGCGTATGCACACGATCATATAGCGCGCGCATATAATTCATCCGTGCCTGAAATAAATCGGCAGCCTCGGGCGTGATATCAATTTCCGCGCGGGCGGCCTCCTCTAAAACGGTTTGTGCATTCATGACATCCGTAAAAGACACATCCCCCGCATAGCGTCGATTTTTCGGATCACCGTCAATGGAATGATACATCTGCGCCAATTCGGGATTACTGTTCATCACAATCCCCGCCTTAAAAATATCGGCCTCGCGTTGCCATGCACCCTCATCACGCAGAATAACGGCGCGCGTCGTGGGTAAATTATACGCCTCGACGATGTCAGACTCATTTGTCACAATCGGATAGGCATTATTGCCAAAAAGATGATCCATGTTTCACGCCCTTGTTTTAATTATCTTTATATCGTGTTATTTCCCGTTATGGAAACAAAAACATGCTCGACATATTTATTGAAAAGAGTATAACAGTCTAAATGACAAAAGAAAAAGTTCTCATTATTGACTATGGCTCGGGTAACCTGCATTCAGCGGCCAAATCCTTCGAACATGTTATCAAAAACGAGGGGCGCGACGTCAGCGTCATCGTCAGTGATAAGCCTGAAGACGTTCTAAAAGCGGAGCGCATCGTGCTGCCGGGGCAAGGTGCATTTCGCGACTGCATGGAAAATCTGCAAAATTCCGAAGGTATGATCGAAGCGCTAGAAGAAAGCGTTCTTGAAAAAGGCACGCCGTTCCTTGGGATTTGCGTTGGAATGCAATTGATGGCCACCCGCGGAATGGAGCACGGCGTTACCGCAGGACTAAACTGGGTAGAGGGTGAAGTCATCCCGATTAAGGTGGATGATCCGTCCTTAAAAATACCGCATATGGGCTGGAATGAGCTTCATTTTATCTCTGCAACAGAACAACAAGACAACCGCCATTTTGTGCTGCGCAATATAGATTCTTCAGAAAATTTCTATTTTGTTCATTCTTTTATGTTTCAATGTACATATACGCATCATTGTTTAGGCATGACAGATTACGGTGGATTTATTCCTGCCGTTGTCGGGCGGGATAATATGATAGGAATGCAATTCCATCCCGAAAAAAGCCATGATTCAGGGCTAAAGTTATTATCTAACTTTCTGGATTGGAAACCATAAGGGCGCAACGCGCGAATTATATAGCGTACCCTTATAAAAATCGGCCTGATAGATCAGGCCCCACTGCAACTGGCAAGGAGCATATATGAGCGATCAAACGAACCTAAAGCCATTAGAGCCATCCCCGAGCGTTGAACATATCAAAGAATTCCACGCCGGTGATTTAAATGATCTGTGTGATGCAACCGACGCCGCGATTGAAGGCGGTGGTGGTTTCGGATGGGTAAAATTACCCGAACGCGACATTCTGGAGCGTTACTGGCGCGGCGTTTTAACCATGCCTGCGCGTGAATTATTCGTTGCCCGTCTGGATGGTGTAATCTGCGGAACGTGTCAGCTCCTCAAGCCCCCCGCCAATAATGAGGCACAAAGCTTCGCCGTGCAGCTTACGACAAACTTCGTCGCGCCATGGGCACGCGGATACGGCCTTGCGAAAATGCTGATCGAGGAAGCAGAGAGCTTCGCCCTGAAAGACGGCTTTTCCGTGATTAATCTGGATGTACGCGAAACCTTGAAAGAGGCGATGGCGCTCTATGAGCATCTGGGCTATACGCGCATCGGTGAACACCCCGCCTATGCACTTGTGGATGACAAAGTCCTAAAGGGATATTACTACACTAAGGTGATCAATCCGAAAGTGCGCGAGGACGTCGCAAAGCGATAAAAATCTCCGATTAAATCTTGATTTATCACCCCAACCATTTCATTGTCTATTTGAAATAATATTAGGCCTCAAAATCGTTGTCTGGCTTCTTTTTCTCTGACAAGCACAAACAACGAAAAGTAGGGATTTCTACTTGAGGAAAGCAGTAACGTTGTCAGGGAATGAATGCAAATAACGAAATGATTATCTATCCTGCTATCGATTTAAAAAACGGTCAATGTGTGCGCCTGTATAAAGGCGACATGAACAAAGAAACGGTTTATAACGACGATCCTGCGGCGCAGGGCCTTGAATGGGCACAGGCGGGCTTTTCATGGATTCACGTGGTGGATCTGGACGGCGCGGTCGGCGGCATGCCCGCAAACCACAGCGCGGTGCGCAAAATCATTTCCTCCGTCGATGTTCCTGTGCAACTGGGCGGTGGTATCCGTAATATCAGCATGATTGAGAAATGGCTCTCCGAAGGAGTAAGCCGCGTTATCCTTGGCACCGCCGCCGTGCGTGAGCCTGAGCTTGTCAAAGAAGCCTGCTATGAATTCCCCGGGCAAATTGCCGTGGGTATTGATGCGCGCAAAGGCAAGGTTGCGGTTGAAGGATGGGTTGAAGAATCTGACATCGAAGCGACAGAGCTTGCAAAAATGTTCGAAGATGTCGGCGTGTCTTGCATTATCTATACCGATATTGATCGCGACGGCACAGGCGAAGGCGTGAATATTATCTCCACCATCGCATTGGCACAGGCCACATCCATTCCCGTGATTGCATCAGGCGGTGTCGGTACATTACAGGATCTACAGTTGGTTAAGGATGCGCAGGAATATGGCGTGAACGGCGTGATTGTCGGGAACGCATTGTATAACGGCAGCATCAACCCCGCCGACGCGCTTAAGGTTGCCACAAACGCGGGTTAAGACATCAGGTCTTTTCGCAAACAAAGATACTGTTTATCTACCTCAGTATCTATGGCGGGATGCATTTTATGGCCAGCGGCGTAATAAACTGTAATTGCGTCACCAACCTTTAGGCCTTGTGCCTTAATCCAATTTTTTTGCACCTTCGGTAGAATAATTTTCTCACCGCTCTCTAATGACTCACACGTGATTTTAATATTTGAAACTATACGCAAAAACCCATTCACCTTAAGGTTTTTAATAACGGCCTTTTGCTTCTTACCATAGATATACGCCTTCATTTGTTTAAAATGCGCTTTCACCAAAAGGTAGATAACAAAATTAAACACGACAAAGGCGGTACCTGCGTAAACAAAGCCGTCTGCTATAAAAATAACAAAGCTTGCGAGATGAAATAAAGCAAGATAGACAAAAATAATGCGATTAAGCCAAAATAACGGCTCTGTCCTTAGATTATTTTCCGCATCCAGCTTGGCAATTATCTCTTTCAGTTCCCTCGGATAGAATAATTTGGCAATCATCAAGCCTTCCCTTTCACCATCTGCCGTATTATAAAAGCCTTTGAAGAATAAAGGAATAAACATTGTTAAAGACCCGAATTATACCCTGTCTGGATGTTGATAATGGCCGCGTGGTCAAAGGCGTGAATTTCGTCGATATCGTGGATGCGGGCGACCCTGTTGAGCAAGCCAAGATTTATAATGATCAGGGCGCGGATGAGCTGTGCTTTCTTGATATCACCGCCACGCATGAGGGACGCGACACCATCATCCATATGGTCGAGGAAGTCGCAAATGAGGTCTTCATCCCACTGACTGTAGGCGGCGGCATTTCTGAAATATCCCATATCAGAAACCTTTTGAATGCGGGTACCGATAAAGTTTCAATTAATTCCGCCGCCGTTAAAAACCCCGACTTCGTTAAAGAAGCCAGCGATAAATGCGGCAGTCAGTGTATCGTTGTCGCCATTGACGCCAAGGCGAAAGAAGACGGATCGGCGGGCTGGGAAATCTTCACCCATGGTGGGCGCAAAGGCACAGGCATTGATGCGGTGGAATGGGCGATTAAAATGGCAGAATACGGCGCGGGGGAAATCCTGCTGACCTCTATGGATCGTGACGGAACAAAGCAAGGCTTTAACATCCCATTGACGCGCGCAATATGTGATGCGGTAAGCATCCCCGTCATTGCATCAGGCGGTGTCGGTAATCTGGATCACCTTGTGGAGGGCGTCAAAGAAGGCCACGCGAGCGCGGTTCTGGCGGCATCTATTTTCCATTTCGGTGAATATACGATTGCCGAGGCCAAAGACGCGATGAAGGCCGCAGGCATCCCAACACGTTAAAAGCTCACATTATCCCAGATTAAATTGATCAGGGTCGAACGTCATATAATTCTGCTCGGCTTCGTGCTCCCCCGCATCATCATAGGCGGGCGATCCTTCCATCAAGCGTTCACACGCCAATGCAAACCGCGCATAGATTTGCGCATGTTCAGGCGGCGTGGAGCGTTTTTCCGCAAGGCCTGAGGCAATCACGCCAAGGGTTTGTAAATCTCGGGCGGCGAAGGCATTATTATCTTCCCATTTCAGGGCGTCAGATGCACTCTTAATATGATCACCCTGATGATCAAATTTTTGAAACCGCATGCTCTTAACTGTGTCCTCATCCAAACCATCAACACTCTGCGCGCCTAACCGCGCGGCGAAATCATTGACCTCCACCATCGGCCAGCCATATTTATTGCGCTCTGGTGTAAAGCCCGTAGAAGCCATCACATCAGGACGCATATTAGCCTGTTGGAACACAGCCTTGACCGCGCGCCCATCCGCATTAAAGCTGAGCATTCTTGTATCCTCAAACGCCTTGCGCGTAATCAAGGCCGCCATTAATTCTGTCTGCGGTTCGCCTGCACCTGTGCCATGTCCAACTTCATGCCAGGTGATATTGAACTGATGCTGTGCATTTGTGCCGGGCATCGCGGTGCCTGCCTGCACGCTATTCCCGCCGAAATACTGCCCCATTTGGGCGGCGCTGACGGTTGATTGCGGAGTGACGATCACGCCGCGAATTGGGGGTTCGTAATCATCTTCGGGGAAGTGATGTGCCTTAACCACATCGCGGAAATGAATGCGCGTTGTCATCTTTGGCTCGTTCGGATTAAGACGCGCGGCGCTGATAATTCCTGATAATTCTTCCGCGCCCTGATGGAGTTTTCGGACGACGTTTTCAAGCTCCGCCTCATCCAGATCATCAAACACACCCTGATCAATGAAATCATCTATGCGGTCGTGAATCTCGCCCTTAATCTTGCCGCTATATGGCACTTCGTTCCCATAAAGGGCGCGCAGTAATTTCGGCGCGCGTTCCAGCCAGTGCGGTGAAAAATCATCAGGGTTTAGGAAAAGTGTCGGCGTGCCGAGCGGATCTTGCAGGGAATAAGTCTGCTCTAAAATAGAACGCCCTTCGGCTTCCGTGACTGCTTTTTTATCGATCTGTAGAAAGCTCATCGTCTCATCCCTATTCCGGTATATATTCACCCGGATCAAAAGTTACGGGACGCTGATGCTCACTCTCCAAAAGGTCTTCATCAATCAAATCATTGCCCTGCTCATAGGCGGGCGCGCCGTGGCGCAATCGCTCACAGGCCAGTTGAAAACGCGCGGCGATTTGCTTTTCCGTGTCATCTAAAAACAGGCTGTTTTTAATCTCGCCCGCAACATTGCCAAGCTGTTCCAGATCGCCGGTGATCCATGCCTCTTCCGAATAATCGCGCATCATCTCCGCCACCATCTGGACGCTCTCACCGATATAATCGAATTTCTGGAACCTGATATTTGTGATCGCCTCTTCATCCATGCCGTCAATTATGCTTTGCGGCAGGCTTTGAACATAATCATTCGCCTCTACCATCGGCCAGCCGTAACTCTCACGCTCGGGGATAATGACTTGCTCATCATCAGCCAGACCAAAGTGATGGGTGATTGCCCGCACGGCGCGCGCATCGGCATGGGCAGATAAACAAGTCGTATCCTCAAACGCCTTACGCGTGACAACGGCGGCAATGGCTTCGGTTTGTGGCTCCATCGCGCCGGTGCCGTGCCCGATCTCATGCCACATCGCGTTGAAATGATATTGTGCATCTGTGCCCGGACGATCAGGCAGCTCCGCCCCATTATTCACCATCGCCTCATGAATATATTTTCCGCCTGTCGTTTCAAACGGCATCACAATTACAGAGCGCACAGGCGGACGGTAATCTTCGGGTGTGGCATCCTCAGGATTTCTGAAATCATCGGGATGCGGCAATGCACCCATATTATTTAAACTGTTCGGACGCAGGCGCGTCTTCACGATCAACTTGGCAAATTCCTTGGTATCGTCATGCAATTTTTGAATGGCCTGATGCCGCGGCTCTGACGGTAAATGATCCAGATGGCCGTCTTCGTAAAACTGCGTAATCTTATCGGTGATTTCCGCGCGCGTGGTTTTATTACTGCTAAACCCGCTCAGTGGGCGGCGTAAAATCGCGGGCATATCCTCCACCCAATGCGGGGAGAATTCCTCAGGCTTCAGATAGATCGTGGCAATGCCAAGCGGATGCGTCAGGCCATAGGTCTGATCGATCATTGATCGCCCATCCTCTTCGCTCACTGCTTTTTTATCAATCTGTAGAAAGCTCATTTTCCGCTTTAACCCGCTTGCGCCTTTATTTTATTTATCGTTATATATACGTCACATTTTAACATAAAGTCAAAGTCATGAGCGACCATATTCTAGACGCCCTCTATCAGGTTCTACAAACACGCAAAGATGCAGGCGGTGAAAAATCCTATGTTGCGTCTTTGTATGAAAAAGGCAGTCCCAAAATCGCGGAAAAAATTCTGGAGGAAGCGCAGGAATTTATCGATGAGGCCTACGCCCTTGATAAAGATGCAGGCGACGCGGATGCGCAGAAAAACATCCGTAGTGAGGCCGCCGATCTGCTCTTTCATATGATGGTGATGCTCTCCCATCACAACGTCCCGCCGTCCGAGGTTTTTGAAGTTCTCGAGGGACGCTTCGGCACGTCAGGTCACGATGAAAAGGCCAGCCGCGGGAAGAAGTGATACTAGATTTATCGTTTTACTTCATTCCAAGCTTCATAAATGTTTCTATATCGCCGATATCTATATCATGGTCGTTCTTATATGCGCAGATGCCATATTCTTCTTTAGTTTCCAATTTCTGTTTAAAGGTTTTTTCACCTATAATTGAAAACAGCTTTTGAAAAAGATATTCTTGTTGTTCTGAAGAAAAGCTTGCATGGACTTTTTCTTCTTTAGTTTCATTAATTAGATGCAATTGAAACCCAACGTCATCTGGTCTCGATGTAGAAGCATACCCGCCAGATTCTGTACGATATATCCCTTGACTAACGTCATAAATCACAGATTTTTTACCAAAATAACGCCCTATAATCGGCTTATAAACACGCCCTTCAGTATCTGTTTTTGTTTTTTCTAAACAAACATACTTCAGTTTGTTTAGATTTTTTTCATAGTCATATTGTGCGTTGCAGGCTGTGATAGCAAACAGAGTAGCAAAAAACACAAAAAAGATTTTGTATTGGTTTACTCCAATCACTATCCGGCTCCCCTAGTTTATCAATACTGAACAGAATCTATCCCGTTAGGCGGCTGCCCGGGAAATGCGCAAGACGATGCAGAACCTCATCAAGTTGATCAAGCGATTTAAACTCAATCGAGATTTTGCCTGACTTGCCATCAGTGCTGTCGATTTCCACCTGCATACCAAGGGCGTTGCTGATGTCATTTTCAAGCGCGATTGTATCGGCATCCTTCTCCGTCGCCTTTGGCGCAGAGGCCGCGCGGGCGCGTGTTTTTTGCTCTACGCCCTTCTTATCGGCGGCCATCTTTTCAGTTTGGCGCACGCTCAGACCTTTTGAAATCACTTGCTTCGCCAGCGTGCTTGGATCATCAGATGTAATCAGCGCGCGGGCATGTCCCATCGTTAAATCACCTGCGCTGAGGTGCGCTTGCACATCGCTCGGCAGGTTCAAAAGACGCACCATATTTGTAATGTGCGGACGGCTTTTGCCGACGGCATTGGCAAGGTCTTCTTGTGTCTGTCCGTACTCTTCCAGCAATTTCTGATAACCCATCGCCTCATCAATCGGGTCTAAATCTTCGCGCTGTAGGTTTTCGATCAGGGCAATCTTAAAGGCATCAAGCTCTGAGATGTCGAGCATGATAACAGGCACTTCGTGCAGCTGTGCCTTTTGCGAAGCGCGCCAGCGACGCTCCCCCGCGATAATCTCATAATTGCCTGCATTGGCGGGATCTTCACGCACCAACAGCGGTTGAAGCACGCCATATTGCGCGATAGAGCTTGCCAGCTCTGCAATGCTTTCATCACTGAAAATGCGGCGCGGCTGGAACGGGCTCGGATAGAGCTGCTCAACACCGATTGTGTGGCGCGGACGTGAATCATCAGGCTCGCTTTGGATGCGCTGCTCAATCTCATCGATCACGGCGCTGGTTTCTTCATCATCAAACAGAGCGTTCAAACCACGCCCCAATCCCTGCAGACCTTCATCGCCTGTCTCATCCTCAGTTGTATCATCCAGTGTGATATCTAAATCTTCTATCATCGTTTAGGCTACCTTCGTTTGGTTGTTATCTTGTTTTTCTTTATTCAAAATCTCGCGCGCCAGCTTGATATAAGCCTGCGCCCCTGCACATCGCATATCATAGACCAACGCCGGCAATCCATAGGATGGCGCCTCTGACAGGCGGACATTACGCGGGATGGTCGTGTCGTAAACTTTGTCTTTGAAATATCCGCGCACATCATCCGCAACCAATTTTGATATACGGTTACGCTTGTCATACATCGTCAGGGCGATGCCATGAATATCCAGCGCGGGGTTATAATGTTTTTGCACCAATTTGACGGTTTTCGTCAGCTGGCTTAACCCCTCAAGGGCGTAAAATTCACATTGCAGCGGCACGATAATTGACTGCGCCGCCGTTAAGGCATTTAGCGTTAAAAAGTTTAATGAGGGCGGGCAATCAATAAAGATATATTCGTAATCGTGATTTTCCGCCAATTCATTCAGCGCTTTTTTCAAACGCCCCTCACGCCCTTGCGCATTTGAAAGCTCAACATCCGCGCCTGATAAATGCACCGATGACGGCAAAACATGCAAGCGCGGCACCTTGGTACGCATAATCGCTTCGGCGGCAGAGGCACGCCCGAACAGCACATCATAAACAGAATGCTTTACCATTGATCGGCGCACACCCACGCCCGTGCCCGCATTACCCTGCGGGTCCATATCAATCATCAAGACCTTATGACCAAGCGCACTGAACGCGGTCGATAAATTAATAGAGGTCGTCGTCTTGCCCACACCGCCCTTTTGGTTGGCGATGGCAAAGATGCGTGGTCGTTTTTGTGATGTCTGATGCATGGGAAGCCCTGCTGATCTGAACTCAAAATAAAGACGTAGAAATAGTGTTTATGCCCTAATGATAAGATTTTTGTATCAAAAAACCAATACAAATTTCATCCAGTTGTGTATAACCGATGCTCAGGATCGGCTTGGAATATAATTCAAGACGTTGTTAATGAACAAAAAACAAAAGGCGTAAAACGGTATGAAAAATCTCGAAAAACTTGTCAGCGGCTATAAAAATTTCCTGAAAGAAGAAGATAAAGAGCGCTATCGCGCCCTAGCAGAGGGGCAATCACCAAAGATTATGGTGATCGGTTGTAGCGATTCTCGCGTGAATCCTGACCTTATTTTCAACGCGCAGCCTGGTGAAATATTCATGGTGCGTAATGTCGCCAACCTGATCCCGCCATTTGAAATTGACGAAGCATCCCACGGCACAAGCGCCGCATTGGAATTTGCGGTTAAGGGATTAAATGTCGAACACATCGTTATCATGGGTCACAGTTTTTGCGGCGGCGTGCGCGCCTGTTGTGACGGCGTTAACGGCATTGAGGTCAGCGGGCAGTTCGTTCCCAAATGGACGTCCATTTTAAATGACTGCGCCAAATCCGTGCAGGCGGAAAACCCTGATCTAAGCATTGATGAGTTGAGCCACCGCGTTGAGAAAGCGGCGATTAAAAACTCGCTTCAAAATCTAAAAGAATTCCCCTTTATCGTCGAAGCCATCGAGAGCGGTGATTTGCAAATTCACGGGGCGTATTTTGATATTAAAGAAGCGCAGCTTTACGCATTGGATAAAGAAACACACAGCTTTAAACCTGTCGAATAATTAAATCTCATATTCAGGCATCAGCCATCCCAGCAATGCCTGAATATGTTCGTCCTGCATCATATTGGGGACGTGGCCACATTCTTCAAAAACAATCTCATCGAACTGCTTGCCGGTGTAACGCTGTTTCATTTCAGTCGCGACATCCTCAGGCAATAAAATAGACCTTCCGCCGCGGATCAACAAAGCGGGCTGCTTGATATGTGACCACACAGGCCACAAATTCACATCTTCGTTTTTCTCCTTCATCGGCGCCGCGATCAACGGATCATAATGAAAACGAAAACCACCTGTTTCTTTTGGTAAAATATTATGCGCATAGAGGTGGGTCCAGATCTCTTCATTATCACCGATGCCCCATGCCGCGCATCTGTTTTGGAACACGCTGATGGCCTGCCCCATTGTTTCAAATTCACATGGGGCACGCGCCAACTGCGCAACGATATCCAAGGATTCACCGCTTATTTCCGCGCCGACATCCACCATAACCAAACGCGCGATATTCACGCCCTCAGTCACGGTGATACTTGCGCCCATACCGATCATTGCCCCCAACGATACACCAAACCAGTCAAATGGTGCGCCATGGGTGACGTGATGCGCCAGTGCCAAACAAAATGCCCCATAAGCCTGCGGCGTATAAAGCGCGGCATCGGCGAAATTCGCGCTGCCTCCGCGTCCGGGCAAATCCATTGCAATCGTGCGAAAACCTTTTTCTGCCGCCGCCAGTGCCAAAAAATCATAATCACGGGAATTAGAAAGAAGACCGTGCACACAAAATAAAACGCGCCCGTCTTCCGGCCCTGTATCCGTATAGGCAATTTTGACGTTATTGACGTCCAGCATCTTTTGTTTTATCTCATGCATCAAATCTATATTCCTGTTGTGCACATCTATGATACCAAATGGCGGGTTCAGATTATATTAAAGATTTTTTCATAGCATGAACAAGAATAATACGGGGCCAAAAATAATGCGAAAACCTTCTGCAGAAAATCTTGAAACACTCAACTTATTTGATCGCTTTGAGGTGCTCAGTGATCTGGGTTTGTTAGCACACGAAGAAAAGATCGGTCACCCGGAGCGCCCGTTTGAGGAATGGACAGAAGAAGAATTTGAAACTGTTCTGACACTGTTTAACAGCTGGCCTATGCGTGATGCATCAGTGCCGGAATTCCAAGATATGATCAAATCCTTTGGGGCGCATTTTGACACGGACACCCTCAATGATGGTGACCTCAAGCAAACCCTTGAGCATGCGGCAGAGGCTCTCAGCATTGCCGCGAAAGATGCCTTCGGCCAGGATGCCCCCTCCATTGAATTGGCGTTTGAATTTACACCCGAAAAGCGAGGGTACTTTGGCGGGTTAAGACCTGATGGAAAAATACAAATCAACACGGCAAAATTTAATTATGATCGCGTCGGCGGCAGTGACTATGACGGGGCGGAATCTTTCGTTGAACTTATTTGTCATGAGGCAACCCACGCCGTTCAACGTTTTTGTAGCGAACAAAGCGACCTTAAAACAGAAGATTTATACCTCGGTATATATGTCTCTGAATCATTTTATGAGGCAACAGAACAGGCAAAACAAATGGGGCGTTGGGATTTATATCTTCAACACCCTTTGGAGGTACAAGCGCGAGATGTCGCAAAAAACATGATAGAAGAACTGCGCGATCCGCGCCGTGATTTGACTATGACAGGGAATGCGCATCAAGAGGACGCACCCGAGCTATAGTAATAATTCGTGCGTCCTTGCTCGTGATACTTTGATTGCTGTGCGTCACATCAAAATCATATCTCTTTCGTGCTTCGCTGATTTCCTCATCAACGCGCATACCTTTCATAAAGCATAAATCAATCTCAGGATTGCTGCTTGCCCATGGCGCCACAAAATCGAAAAGCTCTACCAGACTTTTAAGCGCACGCGCACTCACCAAATCAGGTGTGAATACATCCGTAACGTTTTCTACGCGCTCTGTGTGAACGGTGGCATTTTTCGCCCCCGTTTCGCGAATCACTGTGCGCATAAATTGACATTTGCGCTCATCAGATTCCACCAGATGCGTTTCCAGATCAGGGCGCATCAATGCAATCACCAAACCGGGAAAGCCGCCGCCGCATCCTAAATCGGCATAGATTTTCGTACCCTCAGGGATATATTTCTCAACCTGCGCGGAATCAATCAAATGTCGATGCCAACATTCATTGATGGTTTTCGGCGACACCAAATTGATCGCTTTATTCCATTTCACCAACAATGCGGCATAGGTTTCGATGTTCGCGTATACCGCATCGGATACGTCGAATAAATTTCTGAAATCATCTTGAGTGTATAGCGTCATAATCTCTTCTACGCTCCCCTACCAAAAGAACACTTTAAGCAGCCATAGAAAACAGCAACCGACAAGCCCGAGCAGTACATAGCCCACTGTTTTTTGCAGTCTGGTTCTCTGGGCTTTGTTTTTCTTATCTTTATGCTGCATCGTTCTTTTTTGATGGTTTTTTGACATACCGCAGCAGAGCAATCACCGCCGCAGGGGTTACACCCGGAATGCGCGCGGCCTCACCCAATGTGGTCGGGTTGACTTGTTCCAGCTTTTGACGGATTTCATTCGACAGACTACCCACCTTGGAATAATCCAGCGCCTTCGGCAGAACCAGATTTTCATCCTTACGATAGGCGGCAATATCGGCCTCATGACGATCCATATATCCTGCGTACAGGGAATCAATCTCTAGCTGTTCCTGAATATCGGGCGCGATCTCCCCCATCTCAGGCCACAGCTTCTCCAGATCCGCCCATGAGATATTCGGATATGACAACAACGCTGCGGCAGAGCGACGTACACCGTCCTTATTCACCTTCACACCGCGATCTGATAATTCATTCGGTGTCGCCTGCAGGGTTTGCACCATCTCTCGCCCTTTGGTCAGGGCATCTGACTTTGCGCCCCAGAACTTGGCGCGTTCTTCGCCAACACATCCCGCGGCAATTCCTTTATCTGTCAAACGCTGATCGGCGTTATCGGCGCGCAAACGCAAACGATATTCCGCGCGACTGGTAAACATACGATATGGCTCAGGCGCGCCTCTGGTCGTTAAATCATCAATCAAAACACCGATATAGGCATCTGCACGATCCAGAATAAATGTGTCCGCTGTTTCACGTGAAACACCCGCATTGCATACTTCGGATTGTTTGGCGGCATTCACACCCGCCATAAGCCCCTGTGCGGCGGCTTCTTCATACCCAGTCGTGCCGTTAATCTGCCCCGCAAGGAATAATCCGGGGATGCGCTTTGTCTCCAGCGTCTTTTTCAAATCGCGCGGATCAACGTAATCATATTCAATCGCATAGCCCCACTCGATGACCTCAACATTCTCCAGCCCCTTGATGGAGTGGATCAGCGCGTCCTGCACCTCAACGGGCAAGGATGTCGATATCCCGTTCGGATAGACCGTATGATCATCCAGCCCCTCTGGCTCCAGAAAGATTTGATGGCGCGGCTTATCAGCAAAGCGATTAATCTTATCCTCAATCGACGGGCAATAACGCGGGCCCGTTGACTTAATTTTCCCTGAATACATGGGGGAGCGCTTAATATTCTCCGCGATGATTTCATGGGTTTTTTCATTCGTATAGGTGATATAGCACGGAATTTGCGGCACCGTGATCTCATCATTCATATAGGAAAACGGCAATGGTTTTTCATCACCCGGCTGCGGATCGCATGCATCCCAATCAATGGTGCGGCCATCAAGGCGCGCGGGCGTTCCTGTTTTCAGGCGACCAAGCGGGAATTCCAATCGCTCTAATGTCTCTGCCAAGCCAATGGTCGGCGCTTCGCCAACACGGCCTGCGGGGTGGGTTTCTTCGCCGCGGTGAATAATACCGCGCAGGAATGTCCCCGTCGTCAGTACAACTGTGCGGCATGTATATTCTGCGCCGTCTAATGTTTTCAGGCCGCAAATTTCACCATCTTCATCAAGGATCAAATCACCTGCCGCGCCCGCAACCAATGTCAGATTAGGATAATCATTTAAGATCTCCTGCATCGCCTCACGATAAAGCTTACGATCGGCCTGTGCGCGCGGGCCACGAACTGCAGGGCCCTTAGAGGCATTCAGCATACGGAACTGTATCCCCGCCTGATCGATCACTTTCGCCATAATCCCGTCCAGCGCGTCAATCTCACGTACCAGATGCCCCTTACCAAGGCCGCCAATCGCGGGGTTACAAGACATCACGCCTACGGTTTCAAGCTTATGTGTCAATAACGCTGTCTTCGCACCTGTGCGCGCAGCCGCAGCCGCAGCCTCACAGCCTGCGTGCCCTCCACCAACAATAATGACATCAAAATCCATGCTCATAATATGTGCCTTTCAGGCGCGCTTTATATCCTGAATTCCTTCAAAACTCTAGAAAAAAGCTAAGAATTTATTTCGTTCATTATACATATCATGCTAATTTCGTCACGAATACGTAAAAAGAAGCAAAGAACAGCCATGGATAAGAAAGTATCAGAGGGAAAAACAAACAACATTTCCGTCCTTACGGGGGATCAGTATCGCGGTCATCGCGTTCTCATCGCCAGCACACCCGAAGAACGTAAAGAGCAGTTTAAAGATCAATTTATCAATGGCGGCTCCGTTCTGATGGATTTTATGAACAGCCCTGCCTTAGACGGATTCGAAGATGAGCTAAAGCCACATTTTGAAGATTACTTCATCTCCTCCGCTATTGATCCGACCTATAAATTCACTCATTACGCGCAGCTATGTTATGACGTTGAACACGAGCTGATCGGTATTAATCTGGACCACGAAAGCGATTCTGCGGAGCTGTTTGATAAAAGAGATATCAAAGCCGCCGCACGTAAATATCGCGACAGACTAGAAACCAGCAGCCACCCTGAATGGAAACCCGAAAATAGAAGCGCCCTTAAAGAAGCCTATGAAGATGCATTTGAGAACGCGGAAACAGAAATCGTTAAGTTTATGGTGAACCCATATTTTACCAAGAATTTCCCCGGCCTTCCGAACACCAATATTTTCATTCGTTGCTATATGGCTTCGGCGCTGGATCCGGAGAATTTTGACGATCATTATGAAGTTCTGGAGCAGGAATACGCGCACTACAACATCGATCGCTACCCATCTAAACACATGATGGCGGAACTTATCGATATGCGCTTGGAAAAGCTGATCCTAAAAGATACAGAAGAACATTATGCGGGCTTTGATGATCAAGAGCCTGATGACCATGCCGCCCCCCATATATAAGGAACGGCATCTAAACGCTATTTCCCGATACAAAAATCACGGAATATTACATCCAAAAGATCTTCTACGTCGACTTTCCCGGTGATGCGCCCCAAATGGCGTATCGCAAGGCGTAAATCCTCCGCTGTCAACTCAGGCAGATGGGCATTCAAACATCGCTGCAACGATGCCGTACAATCCATTAGGGCGGCGCGGTGACGCTCCCGCGTTAAGGCGGGCTTCTCACGATTACCAATCATCTTTTCAATCATAACCTTCAGATGATCAAGGAAGGTCTGTATCCCCTGATCGGTATCAACAGATATCTGCAGTGGATTACCGGGGTGTTTCAACGCAATGCCTTGCTCAACCTTATTAATCACCGCAATGGCATATTCATGCTCTTCCAATGCCAAACTATGCGGATCAGGTGTTTGAGTGGTGGCATCATATAAAATAATGCGAATATCTGCCTCTTCGGCAACCTTTAAGGCACGTTTGATCCCCTCTGATTCAATTTTATCATGCCCCTCTGTCCCGATTTGATCAGGACGCAGCCCCGCCGTATCAGACAGAATGACGGGATACCCTGCAATATCCAGATGCACCTCAATCACATCGCGCGTTGTACCGGCAATATCGGAAACAATCGCCACATCACGCTGCGCCAGTATATTTATCAGGCTTGATTTACCTGCATTTGGCGCACCAACCACGGCCACGCGCACACCATCACGCATGCGCTCTCCACGGCGTCCGTCATTCAGGTGCGCATCTATATCAGTGTAAAGGGCGCTGATCTGTGGGGTGATCTTCTCTATAATATCGTCGGGCATATCCTCATCAGGGAATTCCAGCTCCGCCTCAACATATGCCAAAATCTTGGTCAGCTTCTCCCGCCAACCATCATAAAGATCCGCCAGCGCGCCACCCATTTGCTGCAGCGCTTGCTCTTTCTGAAATGCGGTTTCGGCATGGATAAGGTCGGCAACGGCCTCAGCCTCTGTTAGGTCCATCTTACCGTTTTCAAAGGCGCGGCGGGTAAATTCCCCCGGCTCTGCCATGCGGTGCCCATCAAATGACGATAGAGCGTCAAGGACGCTATCGATTACCGCACGGCCACCATGGAGGTGATATTCCGCGACATCCTCCCCCGTATAGCTGTGTGGGGAATTAAACGCCAATATAAGGGCATTATCCAATGTTTCACGTGAAACGGGACGTATTAGTTTCGATAAAATTGCCTTACGATACGGAATTTCCGTTTTCTCACTCAGCGCCTTCAGGCTGTCTAAAGCTTTAGAACCCGAAACGCGCACCACGGCAACACCGCCGACGCCACGCGCACTCGCCAACGCATAAATAGTATCACTCATCGCCGCCTTCTTGGTTCCCGTCAGGCATTTTTACACCCATCTGCGTCCAGAACATCTTTTGCATTTCACCAAAGCCCTGAATTGTCGCAGGCATCCATGTTTTTACCATCTCCTCAGGACTGAGGTTGCGCATATTCTCCTGCAGGCGATCCTCCAGCTCTTTCATCATGCGTTCTTGCATGGGCGCAACATTAGGAAGACCAATAAAAGCACGGGCTTCTTCGGGGGTGCACTCAATGTCGAATTTGAATTTCATTGTCTCTTGTCCTTGGATTCAGTATGGTTATTCCTAAGAGTTATTTATACAGACTTTTCAGAAAGAAGCCAGTGACCAACGACTCAGATATTCCACCGATCCCCCCGCCAATTGACGGCATGCATATACCGCCGCAGGAAACGCAGACGCCGCCCCATCAACAATCCCCCATTGATGCGGCCCCTGAGCTACCGCAGGACACGGCAATAGAGCGCATGAAAATCAGTGAGGAATATAAAGAGGAAGCCCTAAAGCACATCAAATCTTTGGTTCATGGCAACCAATGCGACCCTGAAAATGTAGAGCTCAAAGCATTTGAGGGGGAAATCCTTCATTTCCAAGCGGAAAATATGCTGACGATTCTCATTAAAACGTCGCATAAGCGCGTTCCGGGAAGGGTGCAATCAGGACAAAAAGTTGATAATGAGCTTGCAGCAAAAGAAGCAATGACGCGTGCCTATCTTACCCTTGCAGACGATAAAGATATGGAGCGTAAAATACGGGATACCATCCTTAACAGACAAGATAAGGGCTTTGGCGTGAACACCATTGTCCCCCTTCCGTTTTGGAAAAAAGAATTTATTGTGATGGAACCCTGCCAAACATGTAAAACAACAGGCACTGTAACGTGTCTGCCATGTGGCGGCAAAGGCATTACACCGTGTCCGCGCTGTCATGGCTCTTCTCAAACCCACTGCTCACACTGTAACGGCGCACAAATGGTGATGGGGCAAAATAATCAAAAAATACAATGCCCAATGTGCCATGGACGCGGCAAGGTAGGCTGTAACGGATGTAATGCGACCGGTCGAATTCAATGTAAGACATGTGCCAGCAAAGGTGTAACAACCTGTCCAAACTGTCAGGGCAACGCCTGGACCAGCGTCATCCACAAAGTTGAAATTGAGGCACGCACCGCGTTTGATTATCCGCGCGATAAATTGCCGGACAAGGTTGTTTCCCTGATTGAACGATATGGCGATAAAATCAAAGAATACGCCGAAATTAAAATCTCGCAAGACAAAGAAAGCGTCGTAAATATTCATGATCAAGAAAAAGCGCGCCAGCAAGAAATAGCAGACCAACGTAAGGATATACGCTTTCCCATTCTTTACGAAGTTATCCTGCCTTACGGACATATCGAATATGATATTAAGGGCAAAACCTATTACACGTTCCTGTTTGGTAATAAGGCGAAATTGGAACATGTCTCCCCGTTTATTGATGACTTAATCAAAAATGGCATACGTAAACTTCACGATGCTGCAGAATTACGTGGAGACGTCCACGAAAACCTTAAAATGGCGGGTGAATACAGAACCGTGAAAGAAGGAATCGCCTTCACAGCGTCCGGATCAATGAAAAAGGCAAAAGAAAAGCTTAAAAAAGCAAATAATCTGGGCCTGTCTGATCACGCGATTAATGAGATCATCACCCTATCTGATCGTGCATTGAAAAATATCACCAAAAAGCCCCGTCTGGTTGGCCTTGGTATATCTACAATTTTAAACGCGATATTACTGGGTGCATATTTCCTTACCCCGATCAGAGATAAGATCGTCGGCCACCTTCCTAACATCGCCGTACAAGGTTTAATAGACGGCGTCATCTTTCTCGCCTTTATGTATATCGGCGTGATGGCAATACAAATGACGGCAGAATCCGCAATAAAGAAAACAATGGCGATGCTCCTCCCCGGGGGTTTAAAAACTGCCCCGCCGAAGCTTGGGCAGATCGCATATTGGAATATTGCCGCATGTTCAGCAGTCTTTGCAGGCATATTATTCGCCACACCTTACGCAGGCGTACAGTCGCCGACATGGTTTCAAAATATCTTAGGCTTAATCATGTAAATCAGTATGTTATCCCCTCTCTCCTCTGATGCGGCTTTAAGACAAAAAGAAGGTCGTCCTGAGCAAAAAGCTACAGAACGACCAGCAAGCAAGGGACATAATTTTACTTGAAGATGCGAACACCTTCTCTACACAAAGTTTACTTTGTAAGGGTAATCTGTGCCAAAGCTTGGTTTTTCAAGCAATTACGGTAAGCCACAATCGTTTGAGCAGAGTGGAGTGCGGGCTTACGCGAGGTTTTGACATGATGCGCTAGGATAGCATCAACATTGATTACACTGACATCGTCTTGTGCTTTTGGCTCGAGAGCATAGCGAGCGCCAAGCACCATACCTAATGCAGCAATTTTACCAACCGAGCGTTGGGTTCTAACAGCAGCTAACTTAGCGGGAGTGTGATGAAGAGTGTTGAGCAAGGGTGTACACGCGTCAACTGCTGTAGAGGAAGTCATATTACCGGGCAGTGTTTCATGTGAAACATTAAAGCCGCGGCTTCCGTCATCATAAACATAAGACCATGCTGTCCCGACGGAAAAAACAAATAGGAAAATCACAAAGGACAAAGCGCCCTGATACTTTTTAAGCAGAGATTTTGACTGACCTGTCAAAGTATCTAATTCTGAATAATAGTGACCCATTTTTTTCACCTAAACCGTTTGGTCTTAATTTCTTGAGATACGAAATTACATACCGTATACCTTCATGACACCATAAAAGTTCCATTATGACAAATACTATCGTTTTGATTTTATTGGAGTTTTTGTCTAGTTTTCGCTCAAATGAGAGAGAAATTTGTATCGCATTTACCTATAATTTTGTAAAATTTAGATCTATTTTGTGCAAAGCCGCAGAACATAACGACTATCACACTGACATGAGCACCGATAAACCTGTTTTAAAAACCATTAAGCTTCTTTTCCCAACTTTAATCATCCCGATTATCTGGATACTCATAAACGCCGGTATGTTCGATAACGTTACCGCCAGCACGTCCAAAATGCCAACGCCCTGGCCGCCGCAACTAAAAAAACCTTTTCCAAATTTAGACCTTATTGATCAAGAAGGCATGGAATTTAAGCTGTCTTATTTAAAGGGCAAAGTCATCGTGGTAGAGCCAATCGGTATGAACTGCCCCGCTTGTCAGGCCTTTTCAGGCGGGCATACATACGGCCCCTATCAGAATAATGCGGTGGCGAATGGCTTAACGGACTTTGAAAAATTATTTGAGACTTACTCCGGTGGTAAGCTCCGCCTGCCGCATCGTGATGTCGTATTCATACAATTATTGCTCTATGATATGCGTCTGGAAGCACCGGATAAAGAAGATGCAAAAAATTGGGCGAAACATTTCCATATTTCAAAGGCCAACAATCATTTTGTCGCAGTATTACCGTATGACGCACGGGGCAGGGCGAGTTTTGATATGATCCCCGGATTTTACCTCATAGATAGGAATTTTATCCTGCAATCAGACTCGACAGGCCATCATCCGAAACATAATCTCTATAAACACCTCATCCCGATGGTGCCGAAACTTGTGAGAGAATAGTGTTCAAAAAAAAGAACCGCGCCCAGCTTGGTATCGCCATGGCGCGGTTGCCTAATAAGGTCTTAAAGCCCGATTGTAATTACAAGAGCGGGTACATATATATTATCAATGTTATGGATTCGTTTGTCAATGTTATTGAGTCAAGAAGTATTTATTCCTAATCCATTTAAAATGGATGCCTTAATTGCATCAAACTGATCTGCCTTCACTGATACTTTAATATATCGCCGCGGCTGACCCGGTATCCTTTTATCTCTGATAAGATCTAACCGCGTTAATGATACAGTTGAAATCATATCTCCCTTTACCCACATTTGATCTGTGCCCCAAGGATGAGGTAGTGGCCTTTCTAACTTTAATAAATAGTGATACGGCATGACATGCGTTGGCTCTGTTGTACTTAATGGAACCACGCTACATAGCCCTTTTCTTCTTCTAAGGCGAGGGGATACAACTATGGCTGGTCTACGTTTTACCATTTCTGGTTCACGAAAACCTGTACTGTAATCACAGACAACTATAGTGCCTGGTTTTGGATGAAAAGTAAGAGCCATTATAATCACTCAATCTCATAGGTGACATTGACCTGTGCGGTGATGTTGATCTGCCCAAGGGCAAGGGCGGAACCATCAGAGCCTGCACCATTGCCTGCAGGGGCGCTTTGGATCGTGTTTTGCATCATTGTGTTACCAGCGCGCTGCCCTGATCCATGGTGATAAAAACTCGTCCATTGATTGGCATTAATATTCATCGGCTTGCCGAGTTTCACGCCGAGCGTTTCCGCCAAGGCTTGTGCCTTTTCTTTTGATGCAATCGCCGCCAGCTTACGCGCTTCATCGCGGTGTTTACGAAGCTCTGTCGTGATGAACTGCACATTATCAATATGGGTGATGCCTGCGCGCAGGGCGGTGTTAATCAATCCCTCATAGCCATCCAGATTATTTAATCTAATCTGCACGCCTTTGCGCACATTATAATAGGTAATCTGAAGCGGATTACATTTACCGCTCATCTCATCTTCATATCTACAATTTTGATAGCTCGGCTCCACGCTGGCGAAATCTGTTTGGATGTGTTTTTTCTCCACGCCCGATTTGGCGGCATAATCAATCAATTTGGCAATGGATGCGTCATTTTGTTTTTGCGCATCGATAAGGTCGGCGCCGCGTGTCTCTGCCGTCAGGGAAATAATCACCTGATCGGGCACAACGCGCACCTCTGCCTCTCCATTTACCGAAATCGTGCGGGTAGGGGCAATTGGTGTTACGCCCTGCGCGAAGGCAGAACCGGCCGTGAATATAAATATTGAAAATACAAAGAAAAGACGCGTCATAGATATTCCCCCATGCATACATATATATAAGTCATACAGAGGGATATGCTATCCGACTTGGAAAAGACGGACAACTAAATATCATCACATATATAAAGAGGGTGGTTTAACGCCTATTGGTTCATCGCATTGAAGAATTCATCATTATTCTTCGTTTGCTTCATCTTGCCGAGCAAGAATTCAACCGCATCAACAGTACCCATCGGGTTAAGAATACGGCGTAGAACCCACATTTTCTGCAAGGTATCTTTATCAACCAGAAGCTCTTCCTTACGTGTTCCTGATTTTTGGATATCAATCGCAGGGAAGACGCGTTTATCGGCAAGCTTGCGATCCAGAACAATTTCAGAGTTACCAGTACCCTTAAATTCTTCGAAGATCACCTCATCCATACGGGAACCCGTATCAATCAACGCGGTGGCGATAATTGTCAACGATCCGCCTTGTTCCACGTTACGCGCCGCGCCAAAGAAACGTTTCGGGCGTTGTAGGGCATTCGCATCCACACCACCTGTCAAAACCTTACCTGATGAAGGCACAACCGTGTTGTACGCACGTGCCAGACGGGTGATTGAGTCAAGCAAGATAACAACATCACGTTTATGCTCGACCAAGCGCTTTGCCTTTTCCATCACCATTTCGGCGACCTGTACGTGTCTTGAGGCAGGCTCATCAAATGTAGAGGACACAACCTCACCACGCACAGAGCGCGCCATGTCGGTTACTTCCTCAGGACGTTCATCAATAAGAAGAACGATCAAATATGCATCAGGGTGATTTTCCGCAATCGATGTTGCGATATTTTGCATCATCACCGTTTTACCCGTACGTGGCGGCGCAACGATCAATGCGCGCTGTCCGAAACCAAGTGGCGATGTAAGTTCAATTACACGCTGTACCTGCGTTTTTTTCGTAGGATCATCAAATTCAAGTTTGATTTTTCTGTCGGGATAAAGGGGGGTGAGGTTATCGAAGTTAATACGGTGACGAAGCTTTTCCGGCGCTTCGTTACTGATCGAGCCGACCCGCAGAAGCGCGAAATAGCGCTCGGAATCTTTAGGTGCCCTAATCTCACCTTCGACGATGTCACCTGTACGTAGACCAAAACGGCGTACCTGCGAAGGGGAGACATAAATGTCATCCGGACCCGGAAGATAGTTTTCTTCAGGGCTACGCAAGAAACCAAAACCGTCTTGCAATACTTCGAGTACACCGACACCTGAAATCGGTACATTTTGACTTGCTAGCTGCTTCAGAATGGCAAACATCATGTCCTGTTTGCGCATTGTGTTGCAGTTCTCAATCTCTAGCTCTTCCGCAAAAGCCAATAGCTCTGCCGGAGAGCGTGTTTTCAATTCTGTTAAATTCATGAAAAACTCATCATTAGTTGATACCCAAGATGGAAAAAGACATTACGCCTTCGTTCGTTTCTTTAAAAAACGCAATTTAATCAATATGTTGCTCGTAAATCTTTTATCCTGTGCCGATCAGTTCGGCAAAAAACTTACCCAAAATTTGTATGGATTTTTTCTAAAGACAATTTTTTATAGCCACAGTTAAAAAAAGAGTCAAGAGTTTATCCACATTTCGATTTTCCGTCGCGTTGTACGCCTTGATTTATCCTATGATGATGTATATGGAATCACGTCGATCGAGGATGGTCAAAACGGTTGTACAACCGCAAGAACAACGATAATGATCATGATAATAGTCGGAACTTCGTTAAGAATTCTATAAAATTTTGCAGTTTTTTCATTCCGATCTTCGGCAAATGCTTTCAGATATTTAATATACATATGATGTACGCCCGTCATCAAAAACACGAACAACAACTTCGCATGCATCCAGCCGGAGATTTTATAAAGCTCCCAATTCGCATAAAGCATCAAAGCACCCGCCACCCATGCCACAATCATCGCGGGGTTCATAATAATTTTGAACAGGCGTCGCTCCATGATTTTAAAGGTTTCTGATTGATCGCTGCCGATTTCCGCGTCCACATGATAAACGAAAATACGCGGCAGATAGAGCATCCCCGCCATCCATGAAATCACCGCAATAATATGCAGCGCGCGAAACCATTCAAAATGTAGACTTAAAAATTCTTGCATGTTTTATTCTTCTTTATTACCGAACGTGCCCCAGCCATCTATATATCCGTCATGCGGTTTGGCCAGCGCGTCAAGTTTTTCCTGTTCTGCCAGCACGCCATCATAATTAAGCAAAAAAACCTTGCTACAATAACATGTGAAATTTTCCGTTTCACTATCCTTTTCTACAGATGTTTTATAGCCATGCTCTAACGCGACTTTTTCAAAATCCTTACCTTTTTCGAGTGAAGGCACAGAAACAAAAAAATCGACACTCATCGGTTTTGAAAGATCAGAACCATCTTCTACGACGCGCCAAATAGACTCTCCGTCCGCATCATCGGGGAAATCTTCTCGCTTATAATTTTTGTTTTTACCTGATTTGAAAAAATTAAATACCATCGCTTAACCTTTTTGACAGGGTTTCACTATATATAATAGTGTTGCGCGGTCAATCTAAGAGTAGGGCAGGTAAAACACATGAGCAGCGAATATAATGATGGCATTTATGCCCCTGATCCGAAACTGGCAGCGGCATTTGAACGCGACATGAAAAAAGCCGTTCAGGCAGAAAAAACCGAAAATCAATATGCAGGGCTTAATACGGGTCTTTACCTGGCCTCTACGGCGGCGTTTGCACAAGGCACTGTAGAAGCGTTAGAGCGCTTTCCCGATCAACCGCTTATTGCGGGCGGTACGGCGGCGGTCTCGGCAATTTCAGCGTATAATGCTTATGCCTCCCCCGGTGATGCGCAGCGTTTTCAACCCGCACAATTTATGAAAGGCCTCGCCGCCGCGGCTGTGCTTAGTTATGGTGTATACAGCCTGATTGAACCGACATTAGATCAAACCCCTATTCAGGACGAACAAGAACACGCCGAATTTGTGATAGATGTTGAGGATAGTGCAGACGTGCCTATGGATGCGCCCGAGGCGGAATTTTAGAGTTTAATCGACAATATAGTGCTGCCCTATATAGAAGCCTGTAAATTCACCAGTGTCTAAATTTAAATAAGAATTACGATATTCTGGGTCTTTCTCAAAAGTCATTATCTTCCCATCAAGCTCAAAATCATATGACTTTTTTTGGAAATAATCAGAACGAGTTAACGGATTAGATGTTCGATAAATTTTTCTAACACGCCCCTTTTCATACATAACCCAAGAATTATTTTCTTTTTCCCCCCTGTAATCAATGCATACTTCTGAAATATCACATGCTTTATCTCTTTGCGCTAATGAAAAAATTCTGGACCCTCTGTGAGCTCGACCTTTCATTTCTTTATAAGAACCATCTCTCTGAAGCTGGTATTTCCCTTCCAACCTATATATTCCATTTGGAGCCAATAAGTCTCTATGTTCAATAATTTGAGGAAATTCTTTCAAAATCTGCTCCATTGATTTTTCTGAAACTTTAGATTTGAAATAAGTTCTGCTTTCATAAACTTTCTTCGCTTCGTCAGGAATATAAGATGAACCCTTCAGATCAAAATCATAATATCGATCTTTCCAGTCAGTTGAAAAAAGCCCAAATATGCTTTTAGGAAATCTCTTTATTGATACATATTTAATTTCTACACGCGCATTGATTGAGTCAAAGTCCTGCCGATTTTCATATAACTCAATAATTTTTGGATCTTTGTAATGATCAAGAAGATACACTTTGAGAATTCGTTTTAGATCTTTTTCATTTGTTGAAAACTTATATCCGTTTTCATCGACTTGCCAATTTTCACTACCAATTGGATAAGATATTCCAAATTTTATAACGACAGCCTGCTTGTTATCCAGACGTTTTCCAAAAGTTCCGAAATCATTATACCCGCTTTTTGAAAAAGATGGCCCATGATAGGCAGCTGGTCCTGATGGTAAAATATTTAAATGATGGGTAAGCCATTTACGAATTTTTCGTTCGATTTTATATTCTTTTCCATCAATTTTTAGAACTATTACATGGTGGGTATAACCTCCCCATGTATCTGGACGATATTTACAACCAGCCAAAGAAATTAAACTTAAAAATAGAACTAACGCTATTTTTAACCTTTGCATCACGCCGCCTTGTTCAGATCAATCTCCAGATCGCCTTCGCGCATACAACAGCGGCCATATTTTGATGGGCAGATACAGTCCCCACCCTCTGCGGCGATGTCGGAACGTTCCTCAAACTCACCCACAAGCTTTGCCAAACCGTCAATAAATTCAGGCGCAGTGCCAACCGTATTGGCGCGGTAATAGCCGTGCTGCCCCATTTTTTCGGCTTCTTCTCTGTATTCGATGTCAAGCTCCACGAGGGTTTCAACATGTTCCTGCGTAAAGGCATGCGGATAGATAATAATCGCGGTTTTATCATGCGCGGCTTTTTCGATCGCTTCCTCCGTCGATGGGCCGATCCATTTCATAGGGCCCACGCGGCTTTGGTAACAGCTTTGCCAATCAACACTCTCGCCAAGCTCTTCCTCAATGCGTTTAACAATCGTTTCGGCGGATTGCTCACACTGCCATTGATAGGGGTCGCCCTTTTTCACGATTTTTTCAGGCAAGCCATGGGCGGAGAATAAAATACGGATTTTCTCATGCCCGTCTTTTTTGGCTTCGGCGTATTTCTCCAAAATATTCTTGGCGGAGGCTTCGACAAACCCGTCATTATTCGGATAACAACACACCATCGATGTTTCTGTGTTCATGCCTGCCTCAAACATCGCCTTGTTCCACACACCCAGTGATGACCATGTGGTGGTGGTGGAAAATTGCGGATAGAGCGGCAAGATCAAGATTTTCTCCGCGCCCCAATCACGCACTTCGCGTACGACTTGCGGGCTCATCGGGTGCCAATAGCGCATACAGACAAAGGTTTTAAAACGCGGATCATATAACCCTTCGTTTAATTTTTCCTCCAGCGCGTCTGCCTGCGCCTGCGTATTTTCCAACAGGGGCGATTTATCACCAAGCTCCCCGTATGACTCGCCCGCCTCGCGCTTTGTGCGTTTATTCGCGATCATCGTAGCAATAATACAGCGCAGCGGAATAGGGGCGCTGATGATGTTTTTATCCATGAAGAAATTTAACAAAAACGGACGGATTGAGTTTTTACAATCAGGCCCGCCCAGATTGAATAAAACGACGGCTACTTTCTTGCTCATAACGGATATTCCTTGATCACTTTCACCAATGTTTCAACATGCTCTATCGGTGTTTCCTTGTTGATACCATGGCCCAGATTAAACACAAATTGCCCGTCCTTCAAATCACCGATAATTTTCTCAACGGCCATAATCATTTGATCACCGCCGGCAAGCAAACTAATCGGGTCAAGGTTGCCCTGCACAGGGACAAGCGGCTGTAGGGAGCGCGCCGCCCATTTCGTATCGACAGACGGATCAAGCCCAACCGCGGTTACGCCTGTATCCTGAACGTAATTCAAATAATTATTTCCTGCGCATCGCGGGAAACCGATTATCGGTACATTCGGATGAACGGATTTCACCAAATCAACAATTTGGCGTGTTGGTTGTATAACCCATTTACGGAAACTTTGCGCATCCAGTGCACCGGCCCAGCTATCAAAAATCTGTACGGTTTCTGCGCCTGCATTGATTTGCTCAATCAGGTATTGCGCGCTCGATTCCACCAGAATTTCCATCAAGCCCTGCAAAGCGGCTTCGTCCTGGTAGGCCAGTTTTTTCACATTCATGAAATCCTTACTGCCGCCGCCTTCAACCATGTAACACGCCACAGTCCATGGGGCACCACAAAACCCGATCAACGCCGTGCCGCCAAAGCCTTCATTTTGCAAAGCGGTTTTTGTCTTGGACAGTGCCTCATACACAGGCGTCAATGTGGATTGAAATTTCGAAAAATTCAAAGATGAGAAATCAGACGCTGAGCGCAGCGGATTAAGTTTCGGCCCCTCACCTTGCACAAATTCCAGATGTTGACCAAGGGAATGGGGGATAACCAGAATATCAGAAAAGATAATTGCTGCATCCATACCAAATCGCCTGATAGGCTGCATCGTGACTTCACAAGCAAAGTCCGGGTTGTACGCCATATCCAGAAAACCACCTGCCTTGGCGCGTAATTCCCTGTATTCCGGTAAATAACGACCTGCTTGTCGCATAAACCAAAATGGGATGTGATCAGGTTTGTGGCCTTTCAGCACTTCCAGAAAGTTCTTTTTCTGATGGGTCATTTCATTCTCTTTCACTCAAACGATGAAAGTCATTATTCCGAATAAAATGATCGGCGCAAGAAGGTTTTAAAAAAATATATATTTAATTTTTAAAGGTTTTTGTTTTCTGTAGTGCCTGTGAATAACGGGGGATTATTTTTATCCAGACTTTTGTACACAGCAATTCTGAAAGAAAAAGAAAAGGGAGTCTGACGAGTCGAGATGAGTCGAGTCAAAATTCATACTTTTTTGATTTTCCAATTTTTGTACGTGGATGACTCCCCCTGATCGAGATGGGACAGATTCGGGGTAACTTCATCCCATGATTTATACAAAAAAGATTGTCGGATTCGTTCACAGAGTTTTCCCGCCCCTCTATCTTGATTTTTAGACATAAAACACGCAGTATTGCCCTTAATACTGACCTTAGAGCGAATCACCTTAAAATTATGTTTGACGAAGCTTACACAAAATTGGAACTGGACGACGTTGCTGCCGTTCTTGATGTAATTAACCAAGATGTTGAGGGATCGACGTTTGATCCTTTGGAAACAACAATTCTGGCAATCGAGGTTCCTTTTTATAAGGGATATAAATTCCTCCATATTGCTGATCATGCCACTGATCCGCCGTTAGAGCGTTATGCGTTTCAAAAAGACGGAACACAGGACTTTGTTGTCATTAATTGGAAATATGATGCCATTTATGAAATGAACACAAAGGCACCGGTGGAAATCACTGAGCAAAATGTACTGGAATATGTGCGTTTCTTTTTCACATTTGTAAAAGGCCGCCACGGTAAATTTATTATTTGTGAAACGGCTGATCATATTCAATGGAAGGATGAGCCGCCGCCGGAAGTGAAGAAATCTTTGAACGAAGCACTTAATCCACTGGAGCTTGTTGAAAAACGCAAAGATGGTGTTTACGTGATTAATGCCTTTATGATGTTAAAGGATGCGTTATTTGCCGTTCAGGTTTATGTAGAGCCGACCGGCAAAATCACGATGTCCGATCATCAAATGATTATCGAAGATATCCCTGTTGAGGACACAACCTTTATCTCCTGAAAGTCAGAACCATTTCCGTTTGATTTTACGGGTGATACAAACTAGTACCTCGCCATATAAAACGGAAAATGGATTTTTATTTCATAGGTTCTGCTAATTTTTATATCTATTCCGGCTCCATTGCGGGGACAATATCTTCGCCTTCTTCTAAATCTTCGAGATAAAATTCATAATCTTGATCATTGAGCTCAGTATTATCATTGGCGCAATGCATTTGACCGCTGGCGTGAAAATGACAATGTAATAACGGTTTATCACTGACCTGCGTCATGGTCGTAAGATACGCGGCATAGAGCGCGGCGGCGGTTAATCCCTGCCAGCGTTTAATTTTCCCGCCCTGCGCACTCAGAACGCCAACCGCCAAAGCGGATGATCCGACAAAAGCGCCCCAATTTAGCATGCCTTCCACGCTATTTGGTCTAAGGGATTCAGGCACTTGAATATTGGAAAGGTGATCGGCCAGATCAACGCCTAAATGGTCTAATCCGCTGATCGCGCCGATGGCGCCGCCAACCAGCAGTGTGTTTGTAATGTTGCATCCCATGACATTACCAAGGGCAAATCCTGTTTTCTTTTTCATGGCGGCCTTGATGGTCATGATGGCCTCTGGCAGGGCGGTGCCGATCGCGGCAATGCCGATACCTGCAACCGTGTGGCTGATCCCGCTTTGATCGGAAAGCTCTAAAATATTACTCACCACAACATCGGATACGGCAATTAACGCCCCCAGCGATAAAACGGCCGACGCGCCATCCACCCAAGCAGGGCGTGATTTTGGTGATTTATCATGTGTGTGATCATGTCCGCAGGCGCTATGGCTGTGTGAATGTTCGTGCTCATGGTCATGATTATGGTCGTGATCGTGGTTATTCCCGCAAGAATGCCCGTCCCCATGATCATGAGAGCACCCTTCACCGCCTTTGACGCGTTTATAAAGATGGTAAAGGCCAAAGCCTGCCATACCGAGCCCCAGACCGGGAATAAGTTCGCCGCCCATTAATTGCGCACCCAGCGCCCCTGTGCCTGCCGCCATAACCGCAGAATTGAATTTCCAACCAACGCGGTCACTATGTTTATCGCCGATGCCTGCAATCGCGGCGGTTGCGCCCAATATCCCCAATGTATGCACAATTGATCCGCCGACAATATTAGACAGCGCAAGTTCAGGCGCGCCATCAGCCAGCGCGGAAAATGACACCACGGCTTCGCTCGCGCTGTGGATGACACCTGTCATAATGCCCAGCGACATCGCAGACATGCCGCGTTTTTCGCCAAAAGATTCAAAATCGACAAGAGAGTAGTCGCTCGCTTTATGCATTAAATATAAACCACCTGCACCAAGGGCGAGTAACGGAACAATACCCGATGGTATAACTGTCGTCAGCGCGGTGGTTGCCAACAAAGCAGACGCCCCAAGAACAAGGGGTCTTTGATTGTTTTTTATCCACGCGGCAGAGCGTTTAAATAACCCCTTTATTCCTGTTTCTTTTTGGTGATCATGTGCGTGATGATGGCCGCAGCTTTCGCCATGTTCATGATGATGCTCTGACGTTTGCTCATCATGGTTATGATTATGATCGCAGCTATACCCGTGATCGTGATCATGTCCGCAGGAATGGCTATGTGTATGCTCATGCTTATCATGATTGTGTTCATGATCATGGGGGTGTTTATGATCCGACATGGTACTATCGACTTTCTAAATCACACTAAGCGACTTGTTTAAACCATTCAGGGAAAGGATCTGCCATTGTTTGGCATTTTTCAGGTTCGCTGAGGTAGTTTTTAACAATACAATTATCCAGTTTTTTGCGTATATCGGCCTCATCCATGTGGCCTTTTAAACCGATAAAGACGATTTCTTGACGTCTGTCGCCGTAATCTTCGTTCCAATAATTGCGCAATACATCGTCGAATTCTTCGCCAACCGGCCAGCTTTCTTTCGGAATGGATGCCCACCAGCGCCCAATCCCTTGATGACGAACAAATGCCCCTGCTTGTGATACTTCGCCGACATAATCAGGGCGTGTTGCCGTCCAGAAAAACCCTTTGGCACGGACAACACCCGGCCATTCCTCATTAAAAAATGCATGGATTTTCGCAGGATCAAACGGCGCGCGATTACGATAGACGAAACTGATGATGCCGTATTCCTCTGTTTCGGGAACGTGATCTTTGAAATTATACAGCTCATGCGCCCATAGGGGGTGTTCTTGCGCTTCTTCGAAATGAAACAGCCCCGTATCCATAACGCGGTCCATATCAACCTGCGATAATGTTGTTTCAATGATTTGTGTGCGGGCATTCAAACTTCGGATGATGGCGCGCGCGGTTTCTATTTCCTGCGGGGATACCAAATCAACCTTATTTAATATGACCACATTGGCAAATTCGATTTGTTCCACCAATAAATCAACAAGGGTGCGTTCATCTTCTTCGCCAAGATTTTCTTCCTGATCTCTTAAAAACTCAGTTGAGCTGTAATTTTTCACAAGGTTCGCGGCATCAACAACCGTTACCATTGTGTCTAAACGCGCCACATCTGACAGGCTTTTGCCGTTTTCATCGCGGAAATCAAACGTTGCGGCAACGGGCAGGGGTTCTGAAATGCCCGTGCTCTCAATCAGTAGATAATCATATTTCCCTTCGGCGGCGAGCGTTTCAACCTGCTCCAGTAAATCTTCGCGCAACGTACAGCAGATACAGCCATTGCTCATTTCAACCAATTTTTCTTCGGTGCGCGATAAATCTGCGCCGCCTTTTTCAATTAAGGACGCATCAATGTTCACTTCGCTCATGTCATTGACGATGACGGCAACTTTTTTACCTTCACGATTATTCAGAACATGGTTCAGCAACGTCGTTTTCCCCGCGCCTAAAAATCCTGACAGGACGGTTACAGGTAATCTTGGGTGTGTTGAGTTCTGCATTTTTATTCCTTAGCTCTGTTGATATAGGTCATTTCGCTGATAGGAAGTGTTATATTATAACAGTTAGTAAAAATGCAATCTCTAATTATTAAGAATCATGGCCGGATATAAGATTTTTATCTTTGATTCGTAAAAATGCTCGGGCTTTGATTGGTATGGTATGCGCAAAATATCCGCTATTTTGCCATAATCATGCTTTTCTTAATCCTTTGTTTACCGCCTGTTAAGACCTTGTTAGGAAACAGAAAAGTTTTTTCAAAAAAAGACGCTTTTTTCGTTTTTTGGTAGGAAAGCGTTAAGGTTTTGCCCCTCATAATAAAGCCATGTCGCACTTCTGGCGGCAAAAGAGCAATTTTTTCTGATTAAGTGGTTAGGGCCATGAGCGATAGTTATAAAGATTTCTGCAATGCACATATGATAGAGCACCGCGTCTGCGGCGTTGCATACACAATTAATGATTTCCAACCAGTAATTTGTACACATATCGGTGATCAACCGCTTTACTATTTCGATGATGAGGAAATCATTGAAGAGGAAGAGGCACTGTTTGATGCAGAAGAGCTAGGTATGCTTGCGCATGAAGTCAATGCACTGAAGGAAGAGATTTTAGGATTTGAAGATCCGGCAACATTTGTCGAAGAACGTACAATGGTTGCCCATACAGAATTTAAAGAAAACATGGAAGATTTGTCTTTCATGAATGATTTTTATCTTACACCGGATATGCAAAAACAACGTTTGGAAAACATCATGGTGATGTTATCAGAAAGTCGTTTGGCATCATCCTATATTAATATCGCCGAAAAATACGGCGTGGAAATAAAGATGAGCGAACAGGTCGAAAAGGCCTTTTATGATCGTCGCAGCGGTTCGATTTATGTCTATCCTCATATGAATATGCTTGATCAGCTATTGCTGGTTTCGCGTGAATTGCGCCGTCACTGGCAACATCGCCAGGGTGCATTGATTAACCCGTTAAGATTTACGCCTGAAAATGCGATTTTGATTAATCGCGCACAGGAAGCGGATCTTGTCGTTTCGGTTATTCGTGTCGCGTGGGAGCTTCAGTTGGCAGGCAAACGAGATGTTTGGGAGCGGGTTGAAAACTCTCCCTTAGCTGATTTGGCAAGAGCATTTGCACGCGAAGCCTTCTTGGATTTCCGTACAATTAACAACGGAACAGCCGGCGCATCTGTATTTGAGGCATGGTTCCTGTCCGAGCGATGCCGCCAAAAAGATAAGAAAATTATCCAGCAAATGTTGGCTGATCATAACGGCTATGTTTTTGAGAATGATCAATCATCATACAAAGTGACTACGGAATTAATTGCTGCCCTAGGGGAAATGCCATTCGGCAAAAATTACCTGGCACAACATGCCCATGTCATTATGGATGACCCTATTTTCATAGAAGTAAGAGACCGCTCTAACGCGAATTTCCTATGGTTTATCAAGTTTGAGCGCACTTTCAAAGAAGCGGAACAAGAATTGCAATCCGAGTCTGACTTATCCACACATGACGTTCGTCATGATCTGTATAACATTAAAAGTCAGGACAAAAACAATGGCATCACGCACACCGCAGACATTATTCAGCTTTTTGAACACCCGCAAGCAAATCGGGTCACAGGAAAGAATCAGAAAGTTGCGGGTCAAGGCGGAAAAGGCGCTGATGTCATCAGATTTGAACATTGGTCAAGCGGCCAATAGCGAGAGCACCTATAAACATATCGAGTATCTGGGTAACGGCGGCATCATGGAATTTAATACAACTGGCCCACAAAAAAGAGTTATAGAATTTGAACACAATCCGGAAACGGGTTGTGACCATGCGTGGTATTTTGCCGAACTATATCTTGATACCATGCCGATTGATTATTTTGACCATATGGAAGACCACGCTGTCTTCGACTATCAGGATGTTTTGAAGTGGTGTTGTTCCGTGTTGGAACAAAGCCCGTCTGCTGCTGCCATGCTGAAAGAAGCCGCGCAGAAAGACTGGAAAGTCTCTATGGATGATTTAAATGGCGGTGATTATTGTCTGGATACAGAAAATAAGCAGCTAATCATTGATAATAACGGTCTTGGCGCAGATGCTTTGGTGCGTTCTGCCTATTTCAAAAATGCAACATTGGTGATGTTGGCCAAGGCTTTGCGTGATATCTGGCAAGAAAAGCGCCATGGCGGATTTGATGAAATCTATTCCCCCGATAACATTATGATGATGGAGCGTGTACGCGCCGCCGATTTGGATGTTTTGGCGATTTTGGTCGCGTGGGAGCTCCGCTCGGAACAATATACAGATATTTGGCGTCACATGATCGGATCAGAACTTGGCGATATGGCGATGGCGTTTTCAGGTTATCTGGAACGTGACCCGACCGCGCAATTTAACGGGCAGGGCTTGGTCGCCGCATTTAAACAATGGTTCCGTGATGAGGCGCGCGTCAATGCGTGTGATCATGATGCGCTTGAATATATGGATGAGGTTTTGGCAATTTCTGAAATGCTCAATCCGTTCGGGAAAAGACGCCCAAGCAGAATGGATGTTGAAATCCTGTCATGCCTTCCTGATAAAACCGCCTATCTGCGCAGGCAGGGCGGAGAGATTTTGTGTGATCCGATTTATTCGGCAGTGGATGATGAGATTAACCAAACCCACCTGTTCCATATCATGCATGACCTTGAGGCCGTGGTGGTCGAAGACGTACCATTCCGCGATCCTGACCTCGCCCGTAAAATCTTCCCTGTTGAATCAGAATAGCACCTGAATTTCTTGGCGCAGTGCGTTTTGTTAGTTACTGTTAGATGTGACTTTATAGACTGATGCTTGGTAAAAAATGAAATATGCCGCCGGAATCACAGCGCTGATTATACTTGCTTTACTTTCTCCCGTTCTTTTGGCGAATACAGGATATTGCAGCAAGCATTCCGGCTGGCTGAGCAAACGAGAAATTGTAGACCGCATGTTGTTCGGGCAAAAATACGGCATGTCTTTTGAAGACAAGGTTGCTTACGCAGAAGAACATAATTTAGGCGATTATCCCAATAATTGTAGGGTGGTTGGCGCAAGCTCTAATCTCTTTACGCTTTTTTACAAAATTAATTGCATTCGAATTGAAAATTCAGAATCTCAGGAAGATAAATATTATTACGCAATGAACTCAGTAGATACTTGTGGCATAAATCTTAATCAATTCGGTGAGAGTTCAAGCAATAGAGAGCTTTACAATCATACTATCAGACTTAACGAAAAATATTGGAACGGGGATTGAGCTTAAAAAATTATTCTGCTCTTTCACTAATCATGGTTTCCGCAGATTTTGATTGAGCGAAACCCTACTTGGCGTAGTGCGTTTTATGCTTTACCGTAAGTTGCATAAAACGAAGGGGGATGAATGTCCGGGGTAAAACACGTATCAAATAAAAATAAAGAAAAAGCATATAAGCGACATCTGCATAATTCACGACATGGATTATTGCTGTTAGCGGTGCCGTCAGTTGCCTTTGGCGTGGCAGCATTGTTCACGGGTGAATATGTGAATTTTATCACACTTATTGATCAGATTTTGAATTTTCAAGGCACTGAATTAGAGGTCATCGTGTACGATGAGCAGCCTGAGTTATTTAAGCGTGCAGTTTTTGGTTCAATAGGGTTCGGTGTTTTACTCATATCGGTTTATGCGTATTATATTTTCTTTGATAAAAAAGAATATGTTCCACCGCCTCCAAACTACGAAGCGGAAAACCCGCCTGCATCACCTGCATCAGTGATAATAACCATGATTTTGATTTTGATCGTGTTTGCAGGGGTTGTGTATTATCTGGAAGGGGGAGGAGAGGAGCAGGTAAAATATTTTCTGAAAGATTATAATATTGGTTCTATGCTGTCCGAATTATTACAGAGCCGGAAGCGCGTATATTCCCTGATATTTATAACTTTTTCGAGCTTCTTCCTTTATTTTTTGATCGCGATGCTTTTCAAAAAAGAGGATAAGGGCCTTAAAAGAGCAAGGGTGGATGATGAGTGGTTGATGATTTATGTTTTTTCCACGGGCACGGTTGTCTCGGCCATGTGTCTGGTTTTTGGATAAGGTATGACATCAACATAACACCGGAATGCCCATCGCGGACATCATATCGCAGTTCATTTTCTCACGATCTTTGGCGGCTTTGTCCGCATCGTATTTTGCATCAGGGGGGAGGAGCTTCTGAGCCTGATCAGAATTCAACTTCGCTTTCCATTGTTTCCCGTCATGAACAAAATCTGATTCCAATGTAAATGTGCGTGCGCCGCCGCCTGCCAGATCACCCAATTTATTATAAACCTGTTTTTGTTGTAGGTTTTGCATGCCGTGATAATCGATGCTGGACGATACCGTCACATCATAAACGCAGTGCGCTTTGCCTGCGCTCACGCCGCATTTTTGAATTTTGACATTCTTTACGGCGTGATAGACATTCGGCGCCATTTTATTATTCGTCCAACTTTTAAATCCCGCGGTTGTGTGAATTAATTTTACGACTGTGGTGTCCACTTTTTGTCTGCTTTCAGGCATCATATCCCATACCTCTTTAATCAGGGCGTGGCGAATATTTTTCTTATCAATTGCATCTTTGGGGTGAACGGCATCTTTCATGGCATTCATGGCGGGTTCGTTCATTTTATCCATTGAGTCCTGATAGGATTCTTCCATTTTGGCTTTATATTCGCGTGCTTTTTGGGCCTGTTCGGCGGCAAGTTTTTCTTTGGCCCTCTTTTCGGCTTTCTCTTTGGCTTTCTTTGCCATTTGTTCTTCGTGGCGTTTTTGCAGCGCGGCCATCTCCGCTTCGTTTGCCGCCTTAAAAAACGCATCCACCTGCACGCAGTCAGGCGCGGTATAGGTGGGCGGTAATTTACGGCCATAATATTCCCCCTGATCAGGGCGCGGCGGATAGATGTTGCTCAGTGCTTGTTGGTATGTCGCGGTCGCGCGCTTACAATCCATTTTACCGATTTTGCGGTTTGGTTGATTATAACGGAGCTGCTGGTATTTGATCAGGCAGTATTTGAAATGCTCAAATTTATCGCCTGCCTCATCATATCCCATACAGGGTGACCATGATGCGGGGCGGCCATGAATAATTTCAACAACCTCTGATAATGTTTCACATGACGGGTATGGCATCTCTGTTGTTTCAAGGGTTTTGGAATTTATGCGCTTTGCTGCCTGCGGGTCTGTTGCGGTGACAGAGATTTTCAAAACCATCGTTTGCATGAAATCGCATTTTTGGTTTGGTTCAAATTGCGGTTTTGTGCGCGCGGCGAACCATTGCTCATCCGATTGCAGACATGTGACAATGGCCTGTGCGTTGTTCATATCAAGCCCTTCGCATTTTTCCGCGCTTTGGGCATAGGCGGGTGATGCGGTCATGATGATGAATGTCAGGACGGCCAATAAAATGCGCATGGTTGTATCTCCATTATTTGAACAGACAGTCAGATATAACAAAGATTGTTATCGTGCGACAAACCGTTTTGATATTTTTTTACAATTTCCTGCAGAACTATTTGTTATGCCATGCAACCAAACTCTGTATTCCGTATATGGCCTATGCTAAGGTTTTCGTGTGTTACACACATCATTATCAGGGGGTTATAATGCCAAGTGTATATCAACTGAAGGCGTATATTCAGGAGGCGCTTCGCCCGATTGCCAGCATATTGGCGATGCGTGGTATTGCGCCCAACCATGTTACGATCTTTGCGATGTATTGCTCTGTCCTGTATGGGATTGTGCTGTGTTTCGGGCCGTTGGGGTTTTGGCTGTTGCTGCCTGTGTTTTTGGCCTTTCGTCTGGCGCTGAATGTGATTGACGGCATTATGGCGATTGAACATGGCATGAAAACCCCGCTGGGCACTGCACTGAATGAACTTGGCACAGTTGTCTCTGATGTCGCGCTGTTTATTCCCTTTATCTTTTTTGCGTTTCATGCGGCGTGGGTGATTGCATTTTTCATTTTGATGTCGGTGGTCAATGAAATGTGCGGCGTGATTGCCTTTATGATTTGCGGGGAGCGCCTGTATGACGGCCCTATGGGCTCAGGTGACCGCGCCATTGCCACGGGCGTGATGGGCTTGTTAATCGGTGTGGGCGTAATCTCGGCCAAAGTCATCGGCGTGCTGTTTTTAATCTTATCTTTATTGGTGATCTGGTCATCGATAAATCGTATCCGCTCTGCCATTGCCTTAAAGGAGGTGCAATCATGAATATCGTTGTGTTTGAATATGAGGATTGGGAAAAGGCGGAGTTTGATACATTCAAAGATGATCATCATATCGTTTTGGATTATGAGCCTTTAACCGCTGAACGCGCGGCGCATTACCAAGATGCCGAAGTGATTACCACCTTTGTAAATTCAGATATGGGCGCGGATGTTCTGGCGCAAATGCCTGATTTGAAATTTATCGCCACGCGCTCAACGGGGTTTGATCATATTGATCTGGACTATTGCAAGGCGAATGACATCACCGTCAGTAATGTGCCGTCATACGGGGAGGAAACCGTGGCGGAGCATGTCTTTGCGCTGTTGCTTGCGATCAGTCACAAAATCCCCCAGGCGATTAACCGTACGCGTCAGGGTAATTTCTCGCAAGACGGCCTTCAGGGTTTTGATCTGCAGGGGAAAACGCTGGGCATTATCGGCACGGGGCATATCGGCCTGAACACAATCCGTATCGCCAACGGCTTTCGTATGAATGTGATTGCCTATGATGCCTATCCTGATGAGGCACACGCGCAGGAATATGATTTTACCTATGTTGATTTTGAAAGCGTGCTGCGGGAGTCCGATATTATTTCCCTGCATGTGCCGTCCAATAAACACACCCATAATCTGATTTCGCATGATGAATTTGCGATGATGAAAGACGGCGTGGTCATCATTAATACCGCGCGCGGGGATGTTCTGGATGTGAAGGCATTACTGGGCGCGCTGGCGAATAAAAAGGTGGCCGCGGCGGGCTTGGACGTTCTGCCCGAAGAACCTGTGATCAGAGAAGAAGCGGAATTACTCCGTAGCTTTTTCACCCAAAGCGAAAATATGGAAGCCCTCCTCGCGGATCATATCTTGCTGCATCTCGATAATGTGATCATCACACCGCACAGCGCCTTTAACACCAAAGAAGCCACCCAGCGCATTTTAAAAACCACGATTGATAATATCGGCGGGTTCATAAAAGGTGACGTGATTAACGCGGTTTAGATTTAAATTTCACAATGATGGGACTTTGCGCCCGCTTTATGCTAGATTGGGATATCACATGACGGAGGTAAAGCAATGTATAAGCAGGGCGAAATCCTAAGTATCAATTGGCGTATGGGCGTAGAGCATGACGGAATCTACACCGATGCGGGCACAGTGATTGCCGGATCAAAACGCACAGGATGCGTGGTGGAAGAAGATCTGGAGACATTTTCAGGTGGGCGCAAAATTCGCTCCAAAGGCTACCCCAGTACATTATCCCCGCAGGCCGTAGAGGCCAATGCCCGCGTAAATCTGGGCAAGCGGTATAATCTGTTCGGATATAATTGCCAGCATTTCGCAACCGAATGTCATGGCCGCAGACACTCTCCGCAGCTCCGCTCTGCGGTGTGGAGCGTGGCCAGCATTGTCCTGCTCGGCATCCTTACCCGCGGCCGCGTCTGGCGGGTTTAGGTTGTAAACGCCGTTCCTTCAATCAACAGTGTTTCGGGGTTTTTCAGATCATCAACCCAAATATTTACCGATGCACTCTCTGCGCTAATCGGCAGGGATAGAATATTTTCATTTTCTGATGTTGTGACATCAAGGCGTTTATTCGGGCAGGCTATCGTCCCTGTAAAAACGTGATGCAGCCCCGCTTTATCCGCATCTGTGATTTGACCAGATAAGGTGACGGTTATATCACCGTCCACATGCGCCTGTGTCCATACAGTGATGCAGGTTTCATTGCATGTTGTGATGTGCTCTTCGATGTTATCAGGCACACTCATATCCTGATTATCATAATCGCAGATAAACAAAACGGGGTGCGGGTTTGTGAATGTTTTTTTCATAGTGTGCTTTAATTACCCGCGCCCGCGATAGGGGGCGACGCCTTGATCGGGGATCCAAACACCTTTTGGTGGCTCACCGCTTTGGTAAAACACATCAATCGGCATGCCGCCGCGCGGATACCAATATCCGCCGATACGGAACCATTTCGGGATAATGCGCTTGATGATTTTATGCGCGATCTCCAACGTGCAATCCTCATGAAAGCCATTATGGTTACGGAATGAATTCAGGTACAGCTTGAGCGATTTACTCTCTACCAGATAATCGGCGGGCACATAATCAATCACCAAATGCGCGAAATCAGGCGCGCCCGTCACGGGGCAGAGCGATGTAAATTCTGGCATCGTAAAGCGTACATTATATTGCATGTTCGGCTTTGGGTTTGGAATGCGTTCCAGCTCTGCCTTCTCCGGGCTGTCGGGGATGGCGACATGACTGCCTAATTGGGTTAGCTCTTCTGTGGCTTTATCTTTGCTCATGAATTATGGCTCCTATTTTTGGGGGCTTAATGATACCAGGCATTTAAATCCTGAACTTTTCTTGTATCTTTTTTACGGTCAAGCGTACGCAGTTCCAGTGCGTCATACGGCTCACATCCTATCTCTTTTTTGGCGAAAAGGAAAACCTTGGAATATTGTGATTTGCTCGCTGTTTTGTTCTTTTCATCGTACAAAATATATTCTTTACCGTCTATATTGATATAATTTTCAACATAATAGAGGGTTAAAGGCTTTTCGAAGGTATAAAAAGTCCATAACCAAAAGGCAAAGAAGGCTATTCCGAAAAAAAGCGCCTGAAATTTGCTCTTTTTGTCATTTTTATCGGTATTAGGGGTAAGTTTTATAAGGGCTACGATGCTTATGATCAGTAAACTCCATACAAATGCGATCAATAACCCGGACATACCATTATAGATCACAAAGGCGGTTGTGAAATCATCGCGCGCAGATGTAAAGTCGTTGATGCCCATCGCAATCGGAATAATTGCACATAGCAGCATTATCACAATGTAAACTTTACGAATAACCCGTATTGCGGGTGTGATTTTTTTATTTTTTTTGTTCATATCATTCATATCGTTCATAGAAATTTACACACCGCGCTTATTACCCCACAGCAATACATGCAGTTGCGGCAGGATGTGCACATCGCGCCATTGGTCTTGTTCCGCGCGCTCCACCAGCCATCGCATGCGCGACATAATACCATCTATGTCGATTTTTTCATCCATATTATCAACAGGTGGCGGTGTATGGTTCACCGGTTGTAGGTATATCGGTAATTCGGGATAGCGCGCTGAAACCTGCCGTGCATATAAATAATCCGCTTCGTCTTGAATAACTATTTTAAGGGAGATATCAACATTATCCCCAGCCACGGCGATGCATTTCGTCAACAGATCATAGTCTGTGTCCATGCCGCTTGACGGGGGTTTGGGGGAAAGGGTGAGCACGTCCAGATCGGCGAACCAATCCTTCACGACAGAGCCCTGCGTTTCCAGCGCGAATTTATATCCCTTTGCATGGCCGAGATTTATCAAACCCCCCAGCGGTTGAATGGCGGGGTTTCCCCCTGACAGGGACACCATAATCGGCACGCCGCCAGAGAGCTTCTCAACTTCCGCGAACACGTCTTCCGCGCTCATCGGGGTCCAGTCATGGCGGAATTCATTATCCACGGCATGCAGGGTGTCACACCATGAACATCTGTAATCACATCCGCCCGTACGCACAAATACGGTGGGTTGGCCGATCAATGCGCCCTCCCCCTGTATCGTCGGGCCGAAGATTTCTGAGATTCTAATTGTTGCTACCATTTGCTTTTTCAATTCGGAGGTTATGACGGCCTGTATTCCGCGCAAGATTTCGGGGTTTCGCGCACACGTACGGCGGTCACCTCGCTCCATCGCTCTTTGCACCACTCATATAAAAACTTGGCGATATGCTCCGCGGAGACATCATCACTGCCCAGAGCATCATTTAAATGGCGATGATCCAACGTGGAATCGATATACTGCTTAAGCTCATCAAGCTCGCGGTAATCACGCACAAACCCATATTGGTCGAGCGTTTCAGATTGCAGCTCAACCTCCACCACGTAATTGTGCCCGTGCATGCGCGCGCACGGATGATCGGCAGGCAATTGCGGCAAAATGTGAGAGGCCGAAAAATGATATTCCTTATAGATCGTGTACATGGTTTTACGCCGCTCCTTTTTCAATCGCGCTTTTCCAAAAATCGGGGTCTTCGTATTTCGTCGGGTCAATCACATCTGCAATGTCAAAAGCCTCAATCCGCTCCACGCATGTGCCGCAGCGCCCGCAATGGATCTTCCCGCCCTTATAACATGACCATGTATCGGCAAAGGGCACGTTCAGGCGCGCGCCCTCGGCGGCGATATCGGCCTTGGTTTTGTTTAAAAACGGCGTATAGAGTTTAATGCTCGATAACCCCTCAAGCGCGTGGTTCTGCATGGTCTCAAAGGATTGAATAAAGTCAGGGCGGCAATCGGGATAGATAAAGTGATCACCCCCATGTACGGCCGTTGCCACCGCATCTGCGCCGCGTGCACTGGCGATGCCATAGGCGATGGTCAGCATAATCGCATTACGGTTTGGCACGACGGTGGCCTTCATGGTTTCCTCCGCGTAATGCCCGTCAGGCACATCGACATCATCGGTGAGGGCAGAGCCGCTCAATAATCTGCCGACCTTGGATATGTCCAGAATGTCATGGGTTGTGTTCAGTGCGTGCGCGGCTTTTTGCGCATACGAAAGCTCGGTGCGGTGGCGCTGTCCGTAATCAAAGGAAATCAGGCCGAGAAGCTCATGCTCGGCGGCGATTTTATAAGCCAGCGTAACGGAGTCCAATCCGCCGGAGCAAATCACAAGTGTTTTCATCTCTTTAGTCCTTGTTTTCGTTTTACATGGGGTAGGCTGCGACCCATAGTGCGGGCTTTATAGCAGAAGCGCAGAGAAAAGCAAATATTTGACTTATGTCAGGGTAAATTTGCCGCCTGCCTGATAGAGATGAACATATAGTCACATAAAAGGGAGTACAGCATGATATCGGAATCACATGACCTCGCGCAGGAATTTCCTGAGCATAAAGACACAATTCATCAGTTGAAAACAGGCGATAATCACTTCGCGCGTTTGTTTGAGGAGTATGACACGCTCAATGATGAAATTCTGCGCAGTGAAAAAGGCGTTGAGCCACTCAGTGATGAACATATGAATGATCTTAAAAAGCAGCGTTTGGTCTTGAAAGATGAACTGGTCGCGATGATTGAAAAGGCGGCGGCTTAGTCCTGTTTCCTCAGATAGTAATTGTTCCAAAGTTTTGGCGTGTAGAGAATGCTGCGTTTTTCGTTTTTTGGGTCGCTGAAGATGGTTATTTTGTCACCGACTTTAAATTGAACCTTGCTAAAGAAATGTCCAAAATCAATATGCGCCATGTGTATTCTGTGAGTATCAATGTTATTTTCAGGAAGATATTCAATTATATTATCATATTGTCTACTTTTAAAATCTACAATTTCGGCTTCTTTTTTTTCTCCAAAATTGAACATTCTCAAGCGTGTCTCTTCTGCGAACGGGATGATGTATAAAAAAGCCGCGCTGAACAGAATAAATATAGATCCGAATACGCATAAATCAGGATAGTTGAGATCATTAAATAGGACTGTTCCTGATATAGCGGGGACAATACCAATCAAGGCCGATCTAATAAAAAGTCTTTTGAGGCGTTTTATGTCTTTTCCTTCATCTAATACGCCTGCATCCCTTAAAATTTTGACGGAAGCGCTTCCTTTGGACACGATATAGGTAGCGAAGAGAAGTATAATCGTAACAAATATTAAAAATTGCATCATTTTGCTTCTGCGTTGTCGTGCGCAATATACTCCCGTGCGGATTTGACCATTTTTTCCTGCACATTCATATCTACGATGGAATCGAGCATATAAACATACCCGCCATCAAACCACGTCAGTTGCGCGGGTGCGCAGGTGGCGTTGCATTCACGCGGGCTGAAATATCCGTTTTGTGTATCTGTGATTTTAACCGTGCCGTGCGCGCTTTTCATTGCGCGTTCCAGGTGGTTTTGGAATACATCATCAACTTTCATAATCCCGAATTTTCCCACCATACACGCATTCTGCCCGCGGCAATCCTTGGTCAGGCCAAGCGTGATTTCAATTTTATCGGGCGTACAGGTGGTTTCATCATAGGTGAGATAGAGCGAGTCCGTCTTTTCCAACACCATTGGAAATTGCGGGATTTTAAATTCATGCCCGCCGCAGGTGATATGATCAACGAAATACGGTGTCGCGGTAACATCCTGCGCGTATGCAGGTGTGGTGAGCAGAAGGAATAGCGTTAGTAAAAATCTTAATCTCATCATTTTGATCCTGCGCTGTATTTCTCAATATATTCTTGTTTCAGGGCGACGGCTTGCGCCTGATCGGCTTCGGGCATTTGCAAGGCAAGCTCACTTTCACGGGCAATTAATTTGCCAATTATAAACGCCTTAAAGTCTATAACATTCTTGTTCGCAATAATATTTTCCAACGCAACGCTGTGCCAGGCATAGGCCTGTATCAGGCTTTTATCCGTTCCTTTGCCGTTTTCATAAAGCTCTGATAGCTTCATTTGAGCCTTCAAATTTCCGCTCTGCGCGGCTTTTTCCAAATGTAAGAACCCGTCTTTTGTGGTTTTTCTTAAATTATACCATCCGTTCACAAATGCATAACCAACCGCATAATTTACCGCGCCGTTATCGGAATGAATGGCCAGAAGACACGAATATATATATTTCCGTATATTCCATTTCTTTTCATATTTTACGCATTCCTGTTCATAGTATGAAAGCGCATTTTGCGCATGCGGATAGCCCTTCTCTGCGGCCATTCCCAGATATTCCCCTGCGATCATATAATCGTTTGATGTTATGCCTTCTGTGACTTTGACAGTCGATACCGCATACCAATATTGCGCCATGGTGTGGTCTTTATCGGCGGCAAATTTATACCATTTGCGCGCTTCGTTGTAATCTTGCGGAGTGTGTTCACCGATATAATACATATTCGCCAGATTATAGGCGGCGTTCTTATCCCCCTTAATGGCGATTATTTCATACCATTCTTTAAGCGCTTCAAACTGCTCTGTTGATTCCAATAAGTTCGAAGTGACTAAAAATGCCTTTACCTCGCCGTTATCATAGGCACGTTTCAGCCATTTTAACGCTTTGTCATTATTGGCGGGCATATCAACGCCATGCATATAGAACACACCAAGCTCATACATGGCGCGTGCATCGCCGTTATCGGCGCGGGATTGTAATGTTTGCGCGTAGTTTTCCTGCGGGATGAATTGCGGTTTTGTATCGAAAAGTGCCCAAGCCCCTGCACCGCACGCTGCTGTGATTAGAAACAGCAATAGCGCCAATACAGTGTTACGCACCTTTCAGCTTCTCCCACAGCGGGTCTTTCAGATCGCTCATAAATTCCGTATGGGCGGCGATTTCCTCGGCGCTGGGCGCGTGGGGGCGGGGTTCGCGGTATTGGCGGCTGGCCTTGATGCGGCCATCCTTACCGCCATTGATATCAGACAGCCCCAGCCCGCGCTGTCGACCGCCCAACAATTCCAAATACACTTCGGCCAGAAGTTCGGAGTCGAGCAAAGCGCCGTGAAACGTACGCTCCGTATTATCGATGTTAAAACGACGACACAGCGCATCAAGGTTGGCAGGCGATCCGGGGAATTTTTCCCGCGCGATTTTCAAACTATCAACCACCCGTTTGGGCGGAATGGCGGGATGGCCGACTTGCTCCAGCTCCCAATTCACAAAACGCATATCAAATTCCGCGTTATGCGCGACCAGAACGGAATCCTCACCCACAAAATCCACAAACTCGCTATAGACTTGGGAAAAGATCGGTTTGTCTTTCAGAAATTCATTGGTAATGCCGTGAACATCGATGGCCTCTTGCGGGACTTCGCGCTCCGGGTTGATATAAAGCTGCAGGGTTTTGCCGGTGGGCAGGTGGTTATACAGCTCCACCGCGCCGATCTCAACAATGCGGTCGCCGCTGAACGGGTCCATGCCTGTGGTTTCCGTATCGAATACGATTTCTCTCATAATGCGCTCTGTTTTGTCTTTATTCTATTGTAGTTTAGACTATGTGCGCATCCCCTTCAATGCGGGTTTTGGGTGTATTATGGGATAGCTGGGGAATAAATACGTGATAGAAAAATTGCTTTATCCAAAAGAATTAAAAGACGTCATACGCACATTACGTGATGACGGGCGCCTTAATGAAAATGCCTTAAAAGTATACAATAGATACGCTTATGGTGCGATTATTTCATGGCCTATAGTGTTATACATTGTAAGTTTTAATCCAGTTATTTTTTATTTTGTTCTAATTTTGACTCCCCTTCTATTTCGGAAAGCGGCACAGGGAAGCTACCGAATTTATATGGTTCCTTATTTAGACGGAGAAAAGGTTGAGGGCTATGTATCCGATATTAAGTATTATCCATACGAATCGATTGAGTATTATGTCCATTCTTATGAACATGACAAAACCTATTGTTTATTTAAAGGTTTGGAATGGAACAGAATACCGCGCCCGCAAATCAATGATCCCCTGACCATTTACACCAACCCCGTTAAAAATAAATGCGCGATGCCTGATCATGAATATTTTAAAAATAGATATTGTTTAGATAAGAATCTGTAATCACCTTAGCCATATTACGAAAGGAATTCACAATTAAACCCATCAGCAGATTATTTACCGCCTTATTTGTATTTCTCAAATGGATGCTTATAGTTTGCATCACGCTTATTTTGGTTTTGTTATTTTTCGCCGGGCTACCAAGGACGGATCAAGAAAATCAGGAGGCGTGGAGACAAGAAGAAATGTCTATCAGGGATCGCCCTATTCCGGACATCACAATTGCAACGCCATTATATCGCAGTTCCATATATGAGAAGACCAGATTAGAAAACGGGCAAGACTTTAACCTCAAAATTGTAAAAGAAGGCGATTTTTATTACTGGAAAAGTTGGAAAAACCAGCCCTTATTTTATAGACGGTTCAAAATAGAAGAGAGGTATTATTCTCTGTTGGTTAGTCTTCGAGCAGACGGATTTATTTTATTAATCCATGATAAGAATTTTTGGCTGCGTGGGGCATGTCCGCATTTTGGTGTAAAGCTTGAAAATTACGGGCAATTTCAAGAATATCGGCTGCAGGGCGATGGTTCCTATATCTGGTATGAGGGGCATATGGGCATGCATTATCCTCCTTTACCTGATAAATGGTGCAGCCCTGGGCATATAGCGCCTCTAGAATTTGTGCACGGACACCATCCATCCCCTTATCAGAAGCTTAAGGACTGGTTTTCGCAATAAAATCGCGCCTAAAAAATAATCGTCTTAAGCCACATCATAAAGGGTATGAATGCCAGTGCCAGGAAGGTTGTAATCAAAACCATGCACGATGTCAGGGCGGGGTGCAGGTTGATTTTTACCGCATAGGCCACGGTATTTGCCGCCAGCGGGCAGGCGGTAATCAAAATCACCAGCGCGTGAATGGTATCGGGCAGAATTTGGAAATAATACAAATCCAGCGCCACCCATATTAACCCAAGCACAGGCCAGAGGATATAACGCAGCAGCAGCACCGCGACAAAGAATGAGCGGTCAAAGCGGAAACGATCCATCTGCGCAAGGCCGGAGCCGATAATCATCATACCCAGAATAATCATCGTGCCCGTAAAGCGATCCCAATATTCCAGCGCAAGGGGGGAGAGCTCTATCCCTGCCAGATTAATAACCGCACCCAAAATCGCGCCGTATAAAATCGGCAGCTTTGTCACGCGGATCAGGCTGTCTTTCATAGAGCTTTCGCCGCGCACAGCAAAGTAATAGCCGAGCGTACAATCAAGCACGAACAGGGAAAACACCATCATCATATAAACGCTGAGCCAGTCCTTCCCCATCAGGGCAAGGGCGATCGGCACACCGAAATAAGTGGCGTTGGAACTGACCCCGAGCATGCCGAGCAGATTATGACGCTTATCCGCTTCGCCCCAGACTTTGCGCGAAATCAAATACCCCGTGGTGGAGGCAATGATAGAGATCGAGGCGATAATGAGCGGCGGAACAAAATATTCAGATGTGAATTCCATCGTTGCCGTCGCGCCAAACATCACCACAGGCAAAAGCGCATACAGCATTAGCGTGGCGATGGGTTTTACATCCAGATCCGTGGTTTTGCCGATAATAAAGCCCAGCGCAATCAGGCCATAGAGCGGGATAACATTGATAAGCAGGATTTCAAATACCATGGCGGCGGCCTTCATTATAATAAAGGTTTTTCTTATATAATCGGGGGCAATATGACAACCCGCAAAAGGTGACGCGGCGCGGCATCGCGTTATTTTCTTGACGTGCGCGGTGAAAGCTGTCATGTTCCGCGCGCAGTTCGGCTTCCCTTGATGGGCACATATAGCCGCAATAAACAGAGCTTTTCGTATACTAAATCTTTCATGAAAAAAGTTCGGTTTTTCGATTTTCCAAGAGTGAAATCGAATGCATGAGGTGAACAAACGCGCATGGTGCGCACACCCGATAATGATGTCATGGAAGATGAAAGTATTGATATGAAAAACTTTGATGGCCTCGGCCTACACTCTGTGCTGCAGAAATCCCTAAAGCATATGAACTATACAACACCAACGCCAATTCAAGCGCAGGCTATTCCTGTTGCGCTGGAGGGGCGTGATATTCTGGGTTCTGCCCAAACAGGTACGGGTAAAACCGCGGCATTCGCCATTCCCCTTGTGCAGGCATTATTAAGCGATGAGCGTAAAACCGCCCTTGTGATGACACCCACGCGTGAGCTGGGTAAGCAGGTGATGGACATCATGCAAAAGCTGATTGGGCCTAAATCAAACATTAAGACCGCCTTTTTGATTGGTGGTGACTCGATGGGTAAACAAAACGCGCATTTGAAACGCCGCCCGCGTCTGATTGTCGGAACGCCCGGCCGTATTAATGACCATCTGGAGCGCGGCAATCTGAACCTTGATCAGGTTGGATTTTTGGTTTTGGATGAAACAGACCGCATGCTTGATATGGGTTTCAGTATTCAGATCGATCGCATCGTAAAGCACATGCCTGATGATCGTCAGACATTGTTGTTCTCTGCCACTTTGCCGAAAAACATCACGGCGATGGCGGATAAATATCAGAAAAACCCTGAACGTATCGCAATCGGATCAACCGTAAATGTTGCGGAAAATATCGATCAGAAAATCGTACGCGTTAATCAGGATAAAAAGTTTGATGTCCTGACAGAAGAGCTGGATGTGCGCGGCGGATCAATCATCGTCTTTGTGAAAACAAAACGTAATGCAGACCGCCTGGCGAAAAAATTGCGTGGCTTGGACTATAAAGCCGATGCCATTCACGGCGATTTGAAACAGAGCAAGCGTTCACGCGTTATTCAATCCTACCGTAGTAAGAATTTCCGCATTTTGGTGGCAACAGATGTTGTGGCGCGTGGCCTTGATGTGCCGCATGTTGAACATGTGATCAATTATGACATGCCGCAAATGCCCGAAGATTACATTCACCGCATTGGCCGCACCGCGCGTGCAGGTGCAAAGGGTGAGGCGCTCTGTTTGGTGTCGCCGCAAGACGGGCGTAAATGGCACGCGATTGAACAAATGATGTTCCCTGATAAGCACGGCTCTGCCCCTGCTAATGATGAGCGTCCGCGTAAGAACAACAAAAAACGCAAAAAACCGCATCGTGGCCAAGGTAACGGCCCACGCCGTGATGAGCGTAAAGGCAACCGAGAGGAACGTTCAGACCGCCCGTATAAGGGTAAGAAGGATTTCCGTGACCGCGACAATCGCGATAATAATGAGGGTAAGCCGCATAAGAAAAAGAATTTCAAAAAAGGCAAACCATCAGAAAACAAATCAAATGATCGTGATTTTTCCGAAGGACGTCAGGACGGCGCAAAAGGCAAGAAGGGTCAATCCTATAAAGCCAAGCGCAGCTTCTCTGAAAATAAGAAGGCTGATGGCAGAAGCTCTAATGAAGGCCGTAAGTTCTCAAAAGATCGCTCTGATCGTTCAGAGGGCGGCGAAGATAAATTCGTTGGTAAGCAAACCAAGCGCAGCCGTAATTTCAAAGAGGGCGGAAAGCCGACTGGCGGCCAGAATAAAAATGGCGGCAAGCGTAAATTCGCAGGCAAGCCGGTACGTCAAAATGACGGTGATCAGCCACCACGCGTTAAACGCTCCGGCGGGAAAAAGACTTTCGCGGGTAAGCCAAAGAATAAAGGCAACCGCGCGGCGTAGAGCTGTTATGCAATAGACATTCAAACGGTCGGCGGGTCATCCCTTCGGCCGTTTTTTTAATAGCGCTGGATTTTCTCTTCTTCCTCAACGCTGGGGTCGGGGAGGAGGCCGTTTTTGATTTTGATATCAGTGATGATATTTTTGATCTGCTTCATGGCGTGGGCGCGCCCTATTCCCGTTTTAATCACATAATCACTGCGGGCGCATTTCTCTGAATCAGGGAGTTGGCGTTCTAGGATTTGTTCGAATTTTTCCTCACTCATCCCTGCGCGCTCCATCACGCGTTGCTTTTGAATCAGATAGGGCGCACTGGCGGTAATCGTATAATCAACACGGCTTTCCGCGCCTGTTTCAAACAGCAGCGGAATATCCAGACAGACGATATCGCGTCCCTTCAGTTTTGATTTGCGGATAAAATCGCGTTGATCTTCCTGAACGTACGGATGGATGATCGCCTCTAACTCTTGGCGCAGATAGTCATTATGAAAGACAAGCTTGCCAAGCTCCTTACGTTTTAAATCATACGTGCCTTTGACGTATATATCGGGATATTCGTAATGCGGGAACAGCGCCCCAATCGCGCGTCTGGCTTCGTGATCGCGTTTCAGGCATTTATGCGCGGCGTGGTCGGATTCATGAACGGGGATATGCATGGTTTTCATCATCGACCCGATGGTCGACTTTCCCATTGCGATTGATCCTGTTAATCCGATTACGATCATTTGTTGTTTATAGCGTCAATTCAGGCGTATATAAACAGGCAAATCATGATTAAAAGGCGCAAAAGAACATGACACAAAAACAGGATACGGTTTTATTCGATATTGACGGTACACTTGCCGATATTGCGCATCGCCGCGTGTTTCTGGATCAACCGCGCCCTGATTGGGCATCGTTTAATGATGCGATGGGCGATGATACGCCGAACGCGCCTGTGGTATCGCTGTATCGCAGTCTGTGGAATGTGGGCACGTATGATATCATTCTGGTAACAGGGCGGAATGAATGTTTCCGCAAAATCACAGAGCAATGGCTGGCGTGGAATGAAATTCCCTTTGGTCGGTTAATCATGCGCGCGGATAAAGACAATCGCGCCGATCATATGATTAAGGAGGAAATCCTGCATGCCCTACAGGCAGAGGGGAAGAACATTATCTTTACGGTTGATGATCGCCAGCAAGTGGTTGATATGTGGCGCCGCAACGGTATTACCTGTTTGCAATGTGATGTCGGGGATTTTTAGGTTTACTTGAGGACAAGCTCTTCCAGCTCTTTCGTGACATCGGGCATCACACCGTTCCACAGCTCAAACCCCGGGCGCGCCTGATGGAGGAGCATGCCAATACCCGTCACCACCGCAAGGCCGCGATTGCGCGCATGATTGAGTAAATCAGTATAAAGCGGCGCATAGACCGCATCAGTGACAAGCGCATTGGGCGGGGCGGCTTTTAAATCAAGCTCCAGCGGTAAGTTCCCTGTCATGCCAAGGGCGGTGGTGTTAATGATGAGGTTGGCATCGCGCAAACACTCATCACGTTTATCCCAGTCATAGGCATCTATTTTATGAACATCCATCGCGGTTAGCACTTCGGCCTTATTGCGCGTACGGTTGGTAATTGCAATTTCAGGCACGCCTTCTTGTAACAGGGCATGGACAATCGCGTTTGCCGCGCCCCCTGCCCCGATGACGACGGCTTTGCCATCCTCAAAACGCCAATCCAGTTTTTCTTTGGTGACATGGTCTTTAATATTTTGAATAAAGCCGAACCCGTCAGTATTGGTGCCGTGTAATTTACCGCCCTTGATCGTCACGGTATTCACCGCACCGATTTCCTGCGCGATGGGGGATATTTCATCACATAAATCCATGATGGCGACCTTGTGCGGGATGGTTACATTAAAGCCCGCAAAGCCCGTATCAATTAGTTTCTGTACGCCCTGTTTTAGATTTTCAGGTTCTATATCAATGGCTTCGTATAATCCGGAAAGACCATATGAATCAAGCCAGTAGTTGTGGATAACTGGGGACTTGCTGTGGCTGATCGGGTGTCCGATTACGGCAGTTTTTTTAAAAGGATCTGTCATGGTAAAATTTTATATGTTTTCCGTAAAAACGATAAAAGCGGCAAAAGCGGCATGCCTAAAATCGTATTATGTTGTCCGCCGATACGGTCAAATAACCACAATCCTGCGCCCTCTATACGGTAACTTCCGACGCACATTGTCAGGGCTTCGGGGTCTTTTTTGATATAGGCATCAAGGAAATCATCATCGAAATTATGCATGGTCAGGCGCGCCGAATCTGTATGAAAGAACACGGTATTGCCGTTATCAATGACACATACGGATGAATAAAGGCGGTGACTTTTTCCGCGCATGGCCTTCAGCTTTTCGCGTGCTTCATCTACTGACTTTGCTTTCGTGATCAATTGGTCATTAAATTCCATGGTTTGATCTGATCCGATAACCAAGGCATTCGGGTTTGCATCCGAAATATGTTTGGCTTTGGCCTGTGCCAGTTGCTCGGTAATCAGGGGAATATCACGTCCCTCTTTCACCAGCCTATCTATGATGGCTTCCTCATCAATATCAGCAGGGATAGAGGTGAATTCCAGCCCGATATCAGAGAGCATGCCCTGTCGTGCCTGACTGCCTGAGGCAAGAATAATCTTAGGATGCTTGCTCATGGTCTTTGCCCTTTTTTCTGGCCTGTTTGTCTTTGTCGATTTTATTTTGCAGCAACGCCATAATTTCGGCGGCAGTTTCCTCAATCGATCGTTTGGTCACATCAATCACAGGCCATCCGTGATCCGTAAACAGGCGGCGCGCTTTGCGGACTTCATTGTCGATTTTATCTTCGTCCAGATATTCATTCGTGCTGAAGGCCGCCTCATTATTCTTTCCGGTTTTCAGGCGCGAATGACGCAGCTGTTGCAGGCGGACAGGCGATGCGGACAGGCCGACATAAAGCGGCTTTTTCAACTGGAAATGCTCATCAGGGACATCAACACCCGGCACAAGCGGAATATTCGCAACCTTAATCCCGCGGCGGGCAAGGAAGATACTGGTTGGTGTTTTAGATGTTCTGGAGACCCCGACCAAAATCACATCGGCCTCACGCAGGCCTTTCAGGGAACGTCCGTCATCAAAACGCATGGCGAAATCCACCGCAGAGACGCGCTTGAAATAGGCATCATCCATCGTGTGTTGTAATCCCGGAACACCCACCGCATGCATCCCCAGATAGGAAGACAGGCTATGGATGATTGGGTCAAGGACGGCCACACACGGCACACCCAGCTCATCACAATGCTCGGTCAAACGGGCGCGCATTTTTTCATTCACAAAGGTGAAAATTACAGGACCGGGATTTTCAGAAATTTTGCGGATAACGCGTTCCAGTTGGCGGTCTGTACGCACCAATGGCCAGAATTTTTGGTTTGGATCAATGCCTGCAAATTGCGCGAGAACCGCGCGGGAAAGCCCCAAAAGAGTTGTGCCAGTCGCATCAGAAACCAGATGCAGATAGAATTTCTTTTTACGTGGCTTTGCCATGTTCTAACTTTCCCGTTGGCTCTGTTTTATCAGGCGGGGTGATTAATTCACCGCACCTTCGGCCGTGGCCTGTTTTGCTTCGGCGATTTCATTCTTGAATTTATCCATGTAAAGCGCCTGAAAATCTACAGGGTTTAGCAATAGCGGGGGATATCCGCCTTGTGACGTAATTGTTGCCAAAATTTGGCGTGCAAACGGAAATGCCAGACGTGGAATTTCGATGAACAAAATCGGGTGGTGTTGGTTTTCGGGAACAACATCACCGATTGATACAGTCATACCGTAAATGACTTCGGCGACGAATAGGGCTTTGCCATCGCGTTTTGCAACCGCATTAATCGTCAGGGCGACTTCATACATATTTTTGATATCATTATCTTTGATTTCGCGCGCATCCATATTGACGTTCACTTCCATATCCGGGGAACTGGCGGCACTGCGTAAAGAGTCCGGAGCATTCGGATTTTCAAATGAAATATCACGGACATATTGTGCATGTACTGTGATCGGAAGACCGTTTGCTTCTAATGGTTTGTTTTCTTGTGTCGGTGTTTTATCGTCGCTCATTGTGTGTTTATACCTTTACGCGTTTTTGTTTGGTGTGCCTTTAATTAGCACGAAAATCAGGGGATGCTCAAGCGTCGTCCTTCTCATCAATCGTTTCGTATTCTGCCTCGATAATTGTCGGGTCGGCCTGTCGGTGCGGATCTTGGAATTCTGAGTATTCCGTGCCGAAGCCTGTTGTTTGGAATTTGCCGGATTGAACCAGTTTGTTGCGGATCGCATCGCGAAACATCGGAACCAGCAAAGCAAAGCCTAGGGCATCAGTAATAAATCCGGGGGTGATTAACGTCGCACCGGCGGCAACAATGCATAAGCCGTCGAATAGCTCTTTTGATGGCAGCGCACCGCGGCGCATGGATTCGTGCGCAGAGCTCATTGTCATTAATCCCTGATATTTCACAATCGCCCCACCCAAAATTGCACTGAACAGGCACATTAGCAAAGCCATGCCCAAACCTATCTCTTCGCTTACGCCCATAAACACGAATAACTCTGATATCGGGATGAGTATAAAGATAATAAAAAACGGCATAGTTATTCCTGACCTGCAATATGATAGCTCTAGCTTTAACATACTAAAAACGGTGGTAAAATGTTTTTATACGCGTTAAGGTCATGCGGTTAAGAAAACAGGATAAAACAAGGGGTTCTTTCACGTGGCTGCAGAATTATTGATATATGCTTTGATTGCCGCCGGATTGATTTTCTGGTTACGCTCTATTTTGGGGACGCGCTCTGATGATGATACCGGTGCGCATACATCTCGGTTAGAGCTGAGTGAAGATGGTAAAATTGTAGGCTTAAATGCCGGTGAGGCAGAGCGCGGAGAAGATAAGCGCGGCTTGATCGAAGAACTGGCAGAAAGTCAAAAAGCGAATATGGGTATTGATGGCGAAGATGCAAAGGCCGGTTTGCACACTGTCGTTGATGCAGATCGTGATTTTGACGTTTATATGTTCTTGAATGCCGCGCAAGACGCGTTTGTGTTTGCCGTTGAATCATTTGCGGATGGTGATCGTGAAACATTGGAAGACTTACTTAGCCCTGACGTGTTTGCCGCGTTTGACGGTGCGATCTCTGAGCGCGAAAAAGCAGGCGAGACCATGCAAACTGAAATTCAATCTATTCAGAAATCTGAAATCATCGAAGCACATATGGAAGGTAAAAAAGCGTTCATAACTGTGCGATTCTGGGCAGATGAAGTAACGGTAACAAAAGATGAGGATGGCAACATCGTTTATGGCCACCCTGATAAAGTGACACAGATGCGCGATGTCTGGACGTTCTGCCGTGATGTGAAATCACGCGACCCGCGTTGGTTGGTGGTTGAAACCCGCGAAGACGGCGCAGGTGATAACGAAACCATTCCCAATACACATTAATAAAATCTACGTTTTATAATTTGAATGCGCGTGATAGATATAATTCATGCGCATTTTTCTTTCTCTCTTTCTTATATTCTTTTTGGTTGGCTGTGATGAAACCGCCGAAACCCCACTTGCAGAGGAAAAAGAACCCGAACTGGTTTTAACAGAGCAGAGCTACGCCGATTTGCCGGGCTGGGCGGAGGAAGATTTCTTTGGCGTCGGAAAGGCGTTCGGGCGATCATGTCACCGCATATTGGATAATTACGCCGATACAAAAATGGGCACAATGGAGCAGGCAGGCACCTATGGTGATTGGCAGCCCGCCTGTAAAATATTCACCGAAGCCGATGATTGGACGGCGGATGATTACCGTGAATTCTTTCAGGCGCATTTCACGCCCTATCTGGTCAGTGCGGATAATAACGCCGTTGGCCTGTTTACGGGGTATTATGAGGCCTCGCTAAAAGGCTCTCTTACAAAGACAGAAACCTATAATATTCCGCTGCATACACGCCCTGATGATTTGGTGATGGTGTATTTGGGGCAGTTTCGAGAGGATTTAAAAGGCGTGCGCATTGCGGGGCGCGTGAAGGGCGGCGTCCTGAAACCCTATGAAACCAGAGAGCAGATCATAGCGGATGATTGGCAGCACAAAGATCAGGTTTTGTTATGGGTGGATGATGCCGTGGATGCATTTTTCGTTCAGATCCAAGGCTCCGGCATTGTTCAAATGAATGACGGCGAAACGATGCGTATTGGCTATGCGGGGCAAAACGGGCATCCCTATTACGCCATCGGGCGGGAGTTGATTAAAATTGGTGCGCTGACTAAGGAAAATGTTTCTATGCAAAGCATCAGGGCGTGGCTTCATGATAACCCTGATCGCGCGGATGAGATTATGAACACCAATAAGTCCTACGTGTTTTTCAGGCAGGTCAAAGGGGCAGGGCCGCTGGGTGCGGAAGGTGTGGCGTTAACGGCGGCGCGCTCACTCGCGGTGGATCGCACGAAATTTTCCTACGGCATGCCGATGTGGCTGGAGGCGGAACACCCTGAGGCGGGGGAAGAGCCATTGCGCAGACTGATGGTTGCCCAAGATACAGGCGGCGCGATAAACGGGCATGTGCGCGGTGATGTGTTCTGGGGCTATGGTGAGTTCGCCGAAGAGATGGCCGGCAAGATGAAATCAAAGGGGCATTATTGGGTGTTATTGCCTAAAGGTAATGAGACTGAATGAATGAGACAGAGGAAGCTAAGGAAGTAGTTAAGAAGCCTTTGTCACGAAAGGGCTTCTTTTTTTGGGTACTGTTATTGCTGCTCTGTTTTCTAGCGGCTGTGTTTTTAAACTTTTATGATGCAATTTTTGAGACTGCGCATTTTGATAGTACGACTACCACAAAATAATACGTAGTGCAGTCTCAAACCCTGCCAGTCAAGCCAATTAGGCGACATCCTTTGTATCCTGCGCGCCGAAAACGATGCGGAAGGCATGATCCAGATCGGCGATGATATCATCAGGATGTTCCAAGCCAATCGACAGTCTGATCAAGCCATCCTTAACGCCGACCAAATCACGAATATCTTTTGCCACACCAGAATGCGTTGTTGAAGCAGGGTGACAGACAAGGGATTCCGTCCCGCCCAGTGATACTGCGGATTTGAACAAGGACAGCGCGTTAATCAATTTAAAAATCTGCGCCTTGGGGACATCAACCACAAATGAAAACGTAGAGCCGGAGCCCGTACATTGGCGTTGATAGACCTCTTGATAATCAGGGTCTTTGATAAAGTCAGGGTGATACACCTCCACTGCGTGATAGGGGTTATCAGACAGCCATTGCGCGATGGCTTTGCTGCTGTCGGCGGCGCGGTCCATACGAAGGGCAACGGTTTCCAATGACCTTGAAATCATCCAGCATGTATGCGGATCAAGGTTAAGCCCCATAGAACCGCGCATAGATTTTACCTTTTTAATCAATGCTTTATTGCCACACACGGCGCCGCCAACCAAATCGCTGTGCCCGCCAATATATTTGGTGAGGGAATAGACAGCCAGATCAATGCCTTGCGGCACAACGCGCTGATGCACGGGGCCCATCATTGTGTTATCACATACAGAGATCGGGCGATGGCCTGTTTCTTGTTCTGTTTTGGCGATTAAGTCAGACAGCAGGTTAAAATCAACCAGCGCATTTGTCGGGTTGGCAGGTGTTTCACAAAATACCATACCGACGCGGCCAAGTGATTTTGCTTTTTCAAAAGCCTGCTCCATTGATTCCTTATGCAATCCGTCATGGAAGCTGACAGATTTAATGCCGAATTCCGATAGGGTGTTGGAAATGAGTGTTTCTGTTCCGCCATAGAGGGGGGAGCTATGGATAATCACATCACCCGGGCGTAGGAACCCGAATAGAACCGCACTGATCGCGCCCATCCCACTGGAGAGCACGGCCGCGCTCTCTGATCCCTCAAGGATGGCCATGCGGTCTTCGATAATTTCGGCGTTGGGGTGGTTAAAGCGGCTATAGATCAAACCGCCTGTTTCGCCTTCCGGTGCTTCTTTACGGCCGGACATGACATTAAAGAATTCTTCGCCTTCTTCGGCAGATGAAAACACAAATGTTGAGGTTAAGAAAACGGGCGGTTTTACTGATCCTTCAGAGAGTTTGGGGTCATAGCCATAGGACATCATTAATGTCTCAGGCTTAAGCGCATGATCGCCGATTTTTTTCTTATTATAATTTGTTTTTTCTGCCATTTTGCCAATCCTATCTTTACGCACTGCGTTATACGCATATCGTATAACACCCGCGCGGGGATTGGTAAATAATATGTAATCAACTATTTTATGCGTATCTGATGGTTTGACGTATATTTAATTGCGGTTCGCGGTATTGCCTGCGCACGGTTTCGATAAGCGTAATATTAGCGGCATAAGGCATTCATACTGACAGCTTCACCCGTTTCTTCCATGATTACGCAGGAATGGCCGGCACCGCCATCGGGTTTTTTAACGCCTGGGGCAATTAAAAATGTGACGGAGTGACCGCCTGCTAAACCTGCAGGAAATCGTGGTATATCTTTGATAATGCGGAATTGGCGCATGTCGATTTTCTCTACTTTTCCTTCATGGATAAGCTGAATTATGCCGGCCATTTGAGGTAGTATTTCATACGGTTCTGCCTTTTGGTCGGAAACGACTTTGTCAGCGTCTACCTTATAAATACCTTCGGGGCTGTAACGTAAAAAATGAGACCAAAGTTGTTTGTCATAACCTTCTGGTGCAGGAACAGGAGGTCTGTAATTTTTACCCATCTGCTTTTTACGCCATGATTCTAATGAGTCGATGCGCTCTCCGTCTGCACCGATGATAAGGTCGTCTCCACCACCTGTCACAATTGTGATGGTTTTTTCATTTTCGTTTTTTGGTGATTCGAATGCGGCTTGATTGTGGCTTAAAACGATCTTCCCTGTGCTGTAGGTGCCTGAAATTACATCAGGAAAACGTTTTAAGAGCTTTCTGATCGCCCCTTTCGCCATCGTAAACTTAGCGGATTTATTGTTATTGTAATAAGGAAGGCATTTATGGGGGGCGAATGTAATCTTGTCTTTGGCGATGCCAATTACGCCGCTGCCTGATTTTTGGTTGGTGTTGACAATGCTGTTCCCAACCACAACGCGCTTAATTGCATCTGTATTACCTGTAAAGTCCCACATAATAGGATCATAGCTGGAGAGAAGCAGATATGTTGGCGGTTGGTCGTCTTTTATATGTATCTTAATGGCAGTTGTTTCACGATCTTGCCCCATAGCCGTGACATTAGAGAGGGCCTTACCTTCGTAAACACCTATGCTCACGATTTTCTGATCTTCGGGCGCGGCTGGTAATTTGCATTGGGCGGCAGTGTTGATTTGTCTGCCATATGTTCTTTGAGCTTGCGTGAAAGGCGCAAGTTCCTCATTTGAAATGAGGCCATTTTTATCTGTATCAATGACATCAAAGGCTTGGCGCGCAAGATTTTCCAGTTCATTGCCTGTAAGGGTGCCGTCTTTATTCGGGTCTAGTTCTAAATATTGTTTATATTGTGATGTAAGGCGGTCTACAGCGTTTTTTTCAGCGCTTTCGTTTAGTATCCCCATTTCAGTATATGTCACTATACCATCCTCATCGGTATCAAGCTTTTTGACTCTCTCCACCATAGTTTCAAGTTGGCGTGAGTAACGATCCTCGCTATATCGGGGATGGGACTGCAAAATACTTGCACGCGCCTCTTCTATAGAGACCTGCGCATCCAGATTGGTGTCGTAATTTAGGATGTTTTGAATTTGTCTTTTTCTAGCCTGAATTTTTGCATTTTCTTGCTTATGCTTAAGGCCTTCGGCGGTAAGTTCAGATTTATTAGTGCCGTGCGCCCTTAAAAAACGCATCGTTTGACTGATGTAGTTTTCGCGCGTTGTTTGCCGCATTAGTGGAGATCTAAGTATTGCCGGAATTTTGTCTAACGTATCAAGGGCTTGGGTCGCTGATTTTTGTTCTGTCTCAGTTATATTTTGGCGTGCATACCCATTTTGGATGCTGGTTCCTAAAAGGCCAAATACTAAAAGCAGACTGAATAGGCGCATGATACTCTCCGTAATTCTTACATCTATTATTGATAACACGGTGGGGTGTTAAGAACAATTAGACGTTGTATTTAATACGGCACGGGATATTGCCTGCGCACGGTTTCGATATCGTTTAGGCAATCGGGTGTCAGTTCTATTTCAACCGAGGCGATATTGCTCTTGAGTTGGTCCATCGTGGTTGCGCCGATGATGTTGGCGGTAACAAACGGGCGGGAATTCACAAAAGCCAGCGCCATTTGGCACACATCAAGGCCGTGCTTTTTCGCGACCTTCATATAGGCTGCGACGGCCTCTTGCGCGATTTTATTATCACGCGGTGGGTTATTCAGCAGCGTCCAGCGTGAGCCTTTCGGGCGCTTGCCTTTCAAATATTTACCACTGATCATGCCTGTAGCAAGCGGCGACCAAGCGAGTAGGCCGCATTGCTCCGCCAGCGCAACCTCCTGCAAGTCCCCATCAAACAGACGGCAGAGCAGGCTATATTCATTTTGAATTGATGCCATACGCGGCAGGCCCTTTTCTTCTGCCATACGAAGCCATTTCATCGTGCCCCATGCAGTTTCATTCGACAGGCCGATATTGCGCAGCTTACCCGCCTTAATCAGTTCATTCATTGTCTCGAGCACTTCGAGGAAGTTGTCTTCGACCTCTTGCATATGAAATTTCGGGTTAAACGACCAGTGCTGCCCGAAATGGTTAGAGCCGCGGTTCGGCCAATGCAGTTGATAGAGGTCGATATAATCGGTTTGCAGACGTTTGAGGGAGGCCTCAATCGCCTCAGTGATGTTTTTACGATCAATAATGTGATCGGCGTCTCTGATCCAAGGCAGGCCCGGGCCGACAATTTTTGTCGCGAGAACGACTTTATCGCGGTTTCCTGTTTTGGCGAACCATGTGCCGATGATTTCCTCAGTTTTACCGTAGGTTTCGGCCGTTGGCGGTACCGCATACATCTCGGCGGTGTCGAAAAAGTTCACCCCTTGATCCAAGGCGTAATCCATTTGTTCATGCCCTTCGGCTTCGCTGTTTTGGCGCCCCCATGTCATGGTGCCAAGGCAAATGAGACTGACGTCGATATTCGTACGCCCGAGTTTTTTATATTTCATGGTATTCCTAATTAACGTTGGATGTCTGAAAGGTTTACGCGTCTGAACCTATCAAATTCGAATTGCAGATCGCCGATCGAATCCGGCAACGGAGCCGGCCAGTTCATGATTAATGGATTTTCAGCAAAGTAAGGCATCGCGTTGTTCAAAAATGCCAAACGCTGCGGATCCATAGTGACTTTATTCATTTTGATTTCAGTTAGCTCAAGAGCGCCGGTTTGCGGGTTTTGTCCGAAGCGACATGTAAATGGCTCCATACGGAACTCACCAAAACCGTCGGTATGCGTGTACCATAGCTCCATCGCGCCATCGCGTTTATTTTTTAATTCACTGACATAAATTGAATAAGGATACGGAATGGTCAGTTCGATCATTGTGCGGCAAATACCGTATTCTGCGGATGCCTTAAATGGTTTGAACAAGAACCATAAAACCCATGCAAACAGAGCAAGGAAACTATAAAGAATGGCACGTTTTATATTTTTTTTGCGCGCTGCTTTCTTTTGTTTCGCGAGCTTATCTGCAAGAGTTTCCTTTGGTTTCTCATCTAGGATGAGGGTTTCCTTGGAAATCTCGAGCTGCTCTTTTTGTTTATCGAGTTCTTTTTGATCCATATATTCTTAACTCATCTTGAGCTTAATGCGTTTTGAATCTTCGGCTTCTTGTGATTCTTTGCTTTCCTCAATCATTTCTTCAACGATCTTTTCAAGAACAGCACTGATCATCGCTTGGCGAGAATCTCCTTCTTTACTGTCTGAAAGAACGCGTCGTCTGATTTCGTTTCTGGCACTACCGCCCGGGAATTTCATCGCTAGCATTTGACGGGCACGCGCCGCACCGAGTGTCGTGTACAGGCGGTTACGGATAGCCACATCTTCTGCAGATGTCGAGAATGCCCATAATTCAATCGGGCCTAGCGTGTTGTAGATATGCTGTTCGTAACGACCGGACGTAGAGCCAATCACGACAAGCGCGGGCGCCCCGATAGATTTCGGACCGGTCAGTTTAAATCGCATTACGTGGCGGGCGGTATTGGACAGACCGAAACGATCGACAACATCTTGAACCGCTTTATCAGAAATCGCTGTTCCCAAAATCCACACACCTGTCGCCAAGTCGACCATATCTTTGTCAAAGTCATCGATTAGCTGTGATGTCAGAACAATTTGCACACCGCGTTTTCGTCCTTCACGAACATCACGAATAATCTGCGCACGTACTGAGTTTGATTTACTTGTTCTGTGGAATTCGTCAAAATTAAGACGTTTTGGTGTTTCACCGATATCTTGCAACCTGAGTGCATGATATTCGCGGAATTTTTCAGGGACATTTTGCAGAGTATCCGCACTCATCCACCAAGAACGAACCAGAGCATGACGCGCAAGCATATACATAATTGATGTTTGTCGGTCGGCGGCTTCATCCCCTTGTGGGGCAACATCCATAAGGTCAAGCGAGCAAAGGCGTGTATCCGCTATATCAAACTGTGTGACAGAAGACAGGATTGGATATTCACGAATCGCTGATGTGATCATACGTTCAAACGCGCCAATAACACTTTCCGCACTGACACCAACGGATGTCTCTTCTAACAGTGATCGGATCTGCGGCTTACGGGAGGCCGTAATCGCATCGTTTAGTGTCGGTACCGCATGACGCTGCGCCACGTTAGCAAGATGCGGCTGGTCAATTTCGAACATTTTGTCAACGATATCCCACCAGAATGGCTCTGAAGGAAGGTGAATATTATGTTTTTGAATGGCGGCATCAACTTCCATTTCCAGGCGCGGAAGGTATGGGCGTGCCTCTGCATTAGCGGCGCCATCATCACGCCAGCGGAACATTTCATCAACAACAAGACCACAAAGTTGCTGCATACCGTCATAAGGCTTGTCATAGCCGGGAGGTGTGGTCAAAAGTGTAAGGAGCTCCACCAAGAAGCTGCGCTCATCGGGAAGTGGGTAACGACAGCCAAGCTGTGTATCAAATGGGTTAACCGCATATTGGTGTGCCATCTGAAGGCGGTAATAAGAGGCTAGGTGCTGTTTACTGAGCGGCAAAGCTTCTTTAACCAATGAAATCAAACCTGATGAAGACGGGCCGATATCGATAACGGCAATATACGGCAAGTTACTCAGGCCGGGTGTCACAGATGTACCGAAGTTTAATGTGTTCAACAGAACAGATTTACCACCACCTGGCTGCGCGAAAATCAAATCAAACCATGTGGTTGTCAGGTTTGTTCCTGTCTGATAAGGCCAGATTTTCCCATCCGGCGTTCTGAAAATCATAGCACCGGTTTCAAACGGGCTGGACGGGCGTTGCCACGGCAATAGTTTCATGATTTCAATCATGGGCGCAATGCCCGAAGGCGCAGTACCTGCACAATGAATGCCCATAGCCGAAGACATAACACAATCCAGCGGATCACCGGAATATTCGTTTACCTGACAATAGCCCCAACTTTCAAATGACTGGAGCAAGATAGACAGGCGATCTAGAATTTGGTCTTTCTCTTCAACTTTACACCATGTGGCAAAAGAAATTCGGATTTTAACCACCGGCTCTTGTCTGGCAAGCGTTGATAAACTTTCAAGGGAATATTTGATGGGTTTATTACCGGCATTTGTCGGGCCCATAATTGTCGCGGCGAAAGTTCTAAATGCAATAGCAGATGCCCCGCCCCCTTCAATCAGGAATGATATTCTAAACGGAATATCGGCTTCCACCATGCGGTTTAGGAAAATCGGGAAAGGTGTAGAATCCATCGGTCCAAGAGACATATCGGCACCCGCCCAAAGCATATTACCAATACGGACGACAGATTTACCAAGCACTTTGGCATCGCCTGCGGTGATTTGCGCGGGAAGGTTCGGCCATAAAATATCTGACATATCGACAGAACTTTGCGGTGCGCGCGGCGGAATTGGGTCACCCGGCAAACATGCGCGCCACTTATCATTTGCTCTGTCTGGGAAAAGGTTTGCGCGAACGGCGTTCAATGCATCATGAACTTCAAGCAGTTGACACTCAATGCTGAGTTCGTCAAAAGCGGTCATCATCGCGCTGATAAAACTTTTATGGCGTGTTCTTAATGGTTCCAGAACGCCAAAAGGATATTGCGACCCCGCAGCCGGGACCCAATCTTTCCCGTCTTCTTTTGCGTTTTCGCCGGCACGTTTTAATTCTGTTTTTGATAATGAGGATGGTCTGGTCCAAAGAACAAAATATTGTTCTTCATGTGTCAGGAATCTTTCTAAGTGGCTGATTTTTTCTTCAAATACGTCATCCAAATCCATACCAATGTTTTTGGCGCTGGTGCGGCTTGGATCAACTTGATCCTCAAGCGTTTGGCGAATACGACCCGGATCACGCACGAAATAAACCTGCATCGCATGACCGATACGGTCAAAACGTGCTCCTATTTTAATATTCGAGGCTTTGACAATTTGCTCGTATTCTTCATCGCCGATGATTTGCTTACTGCCTTCAACTTTAACATATGAAACCAATGACCCGTCCGCAGAGACCAGTGTTGTCGAATTTTCTGCAGTTTCTAATCGAATAAAAGAAGATACAGAAATTCTTAATGCTTTTTGAAAGGGGGCAAGTAATTTATCTGCTAGTTTCATATGGCTATTATGTTCCGCTCGTTGAATTCAACAAATATTAACTTAAATTTCTAAAAATTTATATAACAGATTGCTGTAATCTACTAAAGAAAATGGTTATGACCGCCAACCACTGTTGTTATGAAAAACAACAAGGGGATAATTAAGCGGCATTTTGAATTTGGTGATAAATGTCAAACCATTTTTGTGGAGTTTTTCCGCCAAATGGTCCGTCTTTTGATCGCCAATATGCAAGTATCTGCGGGAATTGGTTAAATTCCAAGTCAGCTTCTTTGATAATACGTCGATCTAACGGGAAAAGACGTACGCCGTCTATTTTCTTATCTCTATTGCCATAGTGCCCTTCGGTCAAATAATCCTTTAGGACAGTCGCAAGGATATAGGGGTCGTCTGTTCCGATTCTGGCACGCACGGCTTCGCGTCTTTGCATTAAACTGTCTAATGCTTTTCTTGCGGCATCGGCGATAGGGCCTTGTGAAATACGTGCCACGTAAACAGCGCGTGCAATATGATGCAGGTCTGATTGCTTAATTTCCGGCAGCCATAGCAAAACGCCTGAACGCATGGTGCTGACTTGATCTAAATTGAAACATTGATGGCAAAAGATGCATGCCGTTTTCAGATTGTCTTCGGACAGATTTGATTTGTTTCCGTCCAAGAATAGAATTTCTTGATATTTTTTGGATTTAAAGCCGCAACACTGGCAGGTGTCTTCATCGCGCGCATTTATTTTTTGCTTGATCTCTTTCGTGATAACAGGATCAGCGGAAACGGAGCCAGAACTTCTGGCTCCGCTTTTTGTCTTGTTGACCCCCAAAGTTTGTCTTGAGAGCCCAAGTGATATGGGTAATTGTCCCATGTCCACCCTGACGTATTAGATAGTACCGAAAGATACAGAACGTAGTTTCGCAGATGATGCACCTGAACCTGAACCACCAGCATCTAGTGTTTCTGACATTGCTTCTAGCAAGATCGGAACAGCAAATAGCATACCACCAGCTAGTAGACGGATCGCACCATCTTTAAGAGGTGTTTGTGTTGGGTTTTCAACATGGTCTTTGATCTTCAATACACCAAGAACAGCCAATAGAACACCGAATAGGTACGCTAGAGCCGCTACCAAACCAGGTAGTGATGAGATAGAAGTGTTGATGTTGTTAGCAATAGAACCGAAGTTGTTAACACCAGCGTGTGCATCAGTTGTTGATGTTGCTAGTAGACCTAGTGTCATTGCTGCACCTAGTTTATAATATGAAGTTTTGGTTTTTTTGAACATTTATGTTCCTCCTCTTACCAATTGATAACTTACTTTAATATATCCACTCTAACAGAGTTGCCACAATATTGCCACATTTTTTTTATCTTTATTTTCAGATAGTTAACGCCTATTGGCGATAAAATCTTATGGCAAGCTGAAGCTTACGCCGAATGCAGTGATTCCCAGTGTTTGCTGGATTGCATTAAGCATAGGACCCAGATTAACGGCCAGTGCGCCACCGATTAGGTGTGTGACTCCGGCCATTGTTGACGCTTGTTGTTTGCCCTCTGCAACATCGCGAAGGATAAACATACCGCGTACAAAACTTAGCATTCCAAGAACGATCATGAACTGAAGCACAGCCGCGATTACATTATATGCTGCCTGTGTTTCTGCCGCGCTCATACCACTTGTATACTGCAAGGATGCATAAGTGAATGTAACGGGGCTTGTAAATAAGCTTGATGAGAATGCCCTTAGGATGGTTGTCGCAGACAGTAACAATCCACCAACGACAAATGTACCAAATGTACCAAATCCGCCGGGACCACGCGGACCCTCTTGTGAGGATTTAATCAGGCGTGATACGCCGATCATAATAAAGATCATACCGGCAACAAAACAGAAGAAGTTCAATACGACGTGTGACGGCCCGAGAATATCAAGCATGAAACATCCCATCGCTTCATCAAGAGAGTTTGTACCCGTACATGACGCGGCAGTTACACTTGATCTGAATGTTGTGTTTGTGATTGCTGTTGTTGTTGTCAACAAGCCTATACTTGCCGTCGATGACTTAAATACTGTCACAAGGAACGGCAATGCGAAGAAACAACCACCCGCAATCAGGCGCATAACACCTTCTGATACGGCAACACGTGACGGATCAATGACATGATCGCGAATTTTCAAAATCCCCCAAACACCAAGAGCCAAACCAAGAAGATAAGACACAGCGGTTAGGAAGACAGGGAAGGCGCTCGCACTTACCATTGCCCAACATAATGAGTCACCAACCGTTGTGCCTATTGGCAGGGCGACTGATGTTAAACATTCGACAGAGGCGGTTTCAGAAGAATAAAAGAAACCGCTACCACCGATAAGTGAGAAGAGGGTACCTGTGAAGCCAAGGCCACCGTCAGCAATTGTTGCATACATCGCTTCATACACGATCGGAAGGCCAAATAATGCACCTGCAGTAATATAACGAATTACAGCATCCTTAAGCGGGGTTCTGTTTGGATCTTCAACGTGATCCCGTGTTTTATACAGTGCAGATACTGCAATTACGATACCTAACAAATAAGCAACAGCTGCGATTAAGCCTGGCATGATGTCTACAGATTCTATCATTCTTTCCATGACGCCGTTTACGTTGGTACCAAAGCTTATAATACCGGAAATACCCGAAATCAGGCCGTTCAAATATGTGGCCGCTTCTGTGGTTGGGTCAAAGGTTGTGGCAGAGTTACCACCGATTGTCACAAAGACTGTCTCGAAAATAATCGGCAGGGAAAATAATGCACCACCAAGTAAAAACCGCACAACAGGAACGCCAAGAGCAGTTTGATTAGGGTTTGAAACATGATCTATTGTCTTGAAAATGGCACTAACACCCATAAGTACACCACCAAGATAGGCAAATGCCGCTAATAATCCGGGGAGAGACATCGTGCTGTCGACCATGATTTGACCGACATCGTTAAAGTCCTGCGCGAATGCTGTGTTAATAAAAATTACAGAGAGAAATAACCCCAAGAACAAAGATAGTGTTTTTTCTTTCATAGATCCCTAGCTCCTTGCCAAAATACCACTTTATTACACCACATATTGAACTTGTGCTGCAAACTTTAAAATCATCACATATATTATATGGTAACTATACTATACACATAAAGTTAATATTTTGGAAATCAATTCACTATTGCTTAACTTTATTATGCGTACCGGTAACAACCCATAGCCCGTTTTCTTTGGCTATAGCCTTGATTTTACCAAGGCCCCTGACGGAATCTCCCGGCTCAACTGTCCGTGTTTCGCCGGAGTTTTTCTCATATAGAACAGCGCTTTGTGGGTTCGCACCTCGAATCTCCCATTCAGGAAGCTTTACTTGTGGTGAAGCCTCTTTTACTTGTGCTTGTTTTTCCTGAATCATTGTTTTTTTCTCAGGAATTACCGGCGCTGGTTGTACAGCCTCTTTTGGTGTGGCTGTCTCAAGTGTAGGGGGATTTTTCGGTGCAGTTTCTGGCGAATCGATGGTTGTAGGCGCTGCGATGCTCTCTTCGATTGCTGGGGATGGTATGTCATCTACAATCTCATCCGTCTTTAAGCGTGGCGCCTCTTCCGTTTTTGACAGTAAAGTGCCTTCTTCCTCAGAAAGATCTGCTTTTGCTTCGTTGGTTACGTCCGTCTCTTGATCGGATGTAGCAGGATTTTCGGTAGTATTCACAGGCTGAGGTGAGTTTTGATTAGATGTAGAATCATCATTTTGCTCTGGCTCATCCAGAGGGGCCAATTCTACTGCACTATCCTCAATATTATCAGGAAGAGGGGTTAGAACAGGTTGCTCTTGAATTGTTATCTGTGGTGCTGGGGCAGGGGTGTCTGCATTTGCGGGCACTTCTGCAGTGTTTTCTACTGGCGTGGGTATAGCCGTTTCGAATAGGTCTGTATCATTATCTGACTGAGGAACAGGGATAAGCGCTGTTTCTTGCGTGTCGAGGCGCACCACTGGGGGCGCTTTTGACGCTGTATTCATATTTAGAAAGTAATATCCGGCTCCGCTGCCGCCAGCAAGTAATAGCAATAGTATTGCTAAATTACGCGAAGTTTTTTTCTTTGTCGCTGAAGGGCGATTTTCTGATGTGTCAACGTTTGCACTTGATTTGGGCATATCATCTTGAGGGAGAGGGGTCTGCTGTTCAGGCGCGCCACCCTCAAGAGGTGTTTCAGGATCATCTAGGAATTCATCTTCCTCCCAAGGATCAAACTCAAGGTCGCTATCGTAATCACCATTCTCGTGATTGTCGTCTGCTTTCTGCATTAAAGATAAGCTCCCTTGAATAGATGCCTAATGGATTAAATGTCCTCTTCGGTTTCTTCAACGTTCTGAGTAAAGAATACACCGATAGGGGTTCCTGCTTCGATGACGATTTTGACTTCTACATCACCAATCTCGTCGAGGATTGAAGAGATTTCATCAGCAGCTTCTTCCACACCAGTCGCAACTTCTTGTTCGTCGGTGGTTGGATTTTCTGCTGTTGTGACAGTTTCTCCTCTAACTGTAACAGATGTACGGCCGGATTCTGCAATCGCAGAGGCGTAACCTGATACAAATTCTGCAGCAGCAGGGAAGATAACGCGCTTGAGGTATCTGTGGTCAATGTCTGTGCGTAGCGCAGCCAAGCCAGAGTCCGGATCTAGCATATATGCTTCGACATCGTATTGCTTACCTTCTTCATTAACGGCCATTTCGAAAGAAATACCCAGCATTTCAACGCCGTCTAATACTTCGAACTCACCAAGAAGTTTCCATCCTTTAAGGGGGCCGCTAACCATTTGTGCCAAAACTGTAAACGGCACGTCTGAGTTTGCCTCCAAAAGCATTTGTCCGTAAACAATTTTACCTGCAGGAATGATAATTTCAACATTCTCGACTTCTTCAAAGCCGGTTGACAAAGAACCTTCTCCACCGCCGGTTGATCCGCCGCCAGAGCCGCTTGATCCTGCCGCAGAACCATCTTCCTGTTTGTAATCAATAAGGGTTTTAACGGTAAATGTTTTTGCCTGATTTGTTGTCGTTAAAACAGATTCCATTTGCTGAGCCATAGATTCGGCCAAGGCTGTAATCGCTTCACTTTGTTGTTCAGCATCCAAAACTGTTACAGGCTCAGGATCGCTCTCACGACTTTGCATTTGACGCTCAACACGCTCTTCTTGCAATAATCTCCATCTGTGTAGCGGATCTTCTGTTTCCTCTTCAATTTCAGGAACCTCAAGGCGTGTGTCAGGTGTTTCAATAGGAACAGGAATCGCACTTCCGCCCGTGGCGATAGCTTCATCTAAGTCAGCTTCGTTTTGTTGCTCAACAGCCTCAACATAAGCAGGAGATACTTCTTCATCTGTACCGGGGGCGGATGTAACTTGCGATCCGACAGGCATCATAGAAATGTTGTCTTCTTCTTCCGTACCGCTGAAAAATACAGCCACAAAACCGATTACGGCGATCGCACCAACTACGATACCAATTTTCGCTACCGGGCTTTGTCTGATTGTATCACCAAGGCCGGATTTTTGAGCAAATTCATCGAAGCCGTCTTCAGCACCGATAATTTCTTCATCTAAATCATCATTCATCTAACATATCCTCACGCGCTGTTAGACGGGCACGCACCATGCGCCCCCTGTCAGAAAGTAAAATCACAGGTGTTTCTTCCAAGGCATAAATTTTTGTGCCATCGGCAGATGTCACCGAACTGTCCCAACCAGGCGACAGTAGTGTCAGCGGCGTTCTTACATAAGTTAGACCGTTATATATGTACGCAGTTGTACGACCATCTACACCTGAAACCTCAAGAATTTCGGCATCTGAAGGAACCACACCACTTAGTGCAATCGACATATCAGGGTCACCTGAAGTCAGCGTTACACCAGGGTCAATAATTGGCGTGCTTGCGCCCGGACCTTTTTTGGGAACGATAGCATCCATGCGGTAGTGAACGGCGTCACGCCCGGTTTCGAATGTCATAATAACCGGCGCATTCAAACCCATAAGGCGCATGGAAATGTTACCATGTGCGAATTGTGACTCAGGGGAGATACGAACAATATGTGTTAATTCTTTTACTGTTGATTCCTGAACATTAAAGTCACCAACCCAACTCATATCCTCAATAGGCCATGGCGCACCGGATGAATCCAGGATACTAAGTGTTGTTACATAACCAAAAGCCAACTTAACAGTAAGTGGCGCCACACCGGGATCCAGAGAAATATTCTGTACAACAGACTCAGGACGTGGGTAGGGGTGAACCGGAAGTTGTGTTGATTCAACTGTTCTGTCGAAATGCTCTAACAATGTTCTGATTTCATCGGGCTTAAGCGGAAGAAGTGTCTTCAATGCTTGATCGAAGGCCTCCTTACGGAATGAATCTTCAAGCTCTTCGGTTGATTTTTCGAATTCGAAATCACCTTCATCAAAGCTAAAAGCGTTATCGTCAGCAGGCGATTGATCAGGTAAAGCATCCATTTCTGCCGACATGTCCGCGCCGTCTTGGGCATGAACTGTCATTACAGGAGCCACGGAGCATGCAAGAACCACACCCAGACTCAAAATACTTTTATTGAGAATCGAACTAATAGATTGAGAAAAATATTTGTAATGCATGAATTTTTAAACCCAGATACTCTAAAAACGTTATAAACGATACATTGAATTTATATAATTGTCACGCATTATCAACACAATAGCGAAAAAAAGTTACTTTCCTTTATTAACGAGCCATAGCGATCCATTGCTCTATCCCAACGCCATTGGAGCTTTCAAGGCGAGGCACACGAACAACAATTACCGTTACCAGCAGTCCCGTATTAGATGTTTTTGCACCTGATCTGTATGTCAAAACAAGTGGGATTTCGACCACCCACTGATATCGACCGGCCACTAAACCCTCTGATTGTAAAATGGGTGCGCCCTTCGGTGCAGCGGTGATCATTTGTTGGTTCACCTCGACCATCTCAATGATCCTGGATCGTTGCAGCGCTTGCGTAAAGCTCTCCCAGCCACGTTTGGTAAAGTTACGCGAAGATTCCTGCAATCTGCGTCTGTAGTCATTAAAGCTGAAGGTCATAACCTCTGTTGTTGCTTGCGCCACCCAGGACATCAATGCAGGCGTAGAAAGGTTTGGCTGGCCAAGCGGCACCATGGGGATCAGGCGCCCGTCTTCCGTTGTTGCAAAATAGAAGTGCTGGGGCTGGTTAACTTTCACAACGTAGTACATACAGCCGATCAAGCCCAGAATAACCACACTTTGTATAAGTGTCATTTTAAGAAGGCTTCGATACCCGTCACGGTAGAACTCATTACGGATCACGACAGTGCCGAGACCGGAACTTACGTCCTTATCCATTTTGATTTCAGGGCCCTTTTTTTCTTCAGCTTCTTTTTTCTTCAACATGTGATATTAAAACCTGTGCTTTTTGATATTATTCAAACTAATAAATAGTGGATTTACTTGAGTTTAGATTTTTCTGTTTTTTTATAATCTGTCAACTCCAATATTCGGGTATCATCTATTGTGTCGTAAAAAACTCTTTCGTACAATAATTGAATAAAGATAATTTTCTAATTTTTCGTAAATATTACATGCCTTTTTTATTTGTGGTGTGATAAAGTGATAGGACTCATGTCTCAAAGGTGACTTTGGTTTGAAATTAATTGAAAAAAATTTTAAAATAATGCAGCATGAGTAAGTGAATTTACCGATCAAGAGTTTTTAATGATAAGCGCAACGCCTGCAAAAAATTCCATATTCTATTCAAGAATTCTGCTTGGAGTGTTTGTGTTTGCCTTGTGCATTTCCCCTTCAATTCCAATGATTTCAACGGGTACGGCAGAGGCTTGCTGTACGTCTTGTGCGGATAATGACTGTGATCAGGCTGTCGATTTTATCAATCAGGCTCACGAAGATTTGCGTGATAACACCATGCAGGAATTTGATGACGATCTTGAGGCCTTTCAAGATTGGTTGATTGAGGTCATGCTTGAAACTGAATTTGTTCAGGCGATGGCCGATATGTCTACGCAAATGGGCGCAGTTGCCATGCAGTATACGCAAATTGTGGGTGCGTTCTTGGATGCGCAGGTGCAGTTGGATACGCAACGTTTGTTGAGAGAGCTTCAATTTGAAGCGCATAAAGATTATCAGCCTAGTGAGACTTTCTGTTATTTCGGAACGAACGTACGCAGTTTGGCTGCTACGGAAAATAAGGGGCGTTTTAATGCTCTTGCTTTGTCTCAGATGTCACTGGCGCGCCAGTTGGGTACAGTAAACACTGCGGGCAGTCGCGATGTGTTTAATGATTATAAGGCGCGTTGGGATCAGTTCGTTGATACGTATTGTGATCCGTTGGACAATAACTTTCAAAATCAGGTCAGTGCGGGTATGCCGCTTTCCGGTATGGGGGGTTCTGATCCCAGAACGGGTTTGATTTTGGCATGTGACCGTAACGGTAGTGCGTCTGGTACAGATATCGGCGCCGAAGATTTTAACCGATTTAACAGAGACATTAACTATACACGCCTGATTGAAAAGCCGAGAACGCTTGATATTGATTTAACCGATACGACGTTGAATGTGACCACTGAGCCTGTCGACGCACTTTATACCGGCCCGATCTTACAGCCGGGGGTGGAAGAAGACATTATTGCGATGTCGAAAAACCTTTATGGAAGTCGCGTTCTGTCTCGTGAGCTTTCAAATGCATCCTTTAGCAAGGATACAGTTGAGAAACTTTATTTAGCGCTACGCTCTGTTGCGGCAAAGCGTAGTGTTGCACAAGCCAGCTTCAATGCGATTGTTGCGATTAAGTCATCGGGGACTACAGATGGTATGACCGGCACCACGACCAAGCCGACAGTCGATAACCCCGCCCAGCCTGTGGTATTGGAAGCGCAGCAGACGAGACGTTTTCTTGCTGCGATTATGACGCAACTTTTACCGGCTGACCCTGCGGCGACTGCAAGTAATATTTTTGATTTAATCGGATACAGCCCGAGTTATTATGCGCAATTGGAGATTTTGGCGAAAAGAATGTACCAAAATCCTGATTTTTATGCGCAGCTTTATGATTCTCCTGCAAACGTAACGCGTAAAAAGGTTGCGATGAAGGCGATTGAATTAATGATTGATCGTGAAATGTATGAAAGCCAGCTTCGTCGCGAGATGAGTATTTCTGTTCTTTTATCCAGTAAGTTGCGCGCAACACACAGATCTGCGAACAGAGGCGTTAGTGAAGCCGTTGGGCGTGAAGAATAATCAAATGATGAGAAGAGTATAAGAATAGATGTTTTTTAAAAATAAAAACGAAAGCGCAGAGAAGAAGGGGGTCTATAGAAAGGCTCGTACCTTTATTATTGTCGCTCTCGTGCTCTCTATTCTGTCCGGCTCTGTATTGACAGCGCGTCAAAAACAAGCTGAGGCTTTTAGTTTCTGTACAAAATGTGTTTTATGTATCCCCGGTGACACGTTGATCACTATTTTTGTTTTGAACATATTGCAGGAGTTTTGGGATGGCGTCATTGAAGATGACATCGAAGAGCTTTTGAATATGGAAGAAAACTGGATCGTTGAAGATTTCTTCGAAGATTTCTGGGTGCGCGCTTTGGCTGAGTTGACGGAATTCTTGGGCGCGTTTGGTATGTATCAGGTAGAGATGGTAGGTGCGTTTTTTGATGCGAAGAACCAGCTTGAAACATCGCGGTTGTTCTTTGAGCTTCATGCAGAAGCGCATCGCGATTATCACCCAAGCGAAGATTTCTGTTATTTCGGTACAAACGCAAGAAGCTTGGCATCATCCGAAGCGCTTTCTCAGACAAATTTGATCGGTTTGTCTCAACGTGCAATCCAACGCCAGTTGGGTTCTAAAGACATGGCATCTGCAAAAAGTATCGCCTCTGATAAGGACGCACGTTGGAGACAGTTTGTCGATACGTATTGTGATCCGAAGGATAATGGTTGGGATTCTATAGGCGGCGGCCTGGAGCCTGCATGTGACCGTGACGGTCCGGGCGGCGCGTCGCAATATGGTGCGGTAGATACACGTCGTATTAATATGGATATTGATTATACGCGCCTTATTGAAAATAACAGAACACTGGATTTGAACTTTTCTTATCCACCACCACCACCAACGCCGACTGCGGCTGTGTTGAATTTGACAGATGATGAGGAAGATGTATTGGCCATGTCATCGAACCTGTTCGGTAGCAGTATTCCGGATCGTACATTGACATATAATTATATGGAAAGTTACCCGGCTCTTCGTAATTTACACATGGATGTCCGTAGTGTTGTTGCAAAGCGTGATGTGGCAATGAACAGCTTTAACACAATCGTTGCAATGAAAAGTGCAGGCACAAGCGGTGCCACGACAGGCGCAGAAACCGGATCGTTTATGGGGGCGATATTTAAAGATTTAATGCCGGGTGCAACCGATCCTGAGATTTTTGAAATGTTAGGCGAAAACCCAAGTTATTACGCGCAGTTGGAAGTGCTGGCTAAGCAAATTTATCTTAACCCTGATTTCTATGCGAATCTGTATGACACGCCCGCCAACGTGCAGCGTAAGAGTGTTGCAATGAAGGCGATTAACTTGATGTTAGACCGCGCATTATTCGAAAGTGAATTGCGCCAAGAAATGATGTTATCTGTTATGCTTTCAAGTGAATTGAACGCAAGATACAGATCCGTTACCAAAGAAATGTACGATACGAAACGATAAAGGACACCAGGCAATTAATGTTTACTCTACGTGATACATTGCAGTTCGGCAGAAAACCCAAGGTTCTTGGGTTATGTCTTACGCTTGCTTTAGGGGCGTTTTTGTCCTTTACCCCGACCAAACAAACATGGGCTTGTGATACCTGTGATGGTGCGATTTCAAGCGCGGATGATGATATTTGGCAAGAGTCTCAGGATAACTTTGATCGCTATCTTGATCGTGAATTTAAACGTGTTGAAGCGTTTATCATTCAGGAAATGTGGGAACAAAGCATTCTGCCTGTAATGATGGAGGCGGCAAATCAGTTCACCGCCGTGGCTGTGCAGCAAGCCATGATTATCGGTATGTTTATCGATGCCGAAGTGCAGTTGGACACGCAGCGTCTATTGCAAGAATTACGTGCGAAAGTACGTAAAGATTATCAGCCAAGTATCGGCATGTGTGAATTTGGCTCCATGATGAAAAGCTTGGCATTAAGTGAAATGCGCGGTGAGACATTCTCTGTGATTTTCAGCCGCCGTTCTCAGGACAGACATTTGGGTAAAGGAGATTCAGCAGGTGCGTTTGGTAATGACCTGGATCATGCCAATCGTATTGCGCAGTTTAAAAGACTATTCTGTAATGAAAAAGACAGACGCGGCGCATTGGAAGATGTGTGTGATAACGAAGTATTCTGGGGCAACTCTTCTTTTGATCAGGCCGCGCGTTTACGCATGAACAAAGATGTCGATTATTTTGGTTTGGTTGATACGCCGTGGAATATGAAGATTGATTTCGGTAATCAGGAAATTCTGGACGCGACCGGTACGCCGCCGGTTCATAACGAAGATGAAGAACATCTCATGGCGCTATCCAGTAACTTGTTTGGTCATATGATTTTCCCGAGACCGCCTGCCAAGTTGTTGCAACACGATCCTGACCAAAGCACGAAATTGATGCAGAGGCACTATATTGATATGCGTTCTATTCAGGCAAAACGTAGCGTTGCGGAAAATAGTTTATATGCGATTGCGGCATTAAAAACCGAAGCGCCTCTTATCCCGGATATTGCGGGCGGATCAACTGATGTGCCGGTAAATTCCCGTTTATATATGGAGCATATCCTGACAGAGCTGGGTGTGCCGGCGACGGAAGCTTTGCAAATGCTTGGTGAAAATCCGAGTTATTACGCGCAGATGGAAATTTTGACGAAGAAAATTTATCAAAATCCTGATTTTTATACCAACCTATATGATACGCCCGCCAACGTAGAGCGTAAGACCGTGGCGCTACAGGCGATTAAGCTGATACAAAAATTTGATATGCTGAAGAGTCACCTTCGCGGTGAGGCGACAGTATCGGTTCTTCTGGAACTTGCGGTTGTGAACCTGCAAAATGAGATTGAAGACCAAATTCGTGGGATCGAAGTAACGGATTAATGTGGAATGTTAAAACTATTTAGTAAGACAGATAAATTCAGAATGCTTAAGACGGTAATGGTTGTTGCCATATTGTTTGTCGGCATGGCGTCTATTATTGCGCATAATCCGCAACCTGCACAGGCTGTTTGTTGTGACGATTGCTGTACCTGTATCGTAGAAACAATCCCGACTGACTTTGTAAACTGGATCCAAACGGCATTGATCATCAATATCTATATATGGATCAATCTGTTGCTTCACCAATTAATCTGGTTTGACATCACATACTGGGAACAGCACATGTTGCCGACCTTTATGCATATGGGCACGCAATTTGCCTCGGTCGGAACATTTCAGGTGATGATTATCGGTAAATTTATTGATGCGAAAGAGCAGCTTGAAACACAGCGCTTGCTTCAGGAATTACATGCACGCGCGAATAAAAGATATCATCCCAGTATCGGCATGTGTGAATTTGGTACGCGCGTCTTAAGCTTATCCGCGACAGAGCGTAAAGGCGCGGCGAATGCATTGATCTTGAGCAAACGTTCCAGTGACAGGTTATTAGGTAATAAAGAGACGGGCGCGCTTGGTGGGCCGAAGGATGATGTGAAAATTCGTATGGCCACCTATCAGCGCGCATTCTGTGATCAGTTTGATAACGGAAGTAGTTTGAGTGCGTTGTGCCCGGGATTGAGCCCTCCACTCAGTGATGCAGAGAAAAACAGATTAAATCGTGACATTGATTATCAGCGTTCAATCGAAGACCCATGGACAATCGAATTTGATCTGACCGCCGGTGGTAACCCGTCTGAAAAAGACACTGAGGTTATTGCAATGGCAAATAATCTTTATGGATATGACACGTTTGAGCGTGCTGACGTGGCTGCTTTGACAAACCGTCCTTCTGATCAGGTTAATAATGCGCAGCAAGCGTATTTGGATATGAGAGCGGCGGCGGCCAAGACAAAAGTGGCGGAGAACAGCTTTAACGCGATTATGGCGATGAAGGGTGAGGGAACGGCAGGGTCTCGTGCGTTTATTGTTTCTTTCCTTGAAGAGCTGGGCATGCCGTCAGGTGAGATTGACCAGTTCCTGGGTACAAACCCGAGTTATTATGCGCAGATGGAAATTTTGACGAAGAAAGCGTACCAGACACCGATTTTCTATACCAACCTTTATGACAAACCCGCAAACGTGGAGCGTAAGGGTGTGGCGATGCAGGCAATCGGGTTGATTCAAAAGTTTGATTTGTTGAAGAGTTATTTGCGAACCGAAGCATCCCTTTCTGTTTTATTAGAGGTATCAGTAGAGCAGTTACAAAGGGAAGTAGAAGACAATATTCGTGCCTTTAATACAGATGGCACGACATTGAAAGAGTAGTAAGGATATTATCATGCATGTAACAGAGCGGATAAAAACAGCGATGTCCAAGAAAGCGGTGATGGGTGCAACCATCGCAGTTGTGGCCGTTGCATCCGTCTGGGGTGTGAAGGAATATGTTATGCCTTCCTCGGACAATGCGGCAGAGGTTCGTCTAAGCAATTTTAAACCGGGAACGCAGGTTGATTACCGCATCCTTGCCGGTAAAGATGTGCTTCAGCAAAACAGTAAAAAAATTGAAAAAGACGGTGTTTTGGCACTGCCGATTGATAAGAAATCAATTAAAGACACTGCGCAGCGTATTGTTCAATATGAGCTCAATATGCGCGGCCCTGATTTTGATGCGAAAGCCGCGTCGGACGAAGCGTTGCGTGTTTTATTGAATTTGGATAAAGCAACAGGTGACGTTTCTGTTTCTGCGTCCGGTTTGGATGAATATGCAGGCGTTGAAATAGATAATGCAGGGCGTCACGATGAATTGGCCGCTGACTGGGCAGGTAAATTCTCTGCGAAGCTTGGGTTGCCGTCAGATCCGAAGGATAAGGGTGATCAAGATGCAGCATTGAAAATGGCGTTTCAAAATGCCGGCATCACAAGTGATATTGAAAATCTTAACCCCGGACAAATCGAAGTGTTCTTCGGCCTGTTCGGTGACAGTAGCGGATCTAACCTTAGTGCCGTTCAGTCGCGCTGGTCTTCCGCGTTAATACGTATGAGCCTTGAATTAACCACAGTGATGGTTATGCAGACTGAGGCTATCGGTATGTTCATTGATGCGCGTATTCAACTTAAGACACAGCGCAAGCATCAGGAATTGATGGCACGTGCACACAAGGATTATCACCCAAGTGAACAAATGTGTCGTATCGGTACATTTATCCGCAGTGTGGCGCACAGTGAAACAAAAGGTGAAGTTGATAAGCACTTCTTGAATAAGATGCTTATGGATGAATATATGGGCGTTGAAAATACCGCGGCTTCTCATAGTTTGAAAATTTATGAGAATGCAAAAATTCAACAATATGCAGATGTTTTCTGTGACCAAAAAGACAATGACAGCGCCGCGTCAGCTATTTGTGACATCGTCGGTTCGGGTACGCCCGGACAGCAGCTTGCGCGTTTAAATAAAGATGTAGATTACACAAGAACATTGGCAGTGCCGTTAACACTAGATGTTGATTTTACAGATGCGACGGCAACCGGCGATGAAGAAGACGTTATCGCACTGGTTAAAAACCTGTACTTCCCGAGTAATTTTGATATTTCAGATATTGAATCAGTTGAAAAAGATCCAAGAGGCCACTATGCATCGCGTAGTTACGCCGCGAAAATGGGTGTTGCACATAACACATTCATTAACATCGTGGGTATGAAAGCCCGTGCGCCCGAAGGTCAGGCCACAACGGCAACGGCAAGCGCGCCTCCACCACCATCATTTGGTGATTCAACACCGCCGACTACGCGTCCTGCTCCGACTGCTTTGGCAGAAGATGCGGGCTGGGCATATATGAAGGCATTGTTGAGAGAGTTCGGGTTGCAGCCGATTGATATGAACGGTAACGGGTCGACAACGGATAGTGCCGATATGACAATCGAAGATCAAATCGATGAAATCCTTGGTGAACGCCCGAGTTATTATGCGCAAATGGAAGTTCTGACAAAGAAAATCTATCAAAGCCCGAATTTCTATACCAATTTGTATGATAAGCCTGCAAACGTGAAACGTATTGGTGCGTCTTTGGATGCGATTACCATTATGCATCAGCGTGATCGCTTTGAATCTTTGCTACGTCGTGAAATGTTGACATCTGTTTTGGTTGAAGAGGCCCTAGCAGAGCATGTCGAAGAAGTGAACGCAAATATGTACGAAGCGATGCAGGCGTCACAGATTTCAGATTAACGGTCTGTTCTTTCAAAAATTCCTGATTACACCAAAAGTTGGCATTGCTTTTGCATTGTTACTCTTACCTGTCCACAGATGTGGTCGCAGGTGATGAGAAACACTGTAATTGTAATGAGGTTAAATCATGGGATTAACCAGCTTATCGTCCGCTTTGTCCGGTCTGCGTCTTAATCAGCAGCAACTGGATGTGATATCTACGAATATCGCGAATGTAGGCACAGATGGCTATACTCGGAAAATTTTGCCCCAAAGTTCGCAAGTTGTTGAGGGCAAAAGTATTGGCGTTCTGAGTGAAACAATCGTGCGGAACGTCGATTTGCGCCTAAGTCGTGACTTGTGGACACAGGTTAGCGCGGTTGGTTATTACAATGTTCAGTCAGAATATCTTAGCCAGATTGATAATTTCAACGGCGCGCCGGATGCCAATGTCTCGGTCGCTGCCGAAGTGACGAAGTTACAAGATACATTTTCTGCGCTGGCCAATGCGCCGGACGATCAGTTTTTAATTGCCGATGTGGTGGATCAGGCGATTGATGCTGCAGATAAAATTAACGATTTGTCTGATATGTATCGAACATTGCGGAATGATGCACAATCTGAGGCGGCCGTTGTGGTCGATAATATCAATGATTTACTGGAACAAATTGCCGAGTTGAACAGCCAGATCAGATTTGCCAATGCAGGGCAATCGACAACGGCGGCAACAGAGGATGTTCGTGATACTGCAATTAAGGAGTTATCCGGACTGATTGATATTACAACATTCAGGCGCGGTGATGGTGTTTTGGTTGTTCAAACCTCCCAAGGGGTGGAGTTAGTTTCAGAGCAAGCTCAGGAGCTGTTTTTCAGGCCAACGCAGCTTTCTGCGGAGAGTGCCTATCCCGATACAGCGGCCGGTATTTTTGTTGGTGATCCGTTTGAAAATGCCAATGCGATTGATATTACTGACCGCAATATAGGCGGGCGTTTGGGTGGCTTGATAGAGTTGAGGGATGAAGTGTTCCCACGGCAAACCGCGCAATTAGATGAATTTGCGCATAAAATGGCAATCCGTTTTGAGGCGCAAGGCTTGCGTTTATTTACAGATGCTTCGGGGGCAATTCCGCCTGATACGCCGCCGGATTTAAGTACGGATCCTCCGACACCCGTGCAATATATCGGTTTCGCCAGTGAGATAGAGGTTAACGCGTTGGTTCTTGATGATACCTCTTTGGTGCAGCAGGGAACCACGGGAGGGAATATAGCATCCGGGTCTAATGAGGTAATCCGCCGCGTCATTGAATATGTATTTGGCAGTACCGAATATTTGAGCGCGGAAAATACAGATGTGGCGACATCGGTTGATATACGGGCGGCCGCAACCGGCGGTACCACCTTGCAAGATTGGCTTGGACTGCCGTCTACAAATCAGGTGAAAAGCGGTTTGAGCCTGGGCAATTATGCCAGTATATCCGATATGTTAACGGCAGGCGGAGCGGGGGTGTTCGGTACGTCTCCGTCGGATCTGGATACATTTATCGTGCGTTTTGATGATCCTGATATAGGCGGGGGGCCGTATGATATTGAAATCGATCTGAGTGCCGTCGCCGTTAGCGGTGTGAATGCGGCGCAAGACCTTGTCGATTATATGGCTTTGGATGCTGATTGGGCGTCGGTTGTTGCTGATTTCGGGGCGAGCGCTTCGGTAAATGCAAACGGTGAATTGGTGATAGAGAGCAGGGGTGACATAGAAATCCTCAACTCTCCGACAACGCCGATGACAGAGGCGGGGTTTAACTTTGTCGGTTTGGGGCCGTCTACGTCAGAGGCAGAAGATCCGTATTTTGATGTGTCGGTCGGGAACAGTGACCCCGTTCGTATTACAATTGAGCCAACCGATACTGAGGTTGAGCTTTTGGCAAAATTACAGGCCGTCGAAGGATTGGCCGCGCAAATTGATGCTGATGGATTTTTGTCTTTGCGCCCGGGAAACAGTTTCACCAATCCTGATTTTGGTGGTGATATAAAGATAACCGGTGGGCCGTTTACAACATCCGGCGCGGCGTTGGGCGGCACGGCTCTGGGGCGAACATCATTGGATGATGGTGTGAATATTGTGCAGTCTCTTTTTGGTACGTATGAGGTTGTTTCCCCGGGGGTTGTTGAAAACCTATCGCCTATTAACAGCGCGTCTTATAGCTCGGAAACTGCTGTGGGGAGTGGGGAGTATGTGGCATTCCGTTCCAGCAATTTGGGGACGCAGGCAAATATCAATTCCGGTATTTCAAGCTCAACGACCCTAGAAGATTTTTCGCAAAAAATTGTAAATTTCGTGGCGCAGGAATTGGCGTTATCGGATGCCAGAGGTGATGATGAGGACACGCTTCGTGGTCTTTTGGAGCAACAGCTTTTGGATGAATCCGGCGTTAATATTGATGAAGAGCTTAGCTATTTGATTGTGGTGCAGACCGCATATGCGGCCTCCACGCGCGTTATTAGCGCGGTGGATGAGTTGTTCGATGAATTACTTTCACTGGTATAAAAATAAGGAAGGGACGTTAATATGACAGGTGTTTCAACATTGGGGCAAGCCCTCAGACAGATAGAAAATTTAGGTCTGCAGCAAACGCAATTTGCCGACCTTTCAACGCAGCTTGCGACGGGTAAGAAGTCACAAACATACACAGGTCTGGGTACGGACGCACTGCGCTCTGTGCGTGCACGAACATCCCTGACGTCGATTGATGTTTACATTAATAACATTACCAAAGCCGATACACGGATTAGTTTGATGCTCGACTCGGTTGAGGAGTTTCAGGCGCAAACAGGCGAATTTTCCAACACTCTGACTAACTTTTTGCAAGAGGGCGATCATCAGCTTGGCGATAATGTTTATTATGATGATCCGCTAACAACAGAGAATGACAACATTATCGTTGGTAAGACATCCGCACAAATTGATACGGATTTCACGGCGATGGTTAATCATGCGACAAACCTTTTTGATTTTTTGGGTGATTTGTTGAATGCGCAGGAGGGGGATCGGTATCTTTTAGCGGGCGCAGATAGTTTGAATAAACCGATTGAAGATAAAGGCACGTTGGATACAACAATTTCAAACCTTTTGACAGAGTGGAAAAACGGAAATATCACTACGGATGAGCTGATTGATGACATCTTTGACGGGACGGCTCTGGAGGGTAACTCTGATGCGATTACGGATGCTACGGTTGGGTTTTCAAGCTCATTAAGTAGCGATAATGCTGGAGATGTATATGTGCGTGCGGATGATAATTCTGAATTCAAATATACGGCCTTGGCAAATGAAGATAGTTTCCGCGATATCCTTGTTGCGATGGCGGTTATTAAGAATGAAAACCTGCCGCCTATTGTTGATGTTTATGAGGATGGCAATTATCCCGGTACGCCTGATGTAAAAGGTGCGCCCGGATCAACAGCAGAGGAACAGCAAGACAATTTTTATCAACTTTATAATGCGCTTTCTGATCGTGTTGCATCGTCGATTGATGAAATTGATCAGACGCGGTTCAGGCTGGAAACAGTTCGTGTGCAGATGAATGAAACGCAGGAATCACACATTCAACAGCAAGAGCTTTTGTTAACGGAGGTGAGTAATGTTGAAGATGTGGATGTTAATGAGATTGCCGTTCGGATCACCACCCTGCAAACGCAGTTACAAGCATCATATAGTGTGACCGCAATCACGCAGCAATTGAACCTTGCGAATTATTTAAGGTAAATTTTCGCGGCAGTGATGATCAATAAAGGGGGCTAGTCGCTATTGCGGGTGGCCCCTATGCTATTGAGCGTGTTCGTTGCCTATATAAAGGTGATATGGCGACGCGCTTAGTTTATATTCAGGCGCATTTTGAAGGCCTTTGGTCAGTAAGACATTCAGAGCATTTTCAAATGTTCCGCTAATGAATACGTCGTAATCCAACTCATAGTCATTTTGCGTATTCCATGATACGGGGATGTTTTCGTCCTCGCTCCAATCCTTGATAATATTAACAAGGTCTTGTCCTTTTTTCGCCTTCCAGATACGGATTTCCTGACTTGGCTCTTGTCGGTATGTGTTCGTTGCCGTCCCTGTTTCAATGACTGGGCTTGCATCAGATACAGAAAAAGCCTCCGCATTGATCGCAGAGGCTTGGTTGTCTGTAAAATCGGAATGATCTAATTTAGTTTTTTTTTTGCATATCAGAAGCGGTTTCTTCTGTGTCTGACATGTTTGGCTGTGTGCTTTCTTCACGGCCCGGATCTAAAACATTGATACGCTCCACAAGTGTTTCTTCTTGCTCTGTGGCTTCGTCAGTTAATTCATCCATGTCAGGCTTAGGCACTTCGGCTTCTTCTTCGGCAGTCACTTCTATCGGCTCCAGAAGCTCTTCAATCATTGATTTGGATGCCTTTTCTTCCTCTTGTACCTCAAGCTCGATCGGGTCAGAGTCCGAGGTTGTTTCGGCATCGCCCATGTCGTCATCACCATAAACTTCGCGTAGTGCATCATTCATGGCTTCTTCGGGTGTGGCGTCTTCTGTTACGTCTTCCTCTGCGTTATCCATAACCTCTTTTGCATTATCCTGCATTTCTGAGGCATCTTCTTCGATAATCTCAGGCGCTTTTTCTACGTCTTGCTCTTCCACGGCTTTGACGTCATTTTGAAACTCAGGTTCAAGGATTTCTTCTTTTGGCATTTCCATTGCCGGCTCGACGGCGGCTGTTTGCTCTTCTTCAAGGGTCTTAAGAAGAACCTTCTTGTAACGGATATCTATTCCGACACCATGCGGCTCAAGCGCGGCTGCCAATACATCGTTCCAAGGGGCGCCACCATTCCATGATACGCGCATTCCCGGGTTTACACCTTCACCGAATGCATATGCGTATTCGGCAGGGACGATCTGGCTTAGCGCCAAAGCAAGTGGCATTTCCTTGCCAAATCCTTCGACAACGGCAAAGCTTTCAGGGACATTCCACTGGATATGCTCTTCAAGTGGGTCAACGCTGGCGACGACCTGTTCTTGCTCTGCATTTTCAAGCGGATAAGGATTCAAAGTGAGTGCACTTTCAGATTTGTCAGGTGCGGCAGAACTTTCAACATCCATTGATTCAACAACCTCGATGATTGGTTCTTCTTCAACTTCTTCCTTCGCCATCATCTCTTCGGCTTCTTCTGCCTCATGAACCATTTGTTCAACGACAGGGTCTTCCGGCATTTCTTCTTCAATTTCTGCCTGCTCTATTAGGATCTCTTCGCTTGGCTCAATCGGGGATACGTCAGTTTCGTCGGGCGTTTCTATGATGTCAGTTTCTTCGATAACAACAATTTCGACAGCCTCTTCTTCGATCGGGGTTTCGACGGCAATCTCTTCTTCTTCAATAACGGTAATTTCAATCGGTGGCTCTTCATCAACGACCACTTCTGTTTCGGTGATCACTTCTTCTACAACCGGATCAGGCATCACTGCCTTTTCCATGCTTTCCATGTCTGCTTCCGGTGTCGGTGTTACTTCTACCGGTTGTGTTTTTTCAGGGGGGGTCCATTCAAATCCGGCATTAGCAGTAAGCGGAACACACAAGCCGATCGCCATAACAGGCAAACATGTAGAAAGTAAAAAGCGATTATATTTAGAAGACATTATATTATTCCCGAATCGTAATTAAATTTGTTACAAAACACACATGCAACACGGGCATACTATGTATACCGATTACAAGAGAATATCCGTCTGTGTAAGAGAATTCAAGCCTTTAAGTCAAATGATTGTGATCATTTGCATAAATGGGGTTGGGCCACCCTAGCCGTAATCAATAAATTTGTGCAAACCCACACCTGTTGTTCCGGGTCTGGTTCTGCCAATCAACCAAGAGCGTAATGCGCGGATCGCAGAGGGGAAGTTAAGGCCTTTGTTTTCCATGAATTTGAAAACATAGAACACCATAAAGCTTAGGATAATTGTTGACCATCTAAGGTATAAGAGCCATACAGGAATTAGAAAAGCAACGCGGGCGTCCCAGCCCATAAAACGAATAACACGCATTGAATCACGCCAATGCCAATTCATTTTGGCTTCAATATTCTCTAACTCTTTTACCATTGGCCCTCCAAATCTAATGCGCTCAGATTAGATAGTATAATGATCAAACGCTAAACTATTATTAAACTAGTTTATTTTATGTGCTGTTTGAAAGCAAGAGGTATGCTCTTCTGTCAATTTGACCGCTTTCAAAGGCAAGTGCAGCAGACTTTTCCATCGTTTGGCCGTATTGAGCAACGGAACGTTGGATTTCGTTTGGCCATTTTGTGAAATGCATATCCATTAATTTTTCACGAATTTCATCAGGGAATCTCATCCATTCGCGTACACCGCAGCGTCCGCCACCAACACGTGATACAAGCGCTTGCGTAACGATAAGGCGTAATGTTTCCATCAATGCAACAGCGCGCTCTTCGCGCTCATCCATCTCATAGGTAGAGAGCATACGCTGTACTGTGTTGGCCACACCCAATGTGTGCGTTGTTGTATACACGGCGTGACCGGTTTGTGCGGCCTCGATCGAGGCGTTAATCGTTTCACGGTCGCGCGCCTCACCTACAAGAATAATTTCAGGTTTACGGCGCAATGCGTTACGAACGCCCTTCGCAAAATCAGGAAGGTGACGGGGGATTTCTGTTTGGGAAACCAATGAACGCGGGCTTTGGATGCTGTCATACACATATTCGATCGGCGCTTCGTAGGTCAGCATCTTACCGCAGCCGCGCGGACGTTCCAGCAGCATGCGGTTCCCGGCGGCAAGCAATGTACTTTTACCGGAGCCTGTCGGCCCTGTAATAACAACCAAACCCTGCCTTGGTGCCCATGCATCCCTGATCGCCTGTTCGATGTTCAAATCGTTCATTGTTGGCGGTTCACTAGGCAGGGTACGCATAGTGATCTGTGCGCCGTCACGACCTTTGGTCAAAATTGCGGTGATGTTGACACGAAAACGGATACGGGTGTATCGGTCAGGACGGATTTCGTAAGATACGTCCAGGTCTCTACCGGATGCCAAACGTGCTTGCGCTTCCGGTCCGTATAATTTTTCAAGAAAGACCGCCATATCGGCAGCATCAAGGGAACGAAATGTGCCGGGATATAATTCGCCACTAATCTCGTTGTAAACGGGTCTTTCACTCTGAATGGTAATGTCAGACGAGTTTTGCTTTACGCACCATAATAGAAAATCATCGATGTCGTCTTGCGCGAATCGCTGAGGCTCATCAGGCCACGTACTAGCATGACTGTCTTCTGCCTTAACAAGGCTTACCGGCTTGCGGGCTTCCATGTATCTGCTCCGGTCATCAGCTCTGGGATACCGGTGATTTGCACAGCGCGATCACCAACACGCATTTGATCTCCGCCACCTGTGATACCACGATCAACTTGTAGCGCGTAAGGAGGAGAGATCATTCCTTGAGCGAGGAGCATTCTGTATCTGATCATGCCCTGAAAATCTGATTCCAGTCGTGCAAGATCAGCTCTGAAAATATCATCAGCTTGTTGGTAACCTTGTTTCCAGCCTTGCTGAACCCATACTTCCCATTCCTGACGTTCCTCGGCAGTTTGAGGCGTTAAAATGTCTGGTGGCGGTACAACGTCACCCCATTCACGCTCAAGATATTGACGCCATGTTCTTGGCGCGGACACGATACGTGCATTGCGTATAATGTTGAAAATTTTATCTGACACAGCGGCTGTCTGACCATCAATGTCAATCAGCATCGCATTCATTGATTCGGTAACAACCGGCGGCTCAATCAGGAAACCTGACGGAGCAGATACAAGAAGCTGTGCAAAGTTAAAGACGCGGTCAAGATAGCGTACTCTGACTTCCATTTCTTGTCTGATTTCGAATGTGCGTTTCGCAAGTCCACCGCGCGCACCAAATGAGATAGCCGCTTCTTTTAATGCTTCTCTTCGGATATCAATCGGCAATTCATCGATATTTTCGACATCTGCGATTGGCTCATATTTCATGAGCGTAACAAGTCTTTCCGGCTGTTCGTCTTTTGTGGTTAACGGGACTTCCTTATCAACAGGAAGAACAGAACCCGCAGTCTTTTTAGATGCAGCATGAGCATCCAAAGGCATCCCTACATAGGATAGACCAACCAGTGCACAAAGGCTTGTTGTTAAAAGAAAACGCATTATTGTAAACCTCTCTTAGCCGCCAACCCCTGCATTCGGAGCGTAGTAAATTTCTACCATGCGTGAGCGTGCATCAACCTTCACATCGCCGCGTTTGCCCAATTGAAGGCCGACATCCCTTAAGACATCAACTACGCGTGAATTTTCCTCATCAATTGATACAACAACCGGAACGGCGGGTTCGCTACCCAATACAAGGAAACCGTATCCTGCACGATCTGCCAGAGTTTTTGCAATCGGTTCGATTGGGCCAACCCAATTAACAGTGATTGTTCTGCGAAGCTCTTGCGGGACATCGCTCAATGGTGACATGGATGTTGCCGGCGTTCTGGCCTGCTCTACTGCAGCCAAAGTTTCCAAAGCCGCTGATGCACGATCAGCAGATTCAGCGAGCATCATAGACACACTATCAGGGGATGCGACGATCTGCGGACTGCCGACACTGAATGTTTGAGTATTATCTGATGATGAACAACCGGTAAGTGCTAAACCACAAAGTAATGGTAGGAAAAGAAAGTTACGAGACATAATAATTTAAAACCCTAAAACATAAGACAACTTAGTCTATTGGAAATACTAGACAAAATTGCAACGCAAATCAAGAATAACTAACCACAATAATTCACTTCTTATATGGCTTTGGCTCAAAAATGTAAATATATACGACCTGTTTTGTTATCTTAATGTCGCGCAATCTCACAGTCAGCTTGGACTAGAAAGGTTAATGATTCGTTTGTAGCAAACCATTTTTTTTCATGTGTTCAATTACACGTTCTTTATATTTTTTTCCAAATTTTGGTGTTTTGGAGTGATAATGTTGCAAAGCGAGCGACAGATTTTTCGTTTTTGTGAGGTGCCCGCGTAAGATCCAAGCGGCGACATCGACGTTAGTACACGGATCATCTCTTACTTTTTTCTTGGCGGTTTCTTCATTAACCCCCCAATGGCGCGCAAGCTCGGGCATCCAGATGGTGTTGATTTGCATGGGGCCGAGGTCGTAGCTGCCGTTGGTGTTTTTTACTTGTTGGCCCACTTTGCCGCCTTCGGCTTTGTAGATGCCGACAAGAAGGGCGGGCGGCACATCATGTGTTTGTGCGGCCATCATAATGCATGCGGCTAGTATTTTGGTTGCGGCCAACGGTCACTCCTGCATTGTGAGGATATCATGTGATGCCCGGTAAAGCGTGTAGCGTGGATCAGCCGCTTTTCTTGAAGAATGCCATCGGATCATCTTCTTTAGGTCCGCTTTTTTCTTCTGAGCTCTCTGCGCTGTCACTGCTTTCCTCATCATCCGATGAGTCCTCTTCGTCTTCATCTTCGCTTTCGCCATCGTCTGAATAGAACGCCATTGGGTTACCGGATGATTTTTTGCTCGATTTTTTCTTTTTTGGTGCCGCAGGCTTTTTGTCTTCTTCCGGCTTATCATCATCGTTTCCTGCTTGCTGAGAAAGCATGTCTTCTATCTCAATAAAGCCGGCGTCATCAGTGAATAGATTTTCAATAGCCGCAATATCTTCGTCAGTGAAGTGATCCGGCATAATGTGTCTTGCAAGCAGTGTCAGCATTTCCATGCGTTTTTCAAAAATTGTCCAGATATTCTCAATCTGCTTATCGCTGCTCTCTTCGTTACGTGTTTTTTCATCCAAAGACATGATTCTGTCTTTTTCTTTGTTATGGCAAGAGCAGTAAAGCGGGATCATGCTGCTTAGGATAAGCAGTTCACTTGATTTCTGTTCGTGCTCCGCAATGTTGCTGCCCATTAAAATACGCGTTAATTCAGCGGACTTACTGCGCAATTTTTCTGATACGTCTTGTATCATTTTCGTTTTGGTTTTCCCGAATGAGAATTCCGCAATTGTGTCAATCAGTGGCACATAATATTTTAAATAAACCAGATTTGCGACCGTACGTGACAGTGGGGACAGGCCGCGAAGATGTTCGGGGAACAATCCCTCAAGGCGATCCATCGGGATGTAGTTCTCTGAAAATGTCAGAAGAAGGTCAACAGAGGATACGGAGCGTTTTAATTCTGTTTCTGTCGGTAAGCGCCCGTTTTTATTATAGTATGATGCAATAATATGGCATGAAAGCGTTGCAAGATTCAGTCTGACTGATACATCTTTTTCTTCATCTTCCAAAAGATCGAGGAGGCTTTTGATTTCCTCTGCGTTGTCGATGGTCTGTTTCAGCAGTTTTGTGACATCCTCAACAACCTTTTCTTCAGGCTTATCAAGGCCGACCTCAATAATGCCCTGAATTACGGGCAGGCCGATGTCATGCATTATAACTGATAGAAGTTCCGCACGTTTCATTTAAATTCATCCCTAATTATTTTTACTCTATTGCATCACCTGCGCAGGTGATTTGTATGTTTTAACGCAGGTGATGTTAATATTTCCTTATCGCTATGTTCTTGCACCTAAATCAGCAATAAGAGTGTCTATATCCTTTGGTGCACCGCGGATAATCTTTACTGTGTCATCTTTTGAGCGATAAATCAAAAGTGGTGTTACGCTCAACTTCCATGACTGCATGATAGACAGGTTTCTCTGAACGCCTTGCTGGCTGATCTCTTGGCTGGCAGGGATCGGAGCTGTGCCGTCCAAGTGGCGCCACCAAACGGCTTCGGGTGATGGCGTCGCCATTAAATATGCCGCCTGCGCGCGTGTTTCATCTTTAAACCCGACAGGAACCATACGTACTTGCACTTTTCCTTGCTCTACATATGGTTTCATTTTTTCCATCATCGCATGACAGTGCGGGCATTGCGGGTCAATAAAGCTATAGAATACAGGTGTGCCGGCTTTACCGATCGGAACCCAGTTGCTGGTCTCGATATCGTAATAAAGCTGCTCTGACGGAGTTTTAAATTCATATTTCTTGGCTTCTTTTGCATCTTGGATGCTGTTCGTCGCGGGTGTGTCTGAGGCCAAAGAGTCCAGAACAGCGCCACTTTCCTTGCGAAGATTTTGAACCTGCTGAATGGTTACTGTTTTCCCTCTTTGGTCAAAAAGTATACCTGACACGAAAGATCCGTTGGGCAGAACGTAGAAATATTGCTCTTGTCCGTTTTTAATAGCAATCCAGCCATCAACGCCCATGTCACGGCCTAAAAAGCGAACCTGTGCGCCATCATTGGCAAGGTTTTGTAGGGGATCGGGGAGTTTCGGTAATAGTGTGTCGCTTTGTTCTTGTGCAAATGCGGCCGGCGTAAGCATAAATACACCAGTGACAACCAAAGCACATTTTCTGACTAAACCTTTAGATATCATTATCTTATATTCCTTGAGTTAAATTAACGTAATCCCTCATGATCAAAGGCAAACCATACCTATATTATACAGGAAGTACAATTTTTTTTTGGTCAGTCGGCGCTGTCTGAGGGGTTAGAAGAATAGAGTGAGAATGCCGGTATAGCTGTATAAGCGGGCGTTATTTATTTCACCGCCTGCATAAAATCCCGTCATAGGGATTTCACCGATAATGTCACGTAATAATGCCATTTCATTTTCTACTGCGGCTTCATCATCAGAAAATCCGCGCGCAATGCACGATATATACAGGGCCCCTTTGGGTTCAAAACATCCGCGCTCTGCGGTGACGCGTTTGCGTAAATTAATTAATGTTTTTGACAGATCGCTGGTGATGCTGTCTTGATTTCGTTCTACGAAAAACAGGCTATCCCCGTTTGAGATGCTCTCAGAGATAGAGAACGATCCCTCGTCCGGATCCATAGCGGAGATGTTGCGAACCAGAAAATCCTTTTGATCTGATTGAGATAGGGAAAGCGCGGCGTGAACCTGCCCTTGGAATAATGTTTTGAATTCTTCGGGTATTCTGTCACTGGATTCGATTGTGGTGAAGGATCCGCCGAATTCTCCGATGCTTTTTTGCATTTTCGCGCTGGCCAGATCTTTCAGGTCTTCTTGCAAAACGTCCAGCGCGCGACGGTCATCCAATTCCAGAATAATATTTTCATCTGATTTTGTGATGGTGTGTACGGCTTCGAATGGACGGCATCCCTGAGAGAGTGTTGTTGATACGGGGACGGTATCGGCAAAGAAGGCGCCGTTTAATGTGTTGCTGAAAACGCCGTTTGCAATTTGAAAGTGCAGGGAACGTGAGGATGTCATGCCGCCGACGAGAAAAGAATTTGTATTGGTTTCCAGTTCTTTTAACGCATCTTGCTGGTTATCTTCAGATAAGGGGTCTGCGTGTACAACGCCCAGTAACGGGGTGTTTTCAATAAGCCATTGCTCAACGGCATCATTGGGGATGTTGTTGGGCTTACTGTTTTCTATGGCGTCATCGTCATTTTCACTTTCCGGGAATACGCGAAAGCTCCCTTCCGGAAATGATCCGATCATAACCGAAATAGAGGGTTTGTTGATCAGGGATTCGTGGCACCCCACAATACCCATGCCAATAGAGCCGACCCAGTTATTAATTTTTAAAACAGATCTGAATAAATTATAGATACTTGATGCGTCGTCTGCCAGTTCATCCGTGATATATATGAAGCCGAAATTATAGCTGTCACTTTCTGTGCGTACTGATTCCAGCTTTTCTAACACTTTTTTTGATGTGTCGCGCCAATCTTTTCCGCTTGCACTGGCACTGGCAAAATGTGTGGACGTAAAAACAGGCATAAATTTAAGTTATTGATTATAGTAAAAATATAAAGACAAACACGATTCTTGCCCTTAAAATACCCTAGCCTGAATAAGAGTGAAAGGATTAAATCATGGATAGTTGGGTTATACTGGCGATTATAGGTGTTATTGTTGTTATATTCATCTTTTTGTACAACCGCCTTGTGGCGTTACGTCAGACACGCGAAAATGCATTTTCTGACATTGATGTACAATTGAAGCAGCGCTTCAACCTTGTTCCCCAACTGGTGGAAACCGTCAAGGGATATGCCTCCCATGAAAAAGAAGTTTTTGAAAACGTCACCAATGCACGCGCGCAAGTCGGTGCCGCAAAGGGTGCCACAGGCGAACGCGTAGAGGCAGAAAATGTTCTGGGCGGCGCGTTGATGGGGTTGTTGGCGGTTGCAGAAAATTATCCTGACCTGAAGGCCGATCAAAATTTCCAGAAGCTTATGAATGAGCTGTCGGATATTGAGAATAAAATCGCGGCTGCGCGTCGTTTCTTCAACAATGCAACAGCAGAATACAACACCGCGACAGAGCAATTTCCTGCCGTGTTGATTGCCAATATGTTCGGCTTTAGTAAGAAAGAATTCTTTGAGTTGGATGAAGCCGAAGCGGCGATGGTGCATAAAGCCCCTGAGGTTAAATTTTAGAAGCAAGCAAAACGAATAAGAGACAATCATGGCCCGCTCTACAGTCGGCTTAAGCACGCATATATGGAATAATAACCTGCGTTGCATATTGCTGTTGGTTTTTTATCCGGTATTGATTTTGGGTGTGTTTTGGCTGTGTGCTTTGGCGCTGGGATCTTTTATGGGGCATCACCCTCTGGATGATCCGAACGGTTATGCAATCTTGGTGAATTCCGCGAATAATATGGCCATAGAGTTTGCCCCGCTTATTATTGCAGGCGTGGCGATCTGGTTTACTATTGCGTGGTTTTTTCACACCCGCATGATCCGTAGGCTTGCCCGTTCGCACCCGGTTTCCCGCAAAGAAGAGCCGGAGCTTTATAACCTTCTGGAGAATTTATGTATCTCTCGCGGGATGCCTTTGCCAAAGCTTGAGATTATAGAAACCCATGCCCGTAATGCTTTTGCCAGCGGCATTACCACTGACACATATTCCGTAACGGTGACGCGCGGTTTGATGAACTCTTTGGCGAAAGATGAGCTTGAGGCCGTAATTGCACATGAACTGACCCATATTTTAAACCGTGATGTGCGTTTATTGATTGTAACGGTGATATTTACAGGCCTGTTCGGGTTTTTGGCGCAGATGGTGTGGAACAGTATTCGTTATAATATGTTTTTTGTCAGTGGTCGCCGTGACCGTAACGGCGGCGGCGCGATTATCGCGATAATTGTCATTGCCGTAATTTTATGGCTTGGGTATATGGCGAGCTTGCTCATGCGTTTTGCGTTATCGCGCAGGCGTGAATATATGGCCGATGCGGGCGCCGTGGAAATGACAAAAAATCCGGATGCAATGATGCGCGCGCTTATGCGTATTGCGGGGCGTGACCGTATCCCCGAAACCACGGATGATATCGCGATGATGTGCATTGAAAATCGTGCCCCATTCTTGGGGGTGTTTGCAACGCATCCACCGATTGAAAAGCGTATTCGTGCGATTTCGGCGGTGACAGGAACGCCAGTGCCTGATTCCGCCAGCTTGCCTCCGATTTCAAAGCAAGAGCGTTTTACCTCAGGGGAGCGCGAAAGAATGGATCAGCGCGTTAATCCTTGGCTCGTCCGTGGTAGGCGGGATTAAATCATGTTGAAAGATACCGATCATAGCCACAAACCCGAAGCCATCGCCGCGCGTCTGGATGCGGGGCCGAAGCCGCCATTTGTGCGTGAATGGATATATGGCGCAATTGATGGTGTGGTCACTACATTTGCGATTGTTGCCGGCGTGGTCGGGGCAAACCTTTCGCCTGTGATTGTTGTGATTTTAGGGGTTGCGAATTTGGTGGGGGACGGGTTTTCCATGGCCGCGAGTGCCTATAGCGCCGCGCGCACGGATGAAGATAATCTGGAGCGCCTGACTAAAGCAGAGCAAGGCCATATCAGGAAAAACCCCGAAGGGGAGCGTGAGGAAATCCGTCAGATTTATGCCCGAAAAGGTTTTGAGGGTGAGGCACTGGAAATGGTGGTTGATACGATTACCAAAAACGAAGATGTTTGGGTTGAAACGATGTTGCATGAAGAATACGGCGTTTCGGTAGAGCGCAAATCTCCCCTTGCTGTCGGGTTTCATACTTTTTTCGGATTTGTTGTATGCGGATCTGTGCCTTTGCTGCCTTATCTCTTGGGTTTGCCGTATGCCTTTGTTTTGGCATGTGCTTTCTCCGCTTTGACATTCATTGTTATCGGGTCAATCAAAAGTATTTGGGCACCGCATCCATGGTGGCGTGATGGGCTTGAAACATTGCTGATCGGTATGTCTGCAGCAGGTCTGGCTTATGGTATCGGTTACGGGCTCAAACAGTTCGGGCTTTAGTTTTCTTGTATTTTTTGTGGGTTTAGCTATAAAATATAGCCGTAAAAGCAATAAAAAAATATATCGGGTGAATGCCGCATGGCGAAAAATAAGTTATTTTCCAAGGAATCCGCGCTGTCTATTATGGCCGAAGCCGCTATTGATTCACACGATGGCGTATTTCCTGTGACCAGTTGTCACAGTACGGTCGGGTATTGGATAGCCAATGAGCCTGAGGTCCAGCCAACAGATGAAATCGTGCTTTTGGGGCCTGATCCTGACGGCAGTAAGGTTTATCACTCAATATTGATGCGCGGGGATGATATTATCGGCGATACGGAGCGCGTGGCGCCTGAGCGCCAGATGGATACGAAATATGATCCTGACACAGGTCAATATACGACCAAAATGTTTCAAAAAAGCACTGATAACGTTACATATTATACATTAGACCGTATGAGCGTGGCAGAGTTTAGGGCGCAATATGGCTTGACCCAAGATGCCTCAAATGACCCTGAATACGGCAATGATGACGGGCCGGGCTTCTAAAATTCATTTAAATCAGTTTATTACAGAACGGTGAAACCATTTGTGCCGCGGGTGCGAATATTTCATTGTAAACATTATGCAAGAGTCTTTGTATTCTGGTATAATGCAGTATATAACCTAACGTAATAAATGTTTTTAACAATTGGAGATTATAAAACATGCAAACAGATCGTTATGCTCGCCCAGCCAGTCGAGATAAAGTTTACGACACAGGCTTACGCAATCACATGCTGAGCGTTTATAACCGCATGACAGCAGGTGTTTTGATCACCGCTATCGTGGCGTGGGTCGTGAGTAGCTCACCGGCGTTAATGGCAATGCTATTAGGTGGACCACAAGCGTATATCGTTATGTTCGCCCCGTTGGCTATCGTATGGTTCGGTTTTAATCCGGCATCTATGTCATCTCAAAAATTGATGATGGCGTTTGTTGGTATCGCTGTTCTCTACGGGATAAGCTTCTCTGCAATCGCGCTGGCATTTGCCAAAGCTGATATTGCACGTGCATTCTTTATCACATCGGCAATGTTCGCCTCCCTTAGTATTTTCGGATACACAACCAAAACAGACCTTGCGCCAATGGCGAAGTTCTTGTTTATGGGGATTATCGGACTTGTGATCGTTAGTGTAACCGGCATATTTGTTGAATATTCAAGCATGATGCACTTTGGTATCAATATTGTAACCGTGCTGATTTTCGCAGGCGTGACCGCTTATGAAACACAAAATGTGAAAAGAATGTATCACGCGGGTAACCCCGCCGAGATCAATAGCCGTCTGGCGTGGTCTGCTGCTTTGTCGCTTTACATCAGTTTTGTGGCGATGTTCCAAAGCATCTTGCAGTTGATGAGCCAGCGTTAATACGCTCTTATAAAAATTCTAAGAAGCCCTGCTTAATGAAGCGGGGCTTTTTTTTGACTTGAAAAACAAATCTGAAACTATTATCACTATGGTTCCTTTTTTGTGAGGGCCCTTAGCTCAGCTGGGAGAGCGCATCGCTGGCAGCGATGAGGTCAGCGGTTCGATCCCGCTAGGGTCCACCATTTTAATTTCTTCCGAAATTTATCTTAACATGATATCTCTATATCCATGGGTGGAAACAGAGTTAGAATAATGAAAAGCGGCATCATATATGGCGTTTTTTTTATGATCATGACCTTTTGCATGATAAATAATCTTATGGCTGAGGAACAAGATAGTAGATCATTTCTTATGTCTATGACCTACCAACCATATGATTGGTCGGATGAGGCGTTTGACGAGACATATCGTTTTATTCAAAAGAATGCAGATGCGACTTTTTTCTATTTTGACGACGGTGTACCGTGGTCGGAAGCTTTAAATGGAACGCCTTTTCATCAAAACGTAAATGCAGATATTGAAGAGAAACTCTTGCAGGCACAAAAAAGTGATCAGCTTTTTGTAGGGGTGAATTTTTTAGGGAAGGATCGGTCTTCTCTTGCTTCATATTGGGCAAAAGAAGACAGTATGGCTTTGCCTGAAAATTGGGCGGAGAAAACGCTGGGGGACCCGGACGTTGTTAAAGCCTATATACAATATTGCAAAAGAATGATAGCGGCCTTTAAGCCAACCGTTTTCATTTACGGTATGGAGGTTGATTCCGTCAGGATGGATGTGGGAAGTAAGGATTTTGAGGTGCTTAAGGCATTTATCAGCGCAGTATATACTGAGTTGAAGAAAGAGTTTCCTGATGTAAAACATGTCCTCACATTTGTTTTGCTTCCCGAAGAAGATATGCGAACAAAAGTAGATATGGTGAGGGCGCTTCTTCCTTATACGGATATTTATGCCGTTAGCTTATACCCCTATCTTTTTGATGGTATTGCAGGTGATGCCAATAAGATTCCGAGTCGTTTATTATCTCAAGTGCGTGATTATATCGGAGATAAGCCATTTGCAATTGCGGAGACGGGATTTAATGCAAAAAGATGGAGTGTTCTTTCAAAGTTGATTTGGATAGCCGGTGATGAAACTTCTCAGTCGCGCTATGTCCGCTTTTTGTTGGCAGAGGCAGATCAACTTGATGCTGTTTTTGTAAATTGGTGGGTGCCTCGTGATTTGGATGCATTATGGTTAAAGATGAAAGCGTCAGGCGCCGATCCTATGTACAGCCAATGGAACAGCAATGGTTTGATGCGCGCGAATGGCGAAGCGCGGCCAAGCTATTATGTCTGGCAAAAGTGGTATCAAAAAAAGATTCGAGATTAATATTGCGCTATTTTGAAATGAGTTGCTTTTCGCTAGTATCTTTAACTTAATATGCGCATGTTCGGTCTGACAGCCGTACTATTTCTTACAGAAAGCCACATTTACTATGAATTTTGAAATCTTTCTCGCCACTGCGCCGGGTTTGGAGAGCGCGCTTTATGACGAAGTCCGCACCAAAGGGTTTAAACAAGCCAAAACGGTTAAGGGCGGCGTTATTATTAAAGGCGGCTGGCCGGAGGTGTGGCGCGCAAATTTATGGGTGCGGGGGGCATCACGTGTTTTGGCGCGCATTGCCTCTTTTAAAGTCATGCATCTTGCGCAGCTCGATGCGCGTGCCTTTGAGGTGCCATGGGGTGATATCCTGAGACCCGATATACCATTTAATGTCAAAGTCAGCTGTTCCAAGTCACGAATTTATCATTCTGATGCGGCGGCAGAACGCATTACAAAAGCAATCAGCAAAACATTGAATGCGCAAGCCTCCCCGGAAGCTGGGGTCACAGTGATGGCGCGTATTGAGCGGAATATCTGCACAATCAGCGTCGATACATCAGGCGCGTTATTGCATAAGCGCGGCTTTAAGGCGCATGTTAATAAAGCCCCTGTGAGAGAGAATATGGCCGCGTTATTTCTACAGCAATGCGGGTATAACGGCACGGAGCCAGTATATGACCCGATGTGCGGGTCGGGGACATTTGTGATCGAAGCCGCAGAGATCGCCGCACGCCTTAACCCGGGGCGGGCGCGTGAGTTTGCCTTTGAAAAGCTTGTCACGTTTGATCCTACCGCGTGGCAGAAAATGCGCACTGTAACGCGTGAGGCCAATAGCGATATTCATTTTTATGGCAGTGACCGCGATGATGGCGCGGTTAAGATGAGCCGGGAAAATGCCGCGCGCGCAGGGGTGAAGGCGCAAACAGAATTTACACAGCAAACCATTAGCGATATTTCACCGCCATGTGATATGCCGGGTTTGGTTATTCTTAACCCGCCTTATGGTGGCCGCATGAGTGAGGTGAAAAAACTCACGCCGCTTTATCAATCCATTGGCAGAGTATTGCAAAGCCGTTTTGCAGGGTGGCGCGTTGGTATTGTCACAACGGATAAAACATTGGCACAGGCCACAGGATTATCATTTGAGCCTGAAAATGCCCCCGTGCAGCATGGTGGTTTGCGCGTGACGCTTTTCCAAACAGCGCCTCTTTCATGAGGTGAATTCAAAAATAATTTCATGGTTTTGAATAAAAAACCCTGCCCGAAATATGTGTTCGGACAGGGGGAGGAGTAAACGGTAGTTTTCGGCTTAGTTTTCAGTGCGTTTTGCCAAGCGATCCCATTTCATTTTTATCAAAGCGCCGTGACGTTCAATCAATGACGCGGTGATGATGATTGTCGCGCCTGATACAGAGAGCGTGATCCAGTTAGAGAAATCTAACCACTGGGCGAAGTCCATCACAGGTCTTCCAATACCGCATAGGGCGGTCAGCATCCCCAAAGCCATCAGGTGACGCAAACCATATCGGTATGCGACGGCGGTGGTTGCCAATCCTGCAAACACACAGAGCATTGCCTGCGTCAGATCATCTGTTATCAGAATTGGTATGATGTATGTTGCGGTCAGAACCAGTGCGGCCATACGCACGGTGGCGATTGATCTCTCTCCACGCGTTGCCAAATCCATAAGCAATCCGGCAAGGATAATCCCGAATACATTGAAAGCATACGCATCAGAGATATAACGATGCGCAAGCTCACCTGCTGGGGCAGCGACGAAAAACGCGGTAATCAGGGATAACCAATAGGTCATTTTATGTGAAAATGAACCGTCTTCGGCTTGTCCTCCGCAGAAACGCAGCGCCATAAATGCTGTCCCCGCCAAGATGATTTCCAAAATTTCATCGACAGGATAGAACCAGATGCTTCGGCAAATAATAATACCTGCAGGCACTAAAACTGTGGCCATACCGAACATACCTTCAGGTGTGCGCAACGTATTGTCATCTGACATACGCTTTGTAAAGAACGCGATAGGCACGATAACGGCAAGCAGCGCGGCGACCCCGACAAAAAGGGATTCACGAACAGGAACCAGCAGCAGCAAGTTGGTGAATAGGAACAGCGCGGATAAGGTCTTTGCTGATCTGCGGGCAAGCACTTTATGGCCAATCCACGTAACAGGCGCGCTGATAGCGAGAGTGCCCAATAACGCCATAACAATTGCGCCTGATTCAGGGGCAACCCATTTGGCATAGCTGGGGTATTCAACAAGGCTACTGCCCCATTGCATGGTGGAAAATAGGAGCGCGCCAAGCGTGGTCATATTGACGGTGATTGAAATGAGCCCAAGCCCGAAAAAGATACGGGCGCCTTTATTTTCCTTGAGGAGGTAGCTAAGGCCAAAGCCACTTGCCGCCAAAAGGAATGTTTGCGAGAGCAGCATATAATATCGGCTGATATCATTACCCTCATGCCATCCCTGCAACAAGTATGAGGACATGGCGATCAGCATGACGAGCGCGCCGCAAACCCGCAGGAGCGACGCAACATTCGTCATGTTATTGATGAGGCCAAAGATACCTGTTTCTTGCGGCTGTGTGCTGATGTTACTATCATCCCACTGCACGGCATCTGTATAGTAATTATCTTGATGTAAGGTCATTTTTACTCTCCCTTTTTAGACTCTAGTAATTCGGCAAGCTCGGCTTGTAATTCCACGGTGCTCTCTTCCTTCGCGAAAGACATATCGAGTGAATCAACACTTGAGACGTGACCCGTGGCATATTCTGTTTCGGTGATAAGTGTTTCCCACCGATCGAATGTATCTTCGATGCCGTTGCCGGTGGCGCCCTCGATTTGATTGATGATGCGCATGGCATCTGCCGTTGATTGACGGGAACGCATCAGATTTTGCTGCTCCGTGATATCACGCAGGCGTTGCTCCATACGTTGCACATTTTCACCGACTTTTGCCTCCAGCTCTTCGTGCTTTATCAGCGCGGCTTGCGTTTGCTTGATTTGTTCACGGCATTGGTTGCGCCGCGCAATACAGGCCAGAGCTTTCTGCTCATCTTTTGCGGCGATATCCTTTGCGCGGTCTTCCCATAATTGTGCCTTGTATGTGGCATCATCCAGACGGCGCTGCATGGCTTCGCCATCTCGGCGCACGCGATCTAAGCGCACTTTTGCCTTGGCGATTGCGGCGCGCGTGTCTTTTAGCGCAACGGCGACAACAGCGTCATGATTTTCAATCTGGGAAACGATGTCATCCACCTTACCGTTTAAGGTTGCTGAAATACGTGTAAATAGGTTCATTGTGTTTTCTCCTTCATTTGTTTACCTATTTTCATCGTAATAGAAGGGCGCTATATAAGATACTTAATTGACATAAGTCGCGGAATAATGATATTTAGGTATTATATATTGATACTTATGCGGGGATTCGATGCAAACGACGCTGTTACTTCAAACCTTAAAGAAATGCCTGAAGGCGCAAGGAAAGACCTATGCGGATGTGGCTGAGGCGCTGAATCTGTCAGAGGCGAGCGTGAAACGCATGTTTTCAGAACAGCAATTTTCCCTGCAACGATTAGATAGCGTTTGCAATATGCTGGGTTTGGAAATTAGCGATCTGGTCAAGCAAATGGATGCCTCGCAGGCGAAAATAGAGCAACTGACGCACAGTCAGGAAATTGAGATTATTCAGGATATGGAACTGACATTGGTTACTGTGTGTGTGTTTAATCACTGGACGATCGATGATATCACGCAATATTTCACCCTAAGCCATGAGCAATGTATCGGGAAGTTACTAACGCTGGATAAGATCGGTATTATTGAATTGCTTCCGCATAATAAGGTGAAGCTGCTCGTCAGTCCGAATTTTTCATGGATTGAAGATGGCCCGTTTGAACGCTTTTTTCGTGATCATATCGGGCAAGAATATTTTAACAGCAATTTTAGGGGGGAATATGGCCGCTTGCATGTTTTAAATGGTTCGCTCTCCCCCGCCAGCGCGGCAGAATTTCAACGAAAGTTTATGCGCCTTGTGCGTGAATTTACCGAAGTCGTGCGGGATAATGCAACATTGCCGATTGAGGATCGCAAAGGGGTGACATTGGTTTTGGCTATGCGGAATTGGGATTATGGGTTATTTGATCACCTCATTCGCCCTGAACATAAAATTGAGCAATAGACACATCAGAGATAGCGGCACAGAGAGTAACGTTTTAGTCATTATGAAGTGACGTTACGTTTGGTGCAGCTTCAATGGCTTCTTTTTCTAATTGAGCGTGATCTTCAGGGGTCTTAGCCGTTGAGAGTTTTTGTCTCAGTTCTTCTGATTGTTTTAAAATTTTTTTTTCCAGAGCGCTGTCCCCGAAATTTGGCTTTAGTTCGTCATTTACGAAGTTAAGGAAGGATTGCATAACAAACTGATCATCTCGGTTCAGGCCTGTTTCCTCGGAAAGAAATTCCGCGGCCTGCGTTCTAGTATCCAGTTCCTCTGAAACCCTTAGTAAGTATAGAAGTTTTGCCTCCTGATCGTTAAGGTCTTTGATGTCATCAGGAGAAGAATCCAGCTTAAAGATCGTTTCTATAATTTGTTTTGAACGCTCATCCAGACCATTCGTAAAGTTACTTGCCTCTGAATAATATAGGTCATCAAGGGTAGGTGATAGAAGGTTGGCAACATTCAGTGAGCTTGACGGTTTTTGGTCACCCAGAAAATCTTCACTAAACTGATGGAGCTCATTTGCTCTTTTTATTGCGCGGGATTTGAACGCAGCTTCCTTTGACGGGATGAGATGCCCGACCAGCCCCTGTACTATCGGATTGTTCGCATTAGCGCCTTTTGATGCGGATTGTATGGACTCGTCCACACCGCCGTATTTTAGGGTTAGGGTTCGTTTGTAAGCACGTTCTAACTCTTTATCGGGCTGTATTCCTGTGTTGCTGATGAAATCGTTGTATGAATCGTTCACCAGATTGCCATGGCCGTATTTCGTTAAAACACCTTGCAGTTCTCGTTCTTTTTTCTGCTCAGGGTTTCCGGCATTGAATGAGCGAATATTTCCCGTATCATCAACCATTGTTTTGTCTTCTTTTATTGTTAGTAGAGTATTTTAGCTGAAATCTCTATAAGAGTACAAGTTAATGAAAGTCAAGGTTATCGGCTTTCGGTTAAAAATATTCATACAACTTTTCAAAATTATAAAAAATTCCCTTTCTGTTTCTGAATAGATCGCTACTCTGGCGATACATAAATAAAAAAGGATGCGGTTGATATGAAGTCCTGTATATGCGGTAAATCAAAGGCTTTTGAAAAATGTTGCGGGCGGTATTTATCAGGTAGGGAGCATGCAAAAACGCCTGAGCAATTAATGCGCTCGCGCTATGCGGCTTATGCGCTGGGCGGGTATGGGGAGTATTTGCTCTCGACGTGGTTACCGACCGCCGCGCATGGATTATCGGCGCAGGCTCTGTCTGAAAAAACACTGGATTGGCAACGCTTGCAGGTGATTTCCTCATCCCAGAGCGGTGATAAAGGCACGGTGGAGTTCAAGGCGTTCTATCGCAGCTCACCTGAGGCAGAGGAAGAGGATTTGATGCATGAGGTGTCGGAATTTATCCGCCTTCAGTCACGCTGGTATTACGTCAGCGGAGCGGTTCTTTAGTTCTTATTTTGTTTTTCACTCAAGCGGATAGGATATCTCCACCACTTCGATTTCCTCGATGCCTTTATCGGTGCGCACTTTTACCACGTCGCCTTCTTCGGCCTGCATGAGGGCTTTACCGACAGGCGAAAGCCAGTTGATTTTACCCTGATCAAAATCGGCTTCATCGACATTGACCAGCTTTACGGTCACTTCGCTGTCATCCTCGCGCGCATAGGTGACGGTGGCGCCGAAATAAACGCGGTCCAGATTTTGCTGATCTTTCGGGTCAATTACCACGGTATTTTCAAGCTTTTTGGTTAAATATCGCACACGGCGATCAATCTCGCGCAGGCGTTTTTTGTTGTAAATGTAATCCCCATTTTCGGAGCGATCCCCATTGCCTGCCGCCCAAGAGACGATCTCAACGATTTTCGGGCGCTCATCATGAAGCAGGAAATGCAGCTCATCCGACAGGGTTTGATGACCAAGCGGGGTCATATAATGGGTTGTTTCACCGGATGGGGGAGAGTTCGTTTTTCTGCGCATATTTCGTGTTTTTGCCTGAATGTTAAGCAACGAATATACGCACGATGCAGCTATTTTCAAATAAGAAAAGAGCCGCCTGTTACAGCGACTCTTTTCCCGTGGTGGGTTCTGGAAAGGAACCTATGGGTGTTAACCTGCCATTTCGGTATATTGTTTTTTCGTTGCAGGATCTGTCTGAATGCTGACGCGGATCTGGTTATATTCATCCGCGGACAGACCGGCCTGTTTAAGAGCTTCTTCAATTTTCATGTTCATAGCCTGATGAACCTGATCTTTTTGCTCTGGTGAAGTGGCGCTTTGCAGCTCTTCATTTGTATCTTTCTTGATTTCGATCACCGCTTGCTCTGCCTCAACGAATTGCTCCATCTTCTCATCAGGAATTTTCATATCCTGTTGGGATTCAATTTGCTCTGCCGGTGGCATATAGCTTTGCGCATCTTCTGCGCTTGCGTTGCTTGGCATAGTGACGGCAAAACCTGTTACAGCCAACGCCGCCAATGTAGTCCCTGACATTAATTTTTTTCCTAAAATATACATTTCTATCTCCTGTTTTTTTAGGTTCAACGTTTGTTGTTTCATGCCCCCTATGACAGGTCAGGTGGAAAAAGGGTTCTTAAAAAATTATTTTATTTTTTGGAACTTTTTTTGATCCCGTACGTCTAAAGGGGGTAGTAACGGAACTGGAAACCTATGGCTTTAAATACAATGAAGCGCTCTGAAGTGCACACGATGATCGCTAATGAAATCCCCGCTCTTAGGCGTTATGCATATTTATTATTGCATAATAAGGACGGGATAGATGATTTGGTTCAAGATACACTTGAGCGCGCTTTGATGAAAAGTGACGCTTGGCGTGCAGAGGGTAAAGTCAGAAGTTGGTTGTACCGTATTCAATATTCGATTTTTGTGAATCAATACAGAAAGCGAGTTAAACAGGGAAACATGCTGGCAGATATAGAAGGGGCAGAAGTCTCCGTACTGCCAAAGCAGGATATAGAACTTGAGTATAAACACGTGGCACAGGTTATCGGCAGGCTGAGCGAGAAATATCGCAATGTGTTGCTGTTGGTCGCGGTGGAGGGCTCTTCCTATGAAGAGGTGTCCGAGATTATGGGCATTCCGCTGGGTACTGTGAAATCGCGACTGGCCCGTGCCCGTGATGAGCTTAGGGTTGAGATGAGTAAAGATGAAACCGCATTTAAGAATGATAAAGCGCTATGAATAAGAAAGAGAATAACATTCGTCCATTTGCCAGCATCACAGAGGAGGATCTAAACGCCTATGTGGATGATCAGCTGGATTCATGGAATAGGCAAAAAGTTGAGGCCTATTTAAAACGCCATCCTGAGCAGCAGGAAAAGGTAAATGATTATCGTCGATATAATCATTTATTGCGCAGCGTTTATGCCAATAAAACGTCATCCTTGTATGATAAAGATATTGTACCGTATCCCGTGCCGTCGCGAAAAGCGCGCAATGATAATTTTCGTACAATGGCCAAGGTTGCGGCCGTGATGGTTCTGTGCGGGGCGTCGGCGTTTGGGGGGTGGTTATCTGCCCATTCAGGTCAAGATGTAACAAGCATTTCAGCACCCAAGGGAAGCATCGCACATGTTGCAGAACCCCGCCCCGGTGCGATTTTAGTTTCAACTGAAGAGCGTACAGCGAGCGCATCTGCAGACATGGTACCGCTCGCTGAATCTGTTCAGATTGAAGAGGCCAAGAATGATGTGGTTGAATCGCATGTTCTTGAGCTTAAAACTGAGACCAGAGAGAATAAGATCACCGACGGTGTAATTCTTGATGAGGCAATGCTTCATGAGAAAAACCCCGAAAACGAAGTATCCTCTCACTAATCCCTAACTAGTAAAAGTCTCTCCAAATAGGTCTGGAGCGTCCCAAAAGCCTGAAAATGGCATTTTGGGGCGTTTTAGGCTAATATTATTACATGTTTTATTGGAAAACATTGCGCCTGATGGTGTATAAAAGGTTCTAATAAAAAGAATAAGTAATAATTGGGTGAAACTGTGCCGGATCCGGAAGATAAACAGCCGAATAAAGATGATGAAGTGCGTGCGCATTATCTGGTGCATGATGACGTTCAAAATCCCGATGTCGATGCCAGCATAATTTACAGAAGCAGAGAAGATGTCGCCAAAGGTGTAGGCTTTGTCGGTGGTGAATTTGGTGACACGGTCGTCATTCCTGTAACATTTAATTGGACAGACAAAGATTTGGGTCTGATCGATGAAAATACGCTCAAAGATATCAGGGCGGGGGTTAAGAGCACGGATGATTTAAGTCTGGATACGCATCAGCAGTCTTTGGCGTTTGATGCCCTTCAAAGGGTGGCGGAGCAATCAGGTGCGAATATAAAATTTGTCGTAGTTGATGAATTGCCAGAGAATAAAGGCATTCGCTTCGGCCAATTTTTTACGCCTGCGATTATGTCTACATCGGTTGAAGAACGTGCAAATGGTGCGCATTCGAATCTGCATAACGGAAATGTTTATGATATTGACCGCGGCGAATATTATTCGATTGTCGCAAATGAGTACCGCATCGCAGGACAGAATGATCAGCAAAATACCTATTGTTATATGCATGAGGTGTGCCATGCGCTGGGCTTTGATCACCCGAATAGCGGCTTTAATATAGAGCATGTTGATTGGGGTGAAACTGTTATGCGAACCCAGCAAGGCACATTTGATCGATTTATCAGTAATCCGCCCATACAGCTCGGTGGTATTGATATAGAGGCCTTACAGCAGCTTTATGGCGAAAATAACGGTAATGGCGGCGTTGTTGTTGATGTGCGAGGGCAATCGGCAGATGTCGTTGCTGAGGCGCTGAGGACGTCAGGTTATGATCCTGATATGGAGGCTGCATATCGTGAACGCGTGATGAACGAAGCCGGTGTGCATGCGGTTGGGACGTCTAATCCTAATTACATGAAGGGAACGCAATATAACGATACGTTTACCGGGGCGGGTGACGATGATTTATTCTATGCGAATGGCGGTCAGGATGTTGTCACCGATTTCCATGCAAGCGGAAATTATGATTGGTATGATTATGTTACAGGCACAGAAGAAGACGGTATAGTCGCCCCTGAGGGCGCTGTTGGGGCAACGATTATAAAAGAGCTCAATGATAGCGTTTTGATCACATTTGAAGATGAAAACGGCGCGATTCCGAATGTATCGATACGTTTAACGAATTTCACGGGTGATGTTGAGGATATTGATGTTTACACACAAGTCGATGGCAAGCGCGGCGATGAAATTGAAACATATCATTATGATGAACGGAGTACGGCGACAGGATCAATAGAAATTGCCGAGCCGGGGCAAGGCATTGGGGCGTTATCGACTGATGATGCGGAAAATTCTGAATTACATAATTTAAGCAGCAGTTTCACAGGGCTTGCCCTCGCAGGGTTTGCAGAGCACCAACAAAGCCCCGAAATCATTCAGGGCGATGTATCCGTTACAAATGTCATGAAAGTTTAGACGTAAACTTTATCCATATCTATGGCAGAGATATCAATGAATGTCGTTGTGTCAGAATCGCTTTCCGTTTTCTCAGGATCAAAATCGATGGCCCAAACATCATCGTGCTCATCTTCTAAATCCGCTAGATATTCTTCATGTTCTTCTTCAAACATCACTCCCCCTGAATAATTATGTATATTCATTGTACCTTATATTAGGAAAATCATATAGAACTTTTAGACCTGATTTATCTCAAATTTTATGTAATTTTTATGTATTCTGTCAGAGGGCATAAGAAACTTGCGATTTTTTTTCGAGTTCTGTAAAACCTAGGAAAAATAAAAAAGGACAGGGTGATGGGCGTTAATCCCATACAAATCAAAAAAGACCTAAAAGCATCGAAGGAAGCGCATCTGGAGCAATATCGCGAAGGTGCGTTGGATGTGGGTGGTTTGACGAACGCGTTAAGCGCCGATATGGATCAAGCCGTTGCCGCCATGGCAGATGAGCATTTAAGCGCGTTTAAAGATAAAGTCGCACTGGTTTTTACAGGTGCAAACGGGCGTGAAGAAGTGTGCCCGTTTTCTGATCTGGATGTATTTGCGCTTGTTGATGATAGTTTGTTTGATGGGAAAGGCATTCCCGAAGATCAGGAAGAGTTCGCACAGGCTTATTCAGGATTATATTATGCGATGATGGATGCGGGGCTTACAACAAGCCCCATTGTTTTACGTACGCCCGACCATTGTGTTGAAGATGTTCTGGCCGATCAGGAAACCTGGACACAAATGATTGATCGCCGCCAAGGCTGGGGGGCGACGGCGCTTTATCAAACAATGAATGATGGCCTTATGGGCATTGATGGCAAGCACCGCAAAGCGTTCATTGAGGCCAAGTTCGAAGAGTATGGCAAACGTTTGGATAAGAGTGAAAAGGAAGATCACTCAACAGAAGCGGGCGGTGTAACATCGGGCGGCCGTTATGCCGTGATTGAACCGAATGTTAAAAACGGTTATGGCGGTTTGCGTGGATATCAGACGGCGCGCTGGGTCGCGGAAGAACAATGCGGTGTTGACGGATGTGACCTGACAGGGCGCGGTATTATTGAGGATATCGATGAAGGCAACGCCAAGGCAGCGTATGATTTCTTATTAGAAACCCGTTGCCATATGCATGATCTGGCAGGACGTGAAGATGATAATGTAACCTCCTTCACACAGCCTGCTTTGGCAGAGCGTATGGGATATGATGATGTCGCATCATTCATGCGTGATTATTTCGAAGCAACGCGTGAGATTGCCCATTATGCGCGTATGGTATGTTCTGATGTTGCAGAGCAGCTGGATATTAATCCGCCGGGTATGGAATCAACAGAGACGATAAACTTTGCTGATGGAACAATTAACGGTCCGATGGATGTTTTGGCCTTGTTTCATCGCCGCGCAGAAACGGATATTCCGTTGCACCATACCGCGATGCAGGCCATCCGTAAGAATACTGACCTCTTTACCGAGGAGTTCTCCCAAGACCCTGCAGCAAATCGCGTAATGTTGGACATTTTATCGCATGAGAACGGCGCCGAAGCCTTGATGCGTATGAACAGGCTTGGCGTTTTAACGGCGTTTATCCCTGAAATGGAAAAGGTGCGTGAGCTTGTGCAGTTTGATCCGTACCACGCGTTTACAGTGGATGATCATACAATTCAGGCGATTGGCAATGTGACAGAACTGGCGCAGCAAAATTATGCGCATTTATCACAAACCGCGAGTGAGCTTGCCGCAAATTTAACACAAGAAGATCGTGAAGTTTTGGGCGTTGCGTTATTGCTGCATGATGTTCATAAGGCAGACCAGCCTGATGACATGAAATCTTATAACCGTGAATTGGTGCATAATGTCGGCGCGCGTTTAGGCCTTAAGGATGAGGCATTAGAAACCGCATCGTGGCTTGCGGAAAATCACCTTCTCATGAAGCATACAGCGCGTTTTCAGGATATTGAAGACCCCGAAGCAATAGAGGATTTCGCATCAAAAATTCCTGATACGAAGCATTTGGAATTGCTGCGCGTGATGATGATGGCAGATACACTTGCGCTTGGCCCCGGCCGCTTATCGGCGCATGCCGCATTTCGCGCGGATGCGGTGTATGATAAGGCACGCAACACGATGATGGGCTTATCTTCCCAATTTACGCGCCGTGCATTTGAATTGCCCGCAGAATATGAAGACGGTACCCCGTATGTAAAAATGCATGAGAACAAAGCCATTCGCGCCGATGTTCTGACTGTGATCACGCCGGATAAACCGTATTTGATTGAGAATATCACAGGTGCGATCGATAATATGGACTGCAATGTTTTGAATGCACGTGTTACCACAGTGCCAAATGGTCAGGTGCGTGCGGTTAATACTTTTGTAATTCAAAGCAGTGCCGGCACAATTTTACCTGAGCGCCGCAAAGAGGCGCTGATTGATGCGGTAAAAGATGCGATTGCGTTGGATAGCCGTATGGAATTGGTGGGTGTAGCGGCCAGTAAAGACCCCGCGAAAAACCCTAAGAATAAAGTTTTTGAAGTGATGCCCGGTGTTGAGTTTTCAAATGCCCTCTCGGATACAACCACGATGATTCAGGTGACCGCCCGTGATCGTCCGCATTTGCTTCATGACTTAACATCTGTGTTTAATGACATGGATCTTGAGATGGAGCATGCAAATATCACATCACAAGGGCATCGTGTCGTGAATGTGTTCCGCGTTCATAAGAGGGATGGCGGACAGGTCTCACCGACCGCACAAGTAGCCGTTAAAGAAGCGATCATGTCGCAAATCGGTGAGGAGGATACCCCCGAAGTGGGTTAAGGGGGTTAAACCGTAATTAATGTTCCGTCATTCTCCAGTGTTTCAACATCTGATAATCCTGAAACGCCGTGCATAATTGCAATTTGAACATAGTTATCTGCGCCACCATCTGTGTCGACAGAGATAATTGTATCGTGGCCATCGCTTGTGACAGCCACGAAATCAACAATCGCATCTGTTAGCGGGTCATAGCCCTCAAGAAGGTCTGAAATGTCTAACATGTCGCCGTCTGTGATGCTGAAATCCTGAACATGGTCGGTGTCATTAATGTCATCAAAGCCAAATGTATCCGCGCCATCGCCGCCATATAAAAAGTCGATGCCGGAGCCGCCATATAAAACGTCATCGCCGTCCATACCGTAAATGACATCGTCACCGCCAAGCCCCATAAGGGTCTGGCTTCCTGTGGTTCCTGTCATTGTCTCGGACGCCTCTGATCCGCCTTCGTGGATGATAATATTGCTGAATGAGCCGTTTGCACCAACATACTGGTCATCATCATTAACAAAGAAAAGGCGAGTGAAGTTTCCGGTGTATCTTGCGCCTACATCGATGGTGTAATGCACCCACTCACCCTCATTTCCTGCATAGTTGTTATATGTTCCGATACCCCAGCCTTGTGTACCGTATAGTTTGAATGTCAGGTTTGAATCAATGCCGTCATTTGTATCAAAGCCAATGCCGTGAATTTCACCTTGGGACGTTGACATGAAATCAAATTCAATGACTGTGTTGGACGTCACTGTGTAATTTAAGGTGATATCCTTCCATGTGTTGTTTTCCATATGAAGGGTGTTGCCGTTATCTTCAATAAAAAAATTATCGCTTTTGTTTTGCGAAACACCATAATGAGTGATGGTAGCTGTAGAGAAATCAATTTGTGTGCTGACATGACCTGATGTCACATTAATGAGCACATTTGCTGTATCTATTGCGCCGTCATTATCAGTAATAGTATAGGAAAAACTATCTGTGCCGCTATAACCGGTCGCGGGGGTATAGCTATAGCTTCCGTCTGTATCAATCGTTACGGAACCGCCAAATTCTGTGGCATATGTGCCTGCTAATGCGGAAACTGCGCCACCATCGGGATCAATATCTGCACCATATCCGTTATCCGTTAATACGTTGCCTGATATGGATGTATTTATATTTGTAAAAAAGAAATCACCAATCGCTTCGGGTGCGATGTTTTGTGGCTCCTCTGCTATAAGCGGAGCGACTGCATCTAATGAATCATCGAATGTTACTGTTTGCGTATCATATGATAATTCTGTTTGGTTTATCTGCGTATCTGACATGGTGATGCTGCCAAGTTTTTGTGACAGGCTTTCCGTATCCAACACAGGGCGATCGTATACACGTGCAATTGCTTGTGTGCTGCTAATATTGCTTGTGCTTGAATGGCTGTGTGATGTCGTGTTATCCGCTGCACTGTTGGCGAAGTCCAGAACGTTAAGATCAAATAATTGATCAATGATGCTTTCACCTTGATCTGCGTCTTCTTCGCCTGCAGCAGGTTCAATATTCTGAGAAATATTTTCGTGTTCTTTTATTTCTTTTTCTTCATTTTTATCATCGGAAAGCTCAAAAATTGCATTTTCAAGTGCGATTCCCATGGCCCCTTTACCGTTTATGACAAGGAAATCCTCTCCGAAAACCAGGCCGCGCTCTTCTGCTGTATGAATAAATTCCTTTAAATCCATACCAGTAGCGCTTTTGATATATTCTTTAGTATATAAATATGTCATCTTCGGCTCTGTTTTATACCCTTAAGTATAGTTACTTCACTGTTTTCTAATATAATTTTCCTTATGTATTCTATATTAAGATAAATTTATTTAAAATTTTATGAAAATATATGAGTATTATAATGCTCAAATACTGCATTGCCGCATTTTTGTATGTTAGTTTTTTTTAATGTAGCCAAGGCACTTTTATTATGCTCTATAAAATTTATGTCTCAGAATTCGAAAAATCACACCATACCGTTTAGAGAGTTTGTCGCTTTGATGGCTCTTTTAATGTCGGTTACTGCATTGTCTATTGATGCGGTCATGCCGGCATTATCGATCATGGGGCACGATTTGGGTGTGGTAGGTGAAAACCAAACGCAACTGGTCATCAGCTTTCTCTTTTTAGGCTTCACATTCGGCCAGTTAATCTATGGCCCCATATCAGACAGCTTTGGTAGAAAGCGCGCCATATATATAGGCCTTTCCCTTTTTTGTTTGGGCAGTGTTCTGAGTCTGGTTGCGACAAGCTTTACGATGATGTTGGCAGGGCGTTTGTTGCAGGGCTTTGGCGCGGCGTCCTCACGGGTGATTACGGTGGCGATGATCCGTGACCAATATGTTGGCCGTGATATGGCGCGGGTCATGTCATTCGTCATGGGGATCTTTATTTTTGTGCCCGCGCTTGCGCCGAGCATTGGACAGTTAATGCTCTACATCGCGCATTGGCGTACTATTTTTATTTTGTTTTTAGTGGTCGCGATCACGGGCATGGTATGGATGTTCATGCGTTTGCCGGAAACTTTACAGGAAGATAGGCGCGCGCCGTTCCGTTTGCATTATATATGGGCGGGTGTGCGTGCGGCAATCACGAACAAAACGACGTGCGGCTATACATTATGTGCGGGGATTATGTTCGGCTCGTTTATCGGGTATCTCAGTTCTGCCCAACAGATATTTCAGGACTACTTTAAGGTTGGTGATATGTTTGCGGTCTACTTCGCCGTTTTGGCCTTGGCCGTCGGGTCATCATCCTTTGCGAATTCAACCGTGGTGAAGCGATTTGGCATGCGTCACATATCGCGCATATCCCTTATATCTATGGCGGGCGTTTCGGCGGTGTTTTTGGCGCTGTGTTTGCTGACAGATAACAATGTGCCGTTTTGGGCCTTTATGGTTTACGGCTTTGCCATTTTTTTGGGCTTTGGGTTTTTATTCGGAAATCTGAATGCCATCGCAATGGAGCCTATGGGCCATATTGCCGGCGTGGCCTCGGCGTTTATCGGCGCATTTTCCTCTGCGATATCAGTTGCGGTCGGTACAGTGATTGGTCAGGCGTTTAATATGACGTTGGTTCCGATTACGCTGGGCTTTCTGTTGTGCGCACTTGTTACGTATATTGTACAAAAAGGGGTCGATAAAGATCATGTCGAACCCCTTGAGCAAACGTAGGCAGAGCAATCAGTTTGACGTTATCCACAACGACATATCCATTTTCTATATAAAAACCGCTTTATCTTGTCATTCGGCTATGGTAAATCGTTGCCCTAGACTGAACGGGGTAGTATTATTCTTCTTCGTTCTATATAAGAAAAAGACAAGTTTAAAATTAAGGTAAGGAATTAACATGAGTGATATTGCCGATCGCGTGAAAAAAATCGTTGTTGAGCACCTCGGTGTAGAAGAAGACAAGGTTGCTGAAGGCGCAAGCTTCATCGATGATCTTGGTGCAGACTCGCTTGACACAGTTGAGTTGGTTATGGCGTTTGAAGAAGAATTCAGCATTGAAATCCCTGATGATGCAGCAAAAGACATCCAAACTGTTGGTGATGCTGTAAACTTCATCAAAGAAAATTCAGGTGAATAATTAAGGTAAGCGGTGGTGCGTATTCGTATCACAAAGTACCTAACCTAATATTTCAGCCCGCATTGCGGGCTGTGATGCTATCTAGGGCAGAGCAGAAATACATAAGGAAAGATCGAAATGAGTGAATTAAGACGTGTTGTGATTACAGGCATGGGCATGGTTTCACCCCTTGGCTTTGGTGTTGACCATAACTGGGATGCGATTACAAATGGTAAAAGCGGTATCCGTAAAATTGAGGATTTCGATGTTTCTGATATCCCGTCAAAAATTGCGGGCATTATCCCGAAAACAAAAGACGAGAACCCGCAAAATGGCGAATTTAATGCGGATTTGTTTTTAGCCCCGAAAGAACAACGCAAAGTCGATGTGTTTATCACCTATGGTATTGCGGCGGCAAAAGAAGCCATTGAGGATGCTGATTGGCAGCCAACCGATGAAGAATCCCTAAACCGCACAGGTGTTTTGATCGGCTCCGGTATTGGTGGTCTGGATGAGATTTATAAAACCTCAACATTGATGAATGAGCGCGGCCCCCGCCGTATCTCTCCGTTCTTTGTCCCTGCGGCGTTGATTAACCTGACATCAGGTCATGTTTCTATTAAATACGGTTTCCGTGGCCCGAATCACTCGGTTGTGACGGCCTGTGCAACAGGTACACATGCCATTGGTGATGCGGCGCGTCTCATCGCGCTGGATGATGCGGATGTGATGATTGCAGGCGGCGCAGAAGGGGCGGTATGTCGCCTTGGCGTGGCAGGTTTTGCCGCTGCGCGTGCACTGACCACAGGGTATAACGACACGCCAGAGCAAGCCTCTCGTCCATGGGATGAAGGGCGCGACGGTTTTGTTATCGGCGAAGGCGCGGGTATCGTTGTTTTAGAAGAATATGAGCACGCCAAAGCGCGCGGCGCGAAAATCTATGGTGAAGTGATCGGTTACGGCCTGTCTGGGGATGCGCACCACATAACATCGCCTGCCGAAGACGGCAATGGCGGATACCGCGCAATGGAAGCGGCGCTGAAACGTGCGAAGCTGAATCCTGAAGATATTGATTACATCAACGCGCACGGTACATCGACACCTGTGGGTGACGGCATTGAATTTGGCGCGGTGAAGCGTTTGTTCTCTAACGCACTGGATACGGTTTCTATGTCATCAACGAAATCGGCGATCGGGCACTTGCTCGGTGCGGCGGGCGCGGTTGAGGCGATTTATGCGGCAAAGGCGATTGAAACAGGCGTGTTGCCACCAACATTGAACCTTGAAAACCCATCTGAAAACTGTCAGGGCATGGATCTTGTGCCAAAGACAGCGAAGGAAAAAGAGGTAAATACCGTTTTGTCTAACTCTTTCGGGTTTGGCGGAACAAATGCATCTTTGATCATGCGCAAAGTGTAGGGCTTTGGCGCGGGGATGAAATTTCTTATCAATAGTTTGGTTTTTTTGACGACGCTTGCGGTTTTTGTGATCGCAGGCGCTGCCTATTGGGCGTTTGATCAGTTTCAAAAGCCGGGGCCGCTGGAAAACACCATCACCGTTAATATTCCGCATGGCAGTTCGGTTTACGGCATATCTGAAATCTTGGTGGATAAAGGCGTGATCAGCAGGCAAGCCTTCACGCCCGTGAATATCTTCGTTTACGGATCTAAAATCACAGAGCAATCAAGCCGATTAAAAGCAGGGGAATATGAATTCCCGCCGCATCTCTCCATCGCGCAAATCTTGGATAAGCTGGAGGAAGGTAAAGTCATTCAGCGTCAGATCACCATCCGAGAGGGGCTGACAAATTGGGAAATTGAACAATTTTTGATGAATGAAGGCGTTCTGGATAAGGAAGAAGAAGTCCTTCCTCTGCCCGAAGGTTCATATTTGCCTGAGACCTATAGCTATCAAAACGGGGATAGCGTCGCAGGCTTTATGCAGCGTATGAATCAATCAATGGAAAATGTAATCCTGCCGTTATGCGGAATTTTGTTGGAGCGTGAAGCAAGCGCATCTTTCGCGGTGTTCTTGCCGCAGGATTGCCCGAACGCTAAAGCGCCGCTGAAGACCGTTGGCGATGTTTTAACGCTCGCCTCAATTATTGAAAAGGAAACCGCTGTCCCCTCAGAGCGCAAGCGTGTGGCAGGGGTGTTTTTCAATCGTTTGCGCATGAATATGGCATTGCAAACTGACCCGACAGTGATTTATGCAATCACCAAGGGCGAACATCAAAATAACGGGAAAGGCCCGCTTGGCCGCAGATTATTGAAAAAGGATCTGGAGTTTGACTCCCCGTATAACACCTATCTTTATCCCGGATTACCGCCCGGTGCGATCTGTAACCCGGGGAAGGCCTCGATTCAGGCGGCGCTTAACCCCGAAGAGCATAAATATATCTATTTTGTGGCGGACGGCTCTGGCGGGCATGCCTTTGCGACGACCCTCGCGGGGCATAACGCAAATGTAGCCAAATGGCGCAAAATCAGAAAAGGGCAGTAGGGTTAATCCTCATCCCTGTTCTTTTTATCTGACTTTCTGACATATTTTTTCTGGTAATAGGTTTTGCTGGAGCCACCTGCATATCCGCCACTGCTTCGGCCTGAGCTTCCGCCTGAGCCCAAACCCATAGACGGGGTGTTGAGCTGCTGATTGGCTTTGACGTTTTGCACTTCCATCCCGTGACGGCGGGCAAGGTGATGCGCAAATTCCAAAGATGACGGCGCAGAGTCCCCTAAAATACAGCCAGAGCTATCCTCATTCCCCGCATCGGCGCGGTGGACGGGTTGCCCCAGAACACAATTTTTAACGAAGTAATAAAACGCCGCCAGTGGTTTTTCGGGCGGTTCGATATTCTCGAACGCTTCGGCGCGGTAGGGATCATCCAAAAACATCAGCGGCACCTGATAGGCCTGCGCAATGCGCCCGTCAGTGACCGACCCGATATGGATTTGCGGGTTCGCATCGAGCGTGGCAAAGAAATCCTCCTCAACGGGGATGTTCAAATCCAGATGGTCCATGTCGGCAAATTCCAGTGACATCAGCCCGTTATCCGTATCAAAAAGAACGCCAACCGCTTTTTTGATCAGGTTTTTATTGCTGAGCAGGCCAGCCTCGCCATTTGGTGTGACCAGAAGATCAATATCCATGGGCTATGATGATCCTTATATCTATTTCCTTAATTCTGTAATTCTAACAGAGAATAACGCTCTGCGACAATCGCTTGCGTAAGATTCACATAAAAAAACAGGGACGCATATGCCCCTGCTTTTGAAATTAATATATTTTGCGGCTTATGCTTTTGGCGAATTGGCCTCAATCGCGGCCATTTTCATTTCACCTTCCAGATTATTGGCGGTGCTCGCTTCTTCTGCGGCGGCTGCAACAACCTTCATTTCTTGTTTTACGCCTTCGGCTGTGCGGTCGGCTTGTTCAGTGAAGGCCAGCTCAGTACGTTGCGCGATTTCAAGGCCTGCTTGCTGAACGTGAGAAATCATCTCTAGAGCGGCGGACTTTGCGCTGGCTTCCTGTGACATTGCTGCGGTGCTGTGACCCATTGTGTTATAAGATTCCGCCTGCGCTGTGTGCGTTTCCGCCTGACCTGTGTGCGAGTTGTAGACAGTTTCGCTGTCTGCTGTGGCTGCGCCTGCGTAGCTGCGGTCTGCGGCAACTTCGCTGGTTGTTTGCGCGGAGAAATATTCACCTGCTTTACTGGCTGCTTCGACGCTGGTTGATTCCATTGTTTCAGCCGCGAGCGAGTTGGAGCGAACTTCTTCGATGTTAATAACGGCAACGGCGTCAGGCACTGTGGTCGCCTCGACAATAACCTGAACGGGACTTTCCGGCAGTGCTTCTTGTGGTTGTTCTGTAAGTTCTGTTGCTGACATTGTCATGTTCCTCTTATCTTTATTTTTTAATTATCGTGCCAAACATGTAAAACGCACATATTCACTGGCGACGAGCTTTTTTCCTTCATAATACCCTACGGCACAGAATAATTGATTCTGGATTTTTTTGCAAAGTTCAGGTGTGACTTTGCAATTCGGACGCCAAATTTGCAGATCAGGTTTAAAGACGAACGTAATCTGGCCGGTATTAGAATTCACGGCAATTTGGCTGATTTCTTTGCTAAAACGCCCGTGACATGCGAATGCAACATGTCCTTTTTTCGAGACAAAAAGCTGTATATTCATAAAATGCTTTCCCCGAGATTAATTCACCCTTTTGATACAGAGATATATGTTTTATCAATAAAGGTAAAGAGACGAAAGCAAAGAACAGCCTATGTGTGGTATCGCCGGATTATATTCATTTGACCCAAGACCGGATCGGAATCTGTTGCACAGAACGATCAAAAGCATGACGGATGCGATCGAAACGCGCGGTCCTGATAGCCATGATGTGTGGCAGGATCCTGCAGTTCCGCTTGCGCTTGGGCATAGGCGTTTGTCAATAATTGACCTTTCCCCCACAGGGCACCAGCCGATGGAATCTGAATCGGGTAGGTATATGATTACCTATAACGGTGAGATTTATAATTTTCAGACATTAAAGGCGGATTTGGAAACAAATCATGATGTGAAATTTAAAGGCACCAGCGATACCGAAGTTCTTTTGGCCGCTTTTGATCATTGGGGCATACAAAAAACCTTGGACAGCATTAATGGCATGTATGCATTTGGCCTATGGGATCGAAAGCAACAAGCCTTGTTTTTAGTGCGTGACCGTATGGGTAAGAAGCCCCTTTATGTTGGTTGGGCGGGGACGTCATTGGTTTTCGGATCGGAGCTGAAGGCATTATGCGCGCATCCTGATTTCAGGCGGGATGTTAGTCGCCCGGGCGTGACAGGGTTTATGCGTTTTGGCTATGTGCCGGCGCCGCTTTGTATTTATCGTGATGTGTTGCAAGTTCCGGCGGGCTGTATGATGGCGATTGATATGCGCATGTTGCGGGGTGGCCAAGATCTAAAGCCCTTGATTGAACCGTATTGGTCTTATAAGGGGGCACTTGAACAGGCCAAAGAAAATGCGTTCACAGAAACAGGAAATGTAGTTCAGGATTTTGAAGAGTTGCTGGGGCAATGCGTGCAAGATCGCATGATCTCTGATGTGCCTTTGGGCGCGTTTTTATCCGGCGGTATTGATAGCTCCACCGTGGTTGCCCTGATGCAGCAACATTCCAAGCAATCCGTGAAGACCTATTCTATCGGTTTTGAAGAAGCGGGATATAACGAAGCCGAGCAAGCCAAAGCTGTGGCGGAACATTTGAAAACCGATCACCATGAACTGTACATAAAGCCAAAGGACGCGCTGGATGTCGTGCCTGATTTGGCGCGCATCTACGATGAGCCGTTTGCGGATTCCTCTGCCATCCCGACTTATTTGGTTTCTAAATTCGCACGGGATAGTGTGACGGTTGCCCTGTCGGGGGATGGCGGCGATGAGATGCTGGGCGGGTATACGCGTCACATTTCAGGGCCAAAAGCGTGGAAAGCCACGAATGGTATCCCCCCTAATTTGCGCAAACCCTTTTCACAAATTATTAAAACCATCCCGACGGGCATGTGGTCGATGATGCGGCCTAATCGTCCGCAATTCGGACAACATATGCATAAATTTGCTGAGATCATGCAAAAGCATACAGAGGGTGATGTGTATTTGTCCCTGGTTAGTAAATGGGGCGCACCGCGTGACTGCGTTACGGATGGCTATGAAGATAAAATTCCGTTGGTGGATCCTGCATACCAAATTGAGGGATTAACCTTTGCCGAAGAAATGATGTATTGGGATGCGCTGTCTTATTTGAACGGGGATATCCTGACCAAGGTTGATCGTGCCAGCATGGCTGTCGGTTTGGAGGCACGTGCGCCGTTATTGGATAAACGCATTTATGATTATGTATGGCGCCTGCCGATGGATGTAAAAATCAAGGACGGTAAGGGCAAGTGGCTGCTGCGTCAGGTTTTGAATAATCACGTCCCACAAGAATTATATGATCGCCCGAAACAAGGATTCTCTGTGCCGATTGGCGAATGGTTGCGCGGTGATCTGAAAGACTGGGCCGAAGATTTATTGGATGAGTATGAGTTGCGCGCACAGGGGCTTTTGAATTATAAGCATATCCATGAATTATGGGATCGCCATCAAAAAGGGCGCGGCCATCACGCAGAGCAATTATGGTCTGTTTTGATGTTCCAATCCTGGCATAGATATTGGGTTACGGGATAAATATGGCACCACAAAAGATTTTATATTTGTTTGACGCTGCTGATTGGAACAGCCGTATGGCTGTGGCTGAGGGTGCGCGCGATAAGGGCATGGATGTCACCATTGGTCTGATTAACGGCGATGACAGCGCAAAAGGCAAAGCGCCTGATTTCAAAGTTGTCCCGCTGCAAAAACAGGGAAGTAATACAAGTATATTCGGTGGCTTTGGGTTGGTGCGTGATATTAACCGCCTGATTAAGGAAGAAAACCCGGATACAATTCACACCGTTACCCTAAAATACGGGTTTTTATCTGCTTTGGCGGCGATGCCCTATAAAACAAAGCATAAAATACATACGCTTGCGGGCTTGGGGTATTTATTCCGCAGCGATGAAGCGAAATCCACTGCTTTGCGCGCGGCGATGAGCGTCCCGCTGGCGCAGGCCTTTAAGCAATCTAACACAACATTGATTTTTCAAAATGAAGATGACCGCGATTTGTTAATTCAAAAGCGCATCGCAACGCCTGACCAATCTGTGCTGATTAAAGGATCAGGTGTGCATCTGGATCAATTCAACGCCGTGCAAGGCGTCACCAAAGAGGATGAAATGCCGATTGTCCTTATGCCTACACGCTTGGTGCTTGAAAAAGGTGTTGGGGTGTTTATTGATGCGGCGCGTATTTTGAAAGAGCGCGGCGTTGAAGCAAAATTCCAAATCGCAGGCGGGGAAACAGATAACCCGAAGGCCATTTCCCGCGATGAAATGATCGAGATGACAAAAGACGGCGCATCAGAATGGTTGGGGCGTGTTGAGGATATCCCTGAACGCATGGCAGAGGCGAGTTTGATTGTATTCCCGTCTTATTACGGGGAGGGGATTCCGCGCGTTTTATTAGAGGCCTGCGCGGCGGGGCGCGCCATTGTCACCACCGATAACCCGGGCTGTAAGGATGCGGTGGATCATGAGCAAAACGGGTTAATTGTACCGATTAAAGACCCTGTCGCCACCGCAGATGCGATTGAACGTATCCTCGGTGATACCGAACTGCGCGAACGTATGGAGCGCAACAGCCGCATAAAAGCCGAGCGTGAATTTTGTATTGAATCGATTGTCGAACAAACTGTTCGCGTTTACAGCGATCATTACGAAAGCCATGACCACACGCACCACAAACCCATGCCTGAAACTTGATTATGTTTTCCGTTCTGTGTCACTATGGGGGTGAGCATAACCCGCAAAAGGACGAATCACGTGGCTGAAAAGCAAAATCATCATCTGACAGGAAAATTACTTTTGGCGATGCCCTCTATGGGTGATCCGCGCTTTCACCGCGCCGTGATTTTCATCTGCGCCCATGATGAAGAAGGCGCGATGGGGCTGGTGGTAAATCATAGCATGCCCGGCATTGAATTTAATGATCTGATGGGGCAGCTAAAGCTTGAATCAGATATACGCGTTGACTTTGAAAAGCTCAATCTGGATGTGATGTATGGCGGGCCTGTGGAAACGGCGCGCGGCTTTTTGCTCCATTCCTCTGATTTCGCTCGTGACGATACGATGGTGGTGAATAAATCATACGGCGTGACAGGCACGGTGGACGCACTGAAAGATATTGCCACGGGGCAAAAGCCTGAAAATTTGATGTTTATCTTAGGGTATGCAGGATGGGAAGCAGGCCAACTGGATGAAGAAATTCAGAATAATGCGTGGCTTGTGGTTGATCCTGATCCTGAGCTTGTCTTTGGCGATAACCCCGAAGGCAAATGGACACAAGCGATTAATAAGCTTGGTATTGATCCTGCGATGCTCTCAGGTGTTGCAGGCCGCGCGTAATTACTTTTACGGAAAACTCATGAGAAAATATGCTGTTCTGATTGTCTTGGCCTGTTTATTTTCTTTCGGGTCTGCACAGGCGGAGGAAAAAAAGCGATATTGCCGCTCTTCTTCAATAACCAACATCAATCCGGTTTTGGCTGGTGTAGAACGTGTTGTGGTTGCAGTTAACAGGGTAGGCCCTGCAAATTCGGACAAATTATTACCTGAACCACTTAAAAAGTCTAATTTAGAAAAATTACTCAAAAAGCTATATGAAGATAGGTTCACGAGCCGCAATGGTACATATTTATCAACGAACACAATCGGTTGTCATGACCGCAATGATCAGTCGGTTGAAATAATCGATCTTATGTCCAAGGGGGGGCGCGAAGCTTTTGAGGAGGAAACAAAAAAAGAAAACACATTATCTGTAATGCTGTTTGCTAACATTATTCCGCGGGGGCACGTGGGTATGAAAATGGATACAGATATATTTACATTTTATATTGCGAAAATGAGGCCCGGAGTTGTTGAATATAAAAAATTTTATAACGCTTACCCTTTTTTAATTACGACTGCGACCCCAGAAAAACGTATTGATGAAATTCTTCGAAGCGCTCTGAAAAATCAGATTCATTAAAATGTTTATGACGCGCTTAAGCCGCCAGCCTATCCTTAATTTTACCGAAATCTTCCAACTGACCGAGCGGGCCGAGTGCCGCCAATGTCGGCGCGGAGGTGAAAATTTGATCTGACACGCGTTGCAGGGTTTTAATCGTCACCGCATTAATATCATCAATAATTTCTTCGGGGCTTCGGATTGTATCACGCATGAGCAGGCTCTTCGCGTTTTGATTGGCGCGGTTCATCATCGATTCGCGTGCCATCAATATGGATGATCGTAATTGTGATTTGGCACGGGAAAGTTCCTCATCAGTAATGGTCGTGCCGATTTTCATCACTTCGTCACAAATAACGGGGATTAATTCAGGTAGCTTATCAGGGCCTGTGCCCGCATAGATACCGACCTGTCCGTCATCGGAATAGGAGGAATTAAACCCGTAAATTGAATACACCAAGCCGCGCTTTTCACGTACCTCTTGGAACAGGCGTGATGACATGCCCCCGCCCAAAATCGTGGTGAGGATTTGCGCCGCGTAGTGATCTTGGCTTAGGCGCGGGATGCCGCGGAATCCAAGCACAATATGGCTTTGTTCTAAATCACGGGATTCTCTGTATTCTCCGCCTTGATATGCGGCCTCGGCGCGGTCTTCATTTTGGTTTGCGGGCAGGGCGTTAAATTTGCGCTCCACCATTTCAATCAACTCATCATGTTTCAAATTACCGCTGGCGCAAATCACGAGGCGTTCGGGTGTGTAGAATTTCTCAACATAGCCCATAAGCTCATCACGATGCATGTTTTCGATGATGCTGTGCGTGCCTAAAATCGGCGCGCCGAGGGCTTGTTTCGGGTAGGCGGTTTCAAAATAATGATCGAAAATAATATCATCAGGCGTATCATGGCACATACCGATTTCCTGAATGATTACGCCGCGCTCGCGCTCTACCTCATCCGCAGGCATGGTGGAGTTCTGCACCATATCGGCCAACACATCCAGCGCGAGGCCAAGGTCTTCCTTCAAAAGATGGATGTGATAGCTGGTTACTTCGCGGCTGGTATAGGCATTCATGTGCCCGCCGACATTCTCGATTACTTCGACGATTTGCTGGGCATCGCGGTTTTTTGTGCCCTTAAACAGCATATGCTCCACCATGTGGGCCACGCCATTTACGCTTAGATCTTCGTTTCGGGTGCCGACACCCGCCCAGACACCAACGGCGACGCTTTCTACAGACGGTACGTGATCCGTCACAACGCGCAGGCCATTGGATAATGTTGTAATCTTTAATTCGCTCATGGGGCGGTAATATATATGAATTTTCACGCTTGGCAAAAAGTTTGTTTGCTCAAATCGCTTTGTGCTATAGTTTATAACAATATTATAGAAATAATAAAACAGGGGAATAATATGGGCGGAGAATCTCCGATTGGTACAGTGGAACTGTTTGTCAATGACTTGGTCGAAGTCAGTAAAATTGATGGCAATGATCATCATCTTTTAGATGCGGTTATTGATAAATTTTGTGAAGATCATTTTGGCGAAGGATCTGAAAGAGAAACGATCGCAGGCGCGCTTTTAAAAACAGGCTTACATGCCGCGGCAGAAGACGGCCTGAGCCGTAGTGAAGTTTTGGCCGCTCTAAGCGTAACGGGTAACGTTATTAACGCTAATGTCGCGATCCCGACAGAACTCATAGAGAGAGCAGAAGAGATGGCAGGGCCGGATGCCGAACATTTATATGATGGTTTGATCGGTTTTATTGATGCATCGGAAAATGGCGGGCAAGGGCGCGATGCCGGTCCGTCTGCTGAGCCTGCGTTGCCTGTTGATCCGAATACGCGTGCGCTAAATAATCTCTCTCTTGAGGATCAAATAACGCCAATGCAGACCAGAGTTTTAAACTTTTAGAATTTTACCTTCATGCGCGAGAAGCCATTCTTTTCGCGCTATTCCCCCTGCATATCCGGTGAGGGACCCATCTGATCCGATCACGCGGTGACAGGGAATGATTAAGGCGCATTGATTGGCGCCGTTTGCGCGTGCGACGGCGCGCACCGCGTTTTCATTCCCAACCATTTTGGCAAGTTCCTTGTAGGAGCATGTTTCCCCATAGGGCAGTTTTTTAAGCGCGTCCCAGATGGTTTTTTGGAAATCTGTGCCGTAATCCGATAGGGGAATATCGAACTTTTGCCGCGTCCCGCTGTAATATTCTGCCAGCTCTTGTTCGGTTTTTTTCAAAATCTCGTTATTGCCGGGCACAATCGCGCAGCCAAGTTTTTTGCGCATGCGATCCACCTCAAGCTCCAGCCCTCTACGGTTGGTGAATTCCAGCAAATAAAGCGCGTGCTCATCCGCCATCGCAATCATTGCGCCGATCGGGGTGTTGATCAGTTTTGATTCCAAAATCTTATGGCTGTGTTTGGATGGCGGCGTGCCCATAATACGTGCGAAGGCATCGCGAAACCCGCTATCGGATTCATATCCGTGATCGATCTGCGCATCAATGACGCGTCCGCCCCCGCGTATATGTTTCAGCGCAAGACCCATGCGCCGTGCCCGTGCATAGGCAACAAAACTTATCCCGAAGCGTTTTTGGAAATGCCTGCGCACCGTGGAGGGATCATAGCCCATATCGCGCAAATCCCCCTCTTTCCAGCGTTTTTCAGGTTCGTCCTCCACGGCCTTAATCAGGGCCTTGATAATCGGGGAGGCATCATCAGGCATTGCGGTCGGGTGGCATCGTTTGCATGGGCGATAGCCCGCGAGCAAAGCGTCCTCGGCGTTTTTAAACCACTCGCAATTCTCTATTTTCGGTTTTTTGGCGGGACAGGTCGGCAAGCAGAATATACCCGTTGATTTCACACCAACGAAAATGATGCCGTTATATTCCGCGTCACGGTTTGTCAGGGCGGTATAATATTGTTGTTCTAACGCGGTGCTCATGCTCTGTCCTTAATCTGATATGGCAGAGTATAGCGCAGCGTAAAAAGCAATGCCGCCGAAAAACAGGCAGGGAATTTTTATGTGGCGTTCAGGCGGGATTGGATGGCGGCGATATCTTCACGGTAATCCTCGGCGAATTGCGCAGATTCTGGGGGCGCGCCGACCTCTTTAAACCGTGCAACTTCGCTCAATGCCTCTGCGTCTTTGCCCATATCCAACAGGCATTTGAAATACATAATCGAGACAACGCCCGATGTCGGGGCAAGGGTGATTGCTTTCGCAAAATGTTTTTCCGCCAGTAAGGCTTTGTTCGGGTCGGATATTTCCTCTGACAGGCGTTTATACATCTGCCCCAGTGTGACATTAAACAGCGCGGAATCGGGGCGGTCTTTGAGCAGCTCATGCAAAATCAGGATGGCATCATCAAACTTGCCGTTATCCCATTGTTCCTGCACGCCTTGACTGAGGTTTTTTTCATGTTCTGAGAGTGTCTCATCCCAGGAGCTATATTCGGTCATGTTTTATTTCGCCATGTTTTGAAATTTACTATCGCCTAAAAACGGGCGGAAATTTTTATTATGTTTTTTTATTGTATACCATAGGAAAAGCCTTTTTCAGGAGAATAACCAACTGGCGGCTTGCCATCCTGCAACAAAAAGAATAACTCAGCATCTGATCCATAAGTATCTATATTGGAAGTTAAAACAAAAAAATATGCATTTTCTATGCATATTTTGATTTCATGCTTTTCGGGAGTTTTTTCAATGCTTAAAATGCGCTTTCCTGCAAGGTTGCCAAGAATTTTTTTGTAAAGATTATCATCGGTCTCTATACAATCGATAACTACTTTATCTTGATGAGATAAATACCAGTCACACATTTCAATCGCTAGATATGAGGGGGATTTGCCATCGTTTTTCTTTTGGCCTATGTCTATCCCAATAATACTTCCAGTAGCTCTCCATGCTGAAAAAATAGGCTGACTAGGCATTGATAGAGTCAAAAAAATTTCTGGATCAGACGCGTAAATTTTCAAGTTCCCTCAGTTTTATTCCACCGCACGCGTATGGCTAACAACATAGCCCATCACGGTTTTGATGTCGTTAGGTTGTTCTTGCATAATCTCTTTGCGGTCAAATAAATCGGCAAGGTGATCGGGCAGAGTGGGGCGCTCACCGATGGCTTTTTCCACCGCGTCGGGGAATTTCGCCGGATGCGCCGTGGCGAGCAGGACAACCGCGCCACTATCGTCTTTCTCGGCCAGTGCTTTTGCGCCTTTCATGCCGACGGCTGTGTGCGGATCAAGCGTGTAGCCCGTCGCATCATGTGTTTCCTTTATCATCGCGAGCGTTTCCGCATCATCTGTGCGGCTTGATTCAAATTGTGCGCGTGCGGCTTGCAGATGTGCATCAGATACCGCGATATCGCCTGTTTCCTTAAAGGTGTTCATCAGAGCGGCCAAACGCTCTGTGTCTCGGCCGAGAAGGTCGAACAGATATCTCTCAAAATTACTGGAGATTTGGATATCCATAGACGGGCTAATGGTGGCGTGTGCTTCTCCGATTTTCATCTCCCCGCTCTCGAAAAAGCGGGTAAGGATGTCATTCTTATTACTGGAGACACCCATATATTTAATCGGTAAGCCCATATTCTGCGCGCAATAGGCGGCGAAGACATTCCCGAAATTGCCCGTCGGCACAACAAAGGACACATCCTTTTCAGGCGCACCGAGTTTTAGGCCGGTCGCGAAGTAATACACGATCTGCGCCATGATACGCGCCCAGTTAATGGAATTGACGGCAGAAAGCTGTACTTTGTTTCTGAATTCTTCGTCATTGAACATGGCCTTGACCATATTCTGGCAATCATCAAATGTGCCCTCCAATGCAATATTATGCACGTTTGGCGCATCGATTGTGGTCATTTGCTTGCGCTGAACATCTGATACACGGCCCTTTGGGTGCAGGATAAAGATATCAATCTGATCGCATGCAAGGCATCCTTCGATTGCCGCGCTGCCTGTGTCGCCACTGGTCGCGCCGACGATGGTGATGCGTTTATTTTGTTTCTTTAAAACATGGTCGAACAAACGGCCAAGCAATTGTAGCGCGACATCCTTAAATGCGATGGTTGGGCCATGGAACTGTTCTAAAATATAAACCTTATCGCCTGCGAAATTCTCAAGGTGATGGAGCGGGGTCACATCAGGGTGGCGGAAATGTTCCGCGCTATAGGTTTCATTGATGATGCGTTTGAAATCGTCGCGCGCGATTGATCCTTCAACGAAGGGGTACATGACAATCTCTGCAATTTCGCAATAGGATTTGCCCTTCAGGTCATCCAGATTAATCTGTGGCCATGTTTCGGGAACATACAGCCCGCCATCAGGCGCGAGGCCTGTCAGGAGGACATCTTCGAAAGTGCGGGACGCATCCCCGCCGCGCGTGGAAATATAACGTATCATAAGGCAACTCTTAGAAAGTTTTGGGATTGAAGTCAATCCACCTTAGATCAGGCCTGATAAAAATTATTCAGGCTTGTCGTTAAATACGGCCGGCATTTTGGTTAATTTAATGCCGTATTTCTCCATCAAGGCTTGGCCTTGCTCTGTTTGGGCGAGCCCCTCAAGCATGGCACCGATATTTGTGCCGCCCTTGGCAGAGAATAGATCCATCACATTGCTCATCCCTTCAACTGGGTCGCCTGTGTTGGCAATGATTTTGATATCCGCAACCTTGAGCGCGTCGGCTTGTTCAACGCCAACAATCTTATAGGCGCCGATATTTTCAATCCCCAGCAAGTATTGCTGATAGCCTTCATTCTCACCAATCTCTTTCGCCAGTGCGATTTGCGCCTCAACGGGGGCGAGCTGCATCGCACGTTCTGCATCCGCGCGCGCCTCACCTTCGACCTTGATCCCTTCGGCTTCTTTCTTTTTGGCTTCTTTCTTTTTGGCTTCCAGATCACCATCAGCGCGAAGCACAGTGGCTTGCCTGTCTTCATCGGCCTTAACGATATTCATCTCTTTGGTAATTTCGGCGCGCTTCACGTCATTCACTTGAATAACGGCCATTTCCTTTTCTTTGGTGATACGCTGTTGTTCTTTAATGTCTTGCTGCGCGTTTTCGTTTGCGATACCAACGACCTTCACCTTTTCCGCGGCGCGTTCACCAACGGCCTGCTGTGCTTGTTCATCACGAATGTCACGCTCACGCTTGGCATCAATTTCCGCGATTTCCGCGTTCTTGATGTTCTCGGCAACTTCCTGACGGCTTTGCATTTCAATCAAGGACTTTTTCTTTTCCATGATGTTGTGAACTACGCGGTTTTCCGCGGCATCGCGAATATCCATTAATTCGATGTTCTTAACCGGAACCACGCCCCAGCTTTTCAGTTGGTCGCGCACTGCATCGGTGAATTGTTCACCATAGATGCTACGCTCTAACATGATTTTATCGATATCGTGTGACGCCAAAATTGTACGCACCGCACCCTGTACGATGGACAGCAGCTGTGATTCCAATTCGCGGAAGCTCTCAACACGCTGGGCGGCGACGTTACTGTCAGCAATGCGGAAGAAGGCCACAATATCAACCACGAATGGCACGCGGCCAACGTCATAGGCTTCGTATGCATTCAGCTGTACGTCAAAAACAGAAACGGGCATAACGATTTTCGTTACACCGAAAACAGGAATCCAGAACGGCCATTCATAATAGGTGTTACCGTTTGGGGTATCTTTACCGTATGATTTTGTGTGCTTGGTTGATTGTACGATATGTACTTCGTTTGTTGGCACAACACGGCGCAAAAACAGCGCAATAACTACAGTAAGTGCGATAACCGCAAGTACGCCTAATCCAATACCACCAAGAGTTACCGGTTCCATTTTATAATCCTTTTTAATGCGTTACTGAAAGAATATTTCATATAGTCACGCAGGATTATAAAAAGCAACCTCTTAAGATGGGGTTAACTCTGCACCAGCTCTATGAATTTACGATGCATTGGTGATGGGAAATCCATGGTGAGCTCAGGGTGGAAAGTACTGGCTATGACGTTTCCTTTTTTAACCCATACAGGATGGTCGTCCTGCGTTGCCAGAATTTCAACGTCATCTGCAATCTCTTTGATCATCGGTGCGCGGATGAAGGACACATTATAACCATCAATCTGATCATAATGGCTGTCCAGCTGTCGTCCGTATGCATTGCGTTCAACGGTCATCGGCAGCAAGGCGAATGATTTTTGCGCGGGGTTTAGAACTGTTTCCGCCAGCAAGATTGTGCCTGCGCAAATCCCCCATACAGGTTTTTTGCTAAATTCATCGGTCAGGACATCCCACAGACCGAAATTCTCGATCAGTTTCAGCATGGTTGTGCTTTCCCCGCCAGGCAGGATAAAGCCATCAACTTCGGCAAAGTCCTTTGGCGTTTTAACGGCCTTAAACGCTGCGCCGCAGGCTTCGATATGTGCTTTGTGCGGTTCAACCGCGCCTTGAAGGGCAAGAACACCAATGGTGGGTTTGGTCTGTGTCATGTCAGTTTTCCTGTAAAATCGTCTTTTTCATATCAACGCTTTTTCTAAAAGGCAAGCATGGGGCTTTGTTTTCTTTCATGGGGTTGCGTATCCGCCCTAAATATGGCGCAATAGGGGGGCGTTCACTTACATATCTGCCGAGCAAACTCATGCCCCGTTCTTTTAAATTATATCTATGTTTATTCGCGTTGATTTTATCGGGGTGCGGGTCGAGCAGTTCGGGAAATTTTTCTTCCTTGAATGCATCGGGCTATCGCGTGGCAAAGCCGATTAGCTGCGTGCCTTATGCCCGTGATGTGTCGGGCCTGCAAATACGCGGGGATGCGCATACATGGTGGTATCAGGCGGCGGGCAAATATCCGCGCAGTAATATGCCAAAGGTAGGTGCGGTGTTTGTTCTGTCTAAATCCTCGCGTCTTCGTTATGGGCATGTGTCTGTGGTGAAGCGTATCATTAATTCCCGCACGATTGAGGTCACGCATAGTAATTGGGGCAGTGATACCGCCAGTCGTTCTATGATTTATGAGCGTATGCGCGTTGAGGATGTCTCGCCGAATAATGATTGGACGCGTGCGCGGTTCTGGAATTATCACACCAATGCATATGGATCGCCATATATTGCCTCAGGGTTTATTTATCCGCGATGATCATTCTTTTAATGGTTTGAAACATAGTTAAACTAAAGGTATTGTCATTTATATTATTTGATAACCTATTGGTGCATTATGAATATTAAAGTTATTGTTTTTGTTTTCGCCTGTTTTGCGTGTTGTTTTGTTTTTACAGGCGCAGGGCTGGCACAGGATAGTGCCGATGGCATCAATGTTAATCAGAAAGCATTTATGTTTTTGACCTGTATTAACCGTAAACCCGCCAAGCCAGTTGACCGGAAAGCAGCGCAGCGATGTGCGAAGACATGCCGCCCTAACGGGAAGAACGATGCAAAGACAAATGAAACGTGTATCGCTGATTATATGCAAGCGATGGGAACTGATACATTGCCGAATGTAGAGGCTCCGAAATCGCATGATTTAAGCGGGCCTCGTGATCTTGACCCAAGATATAAACAGGCGCATTAAGTTCTTTGAATTATAAAAAAGCGCCGAAAGCGGCGCTTAATTAATCATATTTATCGCTAATGCAGTATTACCAGCCACGATTAGCCATAAGCATTGGCTCTTCGATTTCGCTGATTTCAGTTCCGCGCATCGCTACACCTTCAAGCTCTTTTGATGCTTCAAGAACGATAGCAGGGTCATTATAGTGCGCGGTTGCTTTTACGATGGCTTTGGCGAATTTCTCAGGGTTATCTGATTTGAAAATACCTGATCCGACAAATACTGTTTCCGCACCAAGCTGCATACATAGCGCCGCATCTGCAGGTGTTGCAATACCACCGGCCGCAAAGTTAGGGACAGGCAGTTTGCCTTCCGCACGAACGATTTTCAAAAGTTCAAATGGTGCACCCATGTCACGCGCCGCTGTCATCAGCTCGCTTTCATCCATGTTTGTGACCCACTTAATCTCTGCGTTGATTTGGCGCATGTGACGAACCGCCTCGACAATGTTTCCTGTGCCCGGCTCACCTTTTGTGCGCATCAATGCCGCGCCTTCGCCAATACGGCGTAGGGCTTCGCCCAGGTTTTTCGCGCCACAAACGAACGGCACTTTAAAGTCGTGCTTGTTGATGTGGTATTCTTCGTCTGCAGGGGTTAAAACTTCTGACTCATCGATGTAATCAACGCCCATTTCTTGCAAAAGCTGTGCCTCAGCAAAGTGACCGATACGACATTTCGCCATCACAGGTATGGATACAGACTTCATGACTTCTTCGATAATCTCAGGTGGGCTCATACGGGCAACACCGCCGGCCTTTCTAATGTCAGACGGAACGCGTTCCAGAGCCATAACGGCAACTGCGCCTGCGTCTTCCGCGACTTTGGCTTGCTCGGCTGTGACAACGTCCATAATCACGCCGCCTTTCAGCATCTCCGCAAGACCGGTTTTGATGTTAACGACATTTTGTGAAGGCTTTTGCTCGCTCATCTTTTCAATCCTTAAGGCCTAAAATTTCTAATTGGGATCGTATTTATACATAGAAAATCAGCAAATGCAAAGGAAACCGTACGATAGGCGGTGTTTTAAGGCTCCATACTATGATCATCAGCATCATATGATGCTGAGAGCACAGCGCTGTCGTACTCTTGTAAGCCATATGGGTCTAGTGAAGCCATGATGGCAACGTCACTTAAATTCTTGGCAATGGCGAAGCTTTCAAATCGTGATGCGGAAACTTCTAAGTAGCGCGCCGCCCTGCTGTTCATCCCCATTGCGATAGGGGTAAAATTCTGCGTCAGCTCTCTGTTAGAGTGTTGAGCAAAACGCATGTCTATTGTGCTGTCCCCTACGACCCATATATTGGCATTGTCAGGCATTTCTGTTTGTTCCATCAATCTGCGCATGATTTCAGGGTTGGGCTTCCTTAAGCCGGCCATATCTTCAATAAAAACGCTGTGTGGTATCGTTTCTGCAATATTAAAATGCTTTAGTACTTTGCTGCCTAAGGCTGATCTGGAGTTATTACTAACAATGGCTTGCTCTAATCCAATGCGTTGTATAGCTTCCAACGTTTCAATGGCGTCTTCTTGCATTTTGGTCACGTAGGACAGAATTTGAGACTTGGCATCGGTTGAAAGATGGAGATTAGGGGCGACAAGGTCTTTTAAGCGCCTTATTTTTTTAAAGGTAACATCGGCCAGTTCAAGAGCGCGCCGCGCTTTTGATTCATTGTCTGACCCAACGAAGCGCCCTGCTTTTGATTGTAATAGGGTTCCATCCATATCCCATACAATCATATCCGGCAGGGATAGATTTTGTTCGATTAATTGGCCATCATATTTGAAGTCCACGGAAGCACCCATATTATTTTTTAGTGGTTTATTTTTATGTTAATTTAAAATATTTAAACATGCAATTTTTACTATATAAATTATCAGAATGAGAGAATTTAAAAGTGCGCAAATATGACGTAATAATTATTGGTGCCGGGGCTGCCGGTTTGATGTGCGCTTTTGAGGCCGTTAAGCGCGGGCGGAAGGTTTGTTTAATTGAGCACACCAATAAGGTTGGTGAGAAAATCCGTATATCGGGGGGCGGGCGCAGTAATTTTACCAATTTATATTGCTCGCCTGAAAACTTTCTATCGCAAAACCCACATTTTTGTAAGTCTGCGCTCAGCCGTTATGATCAGCATGATTTTATTGCTTTAGTAGAAGATCACGATATTCCCTATCATGAAAAAGCCTATGATGAGAAAACCGGTAATGAGAATGCGCGCGGGCAATTATTTTGTGATAAATCGGCAACCGATATTATCGATATGCTGCGCTTTGGGATTGAAAACCTTGAGGGGAAATTTTATCTGGGCACGAAAGTTCAGGACGTTAAAAAAACGGATAATGGGTTTCGCATAAAAACTGATAAAGGCCCGTTCGATTGCGAAAGCCTTGTGATTGCAAGTGGTGGGTTGTCTATTCCAAAAATCGGGGCGAGTAATTTCGGGTATGAACTGGCGAAGAAATTCGGATTAAATATTATACCCCCGCGCGCCGCGCTAGTGCCGTTGACCTTTGAAAAAGATCTTCTGGAAAGAACCAAGGAGCTATCCGGTGTGGCAGTCGATGCCAGTGTTTCAAATGATCAAGCCGCATTTAGGGAGGGGCTGCTGTTTACGCATCGTGGTTTATCAGGGCCGTCAATTTTGCAAATATCATCTTATTGGAAAGAGGGAGGGGAGATCAAAGTGAATTTGCTCCCCGATATAGATGTTCTGGGTACACTAAAAAAAGCACGTAAAGAACAGCCTAAAAAAATGCTTCATACGGTGCTTTCTGATCTATTACCGGGGCGGTTGGCGATACTGATTACGGAGATGAGTGGTTATGACGACCGTATGGCGGATTTATCAGATAAGAAGCTACAGGTGGTTGCCGATTTAATTGCGTCTTGGTCGGTAAAACCAAACGGCAGTGAAGGGTACCGCACAGCAGAAGTAACCCTGGGCGGCGTGGATACCGATGAGATATCATCCAAAACCTTTGAGGCAAAAAAGGCCGATGGTCTGTATTTCATAGGCGAGGTGTTGGATGTGACAGGCCATCTTGGCGGCCATAATTTCCAATGGGCATGGTCATCGGGATGGTGCGCAGGACAAGTCGTTTAGCAACTATGCTTTTACTGCGTCATCTTCTTCTACGGTTTCTGCGTAATCAATAACAACGCGGTAATGCGGGTCTTCGATTGTGTTAATCTCCACCAGATCTCTCGCTTTTTTCAGCAGAAGCTGACAGTCTTGGCTGAGGTGAACCAAGTGCAAGCGCATGCCCGCCGCTTCGTATTTTGTGGCGAGCGCATCAATCGCATCTAACGCTGAGTGATCCCAAACGCGGGCATTGCGGAAATCAATCACAATGTCGGTTTCACCCTCATCATTCTTGGGGTTAAACAGGTCACGAAATTCCGCGATAGATCCAAAGAAAAGCGGCCCATAAAGCATGTAAACTTTGCTTCCCTTGTCTGAGCGCCCTTCGGCAACCCAGATATGGTGTGCAGATTTCCATGCATAAACCAACGCAGATACGATCACACCGATAATCACTGCTAGGGCCAGATCATGCGCAATGGTAACGCCTGTTACAAGAATAATGACGAAGGCATCTTCTTTCGGGATTTTATTCATGATGCGAATGGATGCCCATGCAAATGTGGCAATCACCACCATCATCATCAGACCTGTTAGTGCCGCGAGCGGGATCATTTCAATCCATTTTGAAGCAAAAAGAATAAAGCCGAGAAGCGCAACAGCGGCTGTGATGCCGGACAGGCGTCCGCGTCCGCCCGATTTAATATTGATCATAGATTGCCCGATCATCGCACAACCACCCATCGCGCCAAAGAAACCACAGGTCACATTTGCAAGGCCTTGTCCGACACATTCCTGTGATGTGCGTCCGCGTGTTTCTGTGATTTCATCGATCAGGGTTAGCGTCAGCAAGCTTTCAATCAAGCCAATTGCCGCCAATGTGAAGGAGATCGGTAAAATAATAAATAGTGTCTCCAGAGTAAAAGGCACCATCGGAATATGGAATGCGGGCAATCCGCCTGCAACGCTGGCCATATCACCGACTGTTTTTGTTTCTAAATCAAGCCCGATCACTAATGCCGATACAATGATGATTGATGCCAAAGACGCGGGAATGATTTTGCCGATTTTCGGTACTTTCGGGAGGAGCCAGATAATCGCCATCGTTAAAACGGTAAGGCCAACCATCAAATACATTTCTGTACCCTGCATCCAGCCGCCGTTGAACAGGACGCTAATCGCGCTGTGTGATCCCTCTGCCGCGTGATCGCCTGCATGTTCGGCAACGCTTGTGGCGGCTTGTTTGGCTTTAAATTGCCCAAGTTGCGCCAGAAAAATAACAATCGCCAAGCCGTTAACAAAGCCCAGCATAACGGGATGCGGAACAAGGCGAATAAATTTACCCATTCTGAAAACACCGGCCAAGATTTGAATAATACCCGTCAGAACGATTGCGGCGAATAGATATTCCACGCCGTAAATCGCGACAAGGCCGACCATCGCCACGGCCATGGCGCCGGTTGCACCGGAAATCATCCCGCTGCGTCCGCCAAAGACCGATGTAATCAAGCCAACAAAAAACGCGGCATACAGACCAACCAAAGGCTCAACGCCTGCTACGAATGCAAATGCGATAGCCTCAGGAACGAGTGCTAAAGCTACGGTGAGGCCAGAGAGAATATCGGCTTTCGGGTTTTCTGTCAGGCTAAAACGATTTACAAGGCGAAGCATAGGCTTGGTCTTTCTATTACGATCTATAGTTATAATCTGAATAATTCAGGACAAATTAACAAAACGCCCCAAATAAAGGGACGTTTTCTTATACAGTCTATTTGTCAGAACTCAAGTGCTCTTTAGTTAAGAATTTAGCAACAGCCGCAGCCACCCGAGGGATTTGTGCGGTCGGCATAGCATTCCTCATCATCTTCGTCATCATCAGGGACTTGAAAATGAGCCTGTGAACTGACGGCTTGTTCGCTTTCTTTTGTATGATCATGGTCGTGACTGTGATCACAGCAAGAGCCGTCCGCCGCATGCTCATGGTGGTGATGCGAACTGCCCATCATCCATTGCGGTTCTTGAGAACCGGCCGTGCCTGCAGGCAAGGTCGTCGACATTGCAAGGCGCTTTTTTATGTTATTAAAATTGCTCATGCGCGCTGTTCTATACTGTTTTTAGTTTGTACGCACGCATTTTTTTTGTTTGAACAAGTTGATCAGTCGGTTTTTCTCACGAAGCGCTTCATTTCCTTGCTGACGTTCAAGTTGTGTCGGTTGTGAATTACCAAAAGAATTGGCAAGACCCGGGATTGAGCTCAGGTAGGGGGCTTTTTGGTAAAGGCCTGATTGATAAAGTCCTGAATTGATTGCATTTTGTGTGGCGTAATTATTCGCGCTGGAATTCTGCATGCCTGTATCTACGATAATTTGATCCATTGTTTCAATGTTATGCGCGATTTGCTGGCATGATGCATTGTCTGACATCATGGCGGCATTTGTAATTGCCGATTGATTGGCTTCGGGGGAGGCGCTTGTTACACATGCGCTCAGGGCAATACAAGAAAGAGACAAGGATAGTATTTTTTTCATCGGTTTTCCTCTGGGTTCACATCACGGATTGATGTTCAGATTATACAATTCACACGCCAAGTAAAGGCCTATCCACCGAGTATGGTTCTTAAAAATTCAACAACCAGCCTAGTGTATTGGAATAATTGATAGAAAACGATAGTTGTGCTAATTTCTTAATGGCTCGCGTAAGTTTTCCATTTTCCTTTATCGTCTTTTGGCATGGTTTTATGAATAAAATATTCCTGCTGTGTATGTGTTTTGTGGTGTTTACATGGGCTGATCAGGCACATGCGGATGATTTTATACAATGGCATACATCAAATATTCAGGTCTTAAAGGGGGCTGAGTATCGTGTTGGTGATCGTAATCGTACAGTGATAACAACAGAACACGCACACGGGCATGCCTATGGTGATAATTTCATATTTGTCGATTGGATCTGGCCACATGACGGAAAACCGACTTTCTATGGTGAGTTTGCACCGCGTATATCGATGAGCAAGGTTTTTAACACGGATCTTTCGGCAGGCCCCGTTAAAGATTTTCTGTTATCCGGAATGATTGAGAAGCCGAAACATCGAAAGGTTCGCTATCTTTATGGTGGGGCGGTTGATTTTAATGTGCAGGGTTTTAAGTTTTTTAAAACCAACCTTTATGTGCGCGATAATCCTGACCTGCGGGGTAAGACGTGGCAGGTGACGCTTGTATGGAACAGGCCTTTTCAAATCGGAAAGACATCTTGGGTCCGGAAGGGTTTGCAGATTTTGCAGGCGCGGAAGGGCGTACGCAGCCCCATCAATTTATTGTTCCGCGTTTTTTGCTCGATGTAGGTAAGATCGCAGGTCATCAAGAAGGCAAGCTATGGGCGGGTGTTGAATATTCATATTGGCACAATAAATTTGGCATTGATGGCGTTACGGAATCGCATCCTCAGTTGCAGGTCAAATGGGTTTTTTAATGAAACCAGTAAATATATCCGTTTAAATAAGCGGCGAATGTACCCCATAGCAATGTTGGGATTAAAAGCGCTGCGTCGAGTTTTTTGCTCTGTGATAGTCTTAAAATCAGTGCGAGCAAGGCAATATCAGAGAGTACAATCCACGCGAATCCTGCACCGATATAATGGCCGACAAAGAAAATAAAGCTCCATGCCCAGTTCATGACCATATAGATGCTAAATAAAATGATTGGGGCTTGGGCTGCTGCGTCTTTGCGCCGTCCCCATAAGCGTGACCCGACGATCGCAAGCATGACATAAAGAGTTGTCCAGACAATCGGGAAAGCCAGCTTGGGCGGGGTTAGTTCGGGCTTATCTAATGTGTCATACCAATCCATATTGGCGCGCGTGGCCTCACCTATCAGATAGGAAATACCCAAAAAGACTGCGATCCAAAGCACGGCTCTAAAAATTGATTTCATGCGTATGTCCTATTATTTCTCACAGGGTTGATATTCAGGCTTTATGATGCGTTTTTTGCCCTTTTGTTTCATGTGATGTTCTCGCCATAAAATAAATAAGTTAGACGCAACAATCACACCTGCGCCTGATAGCATCACAGCCGTCGGCGTTTTTTCGAATATAAAGTAATCGGCGGTTAAGGCCCATATCAAATTCAGATAAATCAGCGGCGCAATGATCGCAGCAGGGGCGAGTTTATAGGAATAAGTCAGGCACATTTGAATAATAAAGCTGGCGATGATGATGCCGAGGATCAGCATAAGCGTGTAGAAAGTCGGCATCACAATAAAGAACGGCGCAAAAGGCGCAGAGAGCACCGTTGAAACAAGTGAAAAGTAAAACACCGTTACATTGGCGTTTTCCGTTTTGCCCATCCAGCGCAGGCAAATCGTGACAGAAGCATAGAAGATGGTCACGCCAATACCCAAAAGTGCGCCTGTACTACTCTCAAGCGCGCCCGGTTGCAGGATGATGGCCGCACCGAGCAACCCGACCACCACCGCCGATCCGCGATATATCCCGACGGCCTCCCCAAGCAGCGGATAAGACAGCGCCACAATGATAAGGGGGGAGAGGAAGAAGAATAGCTGCGCCTGTGCAATCGGCAGATAATCATACGACATAAAAGCCAGCAGCATGGTAATCGCGCCCAACACCCCGCGGATAATCTGCGCTTTATGGTTTGTTTTTTTGATGTCGGGTAGCTGTTTAAGTGCGACCAGTAAGCCAAAGCTCATGATTAAAACGCCCAGACTGCGCCAGAAAAATACATCGACCGCGTGGTGATGCTCTGTCGCCAGCTTTACCATGCTGGAGGACGTTACAAGTGCGAGCGAATTTCCCAGCCCGCATAGAATGCCAAGGCCGATTTTTTGCTGCGCTGTTGTTTGGGGAATGTTCTCTGTCATTCTTTTTCAGCCCCTAAATTGACGCCTGTAAAAACACGCGATACTTTTGACCTACGTTATACCTCAAACAGGGTCGTGGGAAGAGTATGGGGCAATCAAATCAGCAATTCGTCGAAGAATTCTTAAGCGCTTTTGAAAATATGAAAGATTTAGCCCCTGATATCGTGATTTTAACGGGTGCGGGAATATCCGCCGAGAGCGGTATTCAAACATTTCGCGGAGCCGATGGTCTGTGGTGCGGGCACCGCGTAGAGGATGTCGCCACGCCCGAGGCCTTTATGCGCAATCCTGCGTTGGTGCATCAATTTTATAATGAACGAAGGCAAGGTTTATTGAGTGATGCGGTTGCGCCAAACCCTGCGCATACGGCATTGGCGGATCTGCAGCAATCATGGCCGGGGGAGGTCACGGTGATTACACAAAATATTGATGATCTGCATGAACGCGGCGGCGCGAAAAATGTAATGCATATGCACGGGGAGATTTTGCGTTCCTTTTGTATTCATTGCCAAGAAAAAGCCGATCAAAAAACAGACTCAACATGTGATGATGCCTGTGGGGCTTGCAGGCAAACAGGGGGCATGCGCCCCGATATCGTTTGGTTCGGCGAGATGCCCTATTTCATGGATGAGATTGAAACCAAGCTGATTAATGCGGATTTGTTTATCTCTATCGGGACATCGGGGAATGTTTACCCCGCCGCGGGCTTTGTGCGATTGGCGGAATATTCAGGTGCGAAAACGCTTGAGATAAATTTGGAACCGTCGCAAAATGCCGCTGAGTTTACACATGGCATCTACGGTAAGGCGGCAACGGAAGTTCCGAAAATCGTAGAGCGTTTATTGAAGGAAATAGCATGACCACCCAGCAAGCAATCGAAGCCGTTTATGAATCGATGTTCAATGATAATGACGGTTTGAATGACCGCATTAAGGATTTAAAAGCGGCGATGAAAGAAGAGGGGCTGAAAAAGGCCACCTTCGACCCGACCCGCCTTGTGCAGAATAACCGTGAGGGGCGCAAACGCATGCAGAGCTATTTCAAAAAGCGCGGTGTCGTTGTGGTGTTTGATGCGCCCAGCTAGGAAAGCCATTTCCTTAATACATCATCGGCTTTACTGTTATCTTTGCTTTGTGCGGATGGTAAAGATAAGGCGCGCTTTTCCGCTTCTTCATATTCATTGAAAATAAAATCATCTAACTCTTTTACACGCTGCGTCATTTCTTTTTCTTCGCTTTGCATTTTGCGCGCAATCAATTCATTCATAATCAAATGAATTTCGGATGGGACCTCTGCACCGCCCATCAATTCCTGAATGTTCATAGGTACGAGCAGGTTATCTGGGTTTTTCTGCATCCAACGCAACGCCATAGCAGGTCTGATCATATAGAAATATTTCTTAATTTGTGTGGTATCTGATGTGCGCCATGTTTGCTCATTCTGGCGCAAGCCAAGATTAACATAGTGATAAATCAGTGCCTTTTCGTTAAAGCATCCATTACAAAACGCGCCTAAAGATTTGGTGAAATCATCATTGGTTCGATATGTGATCGGCGATTGCAGCCATTCCATGACCACCGCATTTGATTTCATCGCCAAATGTAGGGTCTTTTTCAGATCCCAGCCACTAACATCGTAAACTTCATCGATAGGAATTTCGATGACATCGCGTCCGGGGTAAATACTTAGATACCAATCTCTCTTATGAACGTAGAAAAACCGCACGTCATAGTCACTATTGGGGGAATGAAACCCCCATGCGCGGCTGCCTGATTCAATTGCATGCAGAATTTGTACTTCATGGTCTTCCTCAATTTTATCGAGGGTTTTTAATATTTGTTCTTTGATTTTCGGGTTGATTGCGTCCGAAGGATTAAACGATGTCATGTTTTTAAATTAACTCTATTTACTCTCTGATTAAATTCTAAGCCATTGTGCCTAAAAATATATCTGAATAAAAAACTTTTTTAACGCTTAGGCGTTATCATTAGGATGAGCGCAGCCTAATGGAGTTTGAGTTTGCAGGTTATACAAAATAAACAGCAAATTACCGAAGAAGAGCATAAGATATTTTCTGCCCATATGATGCGGTGGTTTGATCATGGCTCTGCTGTAAATTTACCCGAGAAAGATGATTTTAAATATGGCGATATCCTGATGCCGTATCGTGTCATGGCGACGTTAGAAGATGGTCGCGTCAAATACCACGAAGCGGGAGACCAACTAGAGCGTTTATATGGCGCGCCTGTCTCGGGCAAGTATGCGGATGAGCTGTATAATAAATGGTTTAGTAAAATCGCGCTGCAGAATTATTCCAAGAGCATGGACACAAAAAGCCCTGTTTATGAAAGCAGGCAAATCTCAACCATTATTAAAAAGATCGGCTATGAAAAATTGATCTTGCCAATCGGCACGGGCGATGATGTGTCGTCATTCATTACCTATATCCTGCCGCTGAGCAAAGAGATCAGAACCCGCAAAGACTGGCAGGATATGGTTGATCAAACGCCGTGGCTTGGTGCGTAATTTTTACAAGCTGATACCGAGTTTTTTTAAAATCATAATCATGGCGAAGTACAATGTCGCCGTAATCACGCAGCACAGCCCCATAGCAAGATAGAAACTCATTCCTGCGCGCAGAAAAGCCGGTAAGATTAAAAACATCGGCAAAGAGGGCAGTACAAACCAAAATGTACTTTCGGAATGGGCGGCAAGGCGTTCAGTGTCTTTGGTGTCGTGCCACAGCCAAATCATGGTCAAAATTGAAACCAGTGGCAGAGAAGCAATCAACGCGCCGAAAGCGGGGCTGCGTTTTGCTGTTTCAGATGCCGCGGCGATCAAAATACCTGAAATGACAGCCTTAATAACACCTAGCATTGCGCAGCCCTTTTGAAGTTATTTACCCACGTATAAAGACATAGTTTTTATCATCAGATTCGCCGCCGTCAAATGTGTATCCATCGACATGGAATGATTGGAGCTCTTCCGGCTTGGTTAGGCGATTTTGAATCATATAACGTGCCATCATACCGCGCGCGCGCTTCGCAAACAGGCCGATGACTTTGGCCTTACCGTCTCTGATTTCCTTGAAATGACAGGTGATCATGCCATTGGCGAGCTTATCTTTCTTAATTGCCTTAATATATTCATTAGAGGCCAGATTGATCACAACGCGGTTATCATTGGCAGAGCTCATCATATTGCAGGCTTCGGTGATGGTATCGCCCCAATAATCATACAGATCCTCGCCGCTGGGGTTGGTGAGTTTTGTACCCATTTCCAAGCGGTATGCCTGCATCAGATCAAGCGGGCGGAGGACACCGTAAAGACCCGAGAGAATACCAAGGCGCGTTTGCGCAAATTCGATATCTTCGTCGCTCAAAGTCTCGGCATCCAACCCTACGTAAGTGTCGCCCTTAAACGCATAAACGGCAGGACGTGCATTCGCGCTTGTAAAAGGCGTAGAGAAGTTCTGATATCGCGCATGGTTCAGCTCCGCTAGTTTGTCGGACAGCTTCATCAGGCTCTTAATCTCGGCCGTGCTATAGTCTTTTAAAATGCCGACCAAGTCTTTGCTACGCGACAGAAGTTGCGGCTCCGAATGTTTATGGCCTGTCCATTCACTTTCGTAGTCAAGTTTCTTAGCGGGTGATATAAGCGCTAGCATCAAAGCTTCTCCTTATCGTTTTTATGTCCAGTATGATTTAATCATCAAATCCGCACACCGTCATGCCTTTTTGTACGGCGGGGCGTGCCAATATGTCATCACGCCAACGACTAATCTCTTTATATGTATCCAAAGAAAGTGTTTCTTTTGCGCCATAATGTACATCAAGGCACACAATCCATGGCATAATTGCAAAATCCGCAATCGTTAGCTCATCGCCAACGATATATTTTTTACCTTTGAGCTGCTTTTCCAAAACCGCGAGCAGGCGTTTGGCTTCCTTGGTATAGCGTTCCTGACCATAAGTCAGATCATAAGTCTCCCCATCTGCAAATTTCGTAAAATGCCCGAATTGCCCGAACATGGGGCCAAGCCCCGCCATTTGCCAGAATAACCACTGCAGAGTTTCCATGCGCTTTGTCGGATCAGTGGGCAGGAATTTACCGCTTTTTTCGGCGAGATAAACAAGGATCGCGCCTGATTCCATAATCGGCAAAGGCGCGCCGTTATCGCCTGCCGGATCAACGATGGCGGGGATTTTTGAATTGGGGTTAATCTTGACGAATTCGTTGCTGAACTGGTCACCCTCCATAATGTCTATTTTATGCGCGTCATAGGGAATGCCCATTTCCTCAAGCGCGATTGAAACCTTTTGCCCGTTTGGTGTGGCCAGAGAGTAAAGCTGTATTTTATCAGTCATGATATGTCCTTCCTTTGTGGCTTCATTCGCATCGCGCGCCTGTGCGGATACATCTTTTTTATATGGTCTGACTCTATGGGCTTAGGGGCAAAGATCAAGGGCGTTTTATCGATATTTTCGATCGGAAATATCACTCTAACGGAAATTTTTTGACATAAGCCCGTGTGAGGCGTAGGGTCAATCATCCAAAAAATAAGAACAATAAAAATGGGACATAGATAATTATGAGCTTCATAGACACATTCGCCGATAAAGTGGGCGATGCAATCGGATCATCTAAATTTGCGCAAGACAGGTATTTGGTAAAGCGATTTACGGGTGGCACGATCACGCGCGAAGATTATGAAACCTATAGCGTGAATGGTCGAGTTGATGAAATATTCGGCCATGTTGTTGATGCCAATCCGCGCAGTATGTATTTCGGATTAACGCCTAGCTATGGCTATGATGATGCAAAAAATGTACGGAATTTTATGTTGGCGTTTGATGTGCTGTCTTTTTTAAACGAAGCGCACATCACCATTGATTTGGATGACCCGAAAAATGCCCGGACAAAGGAAATCTTGCTAGAGGGGATTCATTCTTTCTCGCTTAAGAATGATCGCGCCCCGATGTTATTTGAGCCGTATAATCAACACCCTGAGGTACGCGCCGCAATTGATGAGGTGAACAGACTGGCGGAATATAGTGACGGCCCTATCTATAACCCCCGCACCGCAACCAAAGAGCAGCTTGATGAAATGGGTGACCACGGCATCGGGTTTTAGTTCTCTGTTTTTGTTTTAATCGGAAGCGCTCTTCTTAGCCTTTGGCTTTTTCTTCTTCGCAGGTTTCTTCTTTTTCGGGGCGGGTTTTTTGTCCGCTTTGACCTCGGGTTTTTCCTCAGGTTCTTCTTCTTTGGCTTTCAGCTCGTCCTGTTCGGCGGCGTCGTTTGGTTTGGCTTCAGGCTTGGCTTCTGGCTTTTCACCGTTTAAAAACGGGTCGGCCTTATCGGGGGTGATCATATAATGCCATCCGCTTTCCTGTTCGGTCAGGAAGCGATCATAATAATCTTTATCATTGATCATAACGGCGACGATGGTTTGTTCCATCAACTGGTCTTCTTCTATCTGCATATTATTATGCGTCATTGCCAGAAAACCACCGATTAAAACCCCCATCACAAGCCAATACCATGCCGATAAAACAACCAGCAAAACAGTGGAGAGCAAAAAGATAATCCATGTGGCGTTACGCCAAAACGTAACGGTGTTTCGGAACATGTGGGTTACGGGAACGGATTTTGCGAACTGGTTGGTGTAAACATGCCGATCAAGCATAATGTCCAAATCACCACTTTCGTGTAATTTGACCACATCTTTGTGCTGCAGTCTGAGTGCGCTTGGATAATATGCTCGTTTTGCCATTGTTTTACTCCCATTCAATAGTGCCGGGTGGCTTTGACGTAATATCATAGGTCACCCTGTTGATGCCGTGAACCTCATTGATAATACGTGTTGAGACGCGGCCTAAAAATTCATGCTCAAACGGATAGTAATCCGCCGTCATGCCGTCTGTGCTTGTTACCGCCCGTAACGCGCAGACATAATCATATGTTCTGGCATCCCCCATGACGCCGACGGTTTTAACAGGCAATAACACCGTAAAGGCCTGCCAAATCTCATCATACAATCCGGCTTTGCGGATTTCATCTAGATAGATTACATCAGCCTTACGTAAAATGTCTATTTTCTCTTGTGTAATTTCACCGGGGATACGGATTGCCAAACCCGGGCCGGGGAAAGGGTGGCGGCGAATGAAATCTTCAGGCATGCCAAGTTCGCGGCCTAATTCGCGTACCTCATCCTTAAATAATTCACGCATCGGCTCTACAAGCTGCAGGTCCATATCATCAGGCAGGCCGCCGACATTATGGTGGCTTTTGATGGTTTCGCTGGGGCCGCCTTTGAAACTGACTGATTCAATAACATCAGGATAAAGCGTGCCTTGCGCAAGAAACTTTGCCCCGCCAACGCGTGCCGCGCAATTATCAAAAACATCAATAAACAAACCGCCAATGACTTTGCGCTTAATTTCAGGGTCACTGATCCCCTCTAATCCGCCAAGGAACTTGTCACCCGCATCTTCATGGATGAGAGGGATGTTGTAATGATTGCGGAACAGGTCAACTACTTGTTCTGACTCGCCTGCACGCATCAAGCCTGTGTCGACATATATACAGGTCAGTTGATCGCCGATTGCTTCGTGGATCAGAACGGCCGTGACAGAGCTATCCACTCCGCCTGACAGGCCGCATATGACTTTACCGTCGCCGACTTGTTCACGGATTTTGGCGATTTGCTCTTCCTTGAACGCGGCCATAGTCCAATCGCCCTTACAGCCACAAACATTATGCGTGAAGTTTTTCAGCAAGTCTGCGCCGTGCGGCGTATGGACGACCTCAGGGTGGAACTGCACGCCAAAGAAGTGGCGTTTTGTATCGGCGATAAACGCATATGGCGCGCCCTCTGATTTCGCGACAACCTCAAACCCTTCGGGCAGGCTGGCGACGTGGTCACCGTGGCTCATCCAAACTTGTTCATGTGCACCTTCATCCCAGACGTTGGTGGTGATTTCGGAATGGGCAACAACATCGACATAGGCGCGGCCAAATTCGCGGGATTGTTCCCCTTCGACAACACCGCCCAGCTGCTTGACCATTGTTTGCTGGCCGTAACATATACCAAATACGGGCACGCCCATTTCAAACACAATATCAGGTGCGGCCGGGGCGTCTTCATCCAGAACGCTGCATGGGCCACCTGCAAGGATAATGCCTTTTGGGTTGTAGGCTTTGATTTTATCATCGGGCGCTTGGTTAAACGGCCAAATCTCACAATAAACACCGCTTTCACGAAGGCGTCGTGCGATAAGTTGGGTAACCTGTGATCCGAAATCCAAAATAAGGATGTGATCATGGTTTGCGTTTACATCGGTTTGCGGGGTTTCTTGTGCCTGGCTCATATTTAATAACTCGCGCTTTATATATAGTGGTTAGTGACCATCCTTTGTAGCGCGTAATGACGCTGGCTTAAAGTCCCTAAATGACGGGAATTATCGTTTTTTTATGAAAATCTTATGAAATGCTTTTACTTTTAGGGGCGGCAAAGAGTGCTGATCATTCACGAGGCGCATTTCTATTATATTTAAGATTGTACACGTATAAGAATAATGCTGTAATGCCGTCTTATTTAATTAAAGTAATAAGCGTATAAGTGTAAATATAAGGATTAAATTTGTGAGCAACACGACCTTTTCTTTTGAATTTTTCCCCCCGAAAACAGAAGAACTCGCCGAAAAATTATGGCCTGAAGTTTCTGATCTGATGGCGACAAACCCCAAATATATGACAGTCACCTATGGTGCAGGCGGATCGACAAAGGACGGCACTTTGGCCGCGTTGAATAGGATTTTGGGTATGACTGATATTCCTATGGCGTCGCATCTTACGTTCTTATCAACAACCAAGCCTGACCTTGATGAATATATCGACGCGCTATGGAATGCAGGCGTAAAGCATATTGTTGCGCTTCGCGGTGATTTGCCGAAAGGCACTGCGTTTGAGGACTTTGTCGGCGATGAATATTATGACTATACAAGTAATTTCGTGAAAGCCCTTAAGGCAAAGCATGATTTTGAAATTTCTGTCGGTGCGTATCCTGAGAAACACCCGGATGCACCGTCTTTGGATGCTGATATCGCGGCGCTAAAGCTTAAGTGCGATGCAGGTGCTGATCGTGCGATTACGCAGTTCTTTTTTGATAATAACATTTATTATGACTTTGCTGAGCAGTGCGATAAAGCCGGTATTACCACGCCCATGTGCCCCGGTTTGCTTGCTATCCATGATTTTAAAGGGATGTGCGGTTTTGCAAAGAAATGTGAGGCCAATGTCCCTGATTGGTTGCATGAGCGTTTTGCAGGTCTTGAGGATAAGCCGGAGGAGGCGCGCAAGGTCGCGATTGATCTTTTGGTTTCGCAAACTGAGGATTTGAAAAAGAACGGCGTTCCGCATATTCATTATTATACAATGAACAAAGCCGATATCACGAAACAAGCAATAGAATTCCTTAAATAATTACATATTTTTTATGTGCTTTGATGGCTCTGAAAGCGTTGCTATGCCTTCATTTTGGAAGATTTATTCAATATTTGGCATTGCAACACATTATTTATGTGTTTTTCCTTGATCTTTATCCCTAACCGTTCTATGCCGATTGGTAGCGAATTATTATTTATAGACCTTAATGGAGGAATTTATGGTCCTTGCAACGAATTTAGGATTTCCACGCATCGGTGACATGCGTCAATTGAAGAAGGCTGTTGAAGCCTATTGGAAGGGGCAAAGTTCCCAAGATGATTTACTAAACACAGGGAAAGAGCTTCGCGCTCACAACTGGAAGCTTCAGCAAAATGCTGGCTTGGATCAGGTTCCGTCAAACGACTTTTCATTCTATGACCAAGTTTTGGATATGATCACAACATTGGGTCTGATCCCTGAGCGTTACAACTGGGATGGTGGTCAGGTTGATCTTGATACATATTTCGCAATGGCACGTGGCCGTCAGCAGGGCGGTGTAGACGTGACAGCGATGGAAATGACAAAGTGGTACGACACAAACTATCACTACATTGTTCCTGAATTTGAACAAGGCATGGAGCCGAAACTATCTAACACAAAAGTGTTCGATCAGTATGAAGAAGCCAAAGCACTTGGCATTGAAACACGTCCGGTTCTTATCGGCCCTGCGACATTCGTATTTTTGGGTAAAGCACAGTTTGATGGCTTTGATCATGAAGACATGGTGAACAAGCTTCTTCCTGTTTATAACGAAATTCTTGCTAAGCTGGCTGAAAAAGGTGCGCAGTGGGTTCAAATCGATGAGCCTGTATTCTGTCTTGACCTTTGCCCGATCGGACAAGGTGTTGTTAAGGCCGCTTATGAAGGTTTGCAAAAGCCTGAAGGTCTTAAGGTTCTTGTGACATCATACTTTGATACACTTCGCGGTAATGCAGATCAGTTCTATGGTTTGCCTGTAGATGCACTTCACATCGATCTGTGTCGTGGCCCGAATCAAGCCAACACAGGCGCAAATGATGCAGAAAAAGCATTGGATGAAGCCTTGGCGAAAATCGGCGATAAGACATTATCTGTTGGTATTGTTGATGGCCGTAACATCTGGAAAAACGACCTGACTAAGTCTCTTAACTTGGTTGAAAAGGCTGTTGCTAAGCTTGGCTCAGATAAAGTGTTCGTTGCAGGGTCTTCTTCATTGCTACACACACCTGTTGATCTGAACAGCGAAACACAACTTGATGATCAGCTGAAGAGCTGGATGGCATATGCCACGCAAAAAGTTGATGAGATTGCAACAATTGCAAAAGGTGCCAATGAAGGCCGTGATGCGATTGCAGCAGAAATCGAAGCCAGTGATGCCGTACAGGAAGATCGCCGTACATCAAGCCGTATCCACAATGATGCAGTGAAAGATCGTATTGCGAACATCACACCTGAAATGACACAACGTAAATCACCATTTGCGGAGCGTCAGAAGGTTCAGCATGCTGCACTTAACCTGCCGCTATATCCGACAACAACAATCGGATCATTCCCGCAGACACCTGATATTCGTAAGGCACGTGCTCAGTTCAAGAAGGGTGAAATCAACGAAGCGCAATATAAAGAAGCAATGGAAGCGGAAATCCGCGCTGTTGTTGATTATCAGCACAAAGTTGACATCGATGTTCTTGTACACGGTGAGCCTGAGCGTAACGACATGGTTGAATATTTCGGTGAGCAACTTGCAGGTTTCGCATTCTCTAAATTCGGTTGGGTACAATCATACGGTTCACGTTGCGTGAAACCACCAATCATCTTTGGTGATGTATCTCGCCCGACACCGATGACTGTTGAATGGTCAAAATACGCACAGTCACAAACTGATAAGATCATGAAGGGTATGCTTACAGGCCCGATCACGATCCTGCAGTGGTCATTCGTTCGTGACGACCAGCCAAGAAGCGTAACATCAAAGCAAATCGCTTTTGCGATCCGCGATGAAGTTGCTGATCTTGAAAAGGCCGGCATCAAGATGATCCAAATCGACGAAGCCGCATTCCGTGAAGGTTTGCCTCTTCGTAAAGATGACTGGAAAGCATATCTTGATAATGCTGTTGAAGATTTCCGCATCACTGCATGTTGCGTGGAAGATGAAACACAGATCCACACACATATGTGTTACTCTGAATTCAATGACGTGATTGAACAAATCGCGGCTATGGATGCAGATGTGATCTCTATCGAATGTTCACGTTCTCAAATGGAATTGTTGGAAGCGTTCATCGCGTTTAAATATCCAAATGAGATCGGCCCGGGCGTTTATGACATCCACTCACCACGTGTACCAAGCGTAGATGAAATGGTAGTTTTGCTTGAAAAAGCGAAGAAAAACCTTGATGAACGCCAAATCTGGGTGAACCCGGATTGTGGTCTTAAGACACGCGGTTGGCCGGAAACAGAAGCAGCATTGAAAAACATGGTTGATGCTGCCAAGCAAATGCGCGCCAAGTCAGCGAAAAGCGAAGCGGCTTAAGCTTACTTACATATAGATATATAAGCCTGCCTTATGATTAAGGCGGGCTTTTTTTTATGAGGGGTTTTGACAGAAATTGTTCTGTATATTCTTGGAGTATTTCTTGAGTGTTATTCGTTTATGCATAAGAATATAGTTCGAGGAATCGCGCCGACATGACTTTTAAGTTAAAATCATTTTCAAAGTATATTGTAAGCATTGCTTTGCTTGCGGTCTTCCTTATGTATATGGACATTCCCGTTTTGATTGAAAAAATCAGTAGCGTGAATATGCGGTTTTTCTCTTTGGCAATTTTTCTTATTGTCGGCCAGATTCTATTTTTGAACATGCGGTGGCATAGCTTACTACAGGTTGGAAACAGAGAAATTTCATTCAAGGTGAGTAGCTTGATTAATATCTCCGGATATTTTGCCAATATTTTATTTATTACATCTGTCGGTGGGATTATTACGAAATCCGGTTTGGCTGTCAGGCATGGATTATCTGTTCTGCAAGCGGTGTTTATAACGTTTCTTGACCGTTTTATGACCTTTGCGGCCTTGGTTGTATTGAGCGCGCTCGGCTTGCCGTTTTTATATCACATTATTGATAGTACATTACTTGGTATGTTGGCGTTTAGTGTCTTTAGTATTATTGCCAGCATTCTTCTCATCCTGCTTGCCTTGCGTTCCGGGTTGTTAAGGGGGTTTATTCTGTCTTCGCGCAAGCGTTCACGCCTGATTATTCTTTTGCGCGAATATACTGAAGATTATGCTTTGATGCTAAAAGTAGGGGCATATAGTTTGATTGCGCAGATGCTTTTTATTATTAGTGTTTATGCGCTCGCGCAAGGGTTTGTAAGTGGCCAGAATGTTAATGCCGCGCAGTTCCTTGCTCTTATCCCTGTGCTCGCCTTTATTGCCAGCCTGCCGATTAGCTTTGGGGGCTGGGGCGTGCGTGAAGGGGCCTTTATTTATGGTTTATCGCTGATCGGGTTCTCGATGGAGGAGGCTTTTCTTCTCTCTGTTCAAGTTGGGCTTGTTACGTTAATCGCGCCGTTCTTCGTAGGTTTTCCTTACATGCTTCAGCCGGATTTCAGGGCGTTTCTACTGGGGAAGAAGCGTGACTTGTCGGCGCATACAGCGTCATGATTTTTTCTGCAAAAAACGACATTAAAAATTTCACACCGTTCCATTGGATTACGGTTTGTATGGCAATCGCGCTACAAGTTCAAATTACGCTATTTGCAGACGGAGCATATTTAGGTATTCGGGTTAGCCTGGCGGATATGCTTATTCCTGTCGCCGGTCTGTATGTTTTATTTTCTTTGATTACGAAAAGATCTGTGTGGCCGCAATGGCTGATTTCTCGCATGCTGGTATGGCTTGCGATTTTAGCGGGCGTTATGACGGTTTCATTGGTTAATGGGTATTTTGTAAACCAAGCACTTATGATGTGGGCGTTTGTGAATAAGTATGTCGGCTTTTATTTGCTTTTGTCTTATTTGCTATTGGGTGGTTGGATATTGTCCAATGCAAAAGATCGTAGGGAAATCTTGACTGTATTTACGACAGTTTTTTCAGGGTTCTTCGTGGTGACAATGCTGGTGAGTGCTGCGCTTGTTTATGCGCAGTATTTTTTTTCGTTCCCTTTATGGCTGTCTGATTATCCTTGGGATGGGTTCATGGCGAACAGAAATGCTTATGTGGTTTTGTTTGTCCTGACGTTTATTTTTATCGTCTATGATTATGCGAAGAAAGAACATGCGTTACCTTTATGGGTGATAAATGCTTTTTGGATATGTGTCCCGATTTTTTATGTCTTTAATGATTCCAGAACGGGGTGGATTGTCTCTGTTTTTTTGGCACTTCTTTTGTTTTCCAAGGACACATTGCATCGTTTGAAAACGGTTCTTCCGGTTGTTTGTGTCGGGGTACTCGTTGCCTATAGTTCGTATTATGTGACCACAAGCATTAATGTTTTAAATGGTTACCAAATGCAGTTCTTGCTGACACTAACGGATGGTGAAACAGAATACCAAGGGGATCAAAAACGATATATAGCGGTAGAGGACGGGCTGGATCTTTATCATCACCATAATCCCCTGATTGGTGCCGGGCTTGGCTCGTACAAGCCATTTCAGATTGAAAAACGTGGGGAGTATATTGATGTCATGGATTTTACCGGCTTATGGCTATTGGTGGAGACGGGTGCATTAGGTCTTGTGGTATTTTCCGCTTTCTTTTTGATGTCGGCATGGGTGGTGTATCGACAAGGTTATATGAAGGGCGGGGTGTCAGAATATCATAAGGCGTTGTTTATCTTCTTAATTGCATTTGCTTTTATGTCGATTTTACATGAGCTTATGTACACACGCGTATTATGGTTTGCGATGGGCTTGGCTCTTGCGAAAGCTAAGCCTTCGGCCTGATCATTTGTATTTGTTAAGTATTTCTCTTATAACTTACGCAATAATAAGAATAATAAAGTTATGAATCAGGGGCATGGCATGGCACATTTCTATTCGGCGCAGAATTCATACACCTTTCCCTATGTCATTGAAGGGGTGGCCTTTGATAATGATAACAGTCTTTATCAAGAGCCGGATAATGCCCGTGCTGTTCGCCGTCAGGGCGCGGTTGAGGCGATACAAAATCAATTCCCTGATATGGGTGACGCTGAGGCTCGTAAGATTATGGACTACAGCAAACAAAAATACGGCGGATCGCTGGAGGCTTTTGTAACAGAACATGGCGCAGACATTTCTATGCTTCGTGACGATCATTATGATTACCTCATCGCGCATACATCTGCGCAAAATGGGTTTTTTGATATGGCGCGAACGCCGCAGCGTCAATTAGAGATGCTTGATCAATCCGGGGTTAAATTGGCCATTGCAACGCATGGAAACAGGCCATGGGTGCATCATACGCTTATTCAAAATCAACTGAATGAATACTTCTCTGATGAAACAGTTGTCACAAAGGATGATGCGGGCGGTGCGGGCAAGAATGTAAGTACGGCAATTTATGATCTGGCATTGGATGTTTTAGGGGCGCCTGAAACAGAATATGAAGCAGAGCGCGGTATTGGCTATGCTATGGTCGAAGATGAAATGGAGAATTTAAGGCTCGCAAAGGCACGCGGTATGGCGACGATATTAATCAATAATGGGCGTTATCAACCGGAAGAAATCGCCGATTATGTAGACGTGATCGTGAATGATAATAAAGATGCAACGCGTTTAATCTTGGAGAGTAACAGCGCACAATCTAATTATGATCATGACTCTATTGCGCCTGATACGACCCCTGATTAATAAGGGTGTATCAGTGGTTTTGCCTTAGCCAAGGCTATGGAGTGTTTCTAATACTGAATTTGAATCCGTCAGGATTGCCCCTTCTTCCCGCATATGCGCAAGCTTTTCTTCAAGTCTGGGGTCACCGCCTGCGCCGTTTTCAGTCATATCCGTCAAGACGCATACGTTAAAATCAGCCTGCAGGGCATCGAGCACGGTTTTATAGACGCATCCGCTTGTATTAAATCCTGATACAATCAGATTTTTAATGCCTTTTTCTTCCAGCATAGCTTTGAACGGGCTGTTCTCATCATAATGCTCTAACTGGTCTTCAAACGGGGATGTCGTTGATTTTCCTGCGAAAAAATCTGTTTCTCTATCGGGCTGAACTTTATAAAAACCGCCATAGGTATCTTCATTTTCATGCGGATGGTTTCTGAAAAAGACCCATCCTGTATTTAACCCTGCGCTTTTAAATTCCGGAACTAGCGCGGCCAGATGGTCGCTTACTGCGTCTGTATCTACGTTACCACCGCCTTGTGGGTATGATGGGTCATCAACATGCTCCGGATTATGCAGATATTCAGGGTCGGCGAAGTAACGCTGCGCATCAATAATTAAATGTGCGGTAGAACGAAGGATGTCTTCTTGATCTTTCACATGAAATTCAACTTCATCAATGCCAAAGAATTCGGCTAATGATTGTGGTTTTGACATTGTTTATGTACCCCTGACTTTTTCTGATATTAGGGGTAAGAGAATGTCTAAGTCAAATAACACTCTATTTCTCTGTTGAGGATTTCAGCGTTTCAATGACCAATCGTGCAACATCCGCAGATGATGGTGGATTTTGTCCTGTGATGATGTTGCCGTCTGCGATCGCCTGAGGCTGAAAATCATCAGTCTTTACAATTTTTGCGCCAAGCTCTGTTAGCTTTGTTTCAAGCAGGAATGGCACCTTTTCAGTCAGGCCAACGGCTGCTTCTTCACTGTCGGTAAAGGCACTGATTTTTTTACCCTTAATGATCGGATCCCCATTTTGGTCGTTCACACCTACAAAAACTGCAGGGCCATGGCAGACGGCGGCCACAGGTTTGTTTTGCGCCAATGTTGTTTTGATGATGCCTGCAAGTGTTTCATTATTCGGGTAATCCCACATTGTGCCGTGACCACCGGGGAAAAATACTGCGGCATATTGCGACGGGTCGATTGTTTCTGCGGATTTTGTGCCTTTTATGGCGGCCTTCAGGGCATCATCATTCATATACCTTACAACACTGTCAGGTTTTTCTTCATCGCTAAGGCTTCGTGGATCAATTGGGACATCGCCGCCTGATACGGTGACAATCTCTACGTCATATCCTGCATCTTTAAAGGCGTAATAGGGAGTTGTCAGCTCTTCCAGCCAAACACCTGTTTGCTCATTTGATGTGCCAATGTGCCCGTGCGAGGTCACAATGATTAAGATTGTGAGGAGTTTCGTCATAATGATTTCCCTATCAGTAAAATGTCAGGAGATCATATCAACTAGGCAGATTTCTTCAAGATCGCAGTAAAGAACCCGTCAGTTTCATGGCGCAGCGGGCTGAGGCGCATAAACGGACTGCCTAAATTTCGCGTCGGCTCAATCGGTTCAATGCGGAACTCAGGGTGGTTTTTCAGAAATGTTTCTACCTGTGCTTCATTTTCCTCTTCGAATAAAGAGCATGTTGCGTAGACAAGCTTCCCGCCCGGTTTTACACATTTGGCGGCGCGATCAATAATCTCGGCCTGTATTTCGGTGAGTTCCTCTAGTGAGGGGCCGAATTTCTGCCAGCGCGTATCGGGGTTGCGGCGCCATGTGCCGCTTCCGCTGCATGGGACATCGGTCAGAACAATATCGAATTTTTCTTTTTGACGTTTCAGCCATTTTTTGTGGCGCTCATCAGATAGGGCGCGAACCTCGATAATATCTGCCAGTCCGGCCTTTTTGTATCGCTTACGGCCGTTTTCTAGGCGTTTCTCATCGGTGTCCATGGCGACAATTCGGCCCTTACGCTCCATCGCGGCGGCCAAGGCGAGCGTCTTTCCGCCTGCCCCTGCGCAATAATCCAAAACCTGCATGCCGGGTTTCGCCCCGCATAACCATGCGATTAACTGCGATCCTTCATCTTGGATCTCAATCCATCCTTTTTTAAAGGCTTTGGTATGGGATAAAAACGCCTTATCATCGCATCGCAGCGCCCATGGGCAAAGTGCCCCTTCTGTAACGGGAATGCCGTCTTTATCAAGGGATTTGATGACGTTTTCTTTTTCCGCCTGAAAGCTGTTCACACGTAAATCCAGTGTAGCAGGCTTCATCATAGCCTGCATTTCTTCTTGGAATTTCTCACCGAATAATTTTTTTAACGTATCTTCGTATTCCGGCGGGCATTCGGCGCGCACGGCATCGGGCATGTCTTTGCGCTCTAATGGCTGCCCGTATAATTTCGCAGCGAAAGCGTGTTCATCTTCATTCAGGGAATCCGGCGCGTATTGCGATCCGTCAAACAGGTCGTTCACGCGTTTCTCATCTGCACCTTCGCCCAAGACTGTCCAAGCAATCACGCGGTTGCGCGATGTGTCCTCGGTGTTGGTTTTCTCCAGCCACCAACTAAGGCGGGCATGGGCGCGCGTGATGTCATATACGCGTTCGGCTACGTTTCTGCGATCTTTCGATCCGATGTAACGGCGTGTACGCATATAATCACCGACACATTTGTTCAGTGGCACACGTGCTCTGTGTGAACTGTCTAGGATTTCAACGGTGGCTTTAATTCTTGATGCAGGTTTCATAGCCGAAACTCTTATAGGAAAAAGGGGGTTATAGCAATATTTTAACGATTAAAAGCAATGCAGAGCAAGCAAGGAGAATTTCAACGGCGCTAAAGAATTTCTCTTGCGGGATTTTGCGATGCAGCTTTTGTCCCGCATAAAGCGCCAAAAGAAAGCCCGGATATGCATACATGCCCGTCAGGAATAAATCCCATGACATGAGGCCTGTGCCAATAACCCCGAACGCGCGCGGGATGTTAGACAGCATAAGAACGGCGATAATAGAGGCACGGAACGCAGACGATAAAGTTGCTTTGTCTTTGAGGTAAAGAATAAAGGCCGGGCCACCCCCGCCAATCATGGCGTTTAGCATTCCGCCTAAAAAGCCCGCCAGATGCGCATCACCCCATTTAATTAATTTTCCGAGGGGGTCGAACTTTGTGTGTTTGCGTGCCAGATGCAGAACGATATAGGTTGCGAGAATGCCTCGCATGACGTCACTGTGCAAGTAATTAAGTAAAGCAATTCCTAAAACAACGCCGATTACCATAGAGGGCATCATTTTGAAAATTGCGGGCCAGTTAATGTCCCTGAAAGTTGAGAATATCAATAAGCCCATTGAAAATTGATAGATCATCACCATCGACACAACATCCTGAACAGGCATAAAAAGACTGAGGAGCGGAATACAGATAAGGCCACCGCCAAAGCCGAGCAGGCTCTGTGCGAAAAAGGCGAAGGTAACAATGATTATAATCGATAGAGTAAGCAAAATGAGGTGTCTTTAGGTTTATTGAATTAAAAAACCCGACGTTAGCATCGTGACGTCGGGTTCGATATTTAGATGAAAGTACTAATTAGTGCTCGTCACCGTGCTCTTCATCATGGTGATCATCGCCATGTTCGTCGCCATGGTCTTCATCATGATGGTCATCGCCGTGATCATCGCCATGCTCTTCATCAGCGTGCTCTTCGCCATGCTCTTCTTCGCCGGCTTCTGCTTCAGTAGCAGCAGCTTCTTCAGCTTGCGCTTCATCAGAAACAGATGGTGTTGCTGCTTCAGTTTTTTCAACTGCGATACCTGGCTTTGCTGCTTCTTCTGCGTGTGCAGATGCAAATGGTAGAGCAATCAATAGAGCTGCTAGTGTGAATAAGTACTTAGTCATGATAATTTTCCTCATTTTGTTAAGTCGCAATAAATACAAAATTTAGTGCGTTCATTACTATGCGCAGTTTTCAGAAATTTTCAAGAGTATTTAGACTCTTGAAAATCTGGCTAATCTGTACGGTAATTGGGGGCTTCGCGCGTAATTGTTACGTCATGAACGTGCGATTCCTTATACCCTGCACCTGTCATGCGGATAAATTCGGCTTTTTCACGCATCTCGCGTACTGTTTTACAGCCTGTATAGCCCATAGACGCACGTAAACCGCCAACCATTTGGTGAATGACATTGCCGATAGGGCCTTTATAGGGAACGCGTCCTTCAATCCCTTCGGGGACAAGCTTATTGGTTTTGTTGACGTTGCCTTGGAAGTAACGATCCGCAGAACCCTTTACCATGGCGCCAACTGATCCCATACCACGGTATGATTTATAAGAACGCCCCTGATATAGGATAACCTCACCCGGCGCTTCGTCTGTTCCTGCAAATACACCGCCCATCATTGCGGCGCGTGCGCCTGCGGCAATGGCTTTTGCAAAATCACCAGAATATTTAATACCACCATCTGCAACGACAGGAATGCCTTTTGCTTCGCAGACGGAAACCACATTCATAATTGCGGTTAATTGCGGTACGCCAACCCCTGCCACAACGCGTGTGGTGCAAATTGATCCCGGGCCAATTCCGACTTTAATTGCATTCGCTCCTGCCTCAACCAATGCCAACGCGGCATCAGCGGTTGCGACATTACCGGCCATAATTTGCAAGCCAGGGTTTTCACGGCGGATATTGGCAACTGTATCAATAACCGCCTTAGAGTGACCATGCGCGGTGTCAACAACAACCAGGTCAAGGCCTGCTTCGGCAAGCGCGGCTGCGCGCTGCACGCCGTTAATATCGCCTGTTCCAACTGCCGCTGCTGCGCGGAGGCGATCTTCGGAGTCTTTGGCCGCCATAGGGAAGAGTTTAGATTTCTCAATGTCTTTTACCGTCATCAGGCCAAGACAATTCATTTTGTCGTCAACAATCAAAAGTTTTTCAATGCGGTGCTGATGCAGTAGCTTTTTCGCGTTTTCTTTTTCAATGTCAGGGGTAACAGTCACCAGATTTTCTGTTGTCATCAAATCTTTGATTGGCTGCATTTCATCATCGGCAAAACGCAGATCACGGTTTGTAAGAATTCCGACCAGCTTGCCGTTTTCTTCGGTAACAGGAAATCCTGAGATGTTGTAGCGCCCCATTAATTCCCATGCATCTTTGATTTTCGCATCAGGGCGGATTGTGATCGGATCCAAAACCATGGCTGATTCAAAGCGTTTAACTTTGCGTACCATTGCGGCTTGTTGTTCGATTTCCATGTTACGGTGCATTACACCCATACCGCCGTTTTGTGCCATGGCAATCGCCATATCAACACCTGTCACTGTATCCATCGCAGCAGACATAATCGGAATATTAAGGCGGATATCTTCGGTAAGTTGCGTCGATGTATCAACCTCATTCGGTTGCACTTCTGACGCACCGGGAAGCAATAGGACATCATCGAATGTCAGGGCTTCGGGGATTTGTGTGGGATCTTTAATTTTCTTTTGGGACATGGCGCAAACCTCATCAACTTAAAACGGAGAAATTTGCAAGTGAGTTATAGCGGATTTTTCTAATAAGTAAAGGAGGAAATGCAATTGCGCGGAAACTAAATAAAATTGTTACGGAAAGTAACCTTTTATTAGAATTATTTAGATATCCTTAACTTGCACAAACAAGTTTATGGATAGGTGGGATAAAAATGGTACCGAGTAATGGTATTGTATCAATGTATACAAAGATAATGGGCGAGCAGTCTTTATTAGCTCTGGCACAGGGCAACCTCTTAAGTAATTTAGATCGAATAGCAAAAGTCAGAACGCATACATATCTTGCGTTTAATGGTCAGACTGAGCATGGCATCAGTCGGAATTTCGGATGTGATCGTTACTATAGCTGGGAAGACACGATTATTGATTGTCGCAATGCGCCGAATTTGGCTGATAGTGATTATCTGAAGAATTGGGAAGATATGATCGCTGAGAATTCCCGTTTTGCGAAATTTAAAGAAAGCATGGAAAGTAAAATGGGTGGTCATATCACGATTGAGCCATTCTTTACGGTACTGCGCGGTCAGGATAATATGCGTTATAATATTAAGCGTCAGTCAAAGATTGAAGATTTTGATACAATCCGTGTCGGTATACGTATGAAGGCGCGCGATGAGTCTGCGTTTAAGGCGGGTTTAAATGCATTAAAAGAAGCAGATAATCCGTTTAAAATGAAAACACGCGTCATGGAGCCAAGTATGCAGATGGCATAAGCGCCTAAGTTAAGTTTGTGAATTTTTTTGTATTATGATAATTGTCGTGCCCTGAAAACGGGCGCGATTTTTTGTGTCTGTAATATCTGACGGAGTGCATACATGATACCGGAAACGCGCATTACAAAAGCTTTTGTATCTTTGGCCGGCGAAGAGAAATTGTTTTCAATGGCGGAGGAGAATATCATCCAAAGCCTCAAATCTATTCAGTCAATCGGCCCTAGCGCTTTTATCGCGTCAAACGGTATGCGTGCAGATGGTAGCGCCACACGCGGGGCGGAGCGTATGTATTGGTGGCCGGGCTCCGAAATTGACGCGGGTTATGTTTCTGATTTTGTTTCTCAGGATAATCCTGATATGCAAGGGCTTGAGGGTGCATTGGCCTCGCGCGATGTTTTTAAAGCATTTGCAAATTATGTTTCCAACGCGAGTGGTGGCAAGATTGAGGTAGAGCCTTTTGCTGATGTCGCTGTAACCAAGATTCGCGGGGAGGAAAAGGATGTTGTTCGTCTTGGTTTTGTGGCTAAGGCGGATACGGCCGAAATGTTTGAGGAGGGGCTGCAGAATCTACATGATGCAGAGCAACCGGAAAGAAAAACAGATTATGCGTCCATGATTCTGCCGCCAGAGGATTGCGGCAGTCTGACTTTCCGTGACTAAGGATTTCCCTTAAACCCTGTCGCGAGCACGAACTGTTCAGAACTTTCTTTGCGACTTGCCGGTGGTTTAACGTGCTTTACGACTTTAAATGATTTTTTCATTTCCTTAAGGAGCTGATCTTGTGCGCCGCCTTGAAAAACTTTGGCAACAAAGACGCCGTCTTCTTTTAGGACATCTTGTGCAAAGTAAAATGCCGCCTCGACCACCGCCATTATGCGCAAGTGATCCGTTTGTTTGTGGCCTGTGGTGTTGGGGGCCATATCACTCATTACGATATCGGCTTTTCCTGAGTTTGAGAGTTTGTTCAGTTCATCCTGAAGCTTTTCAGGTGCGTCATCATCCATGAAATCCATTTCAAAGGCCGTGACGTCGGGCATTTCATCCATCGGCAACAGGTCAATCGCAATAACCTTGCAGCCCTTTTCTGTAGCGATTTGACACCAACCGCCCGGCGCTGCGCCAAGATCAATAATGACCGCACCCGGTTTCAAGAAATTATGTTTTTCATCAATTTCTTTGAGCTTAAAAGCCGCGCGTCCGCGATATCCATGCTTTTCTGCCTCCAGAATATATGGGTCGTTAAGCTGTCTTTTGAGCCAGCGCGTCGAGGAGTTTTTACGTCCTTTTGCGGTTTTTACTTTGGTTTTCGGTTTATTACGCGACATATTTATATCTTCTTTTTTTAAAGCACCATCACAATTGAGCCTACCACAAAGATCATGAAGAAAAATGAAAGGCTGGCTGCCATGAATACAACGCCTTGTGTTTTGGCGGAAAAATGAGCCATTAGCAAGTATAGTATGTAAAACAAGCCTGATACGGCAAGCAGCCTTGTGTGGACTTTTGATTGCAGATAGTTGATAATGCCATACTCATATCCGATATAGGTCATGATTTCACCCTGTAGACGGATTAGGATCATAGAGCTAATGACGAACCCTAATGCCCACCATCTGTGCTTTTTATGGACACCAAAATATAAGATCGGTATCCAAATTATATCTATCCAGTAATAAATCAGGTCTTCCATACGAATTAGTTTATGACATGCGGTATTTTAAAAATAGATTAAAAATAGTTTTTGTAGCTCTTGCCCTTTATATAGCGAGCTTTCCTGCCATTGCGCATGCGCAAAGATCCTCTCCCAGTCTTGTTAGGGATACGGAGATTGAGCGAACATTAAAAGAGTGGGCCTCGCCGATTTTTAAGGCCGCTAATCTAAACCCGAAGGCCGTGAATATAATTCTTGTTCAAAGTGACGTGATGAATGCATTTGTTGCAGGCGGGCCAAATATTTTCCTCTATACGGGGCTGATCAGTAAAACCGATAATCCCGGCGAATTAATAGGGGTGCTGGCGCATGAAACGGGGCATATTACCGGCGGGCATTTGATACGAACGCGTGATGCACTGGAAAGGGCGTCATATGAAAGTATTATCGGCACAATTTTAGGTGTCGGCGCGGCGATAGTAAGCGGCGATAGCGCGGCCGTGCCGGCAATATCCATGGGGGGCACGTCAATTGCTCAAAGAAAATTTTTGGCGCATAGCAGGGTTCAGGAATCGAGTGCGGATCAAGCCGCTTTGACATTTTTTGAAAAGGCAAAAATGAATCCGACAGGGCTTGCGACCTTTATGGCGAAGCTTAAATCTCAAAGCTATATTCCCGAAAACCAGCAAAGTGAATATGTCAGAACCCACCCTTTGGTTGATAACAGAATTGAGGCATTGGAAAGGCGTATTGCAAATGCTCCGGCTAAAGATAAGCCGTTTCCTGAGAAATGGAAGGAGCAGCATGCACGGATGACGGCCAAATTGGTTGGCTTTATTACACCGCGACAAATTCCATGGGTGTATGATGATAAAGATAAATCGATTGCGGCTGAATATGCGCGTGCAATTGCCGCCTATCGCAATAGCAGCGTCACAGAAGCGATAGATCGTATCAATGCTCTTATCCGTCTGGAGCCAAATAACCCCTATTTTCTCGAGCTTAAGGGGCAAATGTTGGTGGATTTCGGGCGCGTAGAAGAGGCGTTGCCTTATTATAGGCAGGCGACATCATTGTTGCCTGATGCGCCGTTAATAGGTATTGCGCTTGCGCATGCATTAATTGAATCAAATAAAGCAGATGATACGGCAGTGTTTGAGGAGGCGATCGAATCCTTGCAGCGTGCCCTGCGTGATGAGCCAAGATCTTCGCGTATACACAGGCTCTTAGCCACGGCTTATGGACGCATGGGGCAAGAAAACAGGGCAAAAATCCATCTTGCAGAAGAAGCTGTTTTGCAAAGGCGTTTTTCCTATGCTACACAACATGCTCAGGCGGTTCTGGCCAGCGAAGAAGAGGGCTCTGCCATTTGGATTCAGGCCAATGATATTATTTCTTTTATAAAAACCATGAAAAATGGGTGACTTTTTTACAATACTGAACGAATATTAAACTAACAGCATTTTATAGCGAGGAGTATAAACTTGATTAAAACATTGAAAGACATAAAAATTCTGGGTTTGGCAGCAACTGCAGGTGCGTTGCTTATGGCGGCTCCGATAAGCTCTGCACATGCAGAAAGTGCTTTTACACCTGAGCAGCAAGCGGAAATCGAAACCCTTGTTAAGAAATATATTTCTGAAAATCCGGATCTGATCTTACAATCTGTAAAGCAATATCAGGAAGATCAAGAGCGCAAAATGATGCAAAGTGCGCAAGATAACTTGAAGGAATATCAAGAATTTTTTGCTGACAAAACATTGCCTATGGCAGGTAACCCTGATGGTGACGTAACTGTTGTTGAGTTTTTTGATTTCAACTGTGGTTATTGTAAAAAGGCATTCGAAGATGTTCAAAAACTGGTTGATGAAGACAGCAATCTAAGGGTTGTCTTCATGGATATGCCTATCTTGAGCCCGTCTTCACAAAAAATGTCTGAAATTGCGCTGGCTGCGCACAAGCAAGGTAAGTATTTTGAAATGCATACGGCGTTGATGGATTACCGTGGAAGTCAAAGTGAATCAGCGTTTTTAAAGCTTGCTGAAGATCTTGGTCTGGACATGGAGAAGTTGAAGGCAGATATGAAGAGCGCAGAGGTTCAAACAACCATTACCAAGACGAAGCAAATTGCTCAGGCGCTTGGTATCCGTGGTACGCCGGGTTTCGTGGTCGGTGCGCAACTATATCCCGGTTATGTAGGTTTGGAAGCTTTACGTAATGCTGTTAAGGACAGTAGATCATAAGTCGATATTACACTTATTCACTAAAAATGAAGAAATAGCCCTATGAAACGGATTAATAAAATTCTTATCGTCCTGCTGGTTGTGGCTGTTTCTTATTTGCTCTATGCGCATACAAAAAATGTGAATGAGCAAATCGCAAGAGCATATGATGTTCCTGCAAAATATACCCAAACCTCGCCTGGCGCGGATATTGTGGTGATGGATTTCAATAACTACAAATGTGAAATTTGTCGTCAATTTCATCCTGTTTTAAAAGAGGCGCTCGCACGTGATGGGCGTGTTCGATATATATCTCGTTCTGTTACGTGGGGGGACGGTGATTGGGGCAAGACCCTGATAACCGCAGCCTACGCGGCAGGTGAGCAGGGTAAATTTATCGAAATGCATGATGCAATATACGAAAATTGGCCTGTGAACGATATGACCGGCCTGTATCGCGCGGCAGAATCAGCCGGCATTGATACAAAACAATTAAGTCGTGATATGAATACTGCGGATGTTAATCAACATGCAGAAGAGAATATTCAGTTTTTTCAAGACTGGGGTATAAACAGAACGCCGACGCTATTGATCGGAAAAAGAAACTTCTTTAAGCCCACGCCTGACACGACTGTAGATGATGTTCTTAGGGAATTTGAAAAGGTGCGTTAGGGGATTTTTCAGCCGCGCCGAAAAGAAAAAATCATGCAAAGAATATTAATACTTAACGGACCGAATTTGAACATGCTTGGCATGCGAGAGCCTGAAATATATGGCGATCAGACGCTTTCGGATATCGAAACGCTATGTGTAGAACAAGCCAATAAAATGGGGTGGTCTATCGATTTCCGTCAGTCTAACCATGAGGGCGAGTTGGTTGATTGGATACAAGGCGCCGTAGATAATTACGGTGGTGTCATTATTAATGCGGCGGCTTATACCCATACATCTGTCGCAATTCATGATGCGCTGAAGCTATTATCATGCCCGATTATTGAGGTTCATCTTTCTAACCCGAAAGAACGTGAGGAATTCCGCCATTTTTCATATATTGAGCCCGTTGCGAGCGCAGTCATTGCAGGTCAAGGCGCGTTAGGGTATATTCAAGCACTTGAGAAACTTAGGGACGTTTTATCGTAAAACCGACTCAAGCCTTTGACATTAGTCCATAACTTTTGTATTCAAATGTTTGGCTAAAAATACTGAAAAACAACAATAAGATTTTTGATGAAAATAGATTCCGAAGCGATCAGAGAACTTGCTGATCTTTTAAATGAAACCGGCCTTACCGAAGTTGAGGTGGCCGATGGTGATAAAGTTATCAGAGTGAGTAAGGGCAACACTGTCATTGCGGGTGGTCCTGCCCCTGCTGTGACGATGCAGTCTGATCCTGCTGTGCCTCAACAGGCAAGTATGGATGCCCCTGCGAGTGTACCGTCATCGCATCCGGGCGCAGTAAAGTCACCAATGGTTGGAACGGCATATTTACAGTCCGAACCTGGTGAGCCCCCATTTGTTAAAAAGGGTACAAATGTAAATGCCGGTGATACGCTTTTGATTATCGAGGCGATGAAGGTTATGAATCCGATTAAGGCCGAAGTATCAGGAACAGTGACACAAGTTCTTGTTGAAAATGGTGAGCCGGTCGAATTTGGCGATGTTTTAGTGGTTATTGAATAACCCGTTTGTAAGGTGCCCATGTTTAAGAAAGTTCTGATTGCTAACCGAGGTGAAATCGCCCTTCGTATTATTCGCGCATGTCGTGAAATGGGGATTCAAACGGTTGTTGTTCACTCTACTGCTGATGCAAGCTCTATGCCTGTTCGTTTAGCTGACGAATCAGTGTGTATCGGCCCGCCTGCAGGGAAAGATAGTTATCTCAATATACCTTCTATTCTTTCGGCTGCTGCTTTGACAGGTGCGAGCGCTATTCACCCCGGTTACGGGTTTTTGTCAGAGAATGCGCAGTTCGCCCGTATGGTGGAGGAGCATAATTTCACCTTTATCGGTCCGTCTGCAGATTTGATTGATAGAATGGGTGATAAGGTAACGGCAAAGCAAACTGTTCAGGCGCTTGGCCTTCCTGTTGTGCCCGGTTCTGAGGGCGGTGTGGATAGCGCCGAAGAAGGTTTGCAGATTTCCAAGGATATGGGCTTTCCTGTATTGATTAAAGCCGCCAGTGGTGGTGGTGGTAAAGGGATGCAGGTTGTCCGCGCGGCAGAAGAGTTTACAGAAGCCTTTAATACAGCGCGAAGCGAAGCGAAGGCCAATTTCGGAGATGATACGGTATATATCGAGAAATATCTTGAGAAGCCTCGTCATATTGAAATTCAGGTGTTCGGTGATAAGCATGGTAATGCCATTCATTTGGGAGAGCGTGATTGTTCGATCCAGCGTCGTCACCAAAAGTTGGTAGAAGAAGGACCATCACCGATTTTGAGTGAGGAAGAGCGCGAACACATTGGTACGCTTGCTGCAGATACTGTCAGAGGTTTGGGATATGTCGGTGCGGGAACGATTGAGTTTTTGTATGAAGACGGTAATTTTTATTTCATGGAAATGAATACGCGTATTCAGGTGGAACATCCTGTAACGGAAATGATTACAGGCATTGACCTGATTGCAGAGCAAATCCGCGTTGCCGCGGGGGAAAAATTGACTGTGCGTAAGCATGGGTTCCGTTTCCGCGGACATGCGATTGAAATTCGTATTAACGCAGAAGATCCGGAAACATTTGTACCATCACCTGGAAAGATAACGCAGTTTCATGCGCCCGGAGGTTTGGGTGTTCGTTTTGACAGTGCCATTTACGGTGGCTATTCAATTCCGCCATATTATGACTCGATGATCGGTAAGCTGATTGTGCACGGACGTAATCGTGAGGAATGTATTAACCGCCTTTTACGTGCGATTCGTGAAACAGTGATTGAAGGGGTTAAGACCACCTTGCCATTACATGAATGGATTTTAAAACAGCCTGAGTTTATTTCAGGTGGTTATACGATTCACTGGCTGGAGAAAAAGCTGGCGGAAATTCAAGAAGAGAAAGAACAGTCATGAAGTATGTGATTATCTCGGGATCTCACCGCGATGAAGGCGTTGCACAGTCTTTTAAAATTTCAAATTGGCTGGCTGATGCCATTAAATCAAGATCCGCTGATGATGAAGCGGAAGTGATTAGTCTGAGCGGTAATCCTTACCCGCTATGGGATCAAAGCGCATGGGATGCAGAGTCTGACCTTGCGAAGCGTATGGCGCCTGTTCTTGATAAGATCACGCAGGCAGATGCAATTGTAATTGTTGCGCCTGAGTGGGGCGGCATGGTTCCCGGTGGATTGAAGAATTTCCTTATATATGTGTCTTCTGCTCATGCAGCGCATAAGCCGACTTTGCTTGTTGGTGTGTCGGGCAGCCGCGGTGGTACATATCCAATCGCTGAGCTACGTATTAGTGGGTATAAAAATACGCGTATGGTGTATATTCCTGATCACTTAATCGTCACATCAGCAGAAAATGTTATGAATGATCATGACCTTGAAAAGGGCGATGAGGTTGATCAATATATCAAAAAGCGTGCGCATTATTCATTGGATGTTTTGGCCGCTTATGCAAAGGCATTAAAGCCTATGCGCGATTCGACAGACTTGCTGGACGAAAACTACCCGTTTGGAATGTAGTAGAAATTTACATTTATCTCCTTCATACTTAATCGTATGCAAATTGTCCTGACGCCTGAAATTCTGTTGGCCGCATATTCCCAAGGATTATTCCCGATGGCAGACGGTGCACATAGTGATTATGTGCATTGGGTGTGTCCGGAATTGCGCGGGCAGTTATCCATTTCGGATATGCATATCCCCAAACGTTTAAAAAAGACTGTACGCCAGATGAAGATAAAAGGCGTGCCGTATGACATACGCATTAATACTGATTTTAAAACAGTGATAGAGCTCTGCGCGGAAGAAACGAATGAGCGCGTTGAAACATGGATTAACCCTGAAATCATAGATGCCTATTGCGCTTTGCATGAGCTTGGCTATGTACATTCAATTGAATGTTGGCAAGAAGGTGCGTTGGTGGGCGGTTTATATGGTGTGGCCATAGGCGGCGCGTTTTTTGGGGAGAGCATGTTTTCACGCCGTACAGACACCAGTAAGGTTGCGCTTGTGCATTTAGCTGCGCGCCTGCATCATGCGGGATATGAAATTCTGGATACGCAATTCACAAACCCGCATCTGGAGCAATTTGGCGTTTATGAGCTGTCGCATAAGGAATATATGAAGCGCCTTGAGCCGGTTTTGAAAAAAAGCTGTGAATTTACATTTACGGATGTATCTGAATATAATTTAGTGCGCAGTTATTTGGATCGGCGCGACTAATCTTCTAAGAGATCCTGCTCACTAGTATTACTTTGGTTTTCCGGCTCGTCAGGTTTTTCTTCTTCGTTCAGGTCGGTTTTTTGCTCTTCCTGAATATCTTCGGCAGAGGCCTCCACATCTTTCTTGTCCTCATCGTAATCAAGGCAATCAAGAACCCATACATCATATATTGCGTGATCCATGGGTGACAGGCCGGGGGAGGATGCAAACATCCAACCGCTAAAGACCCATTGTGGCTCTTTGTTTGTGTCAACTTCCCATATTTGAAGGAATGCCGCGGATTCGGGTTGGTCTATGGGGGATGATTTTTGGCAACTTTGTACACGAATATAGAGCGGGCCAAAGCGAATGGTGCTGCCTACTTTGGCGTCAAATGTAATGGTGCGCGCCGTGCCCTTATCTAATGACTGCAGTTTTACCCGCGGAAATTCGGTCATCTCTCTGGAAAAAGACAGGGTAGGGCAAAGAGCTGTTGCAAGGAACAGAGCAGTTACAAATCCGAGTATTTTGGAATTACTCTTCTTCTTTGTCATTTTGCATACTGAAAATAAATTGACCAAGAAGCTGCTCCAGATTTTGAGGGGCTTGCGTGTATTGTACATATCCGCCCGGCTCTATGATCTCATCATCTGCGCCCGGTTCAAGTGCAAGATACTGTCCGCCAAGTAAGCTTTCGCTGCTAATCAGGGCCGCAGTATCAGTGGGCAGTGCGTACCCGTTGCGGATGCTCATGTGCACGCGCGCAAGATATGTTTCGGGAAGAAGCTCAACAGCGGCAACCGTGCCGACTTTGACACCGCTAATTTGGATGGTGTCGCCCGCTTTCAGGCCGCCAACACTGGAAAAGTCCGCGGTAATGTTATAGCCGGTTGTATCTGCAATATCTGCGGTTTTAATGCTGTATGTCAGGAAAAGACCTGCAATGATTAGGACGATCGCCCCTAGAATTGTTTCTGCAATACTGCGTTTCATTTCTATACTTTCAATTTTATCACTACCCTTAAAAGGGTTACCATGTGAGGCATAAGCGGTAAAGCGAATACCTTTTGTGATCTATACTTATCTATAGTTTATATATGTTCATGCGACGAATATTAATCGGATGGTGTCCACGCTTCGTAATCTCCGGTCGCTTTTTCTCGTTGCCCACCGGATAAAATGTGACCGGGTGGGCGATATGCTTTGTTTGTACCGGTCATATTAGGCTGATATGGCTGTTGCCACGGACGGCGGTACGTTTCCTCATTTTCAGACGGCACAACATTTGTTTGATGGTGCAGCCATCCATGCCATTCCGGCGGTACTTTGCTGGCTTCGGGGGCGCCGTTATAAATAACCCAACGGCGCGGCCTGTGATATCCTTTTTTGGGCGCCGCCTCGTAATATGTATTGCCGAGTTGATCCGTGCCGATTTTCTGTTTTCGGGATGTAAGCGTAAAAAGCGATATGTGCGCCGGAGAGAGTACGCCTAAAAAACTGAATATTCCCATTGGTTCGTTGATCCTTTTAAATTTCACTATCTCGGATTTACATTTGCACCCGATTATGGCAGAGCTTTATACAAACGGAAAGGCAAAAAAACAATGACATTAAGCGCAAAACTTCAAGAATTAGGTTTATCTCTTCCTCAGGTGGCTGCACCTGCGGCAAATTATGTTCCGTATGTGGTCTCAGGTAACACGGTTTATGTGGCCGGTCAAATTCCGTTCCTGAATGGTGAGAAAATGCATTTAGGGCGTGTCGGCGATTCGTTAGGCGTTGAAGACGGTGTTGCCGCTGCGCAGGCGTGTGCGCTTAACATTTTGGCACAGGTGAATGATGCGGTTGATGGGGATTGGTCGCGCGTAAAACGTTGTGTGAAGCTTGGCGGCTTTGTAAATTGTACGCCTGATTTTACAGATCATCCCGTTGTTATCAACGGCGCATCTAATCTGATTGCAGATGTTATGGGCGATGCAGGTAAGCATGCGCGCTTTGCGGTTGGTGCGCCGTCACTGCCATTGGGTGTTGCCGTTGAAATCGATGCGATTTTCGAGATAGAATAATATATGAAAAAATTACTCTTAACTTTTATTCTTCTCTTTCCTGTTTCTGCAAAGGCAGAGATTCCTAATTTAACCACGGAACAGAGCGTTTTTATTGAGGATTATAAAAAGGCCGCGAAAGAACGTGATCCGGAGTTATATTGGCAAATGATTCATCCTGAGGTGCGTTCCTGTATGTCTGAGGCATATAGAGAATATATTACGATGGATTTTATGGAAGATGCAGATCAGTTTGAACGTTTGGATACCGGACAGATTGCTATTGAGACGATAGAGCTTGATGAGTTAAGAAAAGACGTTGCGTTTAACTATCGTGACCGTGCTTTTGTCTCCATAGAGCCTAACTATGCGCTTCGCTCAGAAATAGTGACCGAAGCACCGGAGAGCGGCGTTTGTGGTATTACAACCTCTACCTATCAATTTAATGTGCATGTTGCGTTTTATGATGGTGCATGGTTTGAGGTCGTGCCCTGCGGCCGCGATGATTTAAAGCCATATATGGAAAAGCAAGTGGCGTCTCGTAAGTACCAGAAAAAGCGCGTTGAGACATTATATGATACTGTCCCTGTGAGTGTTTGGGATGACTTAGCCCCCGTACTCACGCAGGAGCGCGACACAGATAAGGCCGCACGTCAGTTAGAGAAAATACAGGGTATTTCATTAACTGAGGCGAAAGCATTGATCGGAAAAAGATGCGATGTTCTAGTTGAAAAGGAGCGTAAATAAGCGTTGATTTAGACTGAATCCCTGCTTTTCTTCCATCGTTTTAACATTGTTTCGGCATGATCATGGCCGATTTGAGTGTATTGAGCTTTTTGTTTTTGCGTGTTGAGTTCAGGTTTGACTTCATTAATTTCGTCATGAGTTAGCCCGTAATAAACTTGCTGTATGCCGACGCTTTCAATGAGGGCCTGCCCCATCATGGTGGGTTCACTTGAGCAATATAAAATGCATTCTGATAGGTCTGCTTTCCCAAGTTTTTCGGCGGCCTGACGAATAGCCATGATTTCTGCATGCGCCGTTGGGTCAATGCGTGATGCCATACCATTGACGCCTTCACCTAATACTGCGCCGTTATTGTCTGAAACGATTGCGCCAAACGGGCCGCCTTTTTTGCTTTGTGCGTTGCGTTCTGCCAGATCGACGGCTCTTTGCATCAGTTGTTCCGGATTGTAATGCGTTTGATAAACTTGGGGTGAAATGAAGCTTAGGTTATGACCATATCTTTTTAAGACATTCTTTGTAATGCCGACCAACCTGTCGGGTTCCACCGGTTTTTGCAAGACGCGCGTGACGCCCAAATCATTTGCCCGCGTCAGAATATCGCTTGAATCATCCGCAGTGATAATGATAACGGGCAAGTCAATGGCATTGGCCATCAGATGCTTTATAAATTCAAAACCGCCTTTTGGCTCCATATTTAAATCTACTAAAGCCAAGTCGGCATGTTGCTCTTGTATGGCTTTAATTGCTTCGTCTCCGTCTGAGGCAGGGATAATTCCAAAGCCGTGCGTTTTTAAGATGCTCGCCATAAGCTCACGGCTGATGACATTATCTTCCGCAATCAGAATATTAATTGTATTATTTGTATTGCCCATGGGGAAAATCCGCTCATTCTGTTGCTCTTATGATAGATTAGCAGGGTTAATAAATTCTATGCTAAAGTTTAAAAACTTATGGTTTCAAAATCTGAACACGGTAGCATTCTTTTTATCATTTTGGTGGCAATAGTCCTTTTTGCCGCGCTGAGTGTGACCGTTTCCAACATGTTACGTGGTGGTGAGCGAAGTGCCGGCAAAGAGCAGGCCTCTATGAATGCATATGATATTTTAAATCAGGCCAGAATAATGAAGGACGCCGTGCAGTATATGCGTATTTCAAATGATTGTGCAGATACGGATATTAGTTTTGAGTCCTTTGCCCTTACTGGGTATGAACATTCCCCTGATGCATCGGATTTATGTAAGCTATTTCACCCTGACGGGGGCGGCATTAGTTATTTGAGTGTGCCTGCGGCGTGGCTAGATGCCTCAAAAAGCAGTAATAACCATTACGGGGAGTGGTTTTTTTCGGGTGAGAATGCCGTGTTAGGGGTTGGTACGTCTGTTCCTGATAATGGCACATGTGTGACCGGAACGTCCTGCATCGATTTGATTGCATTTGTTCCTTATCTTGATAGAGAGATTTGCCTCAGCATCAATCAAAAATTGGGCTTAGATGGTGCGATTGACCTTATCCCGCAGCAAGATAACGGGCCGACTCGTATGGATAATAAGTTCGCAGGTATATACGGAACGCTAGATCAGGATATTGACGGCGCGTCATATGACGGTCAACACGCGGGCTGTACACAAGCAACCAGCGGCGGCACAGCCGGCGCGGATGCTTATTTCTTTTATCAGGTGCTTTTGGCACGCTAGTTTATTTGGCGTTTTGCCTTTCTTGATCTTTTTTACGGCGTTTTTTTGGGTTATCCGCTTCGTATGTAAAGCTCAGTTCCTTGCCGTCAAAATCGATTGCCACAGCGCCACCTTTTTCTAACTTTCCAAATAGAATTTCTTCCGCAAGCGGGCGTTTGATCTTTTCCTGAATGATACGACCAAGCGGACGCGCACCCATCGTGACATCGTATCCGGCTTCGGCCAGATGCTTTCTGGCTTTTTCGCTAAGCTCAATTGTGACGTTCTTATCGGAGAGTTGCGCCTCAAGCTGAATGACGAACTTATCGACAACGCGTTCAACTGTTTCTGGTTTCAGGTTGCTGAACGGTACAATCGCATCCAATCTGTTACGAAATTCGGGTGTGAATGTACGGGTGATCGCTTCGTTATCTGCGTAATCCATATGCCCGACTTCGCGGCCAAAGCCGATTGGCGTTTTTGCCATATCAGATGCGCCCGCATTGGTGGTCATGATAAGGATAACATTCCTGAAATCTATTGTTTTTCCGTTATTGTCAGTTAACTTCCCGTAATCCATCACCTGTAACAGGATGTTGAACAAATCAGGATGTGCTTTTTCAATTTCATCCAATAAAAGAATGCAGTGCGGGTGCTGGTCAACTTTATCTGTCATCAAACCGCCTTGTTCAAACCCGACATAGCCTGGCGGTGTGCCGATAAGGCGGGAAACAGAGTGACGTTCCATATATTCAGACATATCGAATCTTAGAAGCTCCACGCCCATTGATTTGGATAGCTGTCTTGCGATTTCGGTTTTACCGACACCTGTCGGACCGGCAAAAAGATAGCTACCGATGGGTTTTTCTGCGTCACGCAGGCCTGCGCGCGCCATTTTCACGGAATCGCACAGCATGTCGATGGCGGTGTCCTGATCATAGACCAATGTTTTCAGGTCGCGCTCAAGATTTTGTAAAGCCTCGCGGTCATTCTTATTCATTGTCGTCGACGGAATGCGTGCAATCGCGGCAATCACACCTTCAATGTCTTTATGGCCGATTGTTTTCTTGCGCTGGTCTTCGGGCACAAGCATTTGCGCTGCGCCAACCTCATCAATAATGTCGATGGCTTTATCGGGAAGTTTGCGCTCTCCGATATATTTTGCGGATAGCTCAACCGCGGATTTCAGCGCGCTCTTTGTATATTTAACGTTATGGTGCTTTTCGTAATAAGGCTGAAGCCCCTCTAATATTTTAATTGCATCCTCAACGCTTGGCTCTGGCACGTCAATTTTTTGGAAACGACGGACAAGGGCGCGGTCTTTTTCAAAATGATTGCGATATTCTTTATAGGTGGTTGAGCCAATACAGCGAAGTGTGCCGTTGGAAAGGGCAGGTTTCAGAAGGTTGGAGGCATCCATGGCACCGCCACTGGTTGCACCTGCGCCGATGATTGTGTGTATCTCATCAATGAATAAAACCGATTCGGGTGTATTTTCTAATTCAGATAACACGGCTTTCAGGCGCTCTTCAAAGTCACCGCGATAGCGCGTACCGGCAAGCAATGCGCCCATATCCAATGCATAAATAACAGCATCATGCAGAACTTCTGGGACTTCTTTATCATTAATGCGCTTGGCAAGCCCTTCGGCAATGGCGGTTTTACCGACACCCGGGTCACCAACATAAAGCGGGTTGTTTTTAGAGCGACGGCACAAGATTTGGATTGTGCGCTCTACTTCCTGTTCGCGGCCGATAAGTGGGTCGATATTTCCTTCGGCGGCTTTTTTGTTAAGGTCAGTGCAGTAAGCATCCAGAGCTTCTTTACCTGCTTTCACTTCTTTTTCATCTTCAACGCCTTGCGGGGTTTTAGATGGGTCATTTTGTGACGGTACTTTTGCAATGCCGTGAGAAATGTAATTCACCGCATCAAAACGCGTCATATCGCGTTCTTGTAATGTATAGACGGCGTGGCTTTCGCGTTCTGAGAATAAGGCAACCAATACATTGGCGCCCGTGACTTCTTCGCGGCCTGAGGATTGAACATGAATGGCAGCGCGTTGCAAAACCCGCTGAAAGGCGTTGGTCGGCTTAGATTCGTCGATCTCCATATTAATAAGGCTGCTGAGATCATTTTCAATGTAATGAAGCAGTGCAGAAGACAGATCGTCCAGATCTATTCCGCAGGATCGTAATACAGCCATTGCATCTTGGTCACTGGCAAGCGCCAGCAGAAGGTGCTCCAATGTTGCGTATTCGTGATGTTTTTCATTGGCTATGGCTAATGCGCGGTGCAAAGTCTGTTCTAGATTACGTGAAAGCATGGGTACCCTAATAAGATCGTGTTAAATGCGTAAGAACATGAACTATTCTATCACAGTCTTATTTACCATGCTATGCCTTGAAAAAAAGTTAAGAGCGCCGATGCACGCTCTTAACTCCTCTTTCCAAAACAAGGTTGAACAACTTGATTTAGTCAGTTACTCAGCAGCAATTGGTTCTGTAGAGTAATCACCGAAGTCCAGGTTGTACGCTCGTACACCGAGCTCAGACCAGTCACCGCCGATTTCTTCTTTGGAAAGATGTAGTCTAATGCCAATGCTCTGTTTCATGACTGCCCAGATGATTATGCTGGATACAGATACAAACAGACCGACAGATAGAATACCGATAATTTGCGTGATTAATGATGCTTCGGGATCAGAGAGTACAACGGCGATTGTTCCCCAGATACCTGCGGCCAAGTGCACAGGAATTGCGCCAACCACATCATCAATTTTAAGTTTTTCAAGCAATGCTGTTGCCAATGTCATGACAACCGCACCGGCCGCGCCAATAACTGCTGCCAATCCCAAGCTTGGAAGGAGTGGGCCTGCTGTTATCGCCACAAGACCTGCAAGCGCGCCGTTTAATACCATAGGCACATCAATACGGCCTGTTTTGAACTGGCTGATGAGCAATGCTGTCACAACACCTGCTGCGGCTGCGACATTTGTGTTTGCGAAAATCTTTGCAACGGCCAATGCATCTTCTGTTGTTGCAATGGACAACTGAGAACCGCCGTTAAACCCGAACCAGCCAAACCACAAAATGAACGTACCGATTGTGACCTGAGGAAGGGAGCTACCAGCTATTGCGCGGGGTCTGCCGTCGTTAAAGCGGCCCTTACGTGCACCCAGTATGATCGCGCCTGTCAGGGCAGCCCATCCACCGACTGAGTGGACAACTGTTGATCCTGCGAAGTCACTGAAACCCATTTCTGAGAGCCAGCCACCGCCCCAGACCCAGCTGCCTGCGATTGGGTAGAGAATACCTGTTAGAATGGCGACAAAAATCAGAAACGGCCATAGTTTGATACGCTCTGCCAATGTTCCTGAAACAATAGAGGCAGCCGTTGCGACAAAAACCATCTGAAAGAACCAGAAAGAATATGATGCGTATCCCGCGCTATAATCCCCGTTTAAGGCGGCTGTGTCATCGCCGAAAAATGTCATAGGCGTTCCGAAGAAGCCGCCATCCACATCGGTGAACATTAAATTATAGCCAATGACATAGAACATTAGGCCTGCGATGGCGTAAAGCGCTACGTTCTTAACCAAAATGACTGCGACTGACTTGCTTCGTACCATTCCCGCTTCGAGCATGGCAAATCCGGCAGCCATAAACATCACCATGGCACCGCATATCAGCAAGAAAAATGTGTTTAATAAGAATCCCGTTTCCAAGACGTCCTCCACCGTTCTTTATTATGTTTTTTTTATATATCTGTATTGCAAATTATGCATATCGCATATGTCGCAATGGAGTCAACAAAATTTTGCACCGCACACAGGTGCGATGTGTAAGTTTTTGTTTTTAATTGAGAGGGGAGGGTGCGACTATTCTTTTTCCATAGTGCATTGAAGCGGCTGTTCATTGGCGCGCGCATAATCCATGACTTGTGCGACTTTGGTTTCGGCAACCTCATAAGTGAAAATGCCGCATACGCCAACACCACGTCTGTGCACGTGAAGCATGATATCGGTCGCTTCCTGACGGTTTTTTTTGAAAATGCTCTCCAGGACATGCACGACAAACTCCATAGGGGTGTAGTCATCATTCAGCAGCAAGACTTTATACATAGATGGTTTTTGTGTTTTTGGCCGGGTTTTCAAAACCAAGCCGTGATCGGGCTCTGATGCGCCGCCATCATTGTCGTTGTCGGGTGTATCACTTTGACAGGTAATGTGTTTTTTCAAAAGCGCGTTCATTTCTTTAACCGTTATATCATCCGAATTGCACGTATCATAAGTTATCGTTATATATTAATATATCAAGTCTAAAGAGTGCAGAATGCTCGGTAAGGCGCGTTTATTTGACATAATTATTTGGTCTGTGTTAAAAAGTCGGCATAATGAAAAAAGATGCGCTGCAAAAGCTGTCTTAATAGGGGAATGATGATGCGTTTTGTTACAATTTATATGATTGCGATGTTTGTGTGTATGGCGCAAGTGGCCTCAGCAAACGAGTTCGGCGAAATGTTTTATAACCAAACCCCTGCAGGCATGGCAGATTATACTGCGCCTGCAACGGAATCTTCGGATATTGCGATGGATGAAATGGCCAAGGATATGCAAGATATTTTGCCAGCAGCCGGTGAAGAAGAGCAAGTTGAGGAAGATCAAGGATCCGGCATTTCGGATAAATAAACGCCTTCAATATCTGTTATTTTGCCCCGTGCTTTTTACAGTAATAACAGCTTAAAACAGATTTTTCTTTGCATTGCAGCAGAATCTGATTAAAGTGCAGCCGAAGTGTGCATAATAAATACACGGGTGGTTATAAAAAATGTCAGAAGAAGTCGCTCCGGTTACTTTAAATCCGCAACAGAAATGGGAAGCCTTGCTTCGTGGTCAGATTACGTCTGCCACGATGAACAAGATGATGGTGATTATGCGCCTTGCTGATCAAAAGGCGCAAGTGCTTATCTTTTTGAACTCTATCCTTATTCCGGTTTGTATCAATGAGGTTGAGCACGAAATGGTGCGAACCGCTGCAATGGTTTCGATTGTGACCTCGGTCTTAAGTATTCTGGCCGCTATGATGTGTATTTACCCAAAGCGCAGATACAGAAAATCGGGGCACAGAGATATTAACTTGCTTCATTTTAATGATATCGGCCATCTGGATAAAGATGAGTTCATGGAGCGCTTTATGCCTGTTTATAATGATGGCAAGCTTCTTGGTCGCACCGTTGTTTATGATTTATATGATATCTCACGCTATTCCCTTATACCGAAATTTATTTGGCTGAAGATTTCCTACGGTATTTTTGCCTTTGGTAATTTGCTCGCCATTATTATGGTTTTGTTGGAGGTGTAGTCACAATGCACATACTGTTCTGCCATGATACGTTTTATTCAAGCAGGCGAGACGGTACGGTGTATAGCTATGGCGCATTCCCGTATGAATTGTGGGAGCGTCGATTCCTACCCTACTTTGAGAGTGTAACGGTTATCGGGCGTAAGAAAAAACTTCGCCCGGATGAAACGGGTGTCTTGGCGGTATCGTCGGGTCAGAATGTGGATCATATATTGCTGCCTGATATCGACTCCCCCGTAAAGCGTTTTACTAAATATACGCGCATGTATAAACGCATTGAAGAGCAAGTGGAGCGCGCCGATGCGGTGGTTATTCGCGGGCCAGTTGAATTTGGTATGATGGCGGCAAAGGCCGCACGTAAACTGGCTAAGCCGTATGCTATTGAAATGTGTGGCTGTGCGTATGATAAAACATATTATAAGGGGGATTGGTTTAATCGGATTTATGCCCCGGTCAAATATAGGCATGCGCAAAAAATGGTGCATCATGCTGATGCTGTTATGTATGTCACGGAAAAATTTTTGCAGCAAAGATATCCTACGCAAGGTTACCAAGAGAGCGCCTCTAATGTTGAGATTGTTGCCCCCCCTGAGTTCGTAATTAACCACCGTTTAGACCGTATTAAGGCGCGTGAGGAAGTGCTGAACCTGGGCATGATCGGGAATTTTGGGAACGGCCTAAAGGGTCTGGGTGTGGCGATTGATGCGTTGGCGATTCTGGAGAAGAAGCGCGCCGAAGATAGGTCTCTTCCTGATTTTAAATTTAAGGTTCTTGGTCAAGGGATGCCGGCAATATGGCAGAGTTTATTAAAAGACCATGGTTTAGACGGTAAGGTTGAGTTTTGCGGCACTATTCCCGGTGGTAAAGAGGTGTTTGGCTGGCTTGATGATATTGATATTTATCTGCAGCCCAGTTTTCATGAAGGATTGCCGAGGTCATTGGTGGAAGCAATGAGCAGGGGGTGCCCTTCATTATGTTCTGATGCAGGCGGAACGCAAGAGTTGCTGAGTTCAGAATTTATCCATGAGCGTGGTAATGCAGAACAGCTATCCCGCCATATTTTGCATTTCATGCAAAAAGAAAACAGGCAGATTGCTGCGCGCAATAATTTTGAAAAGGCCAAGAATTATACGCGTGAAACATTAGTACCGCGCCGCGCCGCGTTCTGGGAGAATTTTGCGCAAAAAGTTGATGAGGTTGCGCAAAAGCGCGCCTGACCGCAGCGGTGTTTTACATTAAGATGCATCGGCGTAATGAAGTGTTTTCTTGCCGTAAATGCAAAATGTCATGATGGCCTCGACGCGCTTATCCCACGTATATTTTTCAATTAAAGTTTGGTGCGCATTTGCGGCAATACGCGCCCTGACATGGGGATTGTCATGCAGGACATCTAGTATCTCTGCCCATTTTTCTTCATCGGATGCGGGGGGCAGGAATGCACTATAATCATCTTTTAAAATTTCATGGATAACAGGAAGGTTTGAGCAAATAATCGGGCGTTCTGCCGCCATATATTCAAAAATCTTCATTGGGGAAATCCAGCGCGATGTGTTTCTGCCTGTTTTAATTAATGCGCGATGTTGGTATGGGGCAATACATACATCAAAAGATTTCAGATAAGACGGAACTTCGGCATGGTCGCGGTGGCCATACATGTGGATGTTCCTAAGTCTGTTGTTTATTTGAAATTGCTGCACTTGTTTTTTTGTGCCGCCCAATACGTGGAAATCATATTCCGGGCGAATTTTGGCCAGCCGAGAGATGAGGGCAAGCCCTTTTCCGGGGTGGAGTGAGCCCGCATATCCGACGTTAAAAGACTCTTTTCGTCCCTTTAAAGTGTCCAGTTTTTGGGTGTTGCTTTTTATGTGGTCCATCAGGTCTGCGCCATCATGCGCGACAAAAACGTGCTCTGGTACGATTTCCGGATAGGCGCGCAGCAAGTCTTGTTTAAGGATGTCGGATACTGCGACGATGCCGCGTAAATTATTCTGAGCCAATAGTTTTGAAATTGCGAGCTTCATGACCGGCTGTGTCGGGATGTTGTGAATTTCAAAGATAATTGAGTGTGCGGCTTTGGCATTCATCAGCAGGGCTAGTGGGTCATGTCCGAATATCAAGTCAGGCGTAGGGCCGCGATATGTATTTTTGCGTGCGCTGATTAGGCGTCTCGCGCTTGATATAACGGGAAAGCCTGCGCGTGATGACAGGTTCATTTGAAACGGAAAATCAATGTCGTAAATCTGGAACACATCTTCTGTGCGTGCGTTGAGGCTGTTTTTTGCGAACAAAGTGACCTCATGGCCTGCTTTGCTAAACGCTTGTGCCATCTTCATCGCGTGAACGGATTGTGGGTTTTGCGACGGAATCTTTGTTCCTGAGAAGTAATAAATCTTCATGTTTTTTCCTCTTCAACCAGGGAAGACATATTAGTGAAAACAGGGGGTGGTTTCCACTACTATCTTTGCCAAGACGGGATGTCCCGACCCAGAAAATTTGAAATGAATGTTTTGTCGATTGAGAATATATCTTCTAATTGTTCTTTTGTGGCCTCTGATAATGCCGGAAATTTTTTCGGGTAGTTTTCTCGCAAAGATTCAATTTTTTGTTGAGGTTGGAACGTTTCGTCACCGTGATTTTCCATCAGGCTGCCATGACCCAAGCCAAGAAATTCTTCCAGAATATCGAAGTTTCCGGAAACCGGATCTGTCCATTCTTCATATATCATCACCAGGATATTTTCCTTTGGGTAAAAAGACAGCCAGTGATCCAGATGTGTTTGGTATTGGTTTTTAAATATCCAGCATCGCCCCGTTGTGTCAGGTGACCTAAGGCCGGATAGCTCTGCTTCCATGGCATGTTCGAATGTGCGAACGGTTTCCTTTTTATCGGAAAGAGCATGATAAAATTGCACATATGCGCGTTCTACCGGATTACGAAGTGTGAAAACAATTTTCGCATTGGGGCATCCTTCGTGCGCGCGTTCAGGGTCAAATTCCTTTTCGCCATGTAAGACGCGGTTTTTTGCAATGGGCCCGTTATTATTGATATTAACCGCATCGGCAAAAGGTTCACGCAGGGATGATATTCTATTTGTTGAGAAGTCTGATTGCATGAAAAAACGATGTTCCTTCAGGTGCGGAATGAAAACCTGAGGGTGATGATCCAGGATGTGCGTAAGCGTGCCGATACCGCTTCTGGTTGCGCCTCCAAGTATGAAATCAGGTTGTTTCAACGTCTTACTCAACTGTTTACATAGAACAAATAAGTGGTGAGTATATTTTTATTTTTTATAATCACGCTATAGGAAAATATTCAGGGCTCTGTGAAATGTTATTTTGAAACCGTGCTTTAGGCATAAAAAAACAGGGAAGCGCTGTGCTTCCCTGTCTCAAAAATATGTTTTTCCGTGACTAAAATTTATGGGTCACGTTGAAAAAGTATCTCACATCCTCATCATTTGTCACATCAACTTGGCGTGTTAACGGGAATGCCAGAGAGAAGCCGGCCTGTGTTTTTTCTGTAATATCGGCGCGGAAGCCAAGTCCGGCAGAGGCGATGGATTCGCGTTTTCCGGCAGACGTTGTGGCATCTTGGTTCCAAACGCGACCAATGTCGTAAAAACCAAAGAGTTGATAATGGTCGATATATTTAATTTGTTTAGGTTCATTCCACTGAAGCTCTACTTTACCGGCTACACCATCTTCACCGACAATTTCAGACGGGTCGTAACCGCGGCCTATGCGCTGTCCGCCGACACCAAATTCTTCAGAGCTAAGGAGTGCTGTAGAAGCCCATTGACCTTGCGTCATCATGAACAGGTTTAGATTGTTGGTCAGTCTTTGTAAGCGTTGTAGCTGTATTTCTGCTTTTGTGAAGTGCGGATTTCCATTCGTGCGCGTAAGGTTTGCATCGCCGTTATCGCTTGCTCCGAATACATCAAGGCCTTGTGACACCTCTAGGTCAAGGGCGTTAACGCCTGCGCCGAATAGGGTATCCATAAACTGAAATGTTGTTCCAAGGCGCGCTGCTCTGATGTGGTCACGTCTGTTGTCCGGCTCTAGATTGTTTTTGCTTTCGACGTTACGCATGTCAAATGATGCGCGGCCCGTGAAATTCATAGTTCTGGAGCGGATAAACGGGTGCAGAACAGATGCGCTAAAGAATTTTGAGTTACCTTTTACATCAAAATCATCAAGCGTGCTGCCAGGCTCTGTGTTTGTGATACTGGCGAGTAATCTTATTGTGCTGCCGAAGCGAGATATGGGTTGTTCGTAGACAACAGACCCGAATAGTAGCTCGTCAGTTCTTTCTTTATCACCTGAGATTACAAATTGTGTGCCAATACGTTCATTTAGGCCAAACACAGAATTGTGGGAACCGACATATGATGCTTGGTATCGTCCTAGATATCTGCTGCCGTGGTTATTAAAGCCGATTTCACCCTCATATTTGTCGCGCTCAACAATGATTGTGATGTCTGACGCGCCGGGTGTCGTTGGTGAAGGGCTAAGGACGCTTCGCGCTTTGAGGCCCGGAAGGTCGTTAATAAGAAGCAAATAGCGTTCTAAGCTTTTGGCATTTAGGATGTTATCTGTACGAAGATTATCCGCATAGCGATTGATAAGGTCTGCTTCTCTGGCTGTAAGGTCACCTTCAACATTGATGGCATCAATAAAACCTTCAACGACTTTTAATTTAACGCGGCCATCTTTGATTTTCTGCGGTGGTACGACAACCTGAGTGAGGATATAGCCATCGCTTCTGTACTTTACGGTCATGGCGTTGGCGATTGCGTAAATATCCGCAAGTGAAACTGTGCCGCCCAACTGGTCACGATAAAGATAATCGATATCGTCTGCTTCATATACACCGACACCGTCAATTTGGAGTGTATCTAATATAAAAGTGATGTTTTCCGCATTTTCAGGTGCTTTTATATCGTCAGGGCGTGTGATTTCAATGCTATTAGACAGTTCAGGCAAATCATCTGTTTGCAGTAATTCTTGCTCAATACGAGATGGGTCAGCAGTTTCCAATGCGTCCTCAACTTGTGCAAAGGATGGCGCCGCCGCCGTAATAACAAGTGAAAAAAGTGCAACATGCGCGCACAACTTTGCGCGTGTTAATGTTTCTCTACCCTCAAATTTAAACATAACAAATGTACCTGAATCTTTAATGATTTATATATTTATGTAGTATTCCTATAGAAAAGCCACGATTATGCGTGGCTGCTATGAGTGTGATACTATCTTTTTTTTCCGTAGTTTCAAGCAGTTTTGCGTTTTTTATCGAAACTATCGGTTTAAAAACTCCTCATGGTGACTAAATGAAGACTTTATGCTTGCCCGTTGTTTTATTTAGATTTTTCTAAACAAAAAGTGTCACTGCGGCTTAGCGCCCGTACGTGTGTATGATTATCCATAATCCGTTAATCTTTTCTTAACAATTTGTTGTATTTCGTAAGGAAAGCTGCCATATATGTTCCGAATTAAACATGAAAGATCAATGTCTAAGCTGTAATTTGTAGCGCCCATATTTTATTTACATAAAATCTTGCGTCACGAGTTGGCTATCTGTTAAGCAATCTGGATTGTTTTAGTTAGGGATATATAACAGGGTAAAAAAATACCCCATATAGTAGAGAGGCGTTACCAAAATGTGTAATACAACACGTTCTACAACTGCTGTGAGCAAAGCAGTTAATACAAAATCAAAAAAACTTCTTTTATCGACAACGGCGATCCTTGCAGGCGCATTGATTATGCCAGGTCAGGCGGTGGCGGTCGATGATAATGCTGATTGGGATTCACTGTCGATTGTAGAAGGTAGTGCTACTGTTCTTGATACGGGGTTGGGTGAAACCACAATTAACCAAACAAGCGCTCGTGCAGTCGGTGAAGCCGCTGAACTGCATGTTGGTAAAAATGGTAAGATTATTATTAACCAAGCAACGCTAAACGGTCTTTTGGCTGTTCGCGATATTGGCCCTGATGCTGATCCGACACAAATTTTGGGTCAAATCATATCAAATGGTGACCTAATAATTATTGACCCTAATGGGGTGTTTTTTGGGAAAGACTCAATCGTAGATGTTACAGGTATTGCTACAACTACGGGAAGCATCAGTAATGCAGATATTATGGATGGTGATAGCAGTTTCACTTTTAGCGATCTGGGTGGTGATGCTGAGATTATCCTGAATGGTAGCATCACGGTTCGAGACGCAGGTCTTGCTGCATTCGTTTCTCCTTTTGTTACAAATAACGGTACGATCAAAGCCAAGCTTGGTAACGTGGTTATGGCGGCCGGTGAAACTGTTACATTGGACACTTATGGTGATGGCCTGCTTGAGGTTGCAGTTGATGGTGAGCTGGCGGATGCTTTGTTGGAAAACCACGGCGATATTAAAGCGAATGGCGGTTATGTTCAGATCACAGCCAGCGCTCTTAAAAACACAGTCGACAACATCATTAATAATACAGGTCTAGTAACGGCATCTTCCGCAACAGTACAAGGCGGCGAGATTATTTTGACCGCAGATAACGGCACAATCGCAAATAATGGTGTGCTTAAAACCAATGAAGGCGGTTCCGTTGATATTAGTGGTGAACGTTTTGTGCAAGGCGATGCGCCTGTACCGGGTAAGAAGCCTCGTATTCTTTCCAAGGGCGGTGACGTTAATATTACCACAGACGGCAACGTAGAAATATATGATGGTAAGATCAACGGCGGTGGCGGCGACATCGTCATCGATAATGGTGGTGTTTTCTATTCTGCGAATGCCGGTAGTTTGAAAAATGAGGGTGAGGGCACAATTTCCCTTAACCAAAATAAAGAAGACGACATTATCCTTCCGAATGTGCAGCAGGCTTCTGCATTCATCAGTGTTGTAACGCCGGGCGTTGCAGGATCAATTCAAAACGCGATTGACGCAATCAATAATACCGGTACAGGTTTGAACACAATTAATGTCGGTGCAGGCGAATATAATGAGGCCGTTGTTGTTGATCATGCAAATATGGTTCTGAACGGAGCGAATGCAGGTGTTTCTGCACTGGGCCCGCGCGGTGCAGAGTCTATTGTTAGGCCGAATTCTCCAGGTTTCTTGGTAACATCCGATAACGTGACGATTGATGGTTTTGCGATTGTCGGCGATGGTGATGATATAGGTGTTGAAGTTGACGGTGCAGAAAATGTCACTGTTTCTAATAACAAAATTAAGGGCGTTGAATATGGCGTTCTTGCTAATGTTGCGCACAATTTAACTGTATCGGGTAACTTGGTCAAAGGCGCAGCGGCCCATGGTATGGCTGTTGTCGCGAGTGATGACATCATCATCGAAGGAAACAGAATTGTAGATTCTGGGGTTGATGGAATTCGCGTTAGAAACGGTAGAGACGCAGTTATTGCCAATAACCGCGTTAAGGATTCCGGCGATGACGGTATTGATGTAGATGAAAATGACTATGTTCAAATTTATGGCAACCGTATATCAGGTACGCAGCTAAACGGAACCTCTTATGATGGTAATGCGATTGAAGTTAATCGCAGTCAGGGAACGGCAATATTCGATAACAGAGCTTGGAACCTTGGAACTGACGGTATCGACCTAAAAAGATCAAGGAACTCAACGGTCTATGGTAATGTTATTCGTAATTCCGGTGATGATGGTATCGACGTAGATGGCGTAGAGCGCATTACGGTTTATAACAACCGTGTTGTAAATGCCGGTGGTGAGGGTTTTGAGATTACTTATGCCCCAGACGGTACGTTTTATAATAATGTTGTCGTTGGTGCCGGGGATGACGGTATCGATGTGAAATTGTCAGATGGTATTGTGATTGAGGGCAACCGTGTTAAGGGTGCAGCTTCAGATGGTATCCAGCTTGTTGATAGTGAAGGCGCGGTGATCCGTGGGAACCGTATCAAAGATACAGGCGAGAATGGTATTTTCGTAGAGAACGCACTTGAGGCCTCAATCACATGGAATGCAATCCGTAACACAGGTACAAATGGTATTTATGTATCAGGGTCTGATCTTGCTGATGTGAAATTTAATCTTGTGAAAGATGCGGGCGCGAACGGTATTTTTGTTAACCCGTCGGATGATGTCGATATCATTGGAAACTTTATTTTCAATTCGTTCAATAACGGCATCTATGTTCTTGATGGTGAGCGCGCATTGATTGCTTATAACTTTGTCGGTTCTTCCGGTGATAACGGCATCAATGTTTACAATAATGATGACGTAGAAGTTAAGTTCAATGCTGTGATCGGTACGGGCGGTAACGCAAGTGCCTATGGCGGAAATGGTATTAAAGTCTCTCGCAGCAGCGGCGCTTTGATCCATGATAACTTGGCGATGTTTACGGAAACTGACGGCATTGACGTAAAACGTTCGAATGACGTGCAGGTCTATAATAATGTGACACGCTTTACCGGCGATGACGGTATTGATGTTGATATGGTTGCTGATATCGAAGTTCACGGCAATGATGTGAAGTTTGCCGGCGGCGAAGGTATTGAGGTAACACAAGCAACAAACGGTCATGTGTATAATAACTCATTCCAGCATGTGGCGGATGACGGTATCGATGTGAAATTGTCAGATGGCATTGTGATTGAGGGCAACCGTGTTAAGGGTGCAGGTTCAGATGGTATCCAGCTTGTTGATAGTGAAGGCGCGGTGATCCGTGGGAACCGTATCAAAGATACAGGCGAGAATGGTATTTTCGTAGAGAACGCACTTGAGGCCTCAATCACATGGAATGCAATCCGTAACACAGGTACAAATGGTATTTATGTATCAGGGTCTGATCTTGCTGATGTGAAATTTAATCTTGTGAAAGATGCGGGCGCGAACGGTATTTTTGTTAACCCGTCGGATGATGTCGATATCATTGGAAACTTTATTTTCAATTCGTTCAATAACGGCATCTATGTTCTTGATGGTGAGCGCGCATTGATTGCTTATAACTTTGTCGGTTCTTCCGGTGATAACGGCATCAATGTTTACAATAATGATGACGTAGAAGTTAAGTTCAATGCTGTGATCGGTACGGGCGGTAACGCAAGTGCCTATGGCGGAAATGGTATTAAAGTCTCTCGCAGCAGCGGCGCTTTGATCCATGATAACTTGGCGATGTTTACGGAAACTGACGGCATTGACGTAAAACGTTCGAATGACGTGCAGGTCTATAATAATGTGACACGCTTTACCGGCGATGACGGTATTGATGTTGATATGGTTGCTGATATCGAAGTTCACGGCAATGATGTGAAGTTTGCCGGCGGCGAAGGTATTGAGGTAACACAAGCAACAAGCGGTCATGTTTATAATAACTCATTCCAACATGTGGCGGATGACGGTATCGATGTGAAACTGTCAGATGGTATTGTGATTGAAGGTAACCATATCCATGGTACGGGGTCAGATGGTATCCAGCTTGTTGATAGTGAAGATGCGGTGATCCGTGGGAACAACATTCACTATACAGGTGAAAACGGTATCTATGTGAATAATGCGCTTTCAGCGTCAATCGTGTGGAACAATATTCATGATACAGGCACGAACGGTATTTACGTATCGGGCAGTGATTATGTGGATGTTCTTGTCAATCAAATCAATAATACAGGTGCACACGGTATTAAGGTGAACCCGTCTGACTTTGTTGATATTGGTTTTAACCGTATCCATGATGCCGGTTGGGATGGTATCCGCGTTGATGGTGGTATCTATGCCGACATTTACGGTAACCATGTGCACCGTGTTGGTGATGATGGTATCGAAGTGAATAACAACTTCGGCGTTGATGTTCTTGGTAACACAATAAGAAGCACAGGCCGCGCCTGGTGGTCATATGACGGCGATGGTATTGCGGTATCAAACTCTTCATTTGCAGACATCAAGTTCAATTTGGTTGAATATGCCGGCGATGACGGTGTTGATGTTGAAGGCGGTAGCTATGTCGACATTGAGAATAACCGCATCAAGCGTTCAGGTGATGATGGTATCGATGTTGAATATTCTTATAAGGTCGATGTGAAGGGCAATGATGTTTATCGCTCTGATGATGATGGTATCGAAGTGTCGTACTCTGATGGCGCAGACATTAAGTATAACGATGTTTCGAAATCAGGCGATGACGGTATTGATCTGTATCGCAGCGCATATGCGGATATTGAGCGTAACGACGTAAGATCTTCTGGTGATGACGGTATTGTCGCGGAAAGATCTTATGCGGTTGATATCAAGCAGAACCATGTGCATGGTGCATGGGATGAGGGTATCGAGGTGCGCTTTAGCAATCAGGCGGACGTGATCGGTAATGATGTTCACTATGTTGGTGATAACGGCATCTATGTTTATAAGTCTGCTTATTCTGATGTGATTGGTAATGACGTTCACAGTGTTGCTGGTAACGGTATTTATGTATCGGGTTCTGACTTCACAGATATTCTGTGGAATGAGATCAGCAATACAGGTGAGCACGGTATTAAGGTGAACCCGTCTGATTACGTTGATATTGGCTTTAACCGCATTCATGATGCCGGTTGGGATGGTATTTTCGTTGATGGTGGTGTCTATGCCGACATTTACGGTAACCATGTGCACCGCGTTGGTGATGACGGTATCGATGTAGATGGTAATTACGGCGTTGATATTATTGGTAACACAATAAGAAGCACAGGCCGTGCCTTTTGGTCTTATGATGGTAACGGCATTGAAGTGTCAGGTAGCCCGAATGCAGATATTATCTTTAATCAGGTTCTGTTTGCGGGTGATGACGGTATCGATGTGAATGCACAAGGCGAAACAAATATCATTGGTAATCTGGTCTACGGTTCCGGCGACGATGGTATTGATGTAAGCGCGGCCGGTGGCTATGGATCGCCTTCTGTGCCATTGCAACAGACATCTTTGGATGCTGTCTCCGGTTACGGTAATTCGGTTGTGATTGCGTATAACGCGGTCAGCAATTCAGGTGATGATGGTATCCATGTTAGCGGCGGTGACCTCTATTATGATATTCCGTTATTCAGCGCGCCTTTGCAGTTGGTTTCCGGTTCAACTAACTCTGTTGTTATCTCTCGTAACTATGTAAATAATTCGGGCGGTGACGGTATTCAAACAATGAATATCGATGAATTGAGTGTAACGGACAACCTTGTGAGAAATAGCTATGAGCATGGTCTTTATATTTCCGGCGCATATAACGGTTATGTGGAGTTCCAAGGGAATACATTCGAAGATAACGGTCAGTTCAGTGAATCTGCGCAGGCACGCTTTGAAAGTGGTGATATTGATATGAGTGATTTGGAAAGACCAAATACATTCATCAATACAACAGGCATTCCTGCAACGGCAATGCAGTTCGATGATATCTCTGCGTTTTATAATGACAGCCCTGTAAATGACGGTCCTACGGATGAGATTCCAACGGGTGAGACTGATCTGCCGCAGTTGGCCGCGTTGGTTGCGCAGCCATCTACAGGGGGCACAGGACTTCGCATTGTTGGTGAAACTCTTGGGTCAACTGTATTTGAGGGATATCAACCTGATGGGAGCTTCTATGTTCGTTTTGAGGATGGGTCTATTCTAGATCCGCTTACGAATGAGCCAATCATTATTGATGGTACGGATGCATCATTTGATGGTGTTGTACCGGGAACATTCCCTGGTGAAGTGCTTCCTTTGTCTACATTGCAATTTATTGAAGATCGTCTTTATGACGCCGACGATGAAACGGTAGATGGTCGTGGTCAGATCTTCGTTGGGTTTGCGCCGGATCCATTGACATTGGATAATCAGCAGGACTTCCTTCGTGAATTTGATGCGGACAGACAGTTAAATAATGTTGCAAGCGTTAGAATTAATGGTCTTCCATCAACAGGCGGTGGTTTGGGTAACCTGAACAATATTGCACCGAATGCAGGTGGCGAAGGGGAGGGTGAGAGCTCTAATCTTGCTAATATTGAGCCAAATGCCGGTGATTCCGTGCAGGAGGTAACCTGCTTGGCTGATGCTGTGTCTGCGTTGGGACAGGGTGCGGTTAACTATAACTTTGGCGGTACGTTCGAGGATGGTATCGCGTCTACGGAAAGCTGTGCTTCTGCAGAGTTATAAAAAGACCAAACTTTAAGATTTGTTTTTTAAGCCCCGATATTTTTATTGGGGCTTAACTTTTTATTAGAGATAGTCTAGTTTAATAAAAAATCTTGCATTTAAGGGTGTAAATGCGCTTAGATGTTAGAAATTTTTTTGTATTACAGGGGGTTGCACTTGGGCGATTTTCTGTCAATATAGTTCAAATTGATTAATATCAATAGAGTTAGGCATTAAATATGTACCACGACGATAATTGGAATGAAGTTACAGGTGATGAGCTTGCTGGGTTCCTTGATAAGATTAACCCGATTGATGGTAAATACCGTACTTCACCGACAAGCACTCAGGTTGCATGGCGCACCCTTCCATTCTATGAGAGTGTGGCTCTAATCCGTGTTAAAGACCCGAACTGGGTTAACAAGAAAATGACAATTTATTACCTGACGGATCAGGGAAATCTATTCAGATTGAACGGTACATCACCGCCAATTCACGAAGTAAACAGCAAGGCTCCGATTAAAGTTAATGAAGACAATGTTCTTGATTATCTGCGTTTCTTCTGCTTTTTCGTTCGTGGTGATGAAGGCCCGTTTTATATCGCAGAAGATATTACAGATGCGAATTTGCCTCAGGAAATGGATGCGACAACACAATCTGTTGTTGAGGGGACAATTCGTCCGGCCAGTTTCGAAGGCATGAATGAGCAAGGCCACTTCCTGTGTGATGCGGTTGTGTTTTATTCGAACGCTTTGTTCATCGCCAACTTTGCGGTTCAGCAAAGCGGTATGATTGAAATGTTGAATGATGAGCCGATCGCAGGTGACTTGACGTCTAAGGTTGAGCAACCAATCGCGTAACGCCTTTATCCATATTCATAGAAAATATTAAGGCCACGAATTTTGTGGCCTTTTATTATGCTTTATTCTGATTGGATTGCGTCGCTTTATTGTAACGCTTCGTCACCTTCTTCGCCTGTGCGAATGCGGATTGCGCGCTCTATATTATAGACGAAGATTTTTCCATCGCCGATACGTCCTGTTTCTGATGCGCCTTGGATAGTGCTCACAACCTTGTCGACATCTGCGTCTGGAACAACCAGTTCAATTTTGACTTTCGGCAGAAAGCTCACGGAGTGATCTTTTGCGTGGTAATTTTCTGTTTGGCCTTTTTGGCGTCCAAATCCTTTAACCTCTGACACCGTTAACCCTTCGATGCCATGCTCGGTTAGAGCTTTGCGGACATCGTCCAATTTAAACGGTTTAATAACGGCCATGATCATTTTCATGATAAGTGTATCCTGTGTATCTTCACTATAAATGCTTTACGAAGCGTTCCTCACAGTAGTAGATTGGCCTAGAAATTCAAGTGTGAATTTATCAGGTGGTTATTATGGCAAGCAGTGACAAGTATGATGTGATTATTTTGGGCGGCGGTTTGGCGGGGCTTTCGCTTTCGTGTTTGCTGGGAAAGGTTGATGGTTTGCGCGTTGCCTGTATTGATCGTGATGACCCCACCACGTTGATGAATGCGGATGAGCGTACCACCGCCATCTCATATGGATCTTCTAAGATGTTAAGTCGTGCCGATGTATGGGCGGAGATAGAGGATAAGGGCTGCCCCATTAGGGATATTGAAATTCTTGACGGGAATAGCCCTGTCCTGCTTCGATTCCTGAGTTCTGAAGTCGAAGATAAAAGTTTCGGCTGGATTGTATCTAATAAGCATATACGTCAATGTTTGATGGCACGTATGAAGGAATTGCAAAATGTCGATCATATCGCACCGGCGCTTGCGGCAGATTTTAAGGTTAATGAGGGTCAGGCTGGTGTTATCTTAAAAGATGGCCGCACGATAACGGCGTCTTTGATTGTTGGTGCTGACGGTCGCGGGTCTTCATTAAGGGATTTTATGGATGTTGATGTCAGGTCTTGGGACTATAATCAACGCGCCGTGGTGTGTTTCGTTGTTCATGAAAACCCGCATCATAATAAGGCGGTTGAGCATTTTTGGCCCAAAGGCCCTTTTGCGATTTTACCGATGAATGATTTAGAAGGTGGTCGCCATTGCTCTTCTCTTGTGTTTACGGAGCATAATACAAAACGCCATTCGCTCATGGATTTAAGTGATGAGGAATTTAAGGCAGAGGTTGAGCGGCGCTTTCCTGAAAGCTATGGGCAGGTTGAGATTTTGGATAATAAGCGTATGGGCTATCCGCTTTCGCTTGTTCATGCGGCTGATTATATATCAGACCGTATGGTTTTGGTGGCGGATGCGGCGCACGGCATTCACCCGATTGCGGGCCAAGGGCTTAATCTTGGTTTTCGGGACTTGGGTGTACTCTCGCAATTGATTGAAGAGGCGCATGCGAAAGGTCAAGATATTGGCGCAAAGTCGCTTCTGCTGTCGTATCAGCGTAAGCGCAGGCCTGATAATATGGCCATGGTCGCGGTGACTGATGGGTTGGTGCGTTTGTTTTCAAATGATGTTTTGCCTGTAAAACTTATGCGCCGCGCAGGGTTAAAAGCAGTCTCGCGCATAGGGGTGGCCAAAAAATTCTTTATGAATCAGGCAATGGGGCGCAAATAAATGCTCTGATTCATTTGACAGGGTGATCAGAAGTGGTTATAAACGTCCATCCTAAGGGAATAAGAGAATTTTAAGCATCTTCCACAAGAAATTTAGAAGATGCCGATTAGAGAATTAAAGAGGTAATAAAATGAAACGTACATTTCAGCCAAGTCGCATCGTTCGTGCCCGCCGCCACGGTTTCCGTGCCCGTATGGCTGACAAGAATGGCCGCGCTGTTCTTGCTCGTCGTCGCGCAAAAGGCCGTAAGCGTCTAAGCGCTTAATCACGCATGCATACACGAAAAAAGGATCTGGCAGGGTTGATAACGCTGGCAGATCGTCGTGATTTTCTAGATATACAATCAAATGGTAAGAAGTGGGTCGCCGGCGGCCTGATTTTACAGGTCAAGGAGAATAGCCTTGGCCTTAAGCGTATTGGCTTTACGGTCAGTAAGCGTGTTGATAAATCTGCTGTTAAGCGTAACCGCATTAAACGCAGATTGCGCGCCGTTGCGGCGGATGTCATCAGCGCGCATGCCAAGTGTGGTTGTGATTATATTTTGGTCGGGAAGCGTTCTACGCCTGACCGTTCTTATGCGACACTTGTAAATGATTTAAAATGGTGTTTGAAAAAGACCGGATATTATCATAAAACAGTGCGTGATAATGAAACTGACGGTAATGATTGAGGCATGACACGGCTTTTCCGCTTTCTCATCAGAGTGTATTCGGTTATTGTTTCGCCTTTATTGGGGCGTAATTGCAGATATCATCCGACATGTTCTGCGTATGCTGATGAGGCTTTGAAAAAGCACGGCTCTCTTAAGGGGGGGTATTTGACATTCAGGCGTGTATCCAGATGTCATCCATGGTGTAAACACGATTATCATGATCCGGTTCCAGAAGATTTTTCGTGGAAGCAAAAAAAGAAACATGACGACAATAATAATCGCCAAACTGTAAATTGAATAAGAAGGCTATAGTTTAAGATGAATAACAAAAAAGACCAGATGCATCCGGAAGATGTAAAAAATCTGATTATTTTCCTGATTGCGTCTATGGCAATTTGGTTCTTGTTTAATACGTTTATTCTCAATCCTAAAACGAAAGAGATGAAAGAGGCCAAGAAGGCGCGTGCTGAGCTTCTTTTAAAAGACCCCTCATTATTGGAAGATGTAAAAATTCTGCCGCGCGCAGAAGTTATTGCGCAGGAAAAGCGTATTACGTTCGAAAATTCCCAAGTTTCGGGGACAATTCCCCTAAAGGGCGCGGTTCTGGATGATTTAAGTTTGAATCAGTATTTCAAAACGCTTGAGAAAAAAGAAAAAGTAAATGTTCTTACACCTGATCAAGCCGACGGCACGCGTTACGTGAATTATGGCTGGGTGAGCCGTGATAAAAATATTAAACTCCCGGATGCCAATACGGTATGGAGTGTACGTGATAATGATGTTCTAAAGCCTGATTTACCTGTCACGTTATTTTGGGATAACGGTCAAGGCGTTGTGTTTGAACGTGAATTATCAATTGATGATGAGTTTGTTTTTAAAATCACGCAGCGCGTTATTAATAATTCAGGCAGTTATGTGCGCCTTCATCCATTTGGTCTTGTGACGCAAACAAACCTTCCGCCCGGCCCGCCGCCGCGCTGGATCGCCTATGAAGGACCTATGGGTTTTATCGGGGATTCTCTGGAGCACATGTCATATACCACCATGCCGAAAGAGCAGGATAAGAAAATTGAAGCATCCCAGGGTTGGATCGGATTTTCCGATAAATATTGGATGACGGCACTTATGCCTCAGCAAGGGATGGTCACAAAATACCGTTTTAAGTATACGGCAGATGTGATCAAGGACAAAAACCATAAATTCCAGACGGATTTTACCGGGGATGAGGTCATCATAGATAACGGTAGTCAGGAGGAATATACACACCACCTTTATGTGGGTGCGAAAAAGGTTTTAACACTTGAAAAATACCAAGAGGAATTGGGTGTTCCTAATTTAGATTTGGCCGTTGATTTTGGCTGGTTCTGGTTCTTTACTTACCCGTTCTTCCTTGCGCTGCATTATTTGGGTCTTTTTGTCGGTAATATGGGTGTGGCTATTATTCTTCTAACGATTGTTTTGCGAAGTGCTGTATTTCCGCTTACGCGTGTGTCTTATCATTCCTTTGCTAAAATGAAGGTTGTTGCTCCGCAAATTACTGAGCTCCGTGATAAATATGCGGACGATAAGGAAAAGCTTCAGGCGGAAATCGTGCAGCTTTATCAGAAGGAAGGCGTAAACCCTATGTCTGGTTGTTTGCCGATCGTGGCACAAATTCCGATATTCTTTGCATTTTACAAGGTGATTCTGATTACAATAGAGATTCGTCATGCGCCGTTTTTTGGTTGGATTCAAGACTTGTCAGAGCATGACCCGACCAGTGTGTTTAATCTGTTTGGCTTCTTGCCATACGATGTTTCATTCTTGCCGACAATTGGTGTGTGGCCATGCATGATGCTTGTCGCCATGCTTATTCAGAAAAAGCTGAACCCGCCTCCGCAAGACTCGACGCAGCGCTTTATGATGAATATTTTCCCGTTCTTCATTACTATGGTTATGGCGAAGTTTGCGTCAGGCCTTGTGATTTACTGGACGTTGAGTGCGACTTTATCAGTGATGCAGCAGGCCTATATCATGCGTTCTATGGGCGTGCCGATATATCTGTTTAATAAAGATAAATTTGCGGAAGAACAGGAAAGAAAGAGCACCGAAGGCCCTGATGTTCATCCGTTGATGGAAATGGCAGAGCAAGAAGTTGAGAAGGCTATGTTTGGTGAGGGCGAAAGTGAAGACGGTGCAGATGATGAAGCGCCTAAGCAGACAATCAGCCCGCCGAAACCTAAGAAGAAAAAGAAGAAAAAATAGGCGGTCACATGGAAGAGTTTACAGCCGAAGAAATTGAAGAGGCGCGTATACTCTTCTCGGGGCCGTGTGATTTTATGCTCGGCGTGGCAGGGTTAAAACAATTGCCTGATGCCGCGATGCCGGAGGTTGCTTTTGCCGGTCGCTCCAATGTTGGTAAGTCCTCATTATTGAATGCCTTAACGGGGCGCAAGGCTTTGGCCAGAACATCGAACACCCCCGGCCGCACGCAGGAGCTGAATTTCTTTAACTTAGGTGATTTGCTATATATGGTGGATATGCCGGGTTATGGCTACGCCAAGGTTTCTAAAGATAAGATTTCGGCTTGGACAAAGCTTATTTTTGCATACTTGAAAGGGCGCCCAACGCTACGGTGCGTTTTTATTCTTGTGGATGCAAGGCATGGTCTAAAGCCCTCGGATACTGACCTAATGAAGATGTTGGATGAGGCCGCAGTGTCTTATCGTGTGGTTCTAACCAAGACGGATAAAGTGAAACGTGAGGGCTTGGAAAAAGTAACCGCTAAAATTCAAAAGCATGTGAAAAATCACCCCGCCGCATATCCTGAGATTACACATACCAGCAGCGTCAAAGATTTCGGAATCGCGGAATTGAGGTGTATTATTAGATCCTACGGGCAAGCCTAGCGATCTGCGACAATCGTATAAAAGCTATATGCATTAACGGCGCTGTTGCTGACGCATAATGTGCTGTAGCCTTCACACCCCGAACAGGCAGAGATTGTCAGGTCGCTATTGGTGGATGTGTCGACAATATATCGATTCATATTCCCTGACAGAGCCGGAATATCTGAGGACCCGGTGATTTTTTTATTAATGGTTTCACATACAGATTTTGTAATTTGGTAGGCCGTTAGAATGACATCACTTTGTGTGCTTTTCGTCCATTCCACATTATTGAAACGGCCCAAATACCAACCTGCAACGGGTGTCGTTGCGATTTGCGCTTTGATGCTATCTGGAATTTTCGCATGAGACAGCCCGCCGCCATTGGGGTGGTATACTTTATGGGCGTAAGGTGCGGTGTTAAAGCCGCTTTGGCTTGGCTTGGTGAAATCTAAATCATCAATATCACTGCCACTGATAAGCATTTGATCGATGACTGACTTGGCTTGGGCGCTGTAGGATATCAGTTGCATCGCGTATAGTTCTTTTTGCGCGTCATCAAGTTCGGTTGTGCCTGCATTTCTGGCCTGACGGGATAAGATAAACCCAAGGCCGGCGAAAAGTGCGATGGCAATTAAAACGTAAATCAGGGCGTTCCCTTTTTCTGAGGGGCGTTTTGGGAATTTTTTGTACATTAATGTTCCCTTTTTGTTTCTTTTTGGTCTTTCACCGCGTATGCTGGTAACAGAATCGCATATATTATATTTAAAGGCTATCAAAGATGGAATTTGCCGCAAGTTATTATCCTTATCTCGCTGTTGCTGCTTTACTTGGTTTTATTATCGGGGCTGCAATTGCTTATGCGTCCCAGATGAGACGTGTTGTTAATCTGGAGCGCAGTAATGCCGAGTTTCAGGCACAGGCCGAAGCCTCAAAAGACGCGCTGGATCGCGCGTCAGAGGCACTGGATTACAGATTTAAAGCAACGGCGCAAGAGGCACTGCAAAAGAGTAACGAGCAATTTTTGCAGTTGGCTCAGGAAAAGCTTAAAGGCGCGCAAGCAGATGGTGCTCATGATCTGGAGAAACGCCAAAAGGCCATTGATGAATTGGTGAAGCCTGTGCGTGAGAATTTGCAGGCGCTCTCTTCTGCGCTTGAGCAAGTGAAAGGTACAGATCAGGAGCTACGTAAGGATGTGCAAAACCTCAATCGTGAAACGGCGCGCCTTGTTGGTGCTTTGCGTGATCCGTCTGCGCAAGGGCTTTGGGGGGAATATATCCTTGAGGGGGTTTTGGAAAAATCTGGTTTGATTAAAGGTGTTCACTATGAAACTCAAATTAGTATCCAATCTGAAAGCGGTCGACAGCGCCCTGATGCGATTATTAAAATGCAAGATGGGTTTAACATTATTGTTGATTCCAAGGCCCCACTAAATGAATTTGTGAACAAGCTCTCTGAAAATCTCACTGAGCAAGAGCATAACTCTATTATGCAGAATTTAGCGGCGCAGGTGCGCAATCACGTCAAAAGTCTTGGTTCTAAGAATTATTGGGAAAATGTTGAAAGCCCTGATTTCACAGTGCTGTTTCTTCCCTCAGAGCATATTTACTCCATGGCATTGCGCGCTGATCCGTCTTTGGTGGAATTTGCCGCCCGCCAGAATATCATTATTGCTTCTCCAACGCTTCTTATGTCATTGCTTCGCGTGGTTGGCGTAAGTTGGAGGCAGGTGGAGCTTGTTGAAAATGCGCAGGACATAGCAGAGCTAGGTTATGACTTATATAAACGCTTTTTGAAATTTACAGATCATTTTGAAAAAGTAGGTGATGGTCTTCAAAAGGCGATGAAGAGTTATGATTCTGCGATTGGTTCAATGGAGCGGCAAGTCCTGCCGGCTGCACGTAAGTTTAAGGATTTGCAGGGCGCGAAAGTCGGGATAGAGGATGTGAAGGATTTTGATGCGATTGAAGCTTTGCCACGCCAGCTAAACCTTACGGCTGAGGATGAGAAAGAGAAGAAGCGCGCATAGCTCTAACAACTTGATATTCACGAAGAAATCGATTAACACTGTGCCTTATGACAGATTATTCAATTATTACAGTCCCTGATCCCGTCCTTAAAGAGGTAGCGCACCCTGTCGATAAGGTTGATGATGCCGTGCGCAAGCAAATGGATGGGATGTTACAGACGATGTATGACGCGCCCGGAATTGGGCTTGCGGCAAATCAGGTTGGTTTGTTAAACCGTGTTTTGGTGATGGATCTTAGCCATCGCGGAGAGCGCGGTTATGAGGACGATGAAGAGGAAAGCCAGACGCCTGAACCGATTTTTATGGCGAACCCTGAAATCATTTATGAATCAGAGGAAATGAGCGTTATGGAAGAGGGGTGTTTATCTATTCCGCGTCAACAGGCAGATGTAGAGCGTCCTGCTTTGGTTCGTGTTAAGTATCTTGATTATAACGGTAAGGAAGCCGAGCTGGAGGCGAGTGGTCTGTTGTCCCACTGTGTGCAGCATGAAATCGATCATCTTAACGGTGTTCTTTTTATTGATTATCTATCATCGCTTAAACGCAACATGATATTGAAAAAGGTACAAAAGCTTAAGAAGCAAAACCTTTTATAGTTCATAAATAAAGGGAGGTATATATGTCTCAGCACTCTCTCAAAGTCATATTTATGGGAACGCCCGATTTCGCCGCAGTCGCGTTGCAGGCATTGATTGATAGTGACCATGAGGTTATTTGTGCGTATTCGCAGCCTCCTCGTCCGAAGGGGCGCGGGCATAAAGTGCAAAAATCCCCCGTGCATGAATTGGCTGAAAGCCACAATATCCCTGTTTTTACGCCCGCAACATTAAAAGACAAAGATGCGCAGGAGGAATTTGCTGCGCACAATGCGGATGTTGCGATTGTTGCGGCCTATGGGTTATTGCTTCCTATGGCGGTATTAGAGGCACCAAAATACGGCTGTTTGAATATTCATGCTTCTTTGTTACCGCATTGGCGCGGTGCATCGCCGATACAGCACGCGATCTGGAAAGGTGATGATGCGTCAGGTGTGACGATCATGCAGATGGATAAGGGGCTTGATACAGGCGATATGATCTTAAAAGATCAAATCGATATCACCCCGCAGACCACAGCCGCGTCATTGCATGACGATTTGGCACAGATGGGCGGCAAGCTTGCTTTGCAAGTACTGGCTGAGCTTACCGAGCGCGGACAAGTTGATGCGGAAAAACAAGATAACGCGTTAAGCTCTTACGCGCCTCTTCTTAAGAAATCTGATGGTCAGATTAATTGGCAAGACAAGGCCTCTGATATAGATCAGCAGATAAGAGCGTTAAACCCGTGGCCCGGTGTGTGGGGTGAAATACAGGGTAAACGGTTTAAAATTCTGCAAGCGGACCTTGTTGGTGACCACGCCCAAGGAGAGGTCGGATCAGTTTTAAATAAAAACGGTGATATTGTGTGTGGGTCTGCTACTGCGCTTCGTATTATCAAGCTGCAGCCTGAGGGTAAGAAAGCAATGGATTTTAATGCGGCACTTAATGGCGGCTATATTGCCCTGTAATGTCGCATTCGATATGGGTGATCACATATGACAACACGATATAAATTAACGATCGAATATCGCGGAACCGATTATCACGGTTGGCAAAGGCAGATTGATGTGCCTTCAATCCAGCAAGCGTTAGAAGAAGCAATTCATGGCTTTAGCGGGCAGGAGGTGCAAGTAATCGTGGCCGGCCGCACAGATGCAGGTGTGCATGCTCGTGGTCAGGTCGTTCATGTTGATCTAAGCCCTTTTTCAAAGCCGATGGATGGCTATTCAATCTTAAAAGCGATTAACGCGCATCTCAGGCCGCAGCCGATTAGCGTGATTGGGGTTGATGTTGTGGATTCGGAATTTCATGCCCGCTTCTCTGCCGTCAACAAACTGTATCAATATCGCATCGTCAGTCGCCCTTCTTTTTTAACGATGGATAAGGGGCTTGTTTGGCTTATTAATAAATCATTGGACGTTGATGCCATGAGGGAGGGAGCGCAGTATCTTCTTGGTCATCATGATTTTAGTACATTTCGAGATTCTGAATGTCAGGCAAAATCCCCTATAAAGACGTTGGATCGTTTGGATTTGACTGTCCGCGAATATGATCTATGCGGAGGGGTGGAAATATTGGTTGAAACTGAGGGGCAATCATTTTTGCATCATCAGGTCAGGAATATGGTTGGGACTTTGTCTTTGGTTGGGCTGGGTAAGTGGAAACCTGAAGATGTGAAAACCGCGCTGGAGCAAAAAGACCGCACCAAGGGTGGCCCCACGGCCCCTGCAGATGGCCTGTATTTAATGCGGGTGGATTATTAATGGAAACGTTGCTGACATATCGAATCTATGTTTATGTGCCTGCCGATATTGTCGATTCTTTTATTAAAGCGGTGAGCCCGCATATTCCGTCATTTTTGGGTCAGTATGATCATGTCTGCTGGTGGAGTGAAGCAGGAACGGAGCAATATAGGCACATTAAATCGGATCAGATAGAGCAAAAACCATCTTGCCGCGTAGAAATGTCATTACCACACGATGACAATATTTTGCATAATTTTATCAATAAGATAGTTATTCCTAACCACCCATGGAAAGAGCCTGTCATCACCATTAGTGAACAAAAAATTGTAAAACACTGAAAATAATGGCAATATGTGCCCCATAAAATATAAATGGTAGGGTAAAATGAAGACGAATGTTTTCTTATTGGCGGTGATAGCCTCTTTTGGGCTTGCGTCCTTCACACATGCAAGTGCAGATCATCATGAAGGTGCGGTGGGTTTGCAAAAAGAGATCATGAGTATTAATCGACTCAAGCCGCTACAAAATCCAAGAAACGAAAGAACCGCTAATATTTTAGATCGGCACGTTTTGGATAGCGGGAGTAAAGTGATCGGCGAGGTCACCGATTTGGTCATTGATGCTAAAGGCGCGGTGCGCTCTGTTTTGGTTGATTTTGATCGTCTGCGCCTTGCAAGTCCTGTGTTTTTAAATTCTGAAACACTAAATATTGAATCTGTAAGTTCCGGTTACAGGCTTTCGCTCGATGAGGATGAGGTTGAGGAGATTTACCCGTCTCTTTTATCTGCCGTAGAGGCCGCGTCAGGGGATCAGGCGAAGCAGTTTAGCGTCATAAACTTAATCGGTAGTGAGGTTATAACGTCTGACGGATATAAAATAGGACACTTAGATGACATCCTGTTTGACCGCGATGGAAAATATGTCAGAAGTACTTATATCGTCATTAATTATAAGACCGTTCATGACAAGGGGTTGGCTGTTCCGCTATCTGTTTTGAATTTTGAGAAAATGGATGGGCGCACTAAAATCCGCATAGATCAAAAATATGCAGACCTTATCATTAGGCACGCCGAGGAAGGCTAGCTGAAATATCGCTCTAAAATGCGTGTGAAGATTTTGGTTAAATCCTCTAAATCACTCACGCGGGCATTTTCATTAATTTGATGGATCGTTGCATTTATGCCGCCAAACTCAACAACCGGGCAATAATTTGTAATAAAGCGCGCATCGGATGTGCCACCGCTTGTTGTGTATTCTGCCGTTTTCCCTGTGATATCATTCACCGCATTTTTAACAATGCCTGACCATTCGCCGGGCTGGGTTAAGAAGCTCTCCCCACCGATTGTGATATCAAGCGTATAGTCTTCGCTGACCGCGCTGATTATTTCGTGCAACTTCTTTGAGAGGCTATCGCCATTCCATGCATCGTTATATCTGATGTTGAAATGCGCTTCGCCATTTGCCGGTATGACATTATCTGCCGTATTACCGACATCGATGGTGGTAACCTCCAAATTGGTCGGTTGGAAATATGCAGAGCCTTTATCGAATGTATGTTCACACAGGCGATCAAGCATTTTAATCAGGCGTGGCATCGGGTTATCGGCCAGATGCTGATAGGCGACATGGCCCTGTTTCCCTGATACTTTCAGGGTTCCTGTTAACGATCCGCGGCGTCCTACTTTTATTTCTTGCCCTAAATGGTCAGGGTTTGTCGGTTCACCGACGAGCGCGACATCAGGGACATGGCCGTTTTCCTGCATCCATTCCAAAACCTTAATCGTTCCGTTAATCGCAGGCCCTTCTTCGTCGCCTGTAATAAGAAGACTGATAGACCCGTTTGGTGTTTTCGTGTCCAAGAATTTCGATACGGCGGCGGTAAATGCGGCCACAGAACCCTTCATATCACTCGCGCCGCGCCCGTATAGGATTCCATCTTCAATGTGGGGATTAAACGGGCCATATGTCCATGCGTCTTCGGGGCCTGGCGGCACAACATCAGTATGGCCGGCATAGCAAATATGCGGTGACCCTTCGCCGTATCTGGCAAAGAGGTTTAAAATGCGATCTTTTCCCTCACCAAATTCCAGCATGTGGCAGGTAAAGCCGAGTTTTTCAAGCTGTTCGGAGAGGTATGGTAATGCGCCTTCGTCCTTTGGTGTAACGGAAGGGCAGGAAATTAGTTTTTGTGTAAGTTCAATAACATCATAAGGCATGGCTGGGATAATATGATTAAACTTCCGGCCTGTCATCATATATTGGCGGTTTTGGGTAATTTTTTGATGCGACGGCTACTTCATATTGTTCTACCATTTGGTCAACAACGTTCTGAAGTTCTGGATTGTTTTCAGCTTCTGCCTGAAAACTGCGGAGCATACGCATAAGCATCCAGGAATCCTCTTCCAGATATTCGGCGTGCATCGTTGCCTTATCTAATGGTCTGCGTATATCTATCTTGGCAGTTTCGGGGTTTACTTCAGAATCCGGATTAAGCGCCAGTTTCGCGGGGTGATACAGGGTCAGCCCCTCAAGGCAGCGGTCAGCAACATCAAGTTTAGCATTCATGAGCTCAAAATAATCTGCCATTTGCGGATATTTATCTGCCATGTTTTCCAGAATTTGTCGCTGTTTGAACAGGCGATGTGTTTCATCAATGTGTAGCAGGTCTTGCTCTATTGTGAAGTATTTTTCCGCTAAGCCGTATCGGCTTGTTAAGCTATCGAGTTTGTCTGTGGCTTTTGTTGCGGCGGCCGCCCAATAGATTTCTACGGCGTCCATATATTTATTGCGATCACCATCATAGGTTTTTTCTTTTACTGGGTTACCGTCGGCGTCGCGCGTTTTTCTGCCAAAGGTCAGAAGTTTCATGGTGTTTACGTCAACTTCCAATTCTTGGTGCATGATTTTTCTGTCACGATCGGAAAGTGATTCTTCGGCCGCGATTCTTTGTTCGATATATGCCTTGTAATGTTCAGGGGAGGAGTCATAGAAATCCTCATCAACATCATGCAGGGTGGTGGCAACAAACAGGCGCTCCGCCGATTGCATTTCATAAGGAAGCTTAAATTCTTTCCCATCTATCATTTGGTGGGTAATTCTTCTGGGGATGACTTCGAGTTCCGGGTTTTCTACGCTGGCTTTGATTAGGCTGCGCTGAAGAAGGAGTTGATTGACTTCATGCAGGATGTCTTCGGTAATCCCGTCTTTGCGCTTGGATCCTTCTGTTTTGAACTGCATCAGGTAATCAAGCGCAAATTTAGCCATGAGCCACTGTTCAGAGCCATCTTCGTACGGGTCCTCATAGAACGCTAATAAGCGATCCATTTTATCGCGCGCTTCGGCTATGGAATCATCGGAAAGTTCTTCCTTTGATTTGTCCATATAATCGTTAAAGTTGTCGAGACGTCCCATTTGCACAAGCACCTTTTAATTGTGACAAGACGAATATCACAAAGCTTTGCAAAAAGCAAAATATGAAAACCTTATAAGGGTCTTCTAATATAGGCTCAGCCTAGTCTCGAAGCAAATCGTTGATGCCTGTTTTGCTGCGTGTGCGCTCATCAACACGTTTTACGATAACTGCGCAAGCCAGGCTTGGTGCAGGTGATCCGTTCGCCATTGTTTTTTCTGATGGCAGTGTACCCGGAATAACAACGGAATAGGAAGGAACGCGGCCCATGTAAATTTCGCCTGTTTCGCGGTCAATAATTTTTGTTGATGCGCCGATGAAGACGCCCATGGATAGAACGGAGCCTTCCTCAACGATAACACCTTCTGCAACCTCTGATCGGGCACCAATGAAGACGTTATCTTCAATGATAACAGGTTCAGCCTGCAGGGGCTCAAGAACGCCACCAATACCAACACCGCCTGAAATGTGACAGTTTTTACCGATTTGCGCGCATGATCCCACGGTTGACCATGTGTCGATCATGGTTCCTTCACCGACATATGCGCCGACATTTAGAAAGCAAGGCATTAAAACTGCGCCCGGTGCAACATAGGCAGAGTGACGTACAATTGAATCCGGAACGGCGCGAAAGCCTGCATTTTGGAATTCTTGCTCACCCCATCCGACAAATTTGCTTTCAACTTTGTCAAACCAGTTTGCCATACCCGGGCCACCTGAAATAATGTGATTAGGGTTTAAACGGAAAGATAATAATACAGCCTTTTTAAGCCACTGATTCACGACCCATCCATTTTCTGATGGTGCGGCAACACGGGCTTCACCGCTATCGAGTAAATTCAATGCGCTTTCGACTGCATCTCGATATTCCCCTTGCGTGCTCGTATCAATTGAATCTCGGTTGTCCCAAGCTGTGTTGATCGTAGTTTCAAGGTCGACAGTGCTGTGTGCTTGTGCGCTTGTATTTCCCATAGTTTCCGTATCTTTCCATTAAATAATTAATTAACGCGTTGAATTCAGCATGAAAACCATTCAAGATCAAGTTGATATGACGCAAAAAGCACTAAAAAATCTTTCAAAATGCACGATTGAGTGGAATTTTCAGGATTTGAAGTATTGGAGCCAATGCTTTGACCGCGTCAATCGTTCTAATTTATTGCAGTGCCATAGTTATGGTGTGGCAATGGCGCGTCAAAACCATCAACGTATAAATAAGGGGCTTATCTACCGAAACGGGGAGCCGGCAGGCCTTGTTCAAATGTTGGAGGCAGGCATTTTGAAAAATTCCATCCATGCGATTGTGCTTGATCGTGGGCCTTTGTGGTTTGACGGGTATGGTGGCCTTGAGGATATGAAGGCCTTTTTGGACGCATTTTCAATGCAGTTTCCGCGCCGTTTCGGCAGGAAAATCAGAATTATTCCTGAGATTAAAAATAATAATCGATCGAAAATTTTGATGGAGAAATGCGGTTTTCGCCCCGCGTCTGAGCATGGCTATCAGACGATATGGCTGGATTTACGAAAAGAACAAGAGGTCTTGCGCAAAGAGCTTAAGAAGAGTTGGCGAAATTGCTTGTCACAAGCTGAGCGTAAAGGTCTTGAAATAACATGGAGTGATGAGGGAGAGAATTTTTCATGGCTTATGAAGCATTACAGCATCGATAAGCATGCAAAAGCCTATGATGGGCCGTCGGTTAAAACCATGATAGGGCTTGCCGGGGAATTCTCTCGTGGGAAAAACATGTCGATTGGGACTGCAATGTTGGACAGTCAGCCGATAGCCGCTATATTGATTTTTGTACATGGAAAAAGTGCGACCTATCAAATCGGCTATTCGTCTGAAGAGGGGCGCAAAAGTAAAGCTCATTATTTGCTGTTATGGTCAGTGCTAAGGCAGCTTAAAGAAAGGAATGTCGATGACTTCGACCTCGGCGGAATTAATGAACAAGACGCAAAAGGTGTCCGTGACTTCAAATTGGGGATGGGCGGGCAAGTCGTTAAAACGCTTGGCTTGTATAACTAGTTTTTCTGCTTGTTTATTGGCGCCGAATTATGCGCATGCTGAAAGGCCGTCTTACCACTATCAGGAAATGGAATATGAAGTATATGCGGGCGGCATTAATGTCGTTCAGGCGGATATGAAACTCGACTTTCGTGAGAAGGGTAAATATTCCATGATTTTCTCTGCGGAAACGAGAGGGTTCCTTGGTTCACTTGTGCCGTGGTCAGGCAGCTTTGAATCCCGTGGGTGGGCATTTTCGGACGGGCGCCGTGTTCCCGAAATTCATGAATCCATTGCGATGTGGCGTGATGAGCGTGAGGTGAAGACCTATAGCTATAATAAAGATGGCACATTCAATGATCTGGTCACGACGTATGTCGGGAAAAAGCCTAAAAGAAAAGTCCCTGATGAAGAATTGACCAAAGGGACAACGGATGCTTTGACGGCCACAATTTTGGTAATGGAGCATGTCTCTGACGGCGGTAATTGCGAAGGCACTGACGAGGTGTTTGACGGGAAACGCAGATTTAAAATGGTCTTCCATCATAAGCAATTCGTGATGATGAAGAAAACGCGCTATAACGCCTATGAAGGGCCGGCGGTTGAATGTACGGTTGAGGTTGTCCCCGTGACAGGGGCTTGGCATAAAAAGCCGCGCGGTTGGTTGTCTATTCAAGAGCAAGGGCGTGCGCTTGGGACTATGCCTACTGTATGGATGGCGCAGGTCGTTGAAAACGCTGTTGTTGTGCCGATCCGTGTGCGTGTTCAAACATCTTATGGAACCTTGTTCATGCATATGAAAAAATATCGTAGCGGAGAGACATCTTTGAAATCGGAAAGGTAGATCAAAGTGATTTTCAGGGCGCGGAGCAGTCATAGTAAGGGCTGTATTTTACTCGCGTTTTTTTGTAAAACAGATCAATTAATAATAAGAAGATAAAAATGACAAAGCCAAAGCCACTCGCCGTTGTTATTCTTGCCGCCGGAAAAGGGACGCGCATGAAGTCTAATAAGCCTAAGGTCATGCATGAGCTTCTCGGCTTACCGATGATAAATTGGCTTTTACGTTCAGTTGAAGAATTATCACCTGAGAAGGTTGTGGTTGTGGTGGGTGAGAATATGCCCGAGCTTGTTGACGCCGTAAAACCACATGACACGGTTATTCAAAAAGAGCAGCTCGGCACAGGGGATGCGTTAAAAGCGGCGATGCCTGCATTGAAAGGCTTTACGGGTGATGTGCTTGTTCTGCTCGGCGATACGCCGTTGATCGCTACGCAAACATTGCGTGATTTAATCGCCACACGTCATGTTGATGCGGTGACAGGTATTTCGGTTTTGGGCGTAGAGCTTGATAACCCGACGGGATATGGTCGCTTGATTATGGGGCGCAGCAATATCCTTAAGTTCATCGTTGAGGAAAAAGACGCCAGCCCCGCAGAAAAAGATACAAATATCGTCAATACAGGGGCGTTTTGTCTTGATTCCCGCCGTATTGATCGTTGGCTGTCTAATGTCAAAAATGACAATGCGCAAGGGGAGTATTACATCACTGACCTGCCCGAGCTGGCCGCGAAAGATAAAATCAAAACTCGTGTATCAATTGCGCCAAATCCGCAAGAGGTGATGGGGTGCAATACCAAGATAGACCTCACGAAGATGGAGGCTGCGGCGCAACAAAAATTGCGTGAGCAGTTCATCAATGACGGGGTCGTGATGCAAGATCCCGCAACGGTTTATTTGCACCATGATACGGAAATCGGCGCGGGCACAATTATTGAACCGAACGTTTATTTCGCCAAAGGTGTCAAGGTCGGGCAGAATGTGCACATTAAGGCATTCTGTCATATTGATGATGCGATTGTTGGTGATGGAACAACGGTTGGCCCGTTTGCGCGTTTGCGTCCGGGGACAACCATTGGCGAAGATGTGCGCATTGGTAACTTCGTTGAGATTAAGAAATCAAGCATTGGGGATCGTAGTAAAATCTCTCACCTTGGTTATGTTGGTGATACGATCATGGATTCTGATGTGAATTTTAGTTGCGGCGCTATTACCGTAAATTATGACGGTTTCCAAAAACATCAAACGGTGATCGGCAAGGGCGTTATGGTCGGCAGTAACGTGAATTTGGTTGCGCCTGTGCGCCTTGATGATGGGGCATTTATTGCGGCTGGCTCGACGATTACAACTGATGTGCCTGCGGATTCTTTATCCGTTGAGCGCGGTCAGGCAGAAGTGCGCCAAGGTTGGGCGGCGCTATATCGTAAACGTAAAGAAGACTCCAAGAAGAAAAAGGCCTAGTCCTTATGCGTATCTTGATTATTTTATTCGCGGCGCTGTTCATTCCCATTCAGGCGATGGCGTGTTCTTGTACACAAGATAGCTTCACTCAAGATGCCAGTCAGAAGAATATCGCAAAGGCACTTTATATTTTCGAAGGTGGCGCGGTAAAAATTAAGGAAAAGACCGTTGCGAACTATTTTTCTGAAGTCACGTTTCGTGTTGATACTTTATATAAGGGGCATGATAAGCCGGAGAATATAAAGGCACTCGTGGATGTGAAGAGCAGCTGCGGCACGTCGCTCGGTCAGTTACGTAGTCAGACGTTGTTTATGCTTTACGCATTTAAGGGGAGCTATATTCTCGCGGGGCAATGTGGTTCTTATATTTCTGATGCAGATAAAGCCGCGATGAAAAAAGCGTATGAAGATGTGCAAAACTCATCCGATTGAAACAATTCGTAAAACTTCGTGATTTGAAAGCGCCGCCGCAGCGACTATGATGTTCTGATGAGTCGATTATTCTTTCTTTTCTTATTATTGATAGTTGCCATTCCTGAAGCTGTAATGGCATGTAGCCTTGATCGTAAGGTTGTTGAGGATGAAGAGACCGGCGAAAGCAATCGTTATTATATTGGTTTGGTTAAGGTCAAATATGTTCAATATAATGAGGATGGGTCGTTTAAAGAGGCGGGGCTACAGCCCTTTATGAAGTATAAAGCCAAGAAGGGTATCGATCTCTCACAGCCAATTATCATTAAATATGGCGGCAAAGAACAGCCATGTGATTTTTACAGGCCATATATCGGGAAAATTATGGACTTAAATATCATCGAAGAAGACGGTGCCTATTTCATCACGAATTTTATATATGGTGACTTACTTAATTTGACGGATGTTGAATATGTGGGGGCAGATTAAATGCGTTTTTTCTTGTTCATTTTTGCTTTTATGATCTTCGCCAATTCGCAAAATGCGTTTGCATGCTATATGTGGCAATCAGAAGAGCGCACACGCGGGCATATTGAAGATGCGTATTTTATCGGGCTTGTCAAAAAAGTTTACACCAAGGAACATGAGTTTGGAGTCCCGTTGGAGGTTGGTGTAAAACCTTTTATTGCCTATAAAGGGCCTGATGATCTAACGCAGGATACGATTAAAATCGTCTATGACAGGTTTACATCATGCAGTGTAAGGATTGAACAGGGTATTAACGAAGTTATTATTTCTAAAGATCAGGATGGAAAATATAGTTTGGTACTCACTGATCTGATTGATCATTTTGAGTTTTGGAAAGAATTGCGCCCAAAAGCGCGTGCAGTAGGAGAGTTAAGATAAATGTGTGGTATTTTCGGAATTATTGGTGAGCAGCAAGTAGCCCCCTTATTATTTGAAGGCTTAAAGCGTTTGGAATATAGGGGCTATGACTCCGCAGGCATCGCGAGTCTGAGCAACGGGCATATTGACCGCCGCCGCGCGGAAGGTAAGCTGAATAACCTCGCTGAAAAACTGGCGGAAGACCCGCTGGAGGGCACAGTCGGTATTGGCCATACGCGCTGGGCAACGCATGGTTTGCCGAATGAGCGCAACGCCCACCCGCATGCCAATGAAAAGGTCGCCGTCGTGCATAATGGCATTATTGAGAATTATGCTGCGCTGAAAGAGGAGCTCAGTGCACAAGGTGCGGTCTTTGAAACCGAAACGGATACCGAGGTTATTGTGCATCTGGTTTCGCATTACATGAATGAATGCAAAGATGCATTGGGCGCAGCAAACGCCGCGATGGATCGTCTGGAGGGGGCATATGCCCTTGTAATGATTTTTGCGGGCAACCATGATTTGATGGTCGGTTGCCGTCACGGAACGCCGTTGGCGGTTGGTTATGGGGATGGGGAAATGTTTATGGCCTCTGACTCCTATGCCCTTGCGCCGCTCACGAAAAAGATATGTTTCTTAGAAGATGGGGATCGTGTCACCGTCACCCGTCAAGACGTGAGTATTTATGATAAAGACCAAAACGCGGTAGAGCGTAAAATCCGTATCACTGAGCAATCTGGCGCGGTCACGGGTAAGGGCGAGTATAAGCATTTCATGCTTAAGGAAATCTATGAGCAACCCACCGTGATTGGTGAAACGCTTAATGCCTATGTGAACGCGGGCACGGGCAAAATATCTATCCCTGAAGATGTTCTGGAAGCCATTATCAAGGCACCGCGCTTAACGCTTATTGCATGCGGCACGGCCTATTATGCTTGTATGGTGGTGAAATATTGGTTTGAGCAGATTGCGCGCATCCCTGTTGAAATTGATGTCGCCAGTGAGTTCAGATACCGCGAAGCGCCAATGCCTGCGGGCGGTGTGTCGATGTTTATTTCCCAATCGGGGGAGACACTCGATACGCTCGAAGCGCTCAGATATTGTAAATCGCAGGGGCAGAAGATTGTCTCGATTATCAACACAATCGAAAGCACGATAGAGCGTGAATCTGACTTTGTGCTGCACACTTTGGCGGGGCCTGAAATCGGCGTGGCGTCGACCAAAGCGTTCACGACGCAGTTGACAACGCTCGCCTGTATTGCGCTTGCTGCGGCGCGCGGAAACGGCGCAATTGATGAGGAAACAGAACATGATATGGCGGATGCGTTGCGTCATGTGCCGACGATTGCTGCGGATATATTGCAGCATGATGAGGCAATACAGGCCATCGCCAAAGATATCGCGCAGGCTCGTGATGTTTTATATCTAGGCCGCGGCAGCTTATACCCAATCGCGCTTGAGGGTGCATTAAAGCTTAAGGAGATTTCATATATCCACGCGGAAGGGTATGCCAGCGGCGAGATGAAACACGGTCCGATTGCCCTGATTGATGACAAAGTGCCTGTTGTGGTTGTTGCACCTGAAAATGATCCGCTGTTTGAAAAGAACGCATCAAACATCGCTGAAACTGTTGCGCGCGGGGGGAAGGTGTTCTTGATTTCAGATATAAAAGGCGCGCATGACCTTAAGGGGCATGCCACATGGAGCGTATCTATGGGGCCTGTGCATCCGTTTGTTGCGCCTATTCTTTATTCCATCCCCGTGCAGCTTTTATCCTATCACGTTGCCGTTCTTAAAGGCACAGACGTAGATCAGCCCCGAAACCTCGCCAAGTCCGTGACGGTGGAGTAGCCGAAATAGCACATATGAATGATTCAGACTGTAAAAGCAGAAAATATTTTCGATTATACGTTACCCTTATAGCATTGGTTATTTGTTTTACGTTTTTTTACATATTGAATTACACGGGAAAAGTTGCAGAATTAAAAAGAACGTGTGATCAGTTAAAGAAGAATGGGTCTGAAATAAATAATTACGAGGTTATAATCGGTCGATATGTTCAGAAAAAATCTTTTACTAGTGTTGAGCATCCAGGTGGTATGCTGCCTATTTATACTGGAGTAATTACTTTGGAAAATGACGGTAAAGAATACGCGTTGTATAGTGAAGAAATGATAAAAGAAGAATATGAAGACAGCTATCAGCCTTTAGTAAAAAGAGTTTTCAGCAATAGTAATTCAAATTCTGAGCAAAGCGTTTATGGGATTTGTGCCTATAAAATGTTGCCAATAACAAAACATTTGGGTAGTGAGTCCAAAGTAGATAAGTTTATTAGTAAAATTGAGACACTAACCTTGATAGAAAAAGGTGAAAATAAATGACACAAATCGGCACACCATTTTCAGCAACAGCAAAAAAAGTTCTTTTATGTGGCTCGGGTGAGCTGGGTAAGGAAGTTGTCATTGAATTACAACGGTTGGGCGTTGAAGTGATTGCCTGTGATGCCTATGAGAATGCCCCCGCAATGCAGGTTGCGGATCGTGCGCATGTGTTTTCCATGCTTGATGGCGATAAATTACGCGCGGTTATAGAGCAAGAAAAGCCTGATTTTATTGTCCCCGAGGTCGAAGCCATCGCCACAGAGACTTTGGTCGCACTGGAGGAGGAAGGCTTTACGGTTGTGCCAACCGCGAAGGCCGCACAATTAACCATGAACCGCGAAGGTATCCGCAGATTGGCGGCGGAAGAGCTTGGCCTGCTTACCTCGCCTTATCGTTTTGCAGAAACCTATGAAGATTATAAAGATGCGGTTGATGCAGTGGGCGTGCCCTGTGTTGTGAAGCCGATTATGAGCTCATCCGGTAAAGGGCAAAGCACGATCAAATCAATTGAGGATATTGATAACGCTTGGAATTACGCGCAAGAAGGCGGCCGCGCGGGTGCAGGTAAGGTTATTATCGAAGGCTTTGTTGATTTTGATTACGAGATCACATTGCTGACGCTGCGCCATAAAGATGGCACAAGTTTCTGTGAGCCGATCGGTCACAGGCAAGAAGGCGGCGATTATCAAGAGTCATGGCAGCCGCAGCAAATGAGTGATGCTGCGCTTAAATCTGCACAAGAAATGGCAGCGAAGGTAACGGACGCTCTTGGTGGGCGTGGTATTTTCGGCGTTGAGCTATTTATAAAAGGCGATACGGTTTATTTCAGCGAAGTGTCCCCCCGTCCGCATGATACGGGTATGGTGACGATGATCTCTCAGGATTTATCTGAATTTGCGTTGCATGCACGCGCGTTTCTTGGGCTATCTGTTCCTGATATTCATTTCCATGGCCCCTCAGCGTCGGCGGTGATTTTGGTTGAAGGCACATCGCAGCAAGTCAGTTTTGAAAATCTGGGGGAAGCATTGTCTGCACCAAACACAGATTTGCGCCTGTTCGGTAAGCCTGAGGTCGCGGGAAAGCGCCGTATGGGCGTTGGGTTGGCGCGCGGCAGTGATGTAGAGGATGCCAAGGAAAAGGCATTGAAGGTGGCATTGTCTGTGACGGTGAAACTCTAGGCGTTATTTTATGTGCGTTGTGTGATATAAAGCCAGTATTCTGCGTATCTTGTTTTACATCATAACAGGCGGGCACTGTGGCAAAGAACAAATCCTCCAAAGATCAGAAAACTGTAAACCTCGCTTTGCAAGGGGGCGGCGCGCATGGGGCCTATGCGTGGGGCGTTTTGGATAAGTTACTTGAAGACGGGCGCATTGATATTGAGGGTATTACTGCGACCAGCGCGGGCACGATGAATGCTTGTGCAATGGTGAGTGGCTTGCAAGAGGGCGGCAGAGAAAAGGCGCGGCAAAATCTCGAAGCATTCTGGTGGAATATCCATCTGAGCGGGCAGCGTTTTAACCCGCTCAAAAGAATGCCGTGGCCTAATATGTTTTCGATGGGGCAGGATGCTTATCCTGCGCATTTCTTTTTTGAATCCATGACGCGTTTATTCTCCCCGTATCAATATAACCCGTTTGATATAAACCCCTTGCGCGATGTGTTGTCTGATACGGTTGATTTCGAAAAAATCAGAACATGTCAGAGTGTTAAATTATTTATCAGTGCCACGCATGTGCATAGCGGAAAAGTACGTGTTTTTGATACACCCCAAATCAGTATTGATGTTGCGATGGCATCGGCATGTTTACCGTTTTTATTTAAGGCCGTGACGATAGAAGGCGAAGATTACTGGGATGGTGGGTATATGGGTAATCCCGCGCTATATCCGTTATTTTACAAAACCAAAAGCCGTGATGTGATTATTGTGCATCTTAATCCGATCGAGCGGGAAGAAACCCCAACGACGGCTGATGGTATCATGAACCGCATTAATGAGATTAGTTTTAATTCGTCTTTGATTAATGAAATGCGTGCGATTTCGTTTGTGAAAAAATTAATTGAGCAAGATATGCTGAAGGACGAATATAAAGACAACTTCAAAGATGTGCTTGTACATTCTGTGCGCGCGGACAAGGCCTTAAAAGATTTGTCAGTCGCTAGTAAGTTTTATTCTGATTGGACTTTTTTGACGGACCTTCGTGATAAGGGGCGAAATGCCATGGATAGATGGCTGAAAAAGAATTTTGATAAACTTGGTGTTGAAGATACTGTGGTTCTAAATAAAGAATTTTTAAAATCGGGGTCGCGTGGATCATGAAGGATAAAGTTATATGGGTTATCGGGGCGAGTAGCGGCATTGGCTATGCGCTGGCGAAGGAATTACATGATCAGGGCGCACGGCTTATTCTCTCGGCGCGTAGGGAAGAGCAGCTTGAATCCCTCAATCAAGAGCTGGGTGGGCAGCATTTGGTTTGCCCCCTTGATGTGGGGGAGCATGAAACCCTGGTGGAAGCAGTTGCGAGCATTAAAGCGCGTTATGACAGGCTCGATAGTGTTTTATTTTTGCCTGCCATCTACACGCCGCATGACGGCCAAAAGAAGTACATAGAAACCATTCATAAAATGTTGCATGTGAATTTAGGCGGAGCCTTTAATGTAGTTGATGTTGTGCAAGAATTGTTTGAAGCGCAAAGAAGCGGGCAGATTATTTTGTGCGGATCTGTTGCAGGGTATAGGGGGTTGCCATCAGGGCAGCCATATTGCGCAGCAAAAGCAGCAATTATAAGCTACGCTGAGAGCCTGAAACTTGATTTGGAAGGTAAGGGTGTGGATGTGAAAGTCATTAATCCGGGCTTTGTGCGTACGCCTTTAACGGATAAAAATGAATTTGAAATGCCGATGATTATTGAGCCTGAGCAAGCGGCGAGAGTGATTGCGAAAGAGATGCAAAGCCGTAAGTTTGAAATTCATTTCCCTAAGAAATTCACCTTTATCATGAAAATGATTCACCTGCTTCCTGCGCCACTTTATTTTGCATTAATGCGGCGGGTTAATCCGAATAAGTGATTTATTGTGCGCTGGCGATCAAGATGTCGCACGGCGGATCACTCATGAGGCTGTCCGTAACTGCGCCAACTTTTTCTGAGGGCTCCCCGTATGTTCCTATGCATAACAGATCGTATTTATTCTTATCCGTTTCTTTGATTAGGGCATAATATGGGTCGGCTTTTTCAAGGCTACTGCGTATGGTAAGCGCATGCCCCTCATATTGCGCCTCATAGTTCTTTTGTAAAGATTTGATGAGAGTATTCATGTGCTTTTCACGATCCTCTTCGCTTATGCTTGTTATGCCCATCACACTAAGCATTTGCGGGCTTGGGTATACCGGGGCATCCTCAGCGGCATTGAGTAAATGAAATGCTGCGGTGGGTGCGATTGATATTGCGCATTCAATTGCGCGCTGTGATGCGGGCGCATAATCAACGCCACTAAGAACCGTTTGATACGGGCCTATTGGTTTGTTTTTCACCATTAAAATGGGGGCAGGGCTATGAATAAGGACTTTTTCAATCGTTGTGCCAAAGAATAAGTCACTGAGCTTTGGCTCCGCGTGTGTGCCCATAATGATCAGGCCGGTCTTGATGTCTGCTGCATAAGCAGAAATCTCGTCATAAGGCTTCTGATTTGTTAAGACAGAGATCTCGATATTCGCCTTATCTGCGTCTTTATTATTTTTCATGTAGGCTTTGATCGTTTCTTCAATTTCAGACGTCTCACGATCTGCGGTATTGGTGACATGTAAGATATGAAGTGTGGTTTCACTCTCGGCGGCTAATTTAAGGGCTCGTTCCATAGCGCGGTCTGAATTCGGGCCCAAATCTGTCGCTAATAATATGTTATCCATTTATGCCTCCCTTTGGCGTTTCATAGATAGTATCGCAAGATGTGGCCGATTGTGAATTGATAAGAATCAAATCTTATGCCTCTTGCATTTGCGGTAAAATAATACGCATCAGCCATTTTAAGGTGTGTGATAATTACATTATGTTTATAAAAGTACATTATTTTGCGTGAATATCCATTTCCTGCTTGACAGAACGGGTAAAAATCTCTTTCTTTCATTATCTGTCTTTAAAGGCTAACCCAGTAATTTTTTGTGGAGGGGTGGTCGAGTGGTTAAAGGCAGCGGATTGTAACTCCGCCCGCGTAAGCGTACGCAGGTTCGAATCCTGCCCCCTCCACCATTTTCATTTACATAATCTTAACTACTTTCCCGCTAACATGTTGTATTGATTGAAATTTGTTTTTCAATTGACCAAGGCACATTTTTGCTTTACCTAAAAATGGTACACAAAGTGGGCTACAAATTGGGACACATGGATGGCGAACTACGTATTTTGTAGAGGGAAGAATTTTTATTATCGCAGGCGCGTTCCTGAATACGTCTCCGACTACGATAAGCGCGCCATCATCAAAATATCTTTGGGCACCAAAGATGAAAAAGAAGCCATCCGAAAAGCTGCCATCTATAACGACTATATCGAAGATTATTGGCGCAGCCTGATTAAAGGCAATGGCAAAGCTGATCCTGAAGCTGAATATCGCACCGCTATCAAGCTCGCAAAAGCCCATGGCTTTGCCTATAAGAATGCCGTTGAAATTGCCAAAGAGCCGTTAGAAGAAATTGTTGAGCGTCTGAAGACGGCAAACAAGGCCATAGAACAACCTGAAACGGTCTCTTCTGTGCTTGGCGGCACAGAAGTGCCAGAGTTACCGTTAAGCACATGTGCGGATAAATACTGGCCACTTTGCCGTGACAGGCTCACTAATAAGTCCGAGCATCAAATTCGCAAATGGAAAAACCCTCGCCTTGCTGCCATCAATTACTTTATCAGCGCTATCGGCGATAAGCCTCTTAAATCCATTGCCCGATCTGACATTTTGCAGTTCCGACAATGGTGGATGGATCGCATTGAAAAAGGTGAAGTCGTCGCCGCGACTGCTAATAAGAACATGATGTATGTGAAAGACATGCTTCAGGTGGTCGGGCTTCAATATGAAGTCGCTACCGACTTTGATGTGCTGTTTTCAAAAATACGCCTTAAAGAGCTGGAGCAATCAAGGCCACCTTTTGAAGCCAGCTATGTTCAAGATGTCTTACTTTCCAAGAACGGCCTGAATGGATTGAATGATGAGGCGAGGCTTTTGGTATTCGCCATGGCCGATACTGGCGCACGGGAATCTGAGCTGATCGGCCTTACTGAAGAAGATATCGTTTTGGATGAGCCTATTCCCTATATCTGGATTCGCGCGCGCGAGAACAAAGCGCTTAAAACGCTCACCTCAGAGCGCAAAATCCCGCTCGTAGGTGCGGCGCTTCATGCCTTCCAGCAACTACCGAGTGGATTTAACCATTATCGCACTGCCGATACCGCCTCCACGACCATCAACAAATACTTACGCGAGAATGATCTGAAACCAACGCCAACTCATTCCCTCTATTCATTGCGCCATACATTTAAAGACCGCCTCCGCGACGCAGGCGCGCCAGAGGAAGTCATAGACGAACTTATGGGGCACAAGAAGTCGGGGCCGAAATATGGCCGTGGCCATATGCTTGAGAAAAAGCATGAATGGCTTAGGAAAATCGCTTTCAACGTCTAATCACGATTTTTATTGAAAATTTTAAAGCTTTTCTGATATCCATAGTTTAGGAAGGCAGGCTATGGATGACCGACAATAAAAACAATACCCCAGAAGTAGGCATGACATTTCAAAATGTTACTGCTGATGAATTAGAAGAGCAAATAAACGCCTCTGATGATATAGCGCCCCCTCAGGAGCCTTTTGATAAGGCTTTAAAAGAACAACTCTCTCAAACAGACATACCAGAAAAAGACATTCGGAAAGCGTTGTTTGATAACGATACACCGACCAGTGATGACGTACCACCAAGCTGGTTTAATGACTTATCTGATCTTGATATATAATCTCAGGTAGTATTTTCTTTGTTTTGTAGATATTTGTGAATGCGCTCATTTACCTCTAGAAAATCAGCCTTGTTGGGCTTGAAAAAATCCCAATAGGTGTTTCTCTTTGAACTCTGCTTTCGCTCCACCACCCACTTTAAGTCCTGAAGCATAGTCGAAAACCAATATTGAGCATCCGTGTGATAATCATGCTGATATCTAATGGCTTTCCACACATCACTTGAAAATTGTGCTGCTTTATCTCCACCTCTTATCCAGTCTAACCATGCCGTCACGGTCAGCTTCATGATCGAGACGTCATTTTGCATTTGAATGGCGAGTTCAAAGTTCCAGTCTTCCTCAACCAAGCCGTGGTTCTCAGAATAGTGCTTGAGAAAGTACATTCTTAAACCTTGAAACCAAAAGTAATAGGTCTCTGCAATTGACCATTTTCGAAGCGAGTGGCAAACAAGCACATTACCAATCGCGTGATAAATTAGATTTTCTCTACCTTTGATGCTTGGGTTTGTATGCTTAAATCTTTTGGCTAGCTTGTCTACATCGGGAGGAGCACCCAAAGTTAAAAGCATTCCAGCCCCAAAGAACAATTGCGGATAATTCAGGGCTCCATCGATAAGATCAAGCCGTATTAAATCGTAGTACTTATAGGCGGAGGCTTCACTGATGGCTAATTTCTTAGCAATATCTTTTACAGGTATATCACACAAAAAAGCGGCGAAAAGTGTCTCGACTTGGGCATTTGATAGTTTGGAATGCTTGTAGTATTTATTTTTGGGCTTACGAGTTTTCCTTGCCCCACGCAGGTTGGGGAGTAGTTTGGCTTTCCATTTGGAGAAAGAAGATTCTGATAACTTGTTTTGTATACAGTATTCAGATTGAGTTAGCTTGCCACGCTTCCAAGCAAGAACATGAGCTTCCCAGAACTCAGATTTTGCTGAACGCTTTTTGGTATTTGCCATTTATACGCCCCGAACTCCCAGCTTTTGAATTTCCATTATACGGATAATAATTCCATGTTATTCAACAGGTTACGGACTTAACCGTAGTTATTATTCTTTCGTCCTCCTTTTGCTCAAATTAACTGGATCACTTAAGGTTTTCACAAGCTTTGCGCAAAGCCTCTTAGAACCCATGTTCATTGATTACCCCTTTTTAAAGGGGCTGGAGGCTTTACATGTCTGATGATATCCAAATATTCATTGAGATCACAATTGAGGCGGATCAACCCGTCCAATCCGATTTATCTGTACCCCCGAGCCAAGACGATCTGCTGCGCTGTGAGATGTGGGCGAGGTGTGAGTGCGTCTATTGCCACTCTTTTGGCTGTGTGAATGCGCTTAGCCGTAAAAATTCGGAGGTGCACTAATGAACTTCGACAAACCATCCCCGTTTGACGGCGTGAAAGCCGTCAGCCCTTCAGAAGTGATCAAAGTCCTCTTTGCTGTCTCACTTGAAGCTGCCATGTTCATTATGTTCTACGCGGTCTACACCGAAACGATAGGCTTGATGAACGAAACTTACCTTTCAGAGCTTCCTGTACTCGGAGGGATGTTTGGCATGCTCGATCCCGATGCCAATGCCTCTCACATCATCTCGATACTGCTGGCCACGTTTTCGGTGGCAACGCCGCTCTTCATCTGGGCGGAGGTGCATCGTCAAAATATCTTGGATGATCCTCAAGAATGGTTTTCTCACCCTCAAAACCAGATTTTAGCGAGTATCGCTGGCTTGGTCTTAATTATGGTGATTGGCCTTGAGGTCGTGAATTTATACACCCTCGTGGCACGAGGTGCGGAGGGTGGATTTGTGGTACAGCAAGAAAGCGGTGTGATGGCATTCCTTGCGCAAAACAAGGGACTTGCAATTGGCGTGAGCGCAGTGATTGCTGTCATCAACATCATCCTCGCGCTGTTCACTACACGCGCCTTCCAAAGCCTTAAGTCAGAGGAGAAATAGTCATGAAATATTTAACCGCTCTTATCCTTACTCTTTGCATTACCGCTTGCGGTGAACAAGCGCAGGTTCCCAAAGCTAAAACTCATGAAGATATTTTTGTGCTCATCGAGAATGCTGGAACGATTGCCAGTGAAGATCAGGATGAAGCACGCAATACCGCGCTTCACTTACTTCAGCAATTAACCTCACTTTCCCGAAGGAAAGCCACGAGTGATGTTCAGATTCACATTATTCTGAGCGCACTGCCTAACCGTATTGCGTGGTCGGGAACGGCGGGGCAACTTCTCTCACAAGCCGAGGATGTTACGAATCTGATTGTATTTAAACCGACCTTTTCGGATTTGGTTATGGCGTTTGATCAGATTGAAACAACCGTGAATCTAACGCAGCCCGACTCCATCCGCTTGTACTGGATTGGATCAACGGTTCATGTGCCGTTTCAGCACGGTAACGATCCGATTGACGTTGAGGTGCCTCAAGAGGTTCCAAGCGAGTTAGCGCTGGCGAATCTCGCCAGTAAGCTCACCACTCTCAAAATCATGCGCGTTCACCCCGATCAAGACAAGGTGCTGCAAGCCTATCTTGGCTCACTCGGAATTTTGAAACGTGCGCGCAGTGGCGATATTGATTTTGAGTTGCTTGGTGAGGCGCAAACGAAGTCCCGACTGAATACGTTGCTTTAGGTGGAGGGATATCGATGAAAACTTTCATTAAAAAACTAGCAGTTGCAGTTGGCCTCTCGGCCTTCTGCAACACCAATGTGCTGGCAAATGAGCCTGTTATCACGGTTAAATCAAAAAGTGAGTATTCCGCCCCGATCATTGTTATTCGCTCAAAATATGATTTTGAGAAATCCATTTCTTTGAAATTAAAAACTGATCCTTCGCTTGATGCATCAGACATTCTCATAAGAACAATTTCCAAGTTCGGAATGGTCGATGCCAATGGCATTAAGATCGTATCGGGGTTCGATATCGATCAGTCGAACAATATTATTGTCGCCTTTAGCGGTGGAACCTCCGAGATTATTCAAACATCGGGAAACCCTTCACAGCTCAATATCGTTGCCAGCTTTCGAGATGCCAGTGGTCAGTTTGTTTCACCACCTCCTGATAGCGTCGCGGTTTATTCTATGAGTGGTGAAAAGTTATGCTTTGACTACAAAACCGTTCAGCAAGCACCACCCAACATCGGCATTGCATTGCTGCTTGATCGTTCTGGCTCTATGGCTGGCAACATAGACGCGGTGAAAAGCACGGCGAATAACTTCCTTAATTCATTGCCGTCGCATGCGCTATGTGCCGTTGGTAGCTTTAACTCCGATTTAACTTACGGCCATAAAAACTACCAGCAATGTAATGGCGGTGGATTTGGCTTTGAAAATATTGAAGCCAGTGGCGGCACAGATATATTTAAAGCGCTGAGCAGTGCCTATTCAGGCCTTTCTGGCAGTTACTTCAATGGGTATCAGAAGGCGGCCATTGTCATCACTGACGGTTACACCGTGAATGATGCAAAAGTAAAAGCTGAATTACTCGCCAATAAAAATGGCATTCTGACTTTTGTGTATTTCATTGGTGGAAATCACAAAGATGACCTTAAAGGCATTACCGATCACTTTATTTCACAAGGCGGCAATGTAAAGCAGTCGCTATCGCATTACTTCAGTGCTATCGGACTTGCTTATAAAAGCCAGAAGGTTCTGAGCGTTAAGCCTTGCTCTGGAGGTGCGCATGCAACTCCGTAGCCAAGGCACGCAGCATCCGTCGCGGATATATAGCCGCGACCCCGACTTGCATGGCTCAAGTAAATGGGCAACGAAAAACCACCTTCACCAAAAAGGCTATGGCGAAGGTGGGCGCATATTCCTTGGCTACGGCATGGCCGAAGCGAACAAAGGCCGTGCTTATTGCATTACCACAAATACTCAAAAGCACCTGCTAACTGTAGCACCCACACGAAGCGGAAAGCTTCTAACCGCTAGTATGCCGCGATGCTTGGAGCATCGTGGCTCGCTGGTTGCGCTTGATGTGAAAGATGGTGAGCTGTCTTTAATTGCTGCGCGATTTCGGCGGGATGTGCTTGGCCATAAAGTCATAATTATCGACCCATGGGATTTAGCGTGCTCAAAGCTAGGCATGCCTCAATCAAGGTTTAACATTATGGATTGGCTTGATCCTGACAATGATGACTTTGTTGAGGATGCCATGACCATTGCCGATAGCCTTGTCACTGACCGAGGAGGCAAAGACCCGTTTTGGACGGATGAGGCTCGCGCGCTCGTTATGGGGCTAATTCTCTATGTTGCGGCCACGCCTTTGGTGTTAATGCCGACCGCCAAACGCTCACGCGACATACCGCAAGTGAGAAGATTGTTAAGCCTATCCTCTAACGATTTCAAAAACCTTGTGGGTGGCGAATACGAAAAGGATGAAGAAGGCAATGCCGTGTTAATAAAGCCCGGCATGATGCAAAGCTCCAACGAATATGTTCGCTCTGCCGCCGCACGTATTCTTAATAAAGCGCCCAAAGAATTTTCCAGCATCTTATCAACGGCGCAACAAAATACGCATTTTTTAGAAAGCCCAAAAATACAGCGCACTTTATCGGAATCAGATTTTACCTTTCAAGAACTGGAAAATGGCAAAACAGATATCTTTGTCGTTTTGCCTGCGGGAAGATTGTTTACCTATAACCGCTTTTTGCGCATGCTGTTAAGTTCTGCAATTACTTCAGTAACCCGCTTTAAGACCAAGCCAAACCCGCCCGTGTACTTTCTTATGGAAGAAGCTGCTGCCTTGGGGCGCATGGAGGTCATTGAAACCGCATTTGGCTTAATGGCGGGATATGGCATGCAGCTCCACATGATCGTGCAGGACTTAAATCAGCTCGTCTCACTCTATGGTGAGAGGTGGCAAACATTCATTGCCAATAGTGGCGTTATACAAATCTTCGGCACCCGTGATCTGATGACTTCAGAATACACATCAAGGCTGTGCGGCATAACAACGATTGAATCGTTAAGTGAGTACAGCGCTGAGATGCGGGCTCGCCTTTTTAGTGATCCCAATTTTTTAAGCCGAGAGGATGCGCTCACATCACGTTCGCTTATCACTCCCGACGAAGTAATGACGATGAGCCCAGTTGCTCAGATTCTTATCTTGTCTCATGCCAATCCAATCGCCTGTTTTAAAACCGCCTATTTTTTGGATCAGAGATATAGAAATAAAAATGGTTCGCCCATTTACGACATTCATCCAAACTTTGCCGACGACCCAATAAGCAGGCCTGTTAATTTCACTAAGCAGGGGCTGAACATTGCTGCGCCTCTTTCTTCGATATTTGATGGAGGGTGAGCACATGATATTTAGAGCGTGGATTTTAATTGTTGCAATGGGCGTATGTGCATGGAGCGTGTGGATTGGGCTTGATGGGAAAATCCCTCCTTATGAATACGCGCCAGTTAGTTTTGTTTTCCATTGGGTAACACCATGGCTGTTATTAATTTTGGCTGCAAAGTCGTGGTATCGCATTTTCATCTGGGGACGCATGCTGCAAGCGAGGCAATCGCCTCCAATTCTTAGTCGTGGACTCTCAACACAGCCGCATAAGCAAACAAATACAGTTTTGTTGAAACTTACTTCACAGGCGCTATTTCTTTTCGCCTTAGCTGGTGTGTTAAATCAGCTCTCAATTGATCACATCGAATGGTGGATCGCATCAATCGTTGCCTGTTTTTATCTTCTTAAGAAATCATCAAAGGCGGGGTGATGAATGTGATTAATTTATTACCCACAAAAACAGAAAGCAAAAAAACGGCAGAAACATGCGGTTTACAGGGCGCTTATTTACGATTTATTAACGACTTCAAGCGTATCATTATAAGTATGAGAGATTGTGGGAGCGCCAGAGCGTTCTATGCAACTCTCTTTTTTTGTGGTCAGGTGGGTGTATGTGCATGTTCCGCACCCAGAACATGCCATCTCTCAGATATACGCGGCTGGCGCAAAGAATACGGCAGTGAGAGCAGTAATTCGCTTTCACTGCTTTTTTATGGGGGGATATATGGATAAACCCTTCATAAAACAGAATAAAAATGAGTCCAATATGGCTCAGATTTGTTTGAAGACTCCGCTGAAAGCGAGTCATAATCGGGGTTCCGACGATGAAGCGATAATCGCTCTCGTGAAGTTTCTCGCAAGACGCGCCGCCGAAGAAGATTACGAATTTTACCGCAGCGCGCTTAGCAATCCCGATATAGAAGATGGTGGATAGGAATATGACGCAACGTGCTTGCATATATGCCCGATATAGCTCTGACCTTCAAAGTGACGCATCCATTGAAGATCAAATTCGCCTGTGCAGTGACAAAGCAAGCGCTGAAGGCTGGAAGCTTGGCAATTGTTATACGGATGCAGGAATTTCAGGGGCATCACTCATGCGCCCTGGCATTCAATCTCTGCTAAGTGCCGCAATGAATGGCGAATTTGACATACTCATTGCTGAAGCCTTGGATCGCCTCTCTCGCGATCAGGAGGATATTGCAGGTATCTTTAAACGCATGGAGTTTGCTGGCGTTAAGATCATCACTCTTTCAGAAGGCGAAATATCCACGCTTCACATAGGCCTGAAAGGCACTATGAACGCGATGTTCCTGAAAGACTTGGCCGACAAGACTCGCCGTGGTCTTCGTGGTCGTGTAGAGAAAGGCAAATCAGGTGGCGGTCTGGCCTATGGCTATCAGGTGGTAAAACAGTTCGACGCCAATGGCGAAGCCATCAAAGGGGATCGTGAGATTGATGAAGTGCAGGCCGACATCATCCGCCGCATCTTCCGAGAATATGGCATTGAAAACAAATCACCCAAAGCTATTGCTGCTCAGCTAAACGAAGAAGGCATACCTTGCCCATCTGGCAAAAGCTGGGGGCAATCCACCATAAACGGCAACCGCAAGCGCGGTACTGGCATTCTGAACAATGAACTGTATATCGGTCGCCTGATCTGGAACAGACAGCGCTTTATCAAAGACCCTGCCACAGGAAAACGTGTAACGCGCCTGAATGATCCGTCTGAATGGATTATTCAGGATGTACCAGAGCAACGCATCGTTGATTCTGAGCTATGGGAAGCGGTTAAGACGCGCCAGAAAACACTGGATCGTAAATCTACCGCGCTTTGGCAAACGAACCGCCCCCAATATCTGTTATCAGGACTGACCAAGTGTGGCGTTTGCGGTGGCGGGTATTCCAAAATCAACTCTACCCAATATGGCTGCTCTGCGGCCAAGAACAAAGGGGATAGCGTCTGTGACAATCGCCGCACCATCAAACGAGAAGCGCTTGAGGGCTATGTTTTGGATGGCTTGCAAGGCCATCTCATGCGTGAAGAGCTGGTCAATGTGTTCTGTAAAGAATACACCAAGCATTTAAGCACCTTGCATGCGCAGGCCAATGCGCAGCGTAAATCACTTGAATCTCAACGTGACAGCCTTCTCAAAGAGCGCGAGCGCCTAATACAGGCCATCAAAGACGGTATTCCCGCCAGTATGGTCAAGGATGATCTGGAAAGCGTTTCAGAGCGCATTGAGAAAGCGGAACAAGCTCTGACGGTGCAACCCGCACTCAAGCCTCTGATTCATCCGGCCATGGCTTCACGTTACCACCAAGCCATTAAAGACCTAAAGGCATCGTTGAATGCGGATGGCGCGCGCGCCGAAGCATCACAGCATTTGAGGGGGCTTATCGACAAAGTGGTGTTAACACCAGAGGAAGGCGAGAAAGGCCTGCGTATTGATCTTTACGGAGATTTAGCTGGAATCTTGAATATGTCTTTGGAGACGAAAGATATGAAAATCTTGGACAAACTATGCTTGAACGCATCGAATGATAATAAAGCTATCAATGGGGCCGAAGCCCACATAGATAGAATTGGTAGCGGGGGCTGGTTGCCAACGCTGTCTAAGCTGCTGGTAAGTGCCCTTGATATCGCCTCTAAGCCACCACATATCAGCGCGTTACTATCTAGCTTAGAGGGAGCCCACGCTTCACAGGGCGCGGAGTATAACGGCGAAAGCCCCATTTTGACAAGTGGAGAGGCTTGAAATGGTCGATAAAACGCCAAAAACCAAGTATCCACCTCCATTCTCCATGCGATTTACCGAGGAAGAGCGCAAAGCGTTAGAGACGGCTGCGGCAGGCAGACCGCTCGCAGCTTACATTCGCTGGCTGATCTTCAAAGAGGATATGCCCGAAATGCCCAAAAACCGCACGCGCGGCGAAACTGCTGATATTGATCAAAAGGCCATCGCCAAGCTCATTGGGGCGCTCGGCCAATCCCGTATTAGCGCCAATATTAACCAGCTCGCCAAGGCGGCTAATTCTGGCTCTCTCCCCGTCAATCATGACGTTGTGGAATCACTCAATGAGTCTGTTACGGCTATTCAGTGGATGCGCGACACATTAATCAAAGCTCTAGGGCTAAAACCCCAAAGCCAGCCAGATAAGGAGGATGAAGATGATCCTCAAGGGTAATCAACGCGCTGGCGGTCGCCAAATGGCGCTTCACCTGCTCAACGGGGAGCAAAATGAGCACGTCAATGTGCATGAGGTGAGCGGCTTTATGGCACAGGATGTTCTAGGCGCATTGAATGAAGCCTATGCGCTATCCAAGGGAACCAAGTGTAAGCAATTCATGTATTCCCTGAGCTTGAACCCGCCACAGGATGAAAAAGTCGATATTGAGACCTTTGAAAAAACGCTGGAGCGTGTGGAGCAAAAGCTGGGGCTGAAAGGCCAGCCCCGCGTGGTGGTCTTCCATGAAAAGGAAGGCCGCCGCCATGCGCACTGCGTTTGGAGCCGCATCAATACGGACGAGATGAAGGCGGTCAATATCTCGCACCCAAAACTAAAACTCAATGATATTTCAAAATCACTGTATCTCGAACATGGCTGGAAGATGCCTGAAGGCTTCAAAGACAAAACCAAGAAAAACCCGCTGAACTTTACCCGCGCCGAATGGCAGCAAGCGCAGCGGGTTGGCCGTAAAGCCTCTGATATAAAAAGTGAGCTTCAGGAGTGCTGGGCAATATCCGACACCAAAACCAGTTTCGAGCATGCGCTTCGTGAAAAAGGCTACTTTTTAGCCAAAGGCGATAAACGCGGTTTTGTGGCTTTAGATGTATATGGCGAAGTGTATTCACTCACGCGCCAGCTTGGGCAAAAAACCAAAGCCTTAGAGGCGCGCCTTGGCAGCGCCAAGGACTTGCCATCAGTACAGGAAGTGAAAAGCGGCATACAAGGCCAGCTATCAAAGCTGTTTGATTCTTATAAAGAAGAATTGCGCAGCGTACACAATGAAAAGCTCAAGCCTCTGCTAGCTGATAAGGCCGAGCTAACCAATGAACACCGCTCGGTACGTGCCAGCCTTAAGGAATACCAGCAAAAACGCTGGCAGGCTGAAGAGCTAAAGCGATCCGCCAGAATCCGAAAAGGCTTTAAAGGCATTTGGGACAAGCTCAATGGCCGCTATTGGAAAACCCGAAAACGTAATGAACAAGAAGCGTGGCAGGCACATTTGCGCGACCGTAAACAGCAAGAAGAACTGATTCAAAAGCAGTTAACCGAGCGCCAGAACTTGCAAACGCAAATCCAATTACTGCGCGACACCCAAGAAAAAGAGCGCCAAGCACTGGTGCGTGATCTTTCTCATGTTGCCAAGCATGAAGAAAAATCAAAACACGCTCAACGCTCGAAAACGAATACGCAAAGCAGAAGCACTCAGCACACCAATGCACCAAACCGTCAAAACAGAGGTGATGACGATAAAGGCATGGATTTTGAGCCTGAGATATAAGAAAGGACAATGGCATGGCTTGTGATAAATGCGAACATTGCGGAAACCGCTACCATTGGAGCCATGCCTTTTCAAAATTCGGCTACGATGACGGCGACGGAAAAATTGAGATGGAGTAGTTCAGACCAAATCTGACAGGTTCCCTTGAAAAAGAGAGGGTTACCGATTTTGATTGAAGGTGACTAAACCGTAAATCAATCAAAATACCGAGGTAACCCTCATGCTTCATACTAACGACAAGATTGTTAAACACAAGGTGGGCCTACTCAATCTGGCCGACGAGCTGGGCAATATTTCCAAAGCCTGCAAGATGATGGGCGTGTCACGAGATACGTTTTATCGCTACAAAGAAGCTGTTCGTGATGGCGGAGTGGAAGCGCTGCTTGATCAGAATCGAAGAGTTCCAAATACCAAGAATCGCGTTGATCCAGCTGTAGAAGTTGCAGTCACTCAATACGCCATTGACCAGCCTGCCCATGGCCAAGTCAGGGTATCCAATGAGCTTCGCAAGAAAGGTGTTTTTGTATCACCGAGCGGAGTACGCAGCATCTGGATCAGGCATGATCTGGCCAACTTCAAACAACGTCTGAAGGCTTTGGAAGCCAAGGTTGCTGAAGAAGGTCTGATCCTCACTGAATCACAAGTTCAAGCACTGGAGCGGAAGAAGCTCGACGATGAAGCCTGTGGTGAAATTGATACAGCCCACCCAGGTTACCTTGGGTCGCAAGATACGTTCTACGTCGGCACTTTCAAAGGCGTTGGCCGAGTGTATCAGCAGACCTATGTGGATACTTATGCCAAGGTGGCCCACTGCAAGCTTTACACGACCAAGACGCCTATTACGGCGGCAGATCTACTCAATGATCGCGTATTGCCATTCTACTCTTCCGAGGCGCTTCCTGTGCTGCGTATCCTGACTGATCGAGGAACGGAATACTGCGGCAAGGCTGATAGCCATGATTACCAGCTCTATCTGGCGATCAATGATATCGAGCACACGCGCACCAAGGCTCGGCATCCACAGACAAATGGAATCTGTGAACGGTTCCATAAGACCATCTTGCAGGAATTTTATCAGCCCGCTTTGCGGCGGAAGATTTTTGGCTCAATCGAAGAACTGCAAACGGATCTGGACATCTGGCTGGATTATTACAACAATGAACGCACACATCAGGGCAAGAAGTGCTGTGGTAGAACGCCAATGGAAACCTTGCTCGATGGCAAAAAGATCTGGAAGGAAAAGTTTGTAAACTGAACCTGACCTGACAGACACCTTCATAAAAAATCGGTAACTGTCAGATCAAGTCTGAATTACTACAATTGAGACGCCTGAAATCGCCGAACTACTTGAAAGCGAAGGTTATGATGTGTGTTACGGGCGCTGGCTTGCGCACAACACGCTTATTTTTTCTATTAAAAAAAACGGCATGGAATTCATGCCGCGCGATAAATCTACAATTCGGATCGGCTATGACGATCCGACGACTTATTTGCCTGAAGATATTCAGGCGATATTAGACAGCAAAATGCCGTTTTTTAGCGTTTTTCCTTACTAAAATGCCCTTATTAGCGCAGCCTCAATTTGAGAGCGAGCATTGCCGCCAAGCCTCAAGCTTGGCGGCGCATTTTTTATCGGTCAAAACAAATCGAGCTGCATGTCATCAGGATTTTTAACGCCAAACAAACATCGTGCGGCCTTAATGGTGGATTCTCCCTGAAATATGGGCTCTTGAGATGAAGGAATAAATATTTCCCATGCCGCCCATACTTTTAAGCCCGCGCCTTCGTAATGAAGGCGTATGCTATTGCTGCAACCTGAACCGCCGCAAATACCTAATTCATAACGAACCGCTTTTGCCATGTCGGCATCATTTAGACCTGTTGCCGCTCTGGCGTTCCATCTATCCAGCGCACCGCCTGTGCAGGTTAAAGCCCGTTTTAGTGATTTCTGTTTTTCTTCGTTTGTTAAATCACGCATTTTAAATTCCCTTTCCGCATGAAGGGAACCGCCTTAGCGGTTCCAAAAAACATGCACTTCTTGATAGCCTGTTTCGATTGTGAAAATATCGCCGCTCATTTCCATGTCGCGCCCCATGCGATCATAGTCGATATAAAATTCTAAATGGCTGGGCACTTCGCTTGTTTCTTCGGTGATTTCCTGCGCGTAGTCCGAGAGGCTTGCATACTCGCCTTGATAATCTTCCTCCATGGCTTTCTGTGCTTCTTCAAGCGTTGAAAAATGACTAATCAATTCGGCGGCTATCTCGCCATGCTCTTCGATAAAACAGGCTACTTGGTGCGCGCTTTCTATGCCTTCATACTCAGACAGGCGATAACTGCCGTAACCTTCAAAGTCATGAATGGCGTATTCTTCTGCATCCTCTACAGGGCTGGATTCCAACATGCTGTTTATTTGGTCTTGAATGTCGTCAATGTCTGCCGTTGCATCAATCCAAACGCCGTGCAAATAGCCGCTGTTATACGCTGCCAAACATGCCACATAAATTCTGATTTCTTCGCTCATTGCTTTTCTCCTTAATCTTAAAAACACATCCCCTTTTGGGGTTGAAAACCCCAGAAAAAGGAGCGAGAGAAGCGAGCGTAAGATCACATGTTTTGGCGCAATCCAGACAGGGGGAACCGCCCATCCTGCACAAGCCCAGTCTTTTCGGGCGCGGAAGGACGGGGGATGTCTTGATGGAGACAAGTTGTGTGATATTTTGACGTTTACCCAAAAGGGGCACGTAATTATTGAATCAAGCGAACACGATCAGTGTTCACACCCTATTGAACTTTCAGCCTAGCGCAGCGAAACCTTCAACTTCTTCCAAAGCAGTCGTGCTTTAGCACTACCAGCAATTTTCAATCAATCAGCACCACCTGATTGAGCCCTTACCCAGCACTGCCTTTTAGCATTACCACTAGCGCAACGTGACAATGGATCAGCAAGCGTAAAGCTTCTTCACATTATTGCGACCCAAGGTGCAGCTCAGTCTCTTTGCACAAACACGCGGCCATACAAAGGCCGTGGCATTCACGGCCTCCAAAAACAGGAGGTAACAATGAAATTGATTACAAGATTTGGATTGGCAGCCAAAAACACGAACGAGCTTTATGGCCTTCATAGAAAGGTTTTTAACGAGCTGGCAAAAAGTAAGCCACAAACACTGGAGCGCGTGAACGCTTTAGCTTCACTTGAAAATATCGAGAACGAACTTGCGTCAAGGGCTCCATGCCCTTGATGGATGCGCCTAAAACGGATCATCATCTCCAGCACCAGACAAATCAGTAAAGTAAGCGAGATTCATCTTTTCTTCGAAAAACTGTTTTGCAGTTAAATTCTCATAAATTATTCGGTCTGCACTAATATTGAGTGCTGCCGCAATACGAGATTTCTCATTCTCAACTCTTGCAAGTACTAAATCATCCTTATCTTCGAAAATTGGTGATACAACAAGGACTTTTAAATACTCGCTACGAGTAATCGCTTGACCAATCAGTTCGTTTACATAACGATCGCTAAAGCTGTACCCAACCACGACAATAAACCGAAGAGCCTCATTTAGTGAGTACTTCCGAAGCTCATGGACATAAAATAAGTAAGGATCAATAGAGCTAAGTTTCGCGGCTGTGCCAAAAATTAGTTCAGGGCTCGGCTGAGGATTATCACATAGGGTTAAAAGGTTTCCTTTAGCAGAATCCCTAATCCAGTCTATCGAGCCATGGAGTTTATACAGATATAGACCTACATCTGCATTTTCATTAGCATCAAATTTCGATGCCTCCCACTCTCGATCACCGTTAAACCCAAGTTCAAGGCTAAATTCTGTTCCCGCTAGTGCTCTCTCGACACAGATATCATAATTTAGGGTGAAAACACGAACAGCACTGCCTATATCGGAAACGAGTTCTTTAAACCCTCGGAAATAACTTGCTCTATCGTAATTATTTATATTAATCCATTGAAAAAGCTGCGCACGTATTTGTTTGTCGAGTTTTTCTACCTTTTCGAATTCTTCACCAGCCACTTTAAGCAAGTGTATATTCCATCCACCAATAAAAGGATAAAGCTTATTCTGGTGCTTCTGATTAATTTCTGATAACACGTCAAGCAACTCTTCTATAGTTGCCGACTGATCCGCAAACAACCCCTCAAGTCCACGCTGGTAGATGATTGAGCTTTTTAAATAATTGTATAGTTCATAGAAATCTTTGAACTCAGCATCTGAACAAATTTTTTCTTCAATGTCGAGTGTCATTTCCTTAGCATGCTTAATACCAGCGTCGACACTCGCTCCTGCCCCAAGGAGAAACAATAGGGAATCTTCTCTTAAGCTCATTTTGTTCCCCTTTCTATAAGAACCATGGCGCGACTGAATCGGCGCTTATTAGACTCATATCGTTTACATCTTCAAGGTGTGAAAACTCTTTCATAAATTTCGCAATCAGCCTTGAATATAGAATTGAAATTGGTTGAGCCTTTGAATTAAACCCACGCCAATTCGCGCCAGTAAGATTTAAAATGTCCTGAAGGCATTCTTTTTTCGTTGCCCATTCTTCCTGCGACTCAATGAAATCAATATACAGTGGTTCTGATACACGCTTGTGAAGCACCTCTTTTCCATGCTGCAAGCCCTCAGCCCAAACCAAAAATTCATTTCTTGAAAGCTGAATGTAAGAGCTTTCGTATGGAACACAAGTATTGTGATCACTAAAGCCAAGGAATTTATGTTTCGTATTGATACGAATGACTATTACTTCAAACTCATCACCCGCTCTAATTTCGGCGACGACAGCCTTAATCACCGCAATTTCTTTTCTGCTAATTTTATAAGGAAGATGAAGCACAAGTGATTTGTACTGATCGCCAAGCTCGCCAGACAAAACGTGATTTAGGTTGGTTCGCAAATTATCGAGATACGTCGTCTCATTATTTGAAGAAGAAAGTGGTTTGATGTATCTAAAATCACCACTTGAATCCAGACAAACCGTATAGGCCGTGTACCGAGTCACTGTATCTTCCAATCTTTCCTGAACACTACCAATACCAAAGATAAGGCAGTTGCTTTTTGCTGGCTGGACAAGCCACGGTGCCCCACCCAGTTTGCTGAAAACTTGCAAACCGATGTTAGAAACAGACCATTTTAATTGATCCTTTCTAAAAAAGGTGTCTTCGGTAACCACTTGGCAATAAGCATTAGTCTTAAGCGCCATCATCTTAATGTGACCGTATGCATCGAATGAAGCCTCAACCCCTTTGAAACCTTTTGGAAGAACTGCGACAAGCATTATCTTGTCAGTAGGATACGATTCTTTAAGTTGGCAGACACGTTCTTCAATGTCCTGTATGGCGGTCGCATCAAAAGTATTGACCAAGTGGTGTTCAACAATGTCCTTATTGATCGGCACTGAGAACATTTTATCTAGCCCTGAAAACTGACCGGGAAAAAGCTTCCCAACCAAACCAAGGTATATATCCCTCGCCAGCGATCTAGTTCTTTCAGTAAAGAGAAAAAGGTAACGAACGTTATCGTTCATATGCCGATATGGGCCATTAGCTCTGATACCCATAAATTGGGATTTCGCTTTATTTCCGTTTCCGACAAGGTAAGTCTTAACGTCAAGCTGTTTGGCGGGTAGGTTTGAAAACTCAGGCTTCACTTCCAGCCCCGAGCCAGAAAGTAATGGGTATAGTTGATTATTTATGAACGCTTCAATGACCGATTTTTTATCTTTATAAAAATAGATATTCGGCTTTCCAGAGCTATCTAACGAGAAACTTCTAATCTGTGTTTGTCTGTTAAACGGCTCACCTTCTTTAAGTGAGAATTTGTGCTCAACGACAAACCCAAATTGCTTTATTTCTTTCAAATAATAAGGCTTAACAATGATTTCGGTGCTACCGTCGTCGAACCTCTCCGTTACAAAGCGAACCTCTTTCATTCTGATTGCTTTTTCGGGAGTAAAGTAATCCAACTGATTGCCGTCAACATTCAAGCTATCAAGAAATTCTTGATAAATAAGATGGACTGTTAAAACAGAATTCAAAGTATACTCGTACTTGTACGCTTCATAGCCTTCCTGATTGATAACGGATACATCAAACAGTTCCCATTCATGGTCGCCATCTTGCCGAGGAAGATTTACGCGGAAATCGTCACCTGCTTTAGACTGGGAGCTGTCATCAACAAGTTTCCTGTAGATCGTTTTCACTCGATTCTGATCGCTCAGAGGAACGAAATTTAAAGCGATATCAGACATACTCATTTGATCAAACCCTCTCTAATCCACATGCTTAAATGCCCTCGAAGCATTCGTTTTCTTGTTATTTTAAGCAGATTTTTCAGCATTATTTTCTAGTCGTTTATTTACTTTTCCCCATCGGCAATAGAGGCAATCCCAATTCTTCTAAAAACTTATTATGTTTGTTCGTAGAGGCGACAATGCTTTTCTCTAAGCTGATCAGTTGATCATTAACAACCTTTAAATCGACCTTCTCTTCTGGCTTAGCGGTACTCACATATCTTGAGATATTCAGGTTAAAATCGTTCTTCTCGATTTCTTCCATTGAGACGCGGCGAGCGTAGCGCTCCTCTTCCTTACGGAATTGGTAGGTATCGATAATCTTATGGATATGTTCTGGCAACAATCGGTTTTGGCGTTTTCCTTTTTCAAAATGCTCTTCATCACTGGCGTTAATGAAAAGAACATCATCGGGCTTTTTGCACTTTTTCAACACAAGAATACAGACGGGAATACCAGTTGAGAAAAACAGGTTGGCAGGTAGGCCGATCACCGTATCGATATTATTGTCTTTTAAAAGTTTGGTGCGAATACGGGCTTCTGCACCGCCACGGAACAAAACACCATGAGGCAAAATGATTGCCATAGTGCCTTCATCACCCAAGAAATGAAAACCATGCAGTAAAAAGGCAAAGTCTGCCGCTGATTTAGGTGCTAGACCGTGACTCTTAAAGCGGAAGTCTTCGCCTAGCGCCTCTGTTGGCTCCCACCGATAGCTAAATGGCGGGTTAGCAACAACGGCATCACATTGTAGTTTTTTAGCGGGATTCATTTCATTGAGCACATCCCAGTCATTCAGTAATGAATCCCCGTGATGGATTTCAAATTCAGAGTCTTTAATCCCGTGAAGAAGCATGTTCATGCGCGCAAGGTTATAGGTGGTGATATTCTTTTCTTGCCCGTAAATTCGGCCTACATTGCCACCAGCGTCTTTTAGCTTGTTACGTACATTCAACAAGAGCGAGCCAGAACCGCATGCGAAATCCAATACGTTATTGAGCTTTTTCTTCTTGCCTGTTGCAGGTTCCTGACTATCCAGCGTTACAATCTCAGACAATATGGTCGAGATTTGTTGAGGTGTATAAAACTCACCAGCCTTCTTACCTGAGCCCGCCGCGAACTGGCCGATCAAATACTCATAAGCATCACCTAGGGTATCGCTGTCCGTTGAAAACCCAGAAATCCCTTCGGCGATCTTGGTGATGATGCTGCAAAGCTTGGCATTGCGAAGACTGTAGTTTTTTCCCAGCTTTTCTGAGTCAAGATTAATCTCTGAGAACAAACCCTGAAAGCTGTTTTCAAAGGATTTGTTTTCGATGTATTTAAAGCCCTGCTGCAAGGTAAGCAGTAAATCATCGTGCTGCGTTCTGGCAAGCTCTGCGATACTGCTCCATAAATGCGCAGGCTCAATCACATAATGCACTTTACGGCGCATTTGTTTTTCAAAGGCAGGAACGTCTTCTGCATTTTTTTCGTACCATGCAGTTAACGGCGCACGTTTATCATCATCGTCGAGCGTTGGGTAATCCGATCCAAGTTCTTTTTTTGCTGCGGCCTCGTAATTGTCAGACAGATAGCGCAAGAACAGGAAGGACAGCATGTAATCGCGAAAATCATCCGCGTTCATCGCGCCACGCAAATTGTCGGCAATCCCCCAAAGTGTGCTACCTAGTTTATTTAAATCTTGTTCGGTCATATCTCTCACCTAAAATAAAAATTCGTACTTCCCGATGAGCTTCCCAAAGACTTCATTGAAGTATCGCTCTTCCGCCTCATTCATCAGTTCTGTTTGGCTGTAATAAACGTTTTTATGGGAATGAGTATTTATTACGTTTACTACATCATCGACATTCTCAACACCGATTTTGCTCAGTGTGTGTCCGGTTCTTCCTGTTCCCAAGAAGGATGCAACGTTCTCTAAAAGCTGTCTTAATAATGCAAAATGGTAGGTATATAGTTGATCTTTCCTAACCTCATCCAAAACTTGCAATAGGTGCAAATGATAAAGAAAAACATTACGTTTTAGAGGCTCAAGCATTACTTCATCTCCTGCCCTTTTCAATATTTGTACTGAGGTAAGATTTTTATAGCGCCCACTTTTTTCGCCTTTAGTCAGCCGATTCACCAAGTTCGAAAACAACCCAATATGGTGTGTAGTAATAATTATCCGTTTTTTCTGGTAATGGCTTTCAATTTGCTGAAATAAAGTGTCAGCAGTAGTGAAAATATTGTGCTCATCAAGGCTCGAAACTGGGTCATCAATGAAAATATGAGAGTCCTGCTTATTCGCCCAACCATCGATATCTAAGAGGGCAAGATAAAAACACCATACAAAAATACGTTCTTCACCACGAGAAACTTTAATCGGTGTGTCTTCTTCACCCTCAATATAAAATGTAACTGACTCAATGCCTTTTTCCAGATCATCATAGGCGTTGAAGCGAAAGCGATATCTAGGGTTATAAAGTGACAATTTTTCCATCATTGCCTGTTCATCTTCGTAAAGAAAGCTATGAAACTGATTCAGGCTACTCGGTAATATATTGAGCTTTATATCTGCTCCGTCATTTTCCTCATCATTTTCCCAAACAAATAAGTCTTCGCTATAGGCATTGTAATAAACACCAGCATGTTGACCCTCGTTGGCGTCTTTAGTCGCATTCTTATATGCAACAGATAACTGCGTTTTACCCGAACCATTAAATGCATAGATAAGAATAATATTCTCATCCATTTCAAGCAGCTGGTTTGCTATTACCTCTAAAGTCATTGCGTCTCACCTACTGCGGGGAACAACCTCTGCATCAAGCCTTTTTTATGGGCTTTTAGCACTTCAATCTGAAGCTCTTGTGCCGTGATCACTTCGTCAATCGAAGATAGACAATCGGCAATCTTTTGTTGTTCGCCTTTCTCAGGAGGAACAATCAAAACTGAAGAAGAGAATAAGGTTTTGTTTATAATAGGCACGGCCTGCTTTCCAGCAAGCTCTGCTATCTCAGATGAGTGAAAATCTAAAGCGTAGTAGACGAAACTATTTTCATATTCATCAAACGGGATGATCACGTTAATTTGTTGATTTGTGGCACATTCATAGGCGTTTTGCGCCACTTTTCCAATAGTCGACCCAATACACACAAAAAGTATGCTGTGAGCGGGTATTTTGCGTGCAATATCTAACCCTTCGCTTGAGAGTGTTTTTGATGTTTTAGATACAAATCGTCGTTCTGATATGTCGGCAGGTGATGCAAACATAATATTTCCGCCATAGTAATCCCTATTAGAAGTATTAGGAGTATTGCCAGTCACAACTTCACCGATCTCACCTATTGACTTCGCCGCCCAATTCCCAGCGTTTTCAAACTCAGGAAAGCGCAGCGCGGGTACGGTTTCACCGTCGGCGGGGAAGAGGTTTTGCATTAATCCCTTTTTATAGGATTGCAGCGCTTGGTGCTTTTGGGTATGTGCAACGATCAGTTCATCGAGAGAAGACAGGCAATCGGCTATTTTTTGTTGTTCATCTATACTTGGTACTGCAACTTCAATTTTTTCTATGTTTGCTTTAGATAAGCTGGGTACGCCCCCAGCTTCATTTTGGCTACGCCAATCAATATTTTGAAAAACTAGATAAATGAATTTTGGCAAGCAATTTTCGAAAGAATGCGTATAGAACAGTGTATCTACAGTCCAAAATTTCCCAGAGAGGAATATTGGTTTATCAATAGTTCCTTTTCTTCCAATACAAGCACTTTCACCATCATACAAGTAGTCGCTGACTGAGCGCATATAGCCACCTGAACCATAAACTGGAATATTTCCATCTTCTAAGTGCTTATGATCCTTTCCATTGCCAATTTTAAATAGCTTCTTCATTGGCTTCACAGTCCAAGCCGTAAGGTTCTCAAACTCAGGAAAACGCAACTCTGGCGCTAATTCTTTGTTTATATTCTTACTCATAAGCTGCCAACCCCGAAATCTCACGCCCTTGAGCAAGCTTATTAAGCAAAGGCACCAACTCTTCCATTAACGCTAACTCTGCCTTTGTTCGGGCTTTCCAGCCTAAATCTAGCGGTTCTAATAATTCGCTGAGCTGTTCGCCATCGAATATCATGCGATCCAAGATACGATCAACGAAACCTTGCAGAGCATCATGCTCAATGTTGTGATTATCTGCTATGGCGGCTAGCTCCTTCTCTGATTTTTCGGCTTTGAACTTTTGATATCCTTCTCGAATAGTTTTTTCATTCAGGCTTTGGTCGGTCGGCAGACTGTTGATGTAATCAACAATATCATCGCGCTCATCCATCAAATTGGCACTAGAGCTGATCAAGTCGATCAGTTGTTGGCGACTCATTTTGTGCTTGCTGGGTTTGTCGTCATCCGTAGATTTAGCGATTAAGCCCATGATGTAGTCATAATCAATCACGGCAGAAGCAAATAGCACCAGTTCAAATTCTAGTTGCTGTACCGGATCATCGGGGTCGTCACTTCCCTTCGCTTGCTGCGCCTTTAGGCGTTGCGCTGTCTCAAGATACATACCACGAAACCCGCGCAATTGTTCTTCGGGTAACAATGCACTGACACTTTCTACTTGCTCTTCATTCAGATCAGTATATTGATCAAGCTGAGTCTTTAAGCGCTGAACCTCTTTGAAACGGTTTATAAACTCACTTCTGGCAGCATCACCTTTGAGATTGTTTACATTCTCAGGGGTACAAGCCAGCCCTTGCGTGTCCATGAATTTCTGAAGATCGCTGACAGCGCTATCTAACTTTTCGATAACCTGTGGCGCAGGGTCAACCAACCAGATTTCTTTGGCACGGTCTTTATCTTGTCCTGAAAAGCGAGCTATCGCGGTGTTAACGGCATCTTCCTGATAGCGAAAATCCAAGACATTGCCGTATGGTTTCGTATCGTTGAGCACACGGTTAGTGCGTGAAAAGGCTTGTATCAGACCGTGATACTTGAGGTTTTTATCTACATACAGAGTGTTAAGATATTTGGAATCAAAACCCGTCAGCAACATATCCACCACAATCACGATGTCGATTTTGTTTTTATATGAGTAATCTTTGTTAGTGTATTTCTGGTCTTTGATTCGTTGCTGCACGTCCTGATAATACGAGTCGAATTCGCTAATTGTATGGTTTGTATCATATTGCGCGTTGTAATCAGCAATGATCTGTTTAAGTGCCTTTTTCTTTTCTTCAGGGTCTTTTTTGTTGTCTTCTTTTTCAGTTACCAAATCCTCTTGTAACTGCTGTACATCTTTGTTGCCTTCGGCGGGCGGAGAAAATACACAAGCGATATTCAAGGGTTTATAACTATCATCTTCAGCTAGCTTTGAGGCCTGCGCCTGTTTGAATAGTTCATAGTATTCAATAGCGTTGTTGATAGAGGCTGTAGCTAATACCGCGTTAAACCGCCTTTGGTTAGTCGCGGAATCGTGCTTTTTAAGTATTTCGCCAACAACGGATTCTGGCGATGGCAGCTTGGGTTTTGATTTCTTCTTTTTATCACTCGTATCGTCTTTTGGTTTCTCACCAAAGTAGTCGATATGGAAGCGAAGCACGTTGCGATCATCAATGGCATTAGTGATGGTATAGGCGTGCAGCTGCTTTTGGAAAATATCTTCGGTGGTTTTGTATGAGCCTATAGTTCCATCAATTTTCTTATAGGTAGCGTTATCCTCAAAGATCGGCGTACCCGTGAAGCCGAATAACTGTGCTTTAGGGAAAAAGGCCTTAATAGCCTGGTGGTTATCACCGAATTGAGAGCGATGACATTCATCAAATATGAAGACAATTCTTTGATCGCGTAGTGGCTCAAGGCGCTCTTTGTAAGTCTGTTTGCCGTTTTGCTTGTGTTGCTGATTGCGTTTACTATTTTCGTCTAGCGCAAGGCCAAGCTTTTGTATGGTGGTAACGATGACTTTATCGGCGTAATCGTCCGATAACATGCGTCGAACCAAGGCTTCGGTATTAGTGTTTTCTTCAACACAACCTTCTTGAAACTTATTGAATTCCTCACGGGTCTGGCGATCAAGGTCTTTACGGTCTACGACAAACAGGCATTTATCAATGTCAGGGTTGTCTTTCAATAAAGTGGAAGCCTTGAAAGATGTCAGCGTTTTACCGCTTCCTGTTGTGTGCCAAATATAACCATTGCCGCGATTTTGATGGATGCAATCGACAATCGCTTTTACCGCATAGATTTGGTACGGGCGCATAATCATGAGCTTCTGCTCGCTGGCTACCAGCACCATATAGCGGCTGATCATTTGGCCTAAGGTACATTTGGCTAGGAAGTTATCTGCAAAATCGTCAAGATGAGTGATCTTGGTATTGTCTTCTTTGGCAAGCTGATAAATTGGCAAAAAACGCTCATCAGCGTTAAAACTGAAGTGCTGATTGTGGTTGTTGGCAAAATAGAGCGTGTTGTCGCGGTTACTGACGATGAAGAGCTGCATAAAACAGAGCAGCGTATTGGCATAGCCATTGCCCACGTCATTCTTGTATTCGACAATTTGCTCCATGGCACGGCGTGGTGTGAGGCCAAGCGTTTTCAGCTCTATCTGAACCACGGGAACGCCGTTTATTAGTAGAATAACGTCGTAGCGGTGATGGCTGTTGTCGGTGTTAATCCGTAATTGATTGATGACTTCGAATTCGTTTTTGCACCAGTCTTTGATATTGACCAAGGTGTATTGCAATGGAGTGCCATCTTCACGCTGGAAGGTATTGCGTTCACGCAGGGTTTTAGCTGCGGCAAAAATATCTGAATTGACGATTTCATCGCGTAGACGAGCGAACTCAGAGTCAGTCAGCCGAACGTGGTTTAGGGTTTCAAACTTTTCGCGGAAATTCTGCTCAAGACTGGCCTTGTCGCGTATATCTTCGCGATAGGTATATTTAAGGTCTTGAAGCTTCGCAATTAAAGAATTTTCGATCTCTTGTTCTTTTGTCATGCATCTGCCTCAAAATTCATTCGAAAACCAAAACTCATTTGTTCGCCTCTTTATTCTTCTTCTCTTCTATCCAGCGGTCTATATCCTCGGTCTTAAATCGCCAGCTTCCGCCAACCTTAAAACCGGGCAGCTTACCTTCTGCGGCTAGTTTGTAAGCCGTTTTCTCGGCGAGCTTTAGATATGCCGCCACCTCTTTCAAGGTCAATATTTGATCAGTCATAGCATTTTCTGCCCTCATAACTATAGGGGAGAATATGGGAAAATAGAGGAATTCACAACCAAAGATATTTATGTTGGCGCAGTTATATACATACGCATCCAAGGTCGTACCTTGGTCGTCCTCCACTGGCGAAACAGTGGTCGGGGTTAAGCGTCTGAAACGCTTACGGCATCCAATCCACGCAGGGTTGGTCGAGGGAGTTCATGAGGGGCTATGACATGCCCCTTTGATTGATGGGAAGTCCATGAAGGGAGAGCTAACTTCTCCTTTCTGGTTGATGGGGATGCAAGGGGAGAGCAAAATCTCGCCCTTGCCCATGGGGTTCTTAGGGGTAGCTCGGCGGCTCCCCAAGTGGTGATCAAACGGCCAATCGTTTGCTGGTGCAGCATACCAATCACTATGGATTGCGCACCAGACAAGCTCTTGCCAGAGAATGATAATTCGATGCTTAGAGCGCCGCCAGAGGATAGAACGGACGGGGCAACGTCCTTCTCAAGATAGGTGCGGGGAGGGAAAAATCTTCGATTTTGTACTACACGCACACATCTTGCGGTCATCGTAAAGCCGTGCCAATAGCGGAACTATGCTGAATTGCAGCAATTTATTCCTACTCACTCTTGTCTCATCTTCACGATGACGGTGGTGCTGAGGCCTGCCCCAAGGGCAGAAGTTTACTCTTTAACGCTCCGCGCCCACCACCTGTTTACCGACTGCCGATATCTTTATCAAGCGCGATGTTGAATCATCATCGAGGCAGTCGGATGATCGATGGCATTGCCATCAGGTCATATAGGGTGGGCTTGGCGGCCAGTCAGTTTTCCCCTCGCTATTAAGAGCAAGGCCTTGCGCTACTTGCTATGCAAATTGAGAAAACTGGCTGGGGGCTTATAACCTTGGAGCGGATTGCAAAACAGCCGTGTAGATTATTTCACCATCCGCATTGATTGAGCAAAACCCTTCCAGCCTCATTCCACGATCAGGTGGGTTAAGCTCTTTTTGCTCATCTGTTGCCTGCTCGCAAAATGACCATGCATCCTTAAACCATTCTGGGGTTTCTGCGGTAGGCATTAGGAAGTATTTTCGCTCAAGTCTTTCGTCTGGAATATCAACAACGATTGCGCGGGTTCCTGATTTGGAAACAATACTCCATGCTCCCTCTGGCATGTCTGGGCGAGTATGCAAGCCGAGCCTAAAGTATTCGTATATGCCCCAAGAGGCGATGCCGATCAAAACGAACAAACCAATTTTCTTATAGCTGGGCTTCATTCTTCCTCACTTTCTCATATATCAGTAGCAAGAAAAGCGTTCTTGTAAAGAACTTTTATGAAGAGAAAATCAGGCGATTGACAGCCATGCTCTCGCCCAAATAGCAACTTATGTGTTGCCTAAGCCTAAAAAAGAAACCAATATGTTTCTTGATCAAGAAATAGCAACATATGAGTTTCAATATGAATTCACTACTCAAACAAATCAAAAAACGCCGATTAGAGTTAGCACTCAAACAGCACGATATGATGATGCGCGTTGGAATGTCGCGCCAGCAATATCAGCGACTGGAATCCAAAGGCAATCCACGGCTAGATACCCTTGAATTGATCGCAAAGGGGCTCAAGAGCGAACTGCTGTTTATTCCAAAAGAGAAGCTGGCCACCGTATTGGCAGTATTAGACGACAACACAACGACCTCCGCCGATACTCAAAACAAGAAGCCTCTGGATGAAGACCCGTGGCAAGGCTTACTAGGGGACACCGAATAATGGGCAAATGTAGCTTCTAAAACCTCAACTGCTTACACCATTTGCGCACAATAAGCGAATTATGGCTCGACACAATAAGCGAATAATGGTACAACATGATAAGCGAATAATGGTACAACATGATAAGCGAATAATAGATACGCATGATAAGCGAGAAGAACCACCATGGCGACCCCTTCCGAAAAACTGGCTGATGCATTAGAAGCACTTCACGACCTTCAGACAAATGGCTCAGTTGCCATACGCTCTGCCGATCTCTCGCGCACCCATCGTGAACGCCTCGTTCAAAATGGCTTCCTTGAGGAAGTTATCAAGGGCTGGTATGTACCAGCACGCCCCGATGAAACGCGCGGGGAAAGCACAGCTTGGTATGCGTCATTCTGGCAATTTTGTGCAGCCTACCTTAATCACTTAAAAGGCGACGACTGGTGTTTATCACCTGAGCAATCTATCGCACTTCATACTGAAAATATGACCGTGCCCAAACAGTTATTAGTTCGAGCCACCAAGGCGCGAAACAATGTAACAGAGTTACCTCACGGCACGTCATTACTAGATATTCGCGCTGCGCTCCCTGAACCCGCTCAGGTGACGACCAAAAACGGTCTGCGCATATACAACCTTCCTGCTGCTTTGATTGCCTGTAGCAAGCAAAGCTTTACTCAAAACCCAACCGATATGCGCGCGGCATTATCCATGATCAGTGATGCCTCTGAAGTCTTGGAGCAATTGCTAGAGGGTGGGCATAGCTCTATTGCTGGCCGCTTAGCGGGGGCATTCAGGAATATTGGCCGCACTCAAATTGCCGACGACATTATGGGCACAATGCGCGCGGCTGGGTATGACTTGCGCGAAACTGACCCGTTTGAGCAACAATCCAGCCTAAGCTTCTCACGGCGCGAGCAATCCCCATACGTCAATCGTATTCGGCTTATGTGGCAGGATATGCGGGAAACAGTGATAGCGCACTTTCCCGCATCGCCCTCGCAAACAGTCGATAAAACTGCATACATGCAACATGTAGAAGATGTGTATGTGACAGATGCCTATCACTCCCTTTCCATTGAGGGATATCGTGTAACGCCTGAGTTGATCAATCGCGTTCGCACTGGAGACTGGAACCCAGAACAAAATGCCGATGATAAAGAACGGCTGAATGCCCTAGCGGCTAGGGGCTATTGGCAGGCTTACCAAGCCGTGCGCAAGAGCATAGAGCAAATACTCGATGGGCATAATGCGGGGGAAGTCGTCGATAACGATCATCGCGTATGGTATCGCGAAATGTTTGCGCCCGGAGTGACGGCTGGCATTCACAAGCCTGCTGATCTGGCGGGTTATCGGAATGCGCCCGTGTTTATCCGACGTTCCATGCACACGCCGCCAAGCCGAGAGGCTGTGCGCGATGCTATGCCAGCGTTTTTTGAGTTGCTGCAAGCCGAAGAAAATGCCGCAGTGCGCGTTGTGCTGGGGCATTTTATCTTTGTGTATATTCATCCCTATATGGATGGTAATGGTCGCACAGGGCGTTTTTTGATGAATGCCATGCTTGCCAGTGGCGGCTACCCTTGGACGATTGTGCCGCTGGAAAAGCGCAATGATTACATGGCTGCTTTGGAAGAAGCGAGCACAAACCAAAACATTGAGCCTTTCACGAAATTCTTGGGTTCACTTGTTCAAGGCGCACTGGACGGTAAAGCAGAGCCGTCAATTCCGAGCGATTAACGAATAATTAAGATACAACACGTATGATATTAATAGATACGTGGCTTTATTCTGAGAAAGCGATTATTTGTTACCAACAGGCGCGTAGCTAATTTTCAAACATGGGTGCAAGGAAGCGATGCAGCATTTGCTGTTACCGCTTCCTATAAATAAGGAAAGCCCCATGGATGAGTTATTAAACGGCAAAAGCATCAAAGCGGATTTTGAAGCGCAGGTAACAGCGGCGCTTATGATCCAAAGCAATGCGCTTATCCCTCTCAAGCTTGCCGCTCGCTTATGCGGCATCCCCAAGCATGAAATACTAAGGCGCATTGATTGCGGCACATTCCCTAAACCCAGAACATTATCCTCAACGGGTAAGCGTATTCGCGAGGCGTTTTACCTGAAAGATTTACATGAGTGGATTAAGTGCCCACACCTCTATCACCAGAGGGGGCTACATGAGTGATCAATTAAGCTTGGCACAAATTAAAAGAGCGTATCATCAGGCTGCAAAAATTGTGGCACGATATGGCGATAAATACCTGCCGATATTCGAGCGCCTTGAAAAAGAATACCAGAGCAGAAAAGATAAAGTTAAAACCTTAAACCGTGCTATAAAAATTGCAGAAAAGCACACGGGATTCGAACCTACAGACCGCTAAAAACTGGGACACAAAATGGTACACATACTGGGACACAAATTTTTATAGTAGTAATTTCTAATAGATATCTAAAGCACTGAAATAGAATAATAATTAGAGATCAAAATTTTCAAATCGAATCCTGCCCCCTCCACCATTTCACTATTTACCCCCTTCAACTCCTCTAAAAGCGAGAATGGCTGCGAGATAGCGGCGGTTCGAAATCCTTCATTTTTCACGTAAGAGAGTTGATCAGCAAATGTAAGTTTTAGCACAATTCTCTTGTCTTCGTACCTATCTGAACACCATAGTTTATAAGGGTTTGCAAGGAAGTCGAGAGCGGTTCGAAATGTGTCGTCAAAATCAGGTAAAGGACGACCACATTGCGCGATATTTTCAGAGATCGTGATTTTCTCTTCTTCCAGCTTTTTGACCTGATTTTCATAGGCTTTAATTACTGTGTGGCTGTCTGCCTCAATAATACGCTCTAGGAACTGTTCAACCTTTTTATCAATCTTGCCTAGCTCTAATCTTAAAGTATGTGCCTGTTCAAGGGAAAGCTGTCCGCGCTCTTCCCATAGCTTTTGGAACATACCCTTGGCCATATAAAATAGATCGGGAGTAGGTTTAAGCTCTAACAGGAGGGATTCGAACTCTGCCTCTATATCTTCCTTGCGAATTGATTTCTTGTACTCTGTGCAGGATTTATTGCGGCACAAATAATAAGCGTAGCTTGCGCTTCTGCCTTTTGACCAGTTGGCTGTTAAGGGAGTTGCGCAACATCCGCAGGTGATAAACCCTCTAAGCGGGAAGTCCTCATTTAAATCTTTACGCGTGGGCGCTTGTGGTTTTTCATTCAGGCGGTTTTGAATACGTTGCCATGTTTCAAAGGTAATGAGCGGTTCATGCTTGGCGGGGTGTAGCGATATGTCCCATTTCTTCACATCGATATAGCCAGCGTATAGAGGGCGTCTCAGCATGTTGTGTGCAAGCTGGAACGGCACTTTACCTTCACGATCTCTCGGAAATTCTGGGAAGCTTTCCAAAAAGCGCATGACCTCGCTTGGTGTTTCAAAACGTCCATGCGCATAGCTTTCTAATGCTTCTTGTACGATGGATGCTATAGGCTCATCACGCACAAGCATTTTGCCGTGGCCTTTGATGCGCTCAAATCTATAACCCGTGGGCGGAGAAAATACCCAATATCCATTCATGACGCGTGCTTGCATACGATTGGTGACTTGTTCAGCGTTCTTTTGTCTGTGGTGCTGTGAGACACTGGCAAGAAGGTTTTCAACCAGCCTGCTATCGGAATCCTCGCCAAACTCAATGGAGGGGCTTTCCAGCTTACCGCCTGCACTGCTAATCGCTGTACGAAGCTGTATATGCGCTTCGAGGTCACGTGCAAGGCGGCTGATATCGTCAATGATGACGACATGCTCTTCTTTGCGCTTATGGCGTTTCAGGAAAGAAAGCATTTCTTGCATGCTGGGGCGGTTAATCATGCTGCCTGATACGCCCTCATCACGAAACACGCTGACAACTTCATAGCCTTTATGTTTGGCGTAGTCGCGGCAGCGTGTTTCTTGTGAGCCAAGCCCGTCGCCTTTTTTAACCTGTTTCTGGCTGGAAACACGGCAATAAATAACGGCGTTGAGCTTGGCATTCTTCATAGTAAATCCTTATGCATTCTCTGGAGTGTTTGAGGAGTTTAAGATTTGCTCTGCGCTTTGTAAATTACGTTGTGCCTTTTGCTTCATGACCTGTTGGGTAGGATGAACCCCAAAGGCGTGATCTACAAAGCTCTGCATGACATTCCATAGAGCGTCAATAAATTCAATTTTTTGCTGATGCGTCATGTCGTATTCATCGAGCATCGGAATGTATTTGTCGTAGTCTGGTCTCATGGTGGTTTCTCCTTGTCGTTGCGGTGACAAGTTAAATTTACCAGTTGGTGCAAATGTGTTTGGGCGATAGCCCAAAAGCAAGAGGGATGAAACGGGAGAGCGCAGCATCTCCCTTTCCAAGCGTATTGTATTACAATACACAGCTTGCCCTTCGTCTAAAGTCCAGCATTATAAATTTTAGATTGTATTTAAGGCATGAAGGTATAGCCTTAAAAACGTAATAATTTAATGGTGATATTTTATGCTTAGGTTTTTGTTGTTTGCTTCAATATTGGTGTTTGCCAGTCCTGCAAATGCTGAGAATAAGGGGAGTCGATTTTGTGTTGTGCCTATTAAAAATGGGCAACCAACTAAAGATGATGTAAATGCAACGTGGAGAATGGTAAACACTCAAGTGCCGTTGCCTAATTATCCTTATCCTATTTTTACACCATTAAACAGGCGTGGTGTTTGGACGATTGATAGCAACAGGGAGTGGCTGGAATTTAAAGGGCATTCGCCGAAAGGATTTCTTGATAAAATTAAAGAAGAGCCGTGGAGCGGGCGCACAATAATCGTGCGGATGCATGGAGATGAAGACAAGGTTCTTTCTCTAGGGAAAGGAAGTACAGAATTCAAAATTATTGATCGTGTAGGTATAAACAGCAGGACAATCATTGAAGGAAAAAATTTAAAAAGCTTTTCGGGTCCCTATATTTTGGAGAGCAGAAAAGAAACTCTTGTGGAGTCTGGAGGCTTGCCATATTTGGTGTCTGATACAAAATTAGTGCCATGGTCAGATACTGAAAACCTTAAACAGCTCGGTATTACCAATATTTTTAGCATTTACGATGCTCCAGCGCTTGATGGCATTATCATTCTAACAAGAGACTGGGATTTATATCTCTATAATAAAGGTGAAGTACAAAAAATAGCTGAATTTTCAGGTGAGGTTTCTGGGAAATTGGTAAATTTAAACAATCTGAACACAGCTGTCTTCATTCGTCAAACATCGGTACATTTTTTTAACAAAAATCATAAAACACAAAAAATAGACATTCAAAAAATAGCTGCAACTGCAGCTAGGGGTTCATGGCAAAACTACATAGTTTACCTAGAGCAATACAATCAAATCATAAGATATAATCCCAATTTGAAAGGTCTAAAATACAAATTCGAAAAACTAACCCAAGATGGTTTCAGAGTAATTTCTGATGAACCAGCTATTCAAGATGAGATTGAAAACTATACTTCTATGAATACCTTGTTTACAGAAGTTCCTAGCATGAATACGACGATCTTTAGAGATAGCAACAATATCTCCCTATATAACGGAAAGAATTTTATTAATATTATAGATAATTATAAGGATACTTTCGGCGGTTTTAGAAACATTATTCCCTTACCTTCTATTAAAAAAATACTTATATCATCTTCTGAAAACGGTGCTTTCGAAATCTCCTCAAAAGGAAAGATAAGTAAAATAAACTTCAGAGTCAGTCATACAGGTCTTCCTCGGCCACAATTTATTGATTGGCCAAGCGCCGAAGCAGCTTTGATAATAACTACTGATGGCGTTTATGCATTAGATCACGAATTAAACACTTTAAAAGTCAACGGTGGAGAAAGCGTTACATCAGAATATTCACGCGCATTTGTGTCCTTTATCCCCGCCTTAGGAGATGTTCTTTTAAAAACGCGAGAAGGTCTTGTTAGTGTGGTTGATAGTCATGCATCAGAAGAGCGTGTTTCATGCGAACAACTGTACGGTGGTAAGTAAATTAGGATTACAGACGTTCCGCAAGATGTGTGTCGTACTACAAATCTTCGATTTTTCGTCGACACATCTTGGCAAGGGAGACGCTGCGCTCTCCCGTTGCATCCCTCTGGCTTTAAGTAAAAAAACTTGTTTAACATTTTATGGTAACAATCAATAATTGTGTTAGATTGATACAAGGAATGTTAATTAGGAGAAAATCCGTGAGTTTATCTAACGCATACGTGCAATCAGTAAAAAAAATACCAGAGGTGTTTAATAAAATTCGTGATGGGCAAGCACCTGAGCGTTTTACAAACCAGCTGTTGAAAGATTGGGGGTTTAAGTCAACTAATGATAGGCCTTTTATACCGTTGCTAAAATCTCTTGGGTTTTTAAACGCAGATGGCGTGCCGACAGAGAGATATCATGACTACCGGGATCATTCCCGCTCAGGAATTGTTATGGCTGAAGCCTTGAAGGAGGCTTATGAGGATTTATTTCTTATTTCTGCTTCTCCTAATGCCTCTGAGAAAGCTGCATACCAAGGAAAATTTAAGAGCTTTCATAATACAAGCGATAATGTGGCGGGAATGATGACAAATACGTTTCTGAAACTCGTTGAAATGGCTGATTTTGATAATGTGGACACTAGTACCAGTGCAAGTGTTTCTCACGATACAGCTGAGACGGAAAAACCGAAACATAAACCACCACAAAATATAGTTAATCCACATCAGTCTGTGGCAGGTCTTCATTACAATATTCAAATCCATTTGCCAGCCACCAAGGATTTAGAAGTATATAATGCAATATTTAAATCTTTGAAGGAGCATTTAATTGACTAAGTCATCAGTACGAGAATTTCTTTTTCGCGGACTAATGTTCGAGTCTGAGGCATCTAGGTTCCAGAGAGCGGGGATTCAAGTAGGAGCTGATCAACGAGAAACGGAGCAAATGCTGTTTAAAGAGGTTATCTCTCCTTTTAATATAACACGAAGGAACTCTGCTCTCGAAATGGCAAGACTTTATGCACTTTTATTTTGTTTTGAGAATGAGCTTAGGTTTTTTATTCGTGAGCGACTTGAAGAAAATGAAGGGGTTCTATGGGAAGAAAATCTTCCCAAAAAAATATCTCAAAAAGCAGTCAGTCGACGCGAAGAGGCATTAAAAAATAACTGGTTGGAAGGAGAAAAAACTGATCTTTTAGGTTTTGCTGACTTTGGAGATTTAAGCGCAATAATGATAGAAAAATGGGAGTTTTTTAAAGATATTATTCCTTCGCAGCATTGGCTAACTCAACGAATGGATGAATTAGAAAAAGCACGAAACTTTATAGCTCATAATAGATTATTGCTGCCAAGTGAATTTCAAAGAATGTACATGTATGTAAATGATTGGCTACGAGTTCTCGGTGTATAAGCATTTTTGTTGCTAGTATTTTATATTTGAACAATTTTCCTATTTAAACTCGAACTAATTCAAGCAAGGGTTCAAAAGCATAGAGAGCTGGTCTTCGTCCTGCTGGTTCTTGAACCGTTCTGAGTAAATTTGAATCCACTAATGTCTTAATAAAGCTATATGCTGTAGAGGTTGGAATTCCTGAATCATTCGTGAATTTGTTATTTCTGAACATTGGATTGGTGAATACAAAGTCCAGAGCTTTATCGTGATAACGAGATGCTAGTTTCTCACCAAATATAATTTTCATTTCATCATATAGACCCTTAATATTTTCTGCGATTTGGAGATTACTGATTGCTTGCTTTTCAACGGCTTCTAAAAAAAGCTCACACCAAGAAGTCCAGTCATTTTCCTGAGAGACATTTCTCATTGAATCTACATAAGCGTCTTTATGCTCTTCAAAGTATCTGCTGATATAGAAATGTGGAGATGATATTACCTTAGAATTCCAAAGCATTAATGTAATTAACATCCTGCCAATTCTTCCATTACCATCCTTAAATGGGTGCAGTGCTTCGAACTCCACATGAGAGATTGCTGTTTTTAGTAGTGTTTGTTCGTTTGAGTTCTCTATAAAATGGAATAGTTCTTCTAATCCCTCATTCATTCTTGAAGGGCTAATCGGAATAAATAAGACCTTCCTTCTGGTTTTATCGACTAAATAATTTTGTTCCTTTTTAAATTCTCCTGGCGATTTATCGGCGCCTCTTCCTAGAGAGAGTAATTTTTGGTGTAAACCTCTCAGTAGCCATTGATCTAATGGTCTTCCTTCTTCAATAGTCTTTTGTGCTATCTTTAATGCTCGTTGATAAAGAATTGTCTCAATTACATCACTTCGTACATTACCGTCTTCTGTGTTTTCTCCATGATCTGCCTCATATTGGAGTATTTCATCCATAGTACTGACAGTACCTTCCATTCTTGAGGATAAAATCGCTTCTTGGTTTCGTAACGGCGCAATCAAAAATTCGCTATTATGCATATTTTTTAACATTTGATCGAAGCGGGCAATTGCATCTGTAGCCTTTGCCAAGGGAGTCACAAGTCTAGAATAGTCCAAATTAGAAGGAGGGAATTTCTCGTAATGATAATCTACTGCATTATCAAAATTTAATTCTTCAATCGGTATCGCCATTTTTTCTCTAATTTGATTCTTAAAATTACAGTTTGATTATAGCAAAATAGTTTTTTGATTACAATATTTGATAGATAATAAAATTCAAAGTGTTTTGATTTTGATTTTTTATGGTTTTTTATGTTCAAAGCAATTTGTCTATTGAGGATTGAAGACAAGACGTTTTGTCTCTGATTTTGATTCGTTTTTAAGAAACAAA
>JBQDYD010000002.1:0-8674 GCA_051967755.1 Alcanivorax sp.
GAATAATGGTACAACATGATAAGCGAATAATGGTACAACATGATAAGCGAATAATGGTACAACATGATAAGCGAATAATAGATACGCATGATAAGCGAGAAGAACCACCATGGCGACCCCTTCCGAAAAACTGGCTGATGCATTAGAAGCACTTCACGACCTTCAGACAAATGGCTCAGTTGCCATACGCTCTGCCGATCTCTCGCGCACCCATCGTGAACGCCTCGTTCAAAATGGCTTCCTTGAGGAAGTTATCAAGGGCTGGTATGTACCAGCACGCCCCGATGAAACGCGCGGGGAAAGCACAGCTTGGTATGCGTCATTCTGGCAATTTTGTGCAGCCTACCTTAATCACTTAAAAGGCGACGACTGGTGTTTATCACCTGAGCAATCTATCGCACTTCATACTGAAAATATGACCGTGCCCAAACAGTTATTAGTTCGAGCCACCAAGGCGCGAAACAATGTAACAGAGTTACCTCACGGCACGTCATTACTAGATATTCGCGCTGCGCTCCCTGAACCCGCTCAGGTGACGACCAAAAACGGTCTGCGCATATACAACCTTCCTGCTGCTTTGATTGCCTGTAGCAAGCAAAGCTTTACTCAAAACCCAACCGATATGCGCGCGGCATTATCCATGATCAGTGATGCCTCTGAAGTCTTGGAGCAATTGCTAGAGGGTGGGCATAGCTCTATTGCTGGCCGCTTAGCGGGGGCATTCAGGAATATTGGCCGCACTCAAATTGCCGACGACATTATGGGCACAATGCGCGCGGCTGGGTATGACTTGCGCGAAACTGACCCGTTTGAGCAACAATCCAGCCTAAGCTTCTCACGGCGCGAGCAATCCCCATACGTCAATCGTATTCGGCTTATGTGGCAGGATATGCGGGAAACAGTGATAGCGCACTTTCCCGCATCGCCCTCGCAAACAGTCGATAAAACTGCATACATGCAACATGTAGAAGATGTGTATGTGACAGATGCCTATCACTCCCTTTCCATTGAGGGATATCGTGTAACGCCTGAGTTGATCAATCGCGTTCGCACTGGAGACTGGAACCCAGAACAAAATGCCGATGATAAAGAACGGCTGAATGCCCTAGCGGCTAGGGGCTATTGGCAGGCTTACCAAGCCGTGCGCAAGAGCATAGAGCAAATACTCGATGGGCATAATGCGGGGGAAGTCGTCGATAACGATCATCGCGTATGGTATCGCGAAATGTTTGCGCCCGGAGTGACGGCTGGCATTCACAAGCCTGCTGATCTGGCGGGTTATCGGAATGCGCCCGTGTTTATCCGACGTTCCATGCACACGCCGCCAAGCCGAGAGGCTGTGCGCGATGCTATGCCAGCGTTTTTTGAGTTGCTGCAAGCCGAAGAAAATGCCGCAGTGCGCGTTGTGCTGGGGCATTTTATCTTTGTGTATATTCATCCCTATATGGATGGTAATGGTCGCACAGGGCGTTTTTTGATGAATGCCATGCTTGCCAGTGGCGGCTACCCTTGGACGATTGTGCCGCTGGAAAAGCGCAATGATTACATGGCTGCTTTGGAAGAAGCGAGCACAAACCAAAACATTGAGCCTTTCACGAAATTCTTGGGTTCACTTGTTCAAGGCGCACTGGACGGTAAAGCAGAGCCGTCAATTCCGAGCGATTAACGAATAATTAAGATACAACACGTATGATATTAATAGATACGTGGCTTTATTCTGAGAAAGCGATTATTTGTTACCAACAGGCGCGTAGCTAATTTTCAAACATGGGTGCAAGGAAGCGATGCAGCATTTGCTGTTACCGCTTCCTATAAATAAGGAAAGCCCCATGGATGAGTTATTAAACGGCAAAAGCATCAAAGCGGATTTTGAAGCGCAGGTAACAGCGGCGCTTATGATCCAAAGCAATGCGCTTATCCCTCTCAAGCTTGCCGCTCGCTTATGCGGCATCCCCAAGCATGAAATACTAAGGCGCATTGATTGCGGCACATTCCCTAAACCCAGAACATTATCCTCAACGGGTAAGCGTATTCGCGAGGCGTTTTACCTGAAAGATTTACATGAGTGGATTAAGTGCCCACACCTCTATCACCAGAGGGGGCTACATGAGTGATCAATTAAGCTTGGCACAAATTAAAAGAGCGTATCATCAGGCTGCAAAAATTGTGGCACGATATGGCGATAAATACCTGCCGATATTCGAGCGCCTTGAAAAAGAATACCAGAGCAGAAAAGATAAAGTTAAAACCTTAAACCGTGCTATAAAAATTGCAGAAAAGCACACGGGATTCGAACCTACAGACCGCTAAAAACTGGGACACAAAATGGTACACATACTGGGACACAAATTTTTATAGTAGTAATTTCTAATAGATATCTAAAGCACTGAAATAGAATAATAATTAGAGATCAAAATTTTCAAATCGAATCCTGCCCCCTCCACCATTTCACTATTTACCCCCTTCAACTCCTCTAAAAGCGAGAATGGCTGCGAGATAGCGGCGGTTCGAAATCCTTCATTTTTCACGTAAGAGAGTTGATCAGCAAATGTAAGTTTTAGCACAATTCTCTTGTCTTCGTACCTATCTGAACACCATAGTTTATAAGGGTTTGCAAGGAAGTCGAGAGCGGTTCGAAATGTGTCGTCAAAATCAGGTAAAGGACGACCACATTGCGCGATATTTTCAGAGATCGTGATTTTCTCTTCTTCCAGCTTTTTGACCTGATTTTCATAGGCTTTAATTACTGTGTGGCTGTCTGCCTCAATAATACGCTCTAGGAACTGTTCAACCTTTTTATCAATCTTGCCTAGCTCTAATCTTAAAGTATGTGCCTGTTCAAGGGAAAGCTGTCCGCGCTCTTCCCATAGCTTTTGGAACATACCCTTGGCCATATAAAATAGATCGGGAGTAGGTTTAAGCTCTAACAGGAGGGATTCGAACTCTGCCTCTATATCTTCCTTGCGAATTGATTTCTTGTACTCTGTGCAGGATTTATTGCGGCACAAATAATAAGCGTAGCTTGCGCTTCTGCCTTTTGACCAGTTGGCTGTTAAGGGAGTTGCGCAACATCCGCAGGTGATAAACCCTCTAAGCGGGAAGTCCTCATTTAAATCTTTACGCGTGGGCGCTTGTGGTTTTTCATTCAGGCGGTTTTGAATACGTTGCCATGTTTCAAAGGTAATGAGCGGTTCATGCTTGGCGGGGTGTAGCGATATGTCCCATTTCTTCACATCGATATAGCCAGCGTATAGAGGGCGTCTCAGCATGTTGTGTGCAAGCTGGAACGGCACTTTACCTTCACGATCTCTCGGAAATTCTGGGAAGCTTTCCAAAAAGCGCATGACCTCGCTTGGTGTTTCAAAACGTCCATGCGCATAGCTTTCTAATGCTTCTTGTACGATGGATGCTATAGGCTCATCACGCACAAGCATTTTGCCGTGGCCTTTGATGCGCTCAAATCTATAACCCGTGGGCGGAGAAAATACCCAATATCCATTCATGACGCGTGCTTGCATACGATTGGTGACTTGTTCAGCGTTCTTTTGTCTGTGGTGCTGTGAGACACTGGCAAGAAGGTTTTCAACCAGCCTGCTATCGGAATCCTCGCCAAACTCAATGGAGGGGCTTTCCAGCTTACCGCCTGCACTGCTAATCGCTGTACGAAGCTGTATATGCGCTTCGAGGTCACGTGCAAGGCGGCTGATATCGTCAATGATGACGACATGCTCTTCTTTGCGCTTATGGCGTTTCAGGAAAGAAAGCATTTCTTGCATGCTGGGGCGGTTAATCATGCTGCCTGATACGCCCTCATCACGAAACACGCTGACAACTTCATAGCCTTTATGTTTGGCGTAGTCGCGGCAGCGTGTTTCTTGTGAGCCAAGCCCGTCGCCTTTTTTAACCTGTTTCTGGCTGGAAACACGGCAATAAATAACGGCGTTGAGCTTGGCATTCTTCATAGTAAATCCTTATGCATTCTCTGGAGTGTTTGAGGAGTTTAAGATTTGCTCTGCGCTTTGTAAATTACGTTGTGCCTTTTGCTTCATGACCTGTTGGGTAGGATGAACCCCAAAGGCGTGATCTACAAAGCTCTGCATGACATTCCATAGAGCGTCAATAAATTCAATTTTTTGCTGATGCGTCATGTCGTATTCATCGAGCATCGGAATGTATTTGTCGTAGTCTGGTCTCATGGTGGTTTCTCCTTGTCGTTGCGGTGACAAGTTAAATTTACCAGTTGGTGCAAATGTGTTTGGGCGATAGCCCAAAAGCAAGAGGGATGAAACGGGAGAGCGCAGCATCTCCCTTTCCAAGCGTATTGTATTACAATACACAGCTTGCCCTTCGTCTAAAGTCCAGCATTATAAATTTTAGATTGTATTTAAGGCATGAAGGTATAGCCTTAAAAACGTAATAATTTAATGGTGATATTTTATGCTTAGGTTTTTGTTGTTTGCTTCAATATTGGTGTTTGCCAGTCCTGCAAATGCTGAGAATAAGGGGAGTCGATTTTGTGTTGTGCCTATTAAAAATGGGCAACCAACTAAAGATGATGTAAATGCAACGTGGAGAATGGTAAACACTCAAGTGCCGTTGCCTAATTATCCTTATCCTATTTTTACACCATTAAACAGGCGTGGTGTTTGGACGATTGATAGCAACAGGGAGTGGCTGGAATTTAAAGGGCATTCGCCGAAAGGATTTCTTGATAAAATTAAAGAAGAGCCGTGGAGCGGGCGCACAATAATCGTGCGGATGCATGGAGATGAAGACAAGGTTCTTTCTCTAGGGAAAGGAAGTACAGAATTCAAAATTATTGATCGTGTAGGTATAAACAGCAGGACAATCATTGAAGGAAAAAATTTAAAAAGCTTTTCGGGTCCCTATATTTTGGAGAGCAGAAAAGAAACTCTTGTGGAGTCTGGAGGCTTGCCATATTTGGTGTCTGATACAAAATTAGTGCCATGGTCAGATACTGAAAACCTTAAACAGCTCGGTATTACCAATATTTTTAGCATTTACGATGCTCCAGCGCTTGATGGCATTATCATTCTAACAAGAGACTGGGATTTATATCTCTATAATAAAGGTGAAGTACAAAAAATAGCTGAATTTTCAGGTGAGGTTTCTGGGAAATTGGTAAATTTAAACAATCTGAACACAGCTGTCTTCATTCGTCAAACATCGGTACATTTTTTTAACAAAAATCATAAAACACAAAAAATAGACATTCAAAAAATAGCTGCAACTGCAGCTAGGGGTTCATGGCAAAACTACATAGTTTACCTAGAGCAATACAATCAAATCATAAGATATAATCCCAATTTGAAAGGTCTAAAATACAAATTCGAAAAACTAACCCAAGATGGTTTCAGAGTAATTTCTGATGAACCAGCTATTCAAGATGAGATTGAAAACTATACTTCTATGAATACCTTGTTTACAGAAGTTCCTAGCATGAATACGACGATCTTTAGAGATAGCAACAATATCTCCCTATATAACGGAAAGAATTTTATTAATATTATAGATAATTATAAGGATACTTTCGGCGGTTTTAGAAACATTATTCCCTTACCTTCTATTAAAAAAATACTTATATCATCTTCTGAAAACGGTGCTTTCGAAATCTCCTCAAAAGGAAAGATAAGTAAAATAAACTTCAGAGTCAGTCATACAGGTCTTCCTCGGCCACAATTTATTGATTGGCCAAGCGCCGAAGCAGCTTTGATAATAACTACTGATGGCGTTTATGCATTAGATCACGAATTAAACACTTTAAAAGTCAACGGTGGAGAAAGCGTTACATCAGAATATTCACGCGCATTTGTGTCCTTTATCCCCGCCTTAGGAGATGTTCTTTTAAAAACGCGAGAAGGTCTTGTTAGTGTGGTTGATAGTCATGCATCAGAAGAGCGTGTTTCATGCGAACAACTGTACGGTGGTAAGTAAATTAGGATTACAGACGTTCCGCAAGATGTGTGTCGTACTACAAATCTTCGATTTTTCGTCGACACATCTTGGCAAGGGAGACGCTGCGCTCTCCCGTTGCATCCCTCTGGCTTTAAGTAAAAAAACTTGTTTAACATTTTATGGTAACAATCAATAATTGTGTTAGATTGATACAAGGAATGTTAATTAGGAGAAAATCCGTGAGTTTATCTAACGCATACGTGCAATCAGTAAAAAAAATACCAGAGGTGTTTAATAAAATTCGTGATGGGCAAGCACCTGAGCGTTTTACAAACCAGCTGTTGAAAGATTGGGGGTTTAAGTCAACTAATGATAGGCCTTTTATACCGTTGCTAAAATCTCTTGGGTTTTTAAACGCAGATGGCGTGCCGACAGAGAGATATCATGACTACCGGGATCATTCCCGCTCAGGAATTGTTATGGCTGAAGCCTTGAAGGAGGCTTATGAGGATTTATTTCTTATTTCTGCTTCTCCTAATGCCTCTGAGAAAGCTGCATACCAAGGAAAATTTAAGAGCTTTCATAATACAAGCGATAATGTGGCGGGAATGATGACAAATACGTTTCTGAAACTCGTTGAAATGGCTGATTTTGATAATGTGGACACTAGTACCAGTGCAAGTGTTTCTCACGATACAGCTGAGACGGAAAAACCGAAACATAAACCACCACAAAATATAGTTAATCCACATCAGTCTGTGGCAGGTCTTCATTACAATATTCAAATCCATTTGCCAGCCACCAAGGATTTAGAAGTATATAATGCAATATTTAAATCTTTGAAGGAGCATTTAATTGACTAAGTCATCAGTACGAGAATTTCTTTTTCGCGGACTAATGTTCGAGTCTGAGGCATCTAGGTTCCAGAGAGCGGGGATTCAAGTAGGAGCTGATCAACGAGAAACGGAGCAAATGCTGTTTAAAGAGGTTATCTCTCCTTTTAATATAACACGAAGGAACTCTGCTCTCGAAATGGCAAGACTTTATGCACTTTTATTTTGTTTTGAGAATGAGCTTAGGTTTTTTATTCGTGAGCGACTTGAAGAAAATGAAGGGGTTCTATGGGAAGAAAATCTTCCCAAAAAAATATCTCAAAAAGCAGTCAGTCGACGCGAAGAGGCATTAAAAAATAACTGGTTGGAAGGAGAAAAAACTGATCTTTTAGGTTTTGCTGACTTTGGAGATTTAAGCGCAATAATGATAGAAAAATGGGAGTTTTTTAAAGATATTATTCCTTCGCAGCATTGGCTAACTCAACGAATGGATGAATTAGAAAAAGCACGAAACTTTATAGCTCATAATAGATTATTGCTGCCAAGTGAATTTCAAAGAATGTACATGTATGTAAATGATTGGCTACGAGTTCTCGGTGTATAAGCATTTTTGTTGCTAGTATTTTATATTTGAACAATTTTCCTATTTAAACTCGAACTAATTCAAGCAAGGGTTCAAAAGCATAGAGAGCTGGTCTTCGTCCTGCTGGTTCTTGAACCGTTCTGAGTAAATTTGAATCCACTAATGTCTTAATAAAGCTATATGCTGTAGAGGTTGGAATTCCTGAATCATTCGTGAATTTGTTATTTCTGAACATTGGATTGGTGAATACAAAGTCCAGAGCTTTATCGTGATAACGAGATGCTAGTTTCTCACCAAATATAATTTTCATTTCATCATATAGACCCTTAATATTTTCTGCGATTTGGAGATTACTGATTGCTTGCTTTTCAACGGCTTCTAAAAAAAGCTCACACCAAGAAGTCCAGTCATTTTCCTGAGAGACATTTCTCATTGAATCTACATAAGCGTCTTTATGCTCTTCAAAGTATCTGCTGATATAGAAATGTGGAGATGATATTACCTTAGAATTCCAAAGCATTAATGTAATTAACATCCTGCCAATTCTTCCATTACCATCCTTAAATGGGTGCAGTGCTTCGAACTCCACATGAGAGATTGCTGTTTTTAGTAGTGTTTGTTCGTTTGAGTTCTCTATAAAATGGAATAGTTCTTCTAATCCCTCATTCATTCTTGAAGGGCTAATCGGAATAAATAAGACCTTCCTTCTGGTTTTATCGACTAAATAATTTTGTTCCTTTTTAAATTCTCCTGGCGATTTATCGGCGCCTCTTCCTAGAGAGAGTAATTTTTGGTGTAAACCTCTCAGTAGCCATTGATCTAATGGTCTTCCTTCTTCAATAGTCTTTTGTGCTATCTTTAATGCTCGTTGATAAAGAATTGTCTCAATTACATCACTTCGTACATTACCGTCTTCTGTGTTTTCTCCATGATCTGCCTCATATTGGAGTATTTCATCCATAGTACTGACAGTACCTTCCATTCTTGAGGATAAAATCGCTTCTTGGTTTCGTAACGGCGCAATCAAAAATTCGCTATTATGCATATTTTTTAACATTTGATCGAAGCGGGCAATTGCATCTGTAGCCTTTGCCAAGGGAGTCACAAGTCTAGAATAGTCCAAATTAGAAGGAGGGAATTTCTCGTAATGATAATCTACTGCATTATCAAAATTTAATTCTTCAATCGGTATCGCCATTTTTTCTCTAATTTGATTCTTAAAATTACAGTTTGATTATAGCAAAATAGTTTTTTGATTACAATATTTGATAGATAATAAAATTCAAAGTGTTTTGATTTTGATTTTTTATGGTTTTTTATGTTCAAAGCAATTTGTCTATTG
>JBQDYD010000002.1:8774-348143 GCA_051967755.1 Alcanivorax sp.
AGGATTGAAGACAAGACGTTTTGTCTCTGATTTTGATTCGTTTTTAAGAAACAAAGTTGTTTGTTTATTGAGGATTGAAGACAAGACGTTTTGTCTCTGATTTTGATTCGTTTTTAAGAAACAAATCAAGGATTATCTTTTTATTACCTTTGACCACTCAGTTAAAACACCCAAAACTCGGTTGGAACATTTACTCTCAACGTCCACCATTTTAATTTCCCAAGACATCCCATACCATCCCGTATACCCATTGAACTTATTGGGTTTTTGCATTTATTAAATACCAATCAGGCCCGTTTATATTCAGGCACAGTTAAACTGAAGCAATCAATTAGTAATAATACGATATTAAGTGCATGGGCTATCAAGGTCGCATGACTGGGCACGGTTTTAGGGCATTAGCAAAGAGTGCGATTAAACAAGAGTTGGGGGATAGGCATGAGGTTGTAGACAGGCAGTCAGCTCATACCCCCAAGAATAAGGTCGATGCATCCTATGATCGTGCTCTAAGCATAGGAAGCTATGATGATAGAAAAGAATAACAACAAAATCCTATTGGTAATTATGTATCTGCTTGGAGTTCTGCCCACGGTACTAAAAATAAGAGTTAGCGGAGAATAATACTCTAGGGCTGTTTTGATTGTTCATTGTGGGTGTTGAGACCTCTTTTGTCAGTGGCCACGCTACTTGAACAGTTCCATATAGTTTGTTGTTGTGGTTGTAATGAAGGCCTAATCCGGTTGATGCTGCGGATTGAGGTTTTATGCTTTGCTCTTGATTCCAGACCTTGCCGATATCGTAAAATGCAAAGGGCGTCACGGAGAGCGGCTGTTCAGCTATCTCGACAATATCTATTCCCAAATACTGTGCTTCGAGTGCTAGCTTTACACCGCTATCGCCGGTAATTTCAGATGGGTCATAAGCTCTACCGTAATTGGTGCCGCCATAACCAAACTCTTGAGAGGAGAGGAGGGGGTGGGGTGCAAATTGCGCTGCTGCTTTGCTTTTTAATGCAAGATCATTATTAAAGTCCTTTGTGTGCGCAACGTTTGCTTGTGCGCTGAAGAACTCACTCCGGCCCTGTTCTCTGGATAGGTTACTGCTTCCTGTTTTTGTTGCTGAGAGTACATTTAAACCATGCCTTAGTTCTAAACCAAGCGTTAAATCGGTGTCTTGGTAATATAGCTCTGTTTTGATATAGCGTACTTTGTCATCAATAAGCTCTTCGTCTAAGAATTCGGTGGCGCTATTTTGCAAATTGAATGAGCCTGAAACTTCTAAGCTTTCTCCCCGATTTCTTATCAATGGGTAGCTAAGACCTACTTCTGCCAATGTAGAGTCACTTTCGACCTCTAAGGCTTTTAGCGTATGCCCTGGCTCCGAGTTCGAGTATGAAAGGCTACTGAAGGCTGTTAACCCTGATGTTGATAGAGGGAGCCTGTACTGAGCCGATACAAATGTGACTTCGCTCATGGGGATGGCAGTGCCTACTTGTAAGGTCAGGCTATCCAGAGTCGTAAATACATTTCCAGTATTCCAGATGGCTTCCACTTGGTGTGGCCCAACATATCTGGATCCGTGATTGTTATATGAGATGAGCGCTTTAGAAGGCGTGCTTTGTACTTTCAAAAGTATATCGATGCTGCCCGGTTCTGCGTTTTCATCTTTAGGAGCGCTAAGAATGCTTTGTACAAAAACACCGGGAGCATCATTTAAGAGTAATAAATATCTTTCGATAGTGGGGCTGTGTAGTGGAACGCTTTGCTTTATAAATTGAGCGATACCATTGATCGTACCTAACTTATCATTGGATAAAAGATTTTCAGGATCATCGATAATAACACTATTTACACGCCCTTCTATGACTCGGATTATAACTGAACCTTCTTCGGTTATTTCTTGCTCAGGTATAACTGCGCGCGAAATGAAATAACCTTCCTGTCTGTATAAAGATGTTATGCGTTTCGCGAGATGATTTAAGACATTAAGATCTGTTTTACGGTTTATGTATTCATCCAGAAGGGGCTGTAAGTCGCTCTGAGTGAAAATGCTCATGCCTGTGATTTTGACTTCTTTAAGAATGAAACCTTCTTGAGCAATGGGGATTTCTGTACTGCTATCACTTGGCTTAGGAGGAACGATCTCTTGTTCTTTATTCTCAATGCTTTGTTGCATTCTTTGGTTAATTCTCGCCGGGTCAGCTGAACCTGGAATCTCTGCCGGTAGGCTTTGCGCGCCACTGTTGCTTGCGAAAAGCAGGCTGCTGGTCGCAATGAGTAGCATATGGATATTTATTTTCTTAGCTTTGATAGGAATTTGGAATCTCTTGAGTGGTGATTTTCTTGAGTATCCTAAGATCATAAGGTTAACTTATTCTAAACTATTGTTCAATACATGCAACAAAACCCTCTGTGATTACCATAGTGTGTAAAAAATGGGGCTCGCATTACTTTCGTTTTTACTAATATTTAATAAAATTTGAATAAAATATTAGAATGATAGGAATGAAAAAATATTTATTATTGTGTTCGAGTGCTATTCTGAGTTTAGGTCTGGTTCCTCAGGCGCATGCCAATCCGGAAGGCGGAAGTGTTGCAGCGGGTAGTGCTCGCATCACTCAAAGCGCAAAAATTACTGACATTCATCAATCATCTGGTAAAGCGATTATAGATTGGACGAGTTTCGATGTGGCAGGCGATGAAGCCGTTGCTTTTCATCAGCCGGATAGCAGTTCTATAGTACTCAACCGCATACATGATCATAAAGCGTCGCAAATTGACGGTTCTATCACGGCCAATGGCCATGTGATGCTGCTTAATCAAAATGGCGTCGTATTGGGTGCTGGTTCAAAAGTTGATGTTGGCTCACTTACTGTGTCTTCAGCAGATATTGATAATGATGACTTTATGGCTGGCCGTTATGATTTTAATCAGGCGGGAAAAAGCGATGCGGCCATTATTAACCATGGAACAATTACAGCAAAAGAAGCAGGCCTCGTAAGTCTTGTTGCGCCTGAAGTAGAAAATAACGGCGTTATTATAGCCAAGCTTGGTAAAGTGCAGATGGCCGCGGCGGATTCTTTCTCACTTGACTTGGCGGGTGATGGCCTTATCCAAGTTGCGGTTAGCAATGAAGAGGCCAAAAAACTTGCTTCTAATACAGGGCGCATTACGGCACAGGGCGGTTATGTTGCTATTACGGCGGGTCACGCGCGAAATATTATTGACTCTGTTGTTGAGAATAGCGGTGTTATAGAAGCGAATTCTATGACCAATGTCGGTGGTAAAATTATTCTAAGCGCCGGTCACGGTATTACAAAAATGAGCGGATCAATGGATGCGAGTGGCCTAAGTGGCGGCGGCAGCATTAAAATTGGCGGGGATTATCAAGGCAGTGGCAAAGACGGTACTGCCAATTCTGCGCGCACATTGGTTACCCAAGAGGCTGTTATTAACGCAAGCGCCACGCAGACAGGTAATGGCGGTGAAGTGATCGTTTGGGCCGATGAAGATACTTACTTTTATGGTGATATTGAGGCGAAGGGTGGCGCTGTAAATGGCGATGGCGGCTTTGCTGAAGTATCGGGTAAGCAATATCTAGATTTTAATGGCAATGTTGATCTAAGTGGCGCAGAGCTTGGTACACTTTTACTTGACCCTGATGATATAGACATAGTTGCGGGAAGCGCAAATCCGGCGGAGTTTGCAGATGACTCTATTTTATTTGCAGAAAATAGTGGCCTGACCAGTACGATTGGTGCTGATGTGATTTCAACGCGTTTAAGTGCCAATGCCAATGTCACCTTACAGGCAACGAACACCATCGACGTCGATGCTGCGATTGCTTCTACTGGATCAGGGGATCTTAGCCTGGAAACCGCATCTGGTGGCACAATATCTGTCAACGCAGCCATTGATGTGAACGCAGGTGACCTTACAATCAAAGCTGATGAAATCAATATTTCAGCAAACTTAAATGGTACAGGTGACATTCAGCTTAATACTGCGGATACAGCACAAGATATTGAGATCGGCTCGTCGGACGCGTCACGTCTCAATTTAGAAGCAACTGAGCTTGCTTATCTTCAAGATGGGTGGAATTCTATCTTAATAGGCGGTAGCGGTCATCGCGGGACAATCACAGTTAATCAATCTGTTGTGTTTACTGACCACACATCTTTGAGAAATTACACGAGTACAAGCGGCGATTACGCAATCAATTTGCATGCTGATGTAACAACTACTGATAACTCCGATCTTTATCTATATGGCCGAGGAAACGGAAGCTCTAATTCTAGTTGGTCGGGAATATACACATCCTCCGCCGCAGACCTGAATGTAGCACGAGATTTATTTATGTACGGAAACAGTACAAACCTTCGTATCACAGGGGCAATCGCTACAGGACGAGACTTTTTAAGCAACGGGAATGATGACTATTTTTATAATAGTGTAGATGTTGGTCGTAATTTCACTCATTCTTCAGCCTGGCATCTTCATCTACAAAGTGGTGCAAATATTAGTGCTGATGGCGATATTTTAACTACCGTGCCCAGGATCTCGCTTCATAGCAGCACGTCAATTAGCGGAAATATAGACGGCTCATCAACGATTACTTTTAGAGAACGTGGTCAAGATGACGATATGGAGGTTGGTGGCACATCACGTGGAGCCACATGGCAAATGAGCGCATCTGAATTCAACACGATCCAAGATGGCTTTGATAGCGTTGTTTTTGGTTCAGATAGCTATACTGGTTCAATATATGTTACAGGTGCCATTGATTCAGGTACAAATGGTTTAAAATTGCAAGCTGATGAAATTGAAATTTCTGGAAACCTAAGCGGTACAGGGGATATTCAGCTGACTTCGGCAGACGGTTCACAAGAAATAGAAATTGGTTCGACAGACACATCACGCCTTAATTTAACGGCTGCGGAGCTTGCTTACCTTCAAGATGGTTGGAACCAGATTACCATTGGTGATAGTTCTGGACGTTCCGCTCAAATTTTTATCAATGAAGATTTAAGTTTTAGTGACAACGTGGCATTTAGAAATCCAGTTGGTGTATATGGAAATCGTGCTATTGATGTGAATTCAAGCATCACGACAACAGATGGTGCAGATCTGGCGTTTTATGCGAGTGCATCTCAATATTCACAACACGATTATGATGCGGTGCATATTATGTCAGGGTTAGACTTTGATGTTGCTGGTGATCTTATTATTAACGGCGGCAATCAAGATGTGACTCTGCAAAATAGTTCAACATATAATGTTGGGGGGGATTTCTACTTAACGAGTGGGAATAACTCTTACCTTGCTAGCTCCATGAACATAGCGGGCGATTTTATCGCGGACTTTGATGGGAATGGAACCAGCCATAAGCTCTCGATAAGTAATGGGGCCACAATAGCAGTTGGTGGGGATGCAACTTTATCATCCGCCGATCTTGGCTATCTGGGAATATCAAGTACCTCGTCATTGGTTGCGCAAGGTAATATAAGCAGCGATTTTGAGACATATAGCCTTGCAGGATTACTGCAAGCTCAAGGTTCAGGGAGTATTTCCTTAGATGGAAAAACAGGTGGAACAACAACAATAACTGGGTCAATAGATTCTGGTTCAGGTGACCTAACCCTACGCGCCGATGAAATTGATATCAGCGGTAATGTGATTGGAACTGGTGACCTTCAGTTAACAACACTTGACGCTGCACAAGAAATAGAAATCGGATTGATAGATAGTGCGGCGCTGAACTTAACAGCAACAGAGCTTGGCTTCCTGCAAGATGGCTGGAACTCAATTACGATTGGGGCAACTGATCATAATTCTGTGATTAAGGTCAACGAAGCCGTTTCTTTTAGTGATCATACGCACTTGAAAAACTTCTCCGGTATAAGTGCTGCAAGCGCTGTTATCGATGTAAATGCTGATATTACCACAACAGATAACGCTGACCTTTTCTTACACGGCTCGTCTGGAGGGGCGGGTCCCCATGGCTATGACGGTGTAAATATTGGTGCAAATCTTAACATTGCCAGAGATTTAGGGGTCTATAGTCCGACTGATCAAGTCGGCGTCTATGCAGGTGTGACAGTAGGGCGGGATATGAGTATATCTGCCAATAATGCGCTTGTTATAAATGATGACATTATTACCGGTCGGGATTTTACTTTAAATGAATCTGGTACAGCTTATGCTCAATTAAGGGCCGGAAAAACAATAGACGCAGCGGGTGGTATAAATATAAGCACATCGACGCCTTTGGTTCTGTATGCAAATTCTGCGCTTGAATCCGATGGTGATATCACCATCAAAAGTTCATCAATTGATATAGATTCCACCGCTACAATTAACGGTAATTCAGATGGCTCATCCAGTCTTGTGTTCTTAGAGAGCAATGAAGACGATGGGATGGAGTTTGGCGGCACATCAGCTGGTTTTACATGGAATATGAGCCAAGCAGAAATTGACACGATCCAAGATGGCTTTAACACCATCACATTCGGTTCAGAAAATCATCTTGGTGCAATGACAATTACAGGTGACGTTAGCTTCTCTGACGACGTCGTCATGCGCCAAGACCAAGATAATGCGACAGGCTCACTTAACGCATCAAATGGTGTCCGCATTACAACAACGGATGGTGCGGATGCGAGTTTCTACGGAAGAAACGGTGCATGGAACCAAATTAGGATAGATGCTGCAGGCGACGCGCTCTTTGATGGGTTTAGTACCCTTACATTTAACGACGTGAATGTAGGCGGCAATCTGACGTCTTTAGGTTTTAGTAACAATCTTCACAGCAATGCCTCTGTAGTCGTAGGGGGGGATCTGACATTTTCCGGTCCGGGCAGTCTTAACTTGGGATATAGCGCGGCATCCGACATGCAAGTCAATGGAGATATTAGCCTCACGTCACGCTATATCGATATTTATGACGGATCCACCATCTCAGGTAATACCGACGGATCATCATCTATTGTCTTCAAAGAATATGGCGAAGATAATTCTATGGAAATTGGTTCAAACAGTACGGCCTATAATTGGCAGTTAACATCGACGGAATTGGCCGCGCTCCAAGACGGTTTTAGCGACATAAGCTTTGGCTCTACTGAGATGACAGGCAATATGTATTTTAGCGGTGACATTTCATTTTCGGATAATGTACGCTTTATACAAAGTCAGACATCTGGATCGGCTGGCATGGAGGGATATTCAGGCATGTCCTTCTCTACTACAGACGGAGCAAATATCAGCTTTTATCACGGGCAAAGAAGCGTGAATTGGACTAATGTATTCTTTAATATTGCTGGTGATGCTCTGTTTAGTAACATGTATGGGCTAACAATTGGGAACTCATCATTTGCAGGAGACTGGGATATTCAAGCTCGTGGTGGAATAGGGATACACTCAGGTCAGAGCGTTACAGTCGGCGGTAATATGAGTGCAGAAGCTGCGGGAGAGATCTTTATTGGGCACTCAAATGGAGCACATCTTCAGGTGGATGGTGACACCGATATCACGTCAAAACGAATTCGTTTATATCAAACCTCTTCCATATCAGGCAATGCAGACGGCTCATCAAGCCTTGTGTTCAAAGAACATGGCGAAGATGAAGGTATGGAAATCGGTTCTAGCACCACAGGATATGCTTGGCAGATGGATGCTAATGAAGTTGCAGTCATTAACAGCAATTTTGAGAGTGTCGTATTTGGCTCTTCTTCTATGTCAGGCGATGTCACAATTAATGGTTGGGATCTTAATGGCAAAGCCTATGATGTGAATGTAATGGCCAATGATATCAATGTATCAGGTATAGCTTTAGGTGCCGGCGATGTTACGCTGACCTCTATCAATGATATCAATTTAAATGCTGCTGTCGGGAATAACGCGCAGGGTGGGGATGTCCATTTTGTAGTTGGTAATGATTTTATAAATAATGTTGGGTCTTCCGGTATAAATACCGGCAATGGTCGTTACCTGATATATGCGGCGTCTCCGTTAAATGTCACGAAGAACGGCTTGAGTGCCTCTAATCTTTATGAACGCACATATGCTCTAAACCCACCATCTGGTCTTTCAGGTTCGGGGAGTTACTTTGTATTCGCATCAGTGGACCCTAATCCGCCAAGCGCTAGTAATTCAAGTGCGGTTCCGGATGATTTCACGCCAAGCGTGGAATACCTAGCGGCGGCGAATAACTTTGATAATTTATTGCCAAGCTTGCCTGTTGTGCCAAACATGAATGTTTCTAATACGGTTCTCAGCGTTAATAATGCGCCGGTTAAGCTTAAAAAACGTGCTGCCTTAGGCCATATTACAAACAGCGATGAGATACATGCTGATGTCCGCCTGGTCGAAGCGCAATTGCTTGAGGTGGAAAAACCTGTCATATACGAATATGATTTATGCTCGCATAGCGGACTATATTGCCGATAATATCCTGCCCAACTGGTGCTGGCGGTTACAAGCAACGTTTGTTGAAAATTTAGATAAATTGTTTCAGGTCACGGAAAGAAATGAAATAGTGGAGGGGTATAATTAAAGTTCATCTTGTGTAATATTTAAATATATCAGTTTGTTAATTTATAAATAATGGAGGGATGCCCTCCTGTTTCGTATAGCATGAGAGATAAAAAAGAATTTCACATTATAATCAATGAAGAAATTCCCGCAGGTCTTAAAGCTGTAAGCATTCTTTCCGAACGTACCGATCTTTCACAGCAGCGCATTAAAGCCGCGATGAAAAAAGGCGCTATTTGGATTGAGGATGATAAGGGAATTCGTCGCCTGCGTCGGGCAGACACCGTTCCCCCGCACGATAGCACCATTCATTTTTATTACGCGCCTGATGTTCTTGATACAATTCCGCCGACACCCACCCTGATTTCGGATAAGAAAGAGTATAGTATTTGGTTTAAGCCGCCTGACATGCTGTCCCAAGGATCAAAATGGGGGGATCATTGTACGATTAACAGGTGGATTGAGACGAATATGCCATTTGATCATCATCCGCAAAGAAATTGTTTTGTCGTACACCGTTTAGATAAGGCAGCGCGCGGTCTAATGATGATAGCGCATAAGAAAAACGTCGCGGCAAAGCTCTCAGGGTTATTTGAGGGCAGGAAAATAGATAAGCGATATCATGTTGTGATTGAAGGCGCGTTCCCCACAGGCGAACAAGAAATTAAAACAGAAATAGATGGGAAATTTGCACACTCGATTGCACGGAGTATTGAATATAGCGAAAAGAAAAATCGGTCTTTAGTCGAGGTGCAAATTAAAACGGGGAGAAAGCATCAAATTCGTATACATATGAGCGGTATGGGCTTTCCGGTGGTTGGGGATCGGTTGCACGGCATTGCGTCTACGCAAGGAAACCTCAAAGAGGCGCTGCAACTCTGCGCTTATTCATTGGACTATGTGTGCCCTGTCAGTAATCAGGCAGAAAAGGTCACGCTTCCTCAGGAATTTTGTTTGAAAATCTGAATTTCGGCCATCAGCACGGCTTAGGGGGGCTTGAAGTGTTAACAGCTTTTTAGATTATAGGCGGTATTAATATAAGCTGTGTAAATACCATAATTGAGAGAGCGATGTTATCAAACTTAGATCAACAAGAGGGCGAAGAGACCATAAATGATGAGGCATGGTTTCGTGAGGAAATAACGCCTGCTCTGGCAGAGTTGGAAGTTCAGAGGCAGCGACGCAAGACATCTTTATTAAAACGAGTGGCGCTATCGTATTTGGTATTTATTCCGGCCTTAACAATTCTATTTTTTATGGAGCCGTTTACCTTGGTAAAGCATGCAGGGGCGAGCGAAGATATGATTGCTCTGATTTTAACTACGCTCATGCTTTTGTTTTACGCCGGTGCTGTTTTCTTCCTTTTGCTGCGTTGGCCGTATGCACCGATGCAAGAATATAAAGAGCTATATAAATATGAGGTGCTTCCCGCTGTTGCAGAGCTTTTAGGGGATTTTAAGTATTATTATTTGATCTTCCCTTACGGCCGTAAACTCTCGTCTTTATTTAGTTTGAAGGAGTTTTCCGGTGGCACTGATTTTAACGGTCGCAAGGATATGAAAGATTTGCGTGTTTCCAAAATCGTGCCAAAGCATGATTATTTTGAATTCGAGGATTATTTTAGGGGGACGTATAAAGGCGTTGATGTTCATTTTTCCGAAGTGCGCTTGATTGAACAGAAATACAAGAGAGGAAAAGGCAGAAAAAAAATAGAGGATGGCTGTGAGGTTTTGTTTGAAGGGGTATTTGCCTATCTGGATTTAGGTCATACGAAATATGCAGGGCATACTGTTATTGATTATAACCGCAATAGTTTGGGTGAGTTGCTGCAAGAGTTTCGAACAGATTTAAAGCGTGCAAATATGGTCGATAGCCGTTTTGAAGATTTAATTGATGTCTATACAAATGATCAGGTTGAAGCACGGTATATGATTGACCCGATCATTATTGAGCGTTTAACAGAGTTTTATAAAAAGGCGCAGGGGCAAAAAATGAGGTGTGCCTTATATGATGAAGGAAAAGGCCGCCATCATATGAAAATGTTGATTATGATTGAAACGGGGCGTAACTCTTTTGAACCACCGAGTTTCTTTTCTTCTGCGATAAATTATGACCAGTTAGACAAGCTCAGAAAACAGATGTATTCCGTTCTCGAGATTGTCGATGTTATGAACCTAGAGAACGAACGCTAGCGCCTCTGCCGTTTTTTATTTGTCTGCACTAATTTCAGATAAGAACTCATCAACAGAGTTTTTGAGGTTATCTGAAAGCTTCGCAACTTCGCGCGCGGCGTTGAGAACCGCATCAGAAGACAGGCCGGTGTCTTCGGCCCCTTTCTTCACGTCTTCAATAATTTTGGATACATTCAGAACACCGTTAGATGCGTCTGAAATGCTTCGAACAATTTCTTGCGTTGTGGCGTTTTGTTCTTCCACCGCGGCCGATACGCCGGTCACTGACTCATCGATATCTGAAATATTTGCAATGATTTTTTCCATGGCACCAACAGAGGCTTTTGTTGCGTTTTGAATGTCATTGATACGCCCACTGATTTCTTCGGTTTTCTGGGAGGTTTCGTTGGCTAATTTTTTGACTTCGTCGGCCACCACGGCAAATCCTTTGCCGGCCTCTCCTGCGCGTGCTGCTTCGATTGTAGCATTCAGGGCAAGCAGGTTCGTTTGTTCTGCGATATCTTGAATTGCCGTTATAACTTCTCCGATGTTATCGGCGAGTTTATCAAGGTTGGCGACGGTTTGGTTCGCTTCTTGGGCATTTTGCGCTGTGTCGGTGGATTTTGATTTCACAGAGCTCATTTGAACTGCAATTTCGCCTGAGCTTGCGGACATTTCTTCCATAGCAGAGGCAACGGTGTTTACATTCTGAGACGCTTCGTTTGATGATTGCGAAACGGTTTCACTATCGCCTGATGTTTTGTCGGCAACGTCTCTCATGGTCTCTGCGGTTGTTTGAAGTTGACCTGAAGCAGATGAGAGGGACGCAATTAAACCGCCAATATTACTGTCGAAATCTTTTGCGATTTTTTGTAAAGCGCGCTTGCGATCTTGCTCGGCATTTGCTTCGGTTTCTTTTTGTTTTTGTTCCGCATCAAGTTTTGCAATCGCATTATCTTTGAAGATTTGAACGGTTCGCGCCATCTCTCCGATTTCGTCCTGCCTTTGTATGCCTGCAATCTCAATATCAAGATTACCGTCAGCTAGAGCGGTCATCTGCTGAGTCATTCTGGTTAAGTTTTTGGTTAGAATTACTCGTATTGTCAGTGTTATTGTAACCAATCCTAATAGGGCGATGATAAAAGCAATCACCATTACAGATCTCAGGCCACCCCACAGATATTGTTCGAATTGTGCTTTTGACAAGCCAACATACAAAATACCAACAACATTTCCCTTATCTGAAAATATAGGCTGATAGAGTGTGTAATAGTCTTTTCCGAGAATTGTTGCTTCTCCCTCATAGACTTTACCCTCTCTAATGATTGGGTACACACGCCCTTTTTGACCTAGAGGCGTTCCCACGGCGCGCTTACCGTCATTTTTGATGATGTTGGTTGTTTTTCTCCAGTAATCCTGCGTTTCCTCATCCCAAACAAAGACTGTGGCGGTCTCTCCGGTGATGTGGCCGACTTCGTCAATCAGCGTGTTATCCTGAAAGCTTGGCATGTCGCCTTTTGCAATAATTTGCGTGATGTGATGATCGGTTTTATCAAATTCGAACGTAATATTCGGATAATCGCGTTTTAAAACTGTTGCTGCGACGCGAATATTCTTTTTCTGAGCGGCGGCAACTTCTTGCTTAAAGGTATGATTAAATTCTACGTAAAACCCGTAAACGGTTGCAGCAACCAAAACAATGATCTGCAACATGACAACAGCAAGAATTTTTTGAGATATTTTTAATTTTGAAAACACGACAAAGCCTCTCAATTTTTATATAGAGATTAACGGGGACACAGAAAAAGCAGAAAAAAGACTTACGCAGACGTCAGGTAAGTAAATTATCATACAAAACAGAAAACCAAAATATTTATTATTATTTGTAGTATTCATGTACTCAATGCTTTTAACGGTATGGGTCATCATATCGCGGTGAAGTAAAAAATTCGTTTATAATATTGTGTTATTTATTTGGCGGCATATGGTGGCTGTTAACAGATTATATAAAATAAGGTTTTGGTGTGAATATTGTTTTTGTTCATGGATGGGGATGTGATGCGTCGTACTGGGATCGCGTGGCAAATAATTTGCCTGAGTTTTCCAGTAAAAGAGTGAATTTAGGCTTCGTGGGGGCGGGGGCGCGTGTCTCTGAGGTAGAGGAGCCATCTATGTTCATCGCGCATTCCTTGGGGGCTATGTGGGCACTGAAACATTATGGGGGGCTTATGCGCGGGCTGGTCGCGATTAATGGTTTTCCCTGTTTTGCGGATCATGCAGATCCAAAAACCCTGAGGAGTATGATATTGCGCTTGCAGCGTACGCCGCAAAAGCAAATGGAAGATTTTTGGGATGTGTGTGATTTGCCGCACCATGACCGTTTGCACATATCTACGCTTTTAAAAGGTTTAGCGTCCCTAAAGGATTGGGATTTAAAGACAGAGCTTGAAAATCTTACATGTCCTGTTATGTCATTGGTTGGACGTAATGACCCGATTTTAAATTATGACGTAATGATGCGTGATTGGGCCAAGTATGAAATGCACATAGCGCAAGATGGCGGACATTCTTTGCCGATCAGTCATGCGCAGTGGTGCGCGGAAAAGATTAAGATATTTATCAATGAGTTCTGATTGGAAAAAACGGGTTATAAAAAGCTTTGGCGTAAACTCAGGCTCGTATGCGCAAAATAACTTTGTACAAAAACGCATCGCAGAGGGGTTGGCGCGCAATTTGCCGGAATATGTATCACCGCGCGTTCTGGAAGTTGGCTGTGGGACGGGCGATTTTACAAGACATTTATTATCAGCCTATCAGGGCGGCCGTTTTGATATTACGGACCTGAGTGAAGAGATGTTGCGCGATGCGCAGGCGTCAATATCTGATGAACGGGTCACATGGCATGTAATGGATGGTGAAGCCCCGGATGTGGAGGGTAATTATGATTTGATTGTCGGGAATATGGCATTTCAGTGGTTTGAGCGCCCTCATGAAGCGCTACGCAGATTGCGCGATTTACTCACTGACGATGGTATCTTGCTGTATAGCGTGCCTTCGGCGAAATCCTTTCCTGAATGGCAATCAAGTTTGGATGCGCTGGGATTGCCGCATGGTTTGCTAAAGCCTGTTGACTGGGACGGAGGGTTCGAAGAGCAAGATATTGTCGTCGATTACGGCAATACGTTCGGGTTTCTTCGCAGTTTAAAGCAAACAGGTGCGCATATTCCTAATGCTGAGTATCAGGCAATGAGCGTGCCTGATTTAAGGCGAGCATGTAATCTGAATGACCGTAATTATGGTGGTCAGGCGACGTGGAAAATTTTATACGGGAAGATTAAGTATGCGGGCGCGTCAGAATAAAAGTAGAGACGCAGCAAAGAACAATTAGCTGTATGATCAGAACGATCATTTTTACCTGAAGGAAAACGCTCAGTAGAAATGTTGCGATGATTGTAATCATTGCGGTTGTTTTCGCTTTTTTACTGATTGCACCTCTTTCTTGCCAATCTTTGATATTTTGCCCGAAATAGGGATGCTCCAATAACCAGTCATGAAATTTTTCTGATGAACGGGCAAAGCAAAATGCGCTTAAAAGCAGTAGAGGCGTTGTTGGTAATAGGGGCAGAAAGATACCTAGTATAGCAACAAAAAGAGCCGTAAAACCCGAAATAAGAAATATTATGCGCATTGCCTGTGTAACGGTTATCTGTGTAGGTTATTGTTAAAATAAATAACTGTTATTGGCGTATCAGTATAGCTTTATCGTCAATTAAGAGATTTTATAACGTATAAGACTGTATAGTCACAGGGAGAAAAAAATGTTCGCTCGAGCTTTAAAAATTACACAATTTTTTGCCGTTTTTTTATTTTTTGCCGTCTACTCCGTTCAGTCGAGTGCGCAAGAGCATAAGAAATATGGCCCGCATCTTGAAGGGTTTTCTTATCCTTATCCGGCATCTGATTACGCGTTCACATCACAAGGGCAGAACCTGAAAATGGGTTTCATGGACGTATCACCAAAGTTGAAGTCTAACGGTAAAACGGTCGTGCTGTTACATGGAAAGAACTTTTGCGGAGCAACGTGGGAGCAGACAATCGCATTTTTAAGTAAGGCGGGGTATCGTGTCATTGCTCCGGATCAGGTTGGTTTTTGCCGCTCCAGTAAGCCGCAGGGATACCAATTCAGCTTTCATCAATTAGCAGAAAATACGCATGCTCTATTGAAAGAACAAGGCGTTGAGAATGCCATTGTCATGGGGCATTCAATGGGCGGTATGTTGGCAACGCGTTTTGCGCTTATGTATCCTGAGTTTGTTGATCAACTGGTGTTGGTTAATTTGATCGGGCTGGAGGATTGGAAGGCAAAGGGTGTGCCGTATGTCGATATTGATACCCTATATGCGGGTGAATTGAAGAAAAGCTATGAGGGCATAAAGGCCTATCAATCCAAATATTATTACGGCGGTAATTGGAAACCTGAATATGATAAATGGGTAGACATGCTGTATGGTATGTATTTGGGCGAGGGCAAAGAGCAGGTTGCCTATAATCAGGCGCAAACAACGGAAATGCTGTTTACCCAGCCTGTTGTCTATGAGTTTAAAAATTTGAAAGTTCCGACGCTTTTGATGTTAGGGCAGCTAGACCGCACTGCGCCCGGGGCCAATCGTGTTTCGAAGGAGGTTGCCGCCACTTTGGGGAATTACCCCGTTTTAGGTAAAGAAATCGCAGACCAGATTCCACAGGCGAAATTACTTGAGTTTCCGGATTTAGGGCATTCACCGCAGGTTCAAGCACCGGAGATATTCCATACAGTTCTTATGAGAGAGCTTAAGTAATTGATTAAGGTTGTCCCGGCGTTATGGGCGCAACGGATGGGGTTTGGTTGATATCCGGTGTTTGCGGTTCAGGTTGAGCAGCGAGAGGGTCATTGTTATCAACCCATCTGCCACTCTCTGTTGGGGAGAGGTTATAGTCCCCTTGGCCCCGGAGGCGGGCATCAGGGTTTGCGAGTGAGAATGTCGGGTAGCCAAGAGATTCATCTAAAACCATATCGCCGCGGTCGCCTGCAATATTATCGACAAAATGTGCTCCGCCGCCCAGAACAATGACGTTATCGACACCCTCTCCGGCGGTGCGGATTTGTTCATCCCAGCCGTAATTGGTGGTTAATAAGCGGGCATCCATGCCGAATTCGTCGGCGAATACGCCTTCGATACCACTGCCGTAAAATTCGAATTTGATTCCATATTGAGTGTAGGCATCTTCGATTAGTTGTCTTTCCACGTCATCACGCAGATGCATTTCATCAAGGCGGCTCTGTTCCTCAGGCGTTAAATCACGAACCTCTGCGATGCGCTCCAGCTGTAGTGCATATCCGTTTTTAAGGACATCCAGATAAGACGGGTCACCTGTTTCGTAAAAATCTTCCAAAGGATCGTTTTGGTTTAGAATAACCATGCCCATGGCGCCTGTGCGCGTGTTTAAGTTGACTGTATTTTCCAGTAATATTTTTGTTGAGCCGCGACTTGCGATTTCAGGCAAGCTATCTTGTAAAAATTGTAGCGGTTCGGCTTGGGTATGATTGTCCAGAATGACAGCGCCGTTTCTTGCTGTAAGTGCTTCGCCAAGCTGCGTTGACCCGTCACGCATCTGCGGTACGTCTTGTGCATTGGCATCAGCAGGGTGGAATGTCTGGAAATTCGTATTCAGTGCTTGCAAAAGCGGGGAATTATCAAATTTCATGGTATGAGATTCATCAATGGGAACGCCCAACATGGCTTCAAACCGCGCTTGATAATTACCGGCATCATACATTTCTTGGAAGGTGTTTCTTGCCAATTCATTGTCGTAATCATTGGATCCGATATCGTCTTTTAATCCTGTCAGTAATCTTTCTAATGATCCGGCGCCGATTATATCGCGTTCTGCCATGACGTCTTGAAAGTTTTTCCCTGTCGGGTTTGCAACCAGATCTTCAAGCATCGTCATGCGTTCTTCTAATCTGGAAATTTCGTTTTGAATTTGGCTGTATTCACGGGCAGGGGGTAAGGAATAATCAGGGCCTGCCGGGTCTTTACCCAAAGCCGCATATATATCTGCGGTCGGAATGCGTTCACCGTTACTCTGCTCGACAAGTTCGCTCAGATTTTCAAAATATTGAGGCATGTTGTCTTTATTGTCTCTGAAGCCATCGGCCAGAAAATCACGAACATAATCTTCGTTTTCAAGTCTGAATTCAGGTTCTACACCGCTCACACCCATTGCGCCTATAGGCGTTCTGATCGGATTGAATGCGGTTCCTGTTCGATTAATCATGATGCCCATAGCGCGAGGGGCAGGAATTGAATCTACATTAGTGGCTTGATCCTGAAATCCCATCACGCGGATTTTGTCGCCATATTCTCCGCTGAATGCGCGTGCCATGATATTCATATTTGTTTCTTGCAGATGCGCCTGTAGCTCGGGGCTGAGCAAAGCAGCGGCATTATCTGTTGCGTCAGAATAATCCATGGCCTCCAGATTTTTATACAGGATCAGCGCTTCGTAATCGATGGGGTCATGGGCAACGCCTGCCTCTTTGTCATAAACGTTTAAGGTCATCATCTTACGACCTTCATCGTTCATGCCTGCTATCGATTCAAGGTTTCTGGCGGGATCAGGCGTGTATGTCGGGTTTATTTCTGCTTTTCTATGCTCAATAGAGGCTTCTACAAAGGCGTTTGATGCCTCATTAGACCCTATCATCTCATGCATGCGTCCTTCTGCCCATGCCTGACGCCTTTCTGAAATATAGGCGTCTCTTTCGGCGGGGTCTTCTATGGCTAATGCTTCTTCGCTCTCGGGGACGGCAGCGGCGCGGTAAAAGTCTGCAACAGGGCCCCAGCCTTCGGTTGGTTCCCCTGGTTCGATAATAAGGTTTAAAGTGCTGCTTATATTCGCAAGTGCGCCAACAGCGTGAAATTCCCCTATTGCCTCCAGATCTTGTTGACCTATGTAGTCCAGCGTTTCAAGGGTGTCTTGATAGGTTGCTTCAATATCCGTTCTTATTGCATCAAGGCTGGGGTCGCTGGCCGCTAAGGCTTCGGTTTCAGCCAGGAATGTTTCAATAGCGCTAAGCCGTGCATCAATACTTTGCACGACGTTTGATGCCGGCAATTCATAATCTGAATCTTGTGTTATTTCTAAAATATTTTTCCAGGACATTTTATCACCCGCAAATATTACTTAACCGCTTTATTTTTATTATTGCGCCTAATTATGGCAGAAACCGAAGTAATTTACCAGTTTTTAAGCTGTGCACCTTCGGGCGGCATTATTAAAATCTTGTAATTTTTTTTTGTAGCCATTATTAGTTTTCATAAATTTTAAGTAAGTAAGTGTATTCAATGAGTAAAACAACCATAACGCGCCGCAATTTTTTGCAAGGGATGGGCGCTGGCGCCGGGTCGATGGCGATTGCATCCCCGTTGGCATTATTATCGGGTTGCGCAACAGCGCCTGACCAAAGTGGTTCATACCTAAAGCCTTTGGTTCTTAAAGAAAATGTATCTGCAGTTTATTGTTGCACGGACGTGATGTTACAGGCCATTCGTAACCAAACATTTACCCCACCGATTGCAACGCGCGCTTTGGCAATGGGGCATGTGGCAGGATTTCTGGCGGTTAATGGTGTCGAGAAAAAATATAATACGCCTTACGATGTTCAGGATGCCCCCTCTAATGTGGTGCCTGAAATTGCTTATACTGTGGCTGTGCTAACGGCTGCGCAAGATGCGTTTGATGCGGTTTTCTATTTCGATAAAAAGATTATTCTGGATAAATATCCAAATGACGATGCCAAAGCGGCGTCGATTAAATATGGGGAGTATGTCGCAAGCGTCGTTGTTAAAGACAGAACAAATGACGGAGCAGAGCCGAACAAAGCCAATTTTTATCTTGGACGATATCCACGCAGGCAAGATATTTTGAAATGGTCGCCGACCGGCCCGTTCTACGGTGCGGAAGAGGGGCCGTTTCTAGGCACATTTCATAGAGGTTTGTTGCCTGGTTGGGGCGCAGTAAAGCCATGGGCTATGAAGAGCAAGTCAAAATATTTGGCAGTTGAATTCCCTGATGCACGTAGCCCTGAATTCGGAGAGCAATTTAAAAAGCTCAAAGCGTTGGGCGCGCATGACAGTAAGGTCAGAACAGAAGAAGAAACAGAGATTGCATTCTTTTGGGAAGACGGACCACGCGGTGTAACACCGCCCGGGCATTGGCAGTTGATTGCGATGTTGTTGTCACAGCACAGAAATTATTCTTTGCTAAAACAGGCAAAACTGTTTGCACTGCTTAGTATGTCACAGGCAGATGCGGCGATTACTGCATGGGATAGTAAATATACTCATGATATCATCCGTCCTGAAACCACCATCAGACAGCGCGCGCACAAGTTTGATAACCCGATGATTAAAGACGGGCTTCAGCGTAACTGGCGTAGCTTAATCTTTACCCCTGATTTCCCTGCATATACGTCAGGGCATTCAACATTCAGTGGCGTTTCGGCGCGTATGATCGCGAATTTCTTAGGCACGGATAAGGTGTCTTTCTCACTGACTCCGCCGGATCTTGTGAATTGGCCAAAACAGCTGTCAGGTGTGAAACGATCATGGACAAGCCTATGGCAAGCGGCCGAGGAAAATGGCGCCAGCCGCATATATGGGGGCGTGCATTGGGATTACGACAACACTGAGGGGCTACGTGTTGGTAAAGAGCTGGCCGATGAGGTCTATAAAACTGCGTTTGAGGTGAGAGTGTGATGAAAAAGTCAGTATTTTCAGTTTGTATTTTGGTTGCACTATCGCCGATATCTGCACATGCGGATGGTCAGGGATTGCCGCTTAATTATGATGGGATTTCGTTTGTAGAGGAGCCGATTGCCGTGCCGATCGGGCCGGGAACGGTGAATATTAATACACGGCTGGAACAAGAAGCCGAGTATGATTTTTCGGAAGATGAAGATGAGTATAATACGGGCATTACCGTTAATACATCTTATGAAATGCAACTGCCGAATGACTGGCAGGTCGGCGTGCAGTATTTTTCAGAATATGACCGTCTGGCGGATAATGATGAACGCGATGAATATCAAGATGATTTGTCATTTTTCGTGCGTGATTATTGGGGAACGGTTGCACTTGGTAATGTAACGGGCATGGTGCACACGCAGGCGCGTCGTTCGCTGGGCTATGGAACTGCGGTTTTGGAGAATGATAATTTCATCGGTGAACTTGATGAAACAGGTGCCTATTACAGCGTTCGTTCAAATGCATATCGTTTACTGGCAACAGCGGATCAGGAAGGGCGCGCGGAAGCGGGATTGTTGTATGAACAGCCAATCGGAAAAAGCGTTTATTTCGGATCACTACGCCTGCGAAAAGGTGATACGGGTGAGAATTATATTGATGAGCAAAGAGATACTTATGGCGGGGCGTTGGTCGGTAAATATACTTATGCCAGTTTTCAAGCCAATGCGCAGCTGGGCTATGAAACACTAGAGGAGCAAAATGACGCGTCTGACGATCATTACTTCAGCTCTGTTGGTTTAATATACAAATACGGATCTTACTGTGTGTCTGCCGAAGGTGGAATTGGGTCATATGATAAACAAGACCGCCGCGCCTTTGCACTTGGTGGCCGCGTGGATATTGCGCGTGGATTATCCCTGAATATGGGGATTAACTACGACGTTTCAGAAAATGGTGAAAACCTGAAATCTTCGACCGCGATGCGTTATGAGTTCTAATTTGCTTTCATAGCATGAGCATTCTACTGTGATTTTGTGTTGCAGAGGGAGAGGGGTGCTGTGAAAAATATATTAGTTGCTTATCTGCTTATGTTTATGATCGTTGCGGGCATGTTTATTGTTTTCCTTTATTCGGGCGGGGCGGGATATGAATACGGAGGGCATGCCGGAAACCGAAAAATATATGAGAGCTATTCAAGAAATACAGTGCCCAAACCAACCTGGTCGGAAGATGCTGATGAAATGGTTCTTATTCATCCTGAAGGGGGGTATCAACCATATTATATTGATAAATATGAGGCCACAATTTCACAGCGCCGTGCATGGTCTGTTGCCGGATTAAAGCCGACAACCAAGCTTACCGGTAGGGATGCGAGAGATGTGTGTAAGGCGGCGGGAAAGCGTTTGTGTAAAACAGCGGAGTGGCGCGTTGCATGCAGGGACGGGCGTACGAAACCTTTTTATTTTCTAAATACCAAAGAACTCGCGCGGAAATGTGATTGGGCGCGGTCAAGGGGCTATGACAGATCAGATTACGCAGGGGTTAATAATTCGCACCCTTCTTGTAAAATGCCTAAATATGGGTTGCATCACATGATCGGTAATGTTGTGGAAATGACCGAAGGCGCAGGCGGAAAAACTGTTATCGTTGGGATGAGTTATTTGGGAACGCATTATTACGGTGCAGGTTTCAAAAACGCTGATAGTGCTTTACGTATGTCGTGTGAATATACGGTTATGGGTGAGTATCCTGACGGGCGCCATAATGAGGGGATGGGATTTCGTTGTTGTAAGGATGCGCAATAAGGTCACATGATCATTCTATAAATGATGGCCAAAATCATCAGGTTTGATGTCATATATATTCCCGTCATTTAGTTCGGCTCTTAATTCCGGCCCAAATACAATATCATTACGATCACGGCGTGCGACCATATGGTCGGCTTTGCGAAGATGTGAAAAAACCGGGCCTGATCTGTCATTGGGTTTTGTTATCAGGCTTTGGTGACGATCCCAGTAATAATCCCTAACCTCACCCAGTTCCAATGACGCTTTTAGTTTTGCATCTTGAAAACCATAATCTTGATCCTGCGCAAAATCAGAAAACTCACCGATTGCGTGTTCGGCCATTTCTATTGCTTGGTTGATCTTGTCTTTGCGCTCTTCGTCCTTGTCATACGGATCCAAGGGCATCTCCAGCCATAGGCCGTCCCCCTCATACCGAAGAAGGTTTGCCCCGTATTCTTCACTGATTGGTTTCATGAAATCTTGGCAGAATTTATCGGCGAAATCCTGGGCGCGATAATGACCCAAGCGGTTGGAATGACCGGTGAAATCTGCGATATCAAAGAACATTACAACAGAATTGGCCGCGTACGGGTCACGCACTTTGAAAAAGGAATCTCGCCCGTCATCTACACCATCAAGAAGCGGCACTAAAATACCGGAAAGCGCCTGATAGGATGGCTGGCTTTGGATGTGGCTCTGTACCTTTCCCAGATCTGTTTGGGTGCCGGGTGCAAAGACAACTTGTAACATGCCGCGTGAGTGAATGTCATGATCAGGGCGCTGTGATGCAGTGATAGGCACATTCACACAAAGATGTTCATTCGGGAACATTTTGCTTCGATGGGCGGAAGCTTCGTTTTCACCAAAAACCTGCGCTGCGATGCTCCGTTCAGCTGAAAAGCGGCGTAAATACACGTGTTTATCAGTGCGTGCAAAATGTTCTGGCGTACCGCCCGAGTGTGTCAGGGCAAAAACACTACCTTGTGATTCTTTGGATGCGACAAAAATTGCGGACGCCATATAGCCATTCAAACCCGCGCGTGCGAATGAATTGCCCAGCCCAAAAGAGGCATCCTCTAGATTTTTAAGGTGGTGTGCCGTGTTCTCCATAACCCGAGATATACCGATTTCTGCGGAATTTTGCAAAATTAAAATCGCATCAAATAAATCACAAAAAATTAATGTAAAAAATTTGTTGCATGGCAATATGATTCTTCATACAACGGATATGAGAGAACGATTTAGAGATTTAAAAACATGGATAAACCCTACGATAAGGAGGAGTTTTTCTCGACGTTTGGTGTGCGCGGTTTACACCAACATTTGAGGAGCTCTGATGAGTCAAGTTTTGCCACAGTTGCCACTGATCTGGAGACAGGTGACATTCGTACCTTGATGATCAAGGCGGAAAAAACCGATGCAGGATTTGATCTAACATTCACATATTCCCACCATCATAATAACGGTCATAACGAAAGCGTCCCTTTCCTGAAAATGTCATGTCAGGAAGAGGATCAGGCGATTACTTTGATATCTGCAGAGGTTGATGGAGAAACGCTAGATCTGGATGATGATAAACATCATGTTTCTTTGCCGCGCGTGGTAAAGCCGTTATCAGAAGCCATCATATCAAAGAATGAATGGCTCAATCCTGTGCAAACATTGTCAGATGCCGGATTTGGGAACGTATTCGGCAAGCGCGCCTGGCCGGGTCTTTATGCTAGCGGAGACATAAAGACAAACGTTGCTGAGAAAATTGAGTCTAATGGTGAGCCGGTTTATCCGGCTTTATTTTTGCACGCAATTCTGGGGGTCGGCCCGCATAAATATATTGAAGAGGATGAGCAATCCCGCGTTATCACTTTGTTTGGGCGCGGGGAAGAGCATCAAAATTCGATGCTGAAATATAAATATAAACGTGGGCGCAATGATAACCACATCAATATTTCCAGTAGCGTAACGGTGCAAGATGACCACGGGAAGCGCAAGGAAGAGCTATACCGCGTAGAAGTTCGCCCCAGCAAAGAAAACCCGAAAGATGAGGCGCGCATTAAATCCCTGCATTATATGGGCAAGAAGATTGACCTAAGCGATAGTCGCGCTGTCGGGTCCGTGATAAAGGCCGTGCGCAATATTAACCGTATGGTGCGCGCGGGCGATCGCGCCTTAATTGATGATTTAAAGCGCCCGCCGCATGATCGACGGTTTATGCTTCCTACGGATATCAACCTGTATACAGGTATCTATCCGCATTTGAATGATAAGCATAATATCCCGAAACAGGGGATTATGACTTTCTCGGCAATCGGCGGTAATAACCAAACGCCTTATGTCTCCGAAGCGGATCAGAATATCGGCGCAAACCAATATATTATCGGCTATGAGCATCTGAATGAAGAAGGGAAAGCAGAAAATGCATCACTGATGATTGATGCGGGTGTGTTGTTTCACGATGTGTTTGATGTGGCATTTTTTAATGCTGGCCGATATTTGAAACATAAATTCGATAAAAGCCATACACCCGAAGAACCTGTCGGCGCGGTTTTATTTACCCACCGTCACAAAGACCATTTAGGGCAACTCGCTTATTTGGTGAAAAAGGGATATGAACTGCCGCCCTTAATCATGAATGAGATGACAATGCTCCAGCTAAAGCGCGATATGTCAGAGCTGGACGTGGAAAATTCAGTCAAAGAAGAAATTCTTGAGAAATGCTATCCGATTAATTTGCTTACGGATATTAATCCGCAAAATCCTGAGACAATTAAAGAAACTGAAATTTCAGATACCAAGATTGAACAATGGACGGAAGTCCAGCCCGGTGAAAAAATGGGCTCTTATGAGTATTTCCCGCGTTTGCGCATCAATGATGTATTTGAGGTGCGGGTCGGGCCGATGCCCCACTCTGATCCTGGTTTAATGTACGACATTATCACCGCCGCTGGATCGCACCGTCATACAGGTGACTATAAATGGGATGACTCCATTCAGCTAGGTATTCCGCCCCTTCACATATGGATGCGCGGGCATGAACCGGACTCGATGAGTGCGGATTCTACAGGTGCAATCAGGCCGGGTGAAAATACCCTAGAAGCCGATGTGATGCATGACATCGTAAAAACAACGACAGAGCATGCAGATCAGCGTTTTATATTCCCGATGCTTGGCTCTAACGTGACGCGTTTGGGTACGTTGGTTGCTGCGCTTGGTCAAACAGATCGCCGCACATTAATAATCGACGGTAAAGCCGTGGAAGATTTGGTGCGCGATGCGGACAAAGTCTATTCGCTGAAAAAATGGGCGAAGGATTTCCACGGCGTAGATATATTCATGCAAAGCCAGAAAACCAAGGTTGAGCCTTTGCTATCTGATCCGTCAAAGGACGGGGAATATGCACTTCTTGTTACGGGAACGCAGGATGAGGCCTTCTCATCCCTAAACCGCGCCGCGCGGGATTCTTTACCGCCGCATCGCTGGAATATCCGCAGTAACGATATCATTGCACCATTGCAAGGGGTTATACCGACGGGGGAAAATTATTTCCGCCGCATGGCGCTGAAAGACTACGTGGAGATGTTCCATGGCGCGCATGTCATCTTGCCCGAAGCCGTCGATAAAGAGGCGCAGGATATAGAGGACTTGGCCGAGAAGGAAACATACGGCCCGCCAATGATTAGGCATAGTTCAGGTCATAATAACGCAAAAGGCATAGAACGCGGTATTAAGGAATCAGGTATCCCGTTTATCTTGCCCGTACATGGTGGCCCTGAGCAATTAAAGAAACATCTTGAAATTGCAGACTCTGTTGGCGCAGACACAACAGTCGTTACCGGCTCTATGGAGATGCGCATTGAAAAAGGAAAAAAGGTATCCTTTTTTAGAACTGTTCCTTCCGAATTTGTTGGGGTTACTAACCATACGCCATCGCGCGATAAGTTTTACCTTAAGGGACGTTTTTCAACCTCTGTTATGCCGATCAAGCCTGTTTCCACCTCTTTGGTCGCGCAGCTTGTCGATACATTCGAAGATACGGCGCGCAGTATCGCAGGTGTTGGGTCTGATTTTGAAATGGGGCGCTCGCTTCCTGTTTCTTTGTCTCGATCCTTTAATGCAGACAATGTGCAGGGGTTTTTAAAACAAGATATTGCCTTCGGTATTGATAAATACAAAGACGGCGTATTTAAGGATAAAGGCATTCACGCCATAGGCGCGGCAGACACGGAAACGGGCGGCTTATCGCCAATGCGTCATTTGATGCGTGAATTTGCCCTGACCATTCAGGATGTGGATACGCGCGAAACGATTGAGAATATTCAGCTATTCCAACGTATCCCGAACCATCGTATGCCATCGCCGATTGCGATGCTGGTGACAAATACGCACCCGGATGATCTGAATGAGGGTATGCCTGCGGTTAAATTTGTGGATGAAATGAACGCATCTTTGACCTCTGTTAAGCGTCATTCGCACGCACTGGCGGAGGCGAAGTCAGAGGATGGCAAAGTCAGCCGTCATGACATTAAGGCATTGATTGTTTGGCATAGTGAGCGCTTTGATTCTAAGTTTATTGCCAAGGAATCTGCGCGTAACCTTGATACGAATACGCGTCTACACCAAACCTATAAAACCGTTTCTGTTGATACGCGCGCGATCTCCCGCACCTTGGCGGCTTATGCACCAGGCGCATATAAAGTCGCGAAAAAGCCTGATTCAGATTTTTGGGATCATACGCTGGAGAGCTTATCCAAAGAAAACGGGCTGGATTATGATGAGAAAAAAGCCCATGGCGGTCAGTATGACACCAATCTTTGTATGGATTTATTCTGGAAGCAATATGACATTGCCCTTGACTTAGTCGAGCAAATGATCATCAATGCCGATGCCTCAACCAGTCATTTGCTCAATGATATTATGGGCATGGATATGGGCTTTAACGGGCCGCATCCGATTTTCTCATATGTTAGTCCCGCGGCAAAACGTCCAAAACCGCAAATGGGTGCTTTTATCGGCACGATGGATTCAGAGCGTTACGCCGTGGTGTTTAACCTGAAATATGATCCGAATGATTACCTGCATTTACCTGCAACGAAAATTGCTGAAATGCTGGCTGATTACGATAATGATGTATTTGAGGTTATGGATTTGCGCCAAAACCCTATCATGGTTCCCGCGCGCTATGGCCTGCGGGTTAAGGCGAACGGTTCTGTGCCTAAGGAAACCTTAGATCGCAGGGCAGGCGTAATTAAGCGCAATTTGAATTATGTTGATCCTCAAAATGAGTGGAAAACCATCGCGCAGAAAATTTCACAGGCGTGGAGGAATGATCGCGATATGAGGATTTTAAAGGGGCGTATTGCACAAAATCAAAAAGACGGTGATGAGCCGAAATACCACAATGATTACCGCCGCCCTGATCAATATCCTGATCTGGAGCGTCAATTGGATAGCGGCGGCGGCCGCGCCGCGCGACCCGAACATGGCGCGCAAAACCTGCTTCGTATGCGGGCGAAGGCGGGTATGAACTCCGCGTATCGTCATGTCTGTAAAGTTGTTCGTGAATATCTGGAGGCGGTGCGCGCGGATGATAAAGCCACAGCCGGCCAGTTTTATGATCAATTGTTATCCGATCGTGATGTGTTGGAAGACACGATGGATACGATCAATCAAATTCAATATGACTTTGATCGGGATCACATGTATGAGGCGGATATTGAGCGCACCGAAGCGATGCGCGATTATCTGGCCTATCAGCATTATTTCGAAGCAGCCAAAGAGATTGAAGAGTTGGAGTCTGATCCGGCGCTTTATGCGCATTATGTCGGCGACGATCCAAAAAAGAAAAAACTGTTTAAGGCCATTAAAAACTGGGTCGCGGAGAATAGTGACGCCGCAGTTTTAAGTGAGAAAACAAAATTATTTATGAACCCGATCAGAAAATATAGCCGCGCAGGAGGCGAAGGTGATGCGGCGGAAGATCCGCTGGATGAATTAGACCCGGTTTCATAAAGCCATTTATACGGAACGGAGAACGTAACATGGGAAAATCAAATAGAGAGCCATTAGAAAAAATGGTGAAAGGTATATCAACGAGCGTATTGTTTGATATGTCAGAACCTGACCGCATATTCAGGGAAGACGGCAAGGAAGCCTATATTGAGCATATGCGGGAAAATGCCGATAAACCTTTGCCGTTGGGGCGCGGCTTTAAACATTTACGCCAAGCCTTCGAAAATCCCGACTTTGAGGAGGTTGTGCTATGTTCTAAAAATAGCCCGATTACCGCAAGGCGCGCGATTATTACGATGCAAAATGAAGGTATTACCCCGGGGCGCATGTTTTTTACAAACGGCCAATCCCCTGTGCCTTTTCTTGAGGCATACGGTATCAAGCATTTCTACACAGCCAGCCTGCGTGACGCCGCGGCAGGCAATCAAGCAGGCGTGTTTTCAACCTATTATGATTTGGCGAAAAACCGCACCGTGAATAACCCTGATTTGGGTGGGGAAGTAAAACGCCAAAGGGTTGGCAAAATCGTGCCGCTTTATGCGTCTGAGGAGGGCGCGGAAGAAGCGAATGATAAGCAAGAGGCAAAAATTGTGCAGATGCATGCACGGCCACTGCCGCCAAATGTCATGCCGGTTTTTAACGGCAAGGTGATCGGCCACCATGTCTTTGATTTGGACGGCGTTGTGTTCGACAGTACATCCGAAGACTTCTTTCAAAAGCACGGGCTGGAGGCCTATGACGCGTACGAACGAAGTTTGCACAATGTACCGATGGATCACGGCCCTGCTTATGAACTTTTCCACCATTATAACGGCGTGAATAAACGTTACGCGGGGGATGATAAGCCCTATGGGATATCGATTGTCACCGCCCGCGGCAGTAACCCTGCTTTGCGAGCTATTGAAACGCTCTATCAATGGGATGAAGATGTTTCGGGATCTGCGCATTTTCTGGCGGGTTCACCAAAGCAACCTGTTTTAGAGGTTTTGGCGTTCATGGCGATGGAGCATGGACAATCGATTGAGTTTTACGATGATCAAGCCAAAAATATCGATATGGGCACACGCGCCGGAATATTATCAGGCCAAGTGCCCGGGTTCGATCATGATGACCCTGATGGTGATGAACCGGACGGCGTTGCTTAGGGCGGGGTGAACGGCGATATGCTTTTTGTTATCAAGATTTTGCGGTAATCAGATTTTATTATTTATATTATATCGCCATACGGCTGCTTGTAGCCGACGTTTCTACGTCAAGAAGCTCAGGGTTGGTTGGTGTTTCATTAACCATGTTCGGATTTTCCGCCATGTTCCCTGCTATATATTGATTATATGTAGCAAGGTAGTTTTGCACATCATTTAACTGTTCTTTGTCCATGGCTTCTACAGAACTCTCAAAGTCGTCTTTTGCTGCTTGTGAGCGATCCGCAAAATAAGCATGTCTGTAAGGGTCTTCTTCAGATGCCATCTGACTTTCGAAATACTCTACGCGAGCCTTTGATTGTAGGAGGTCAAGGACGTCTTCGCGTTCATTTAATGATGCATGATCACCTGTGAGTGATCCGGACAATACGTCCTGTAGGTTTACAGAGGGAAGTTGATCATATAGCCCCTGTGTGATTTCTGCATTGCCGCTTATGTGGTCATAGGCGTAATCGATTGCATTCATGCTTATTTCGCCTGCTGTTACGGCTGCGCCGCCGGTAAATTTGACGACATCAGCAGTCGCAGACGGAAGGCGATCAATATTATCTGCAATATACGTGCCGCCATCTTTAATCATTAAGGCCAAAGAAGATGGCTGTAACGAATCTCGTAAGTCATCTTGTACGTTATATCTCTCTGCCCAGTCATTAAAAGATTGCTGAACGCCTGCTTCGCCCAGCACAACGGTGGGGTCGGCGCCTTGGGCAATATGTCCTGCCATGATAACATTGTATTCTGTAACGGCCTCTGGTGGAATGTCTCCGTTATTAATTGCCGTTGCCAGCTTGTCTTTCAACTCCGCAGCTTCTGCACTGTTTGGCAACATTCCGATAATTGGTATGGCGCCAAGAATAACCATGCTCGTTTTCTTAACCACAGGCCCCGCGGCTTCGGAAACGACATTATAAGCTCTCTTTAACGGGCTATCCATTTTGGGAGAGTTAGGGGCGCTGTAATCTAAAGGCTTTAATGGCTGCGTCTTGAGGTCATCGCCTGCGCGCGCATAATCCGTGCGTAAGTCACCTTTACCTAACGCACGATCAGGAACATTTTCTAGCTGTGTTCGATATCCTTCTAGATGCTCAATCCAACCACCATCTGATACAGACCGAATTTCCGGAGTTACGCCTGTTTTGTCTACGACTTCATCGAAGTCTTTTTTAAACAATCGAAGCCCTCTATTATAAGGGTCACGCATTAATGTCCCAGCATGGCCATCACCTTCTGTAAATTGGGCCGGAGTGAAGGTAAATCTTGTATTGTTTGTTTCGCCTCCGTTAAAAAAAACAGCACGGCCATCAGCCTCATTTATGAAATACTTTGTATCAGGATCATTTAGACTTTGCCGTACGTGCTGCCGAAAGTCTTCTTTATCAAAGGCAGTAAGGGGGTCACCTTTTGCCCTGCCACCTGTTCTTTGATTGCCGGAACTATTTTCATTACGAAGATCAGCCAGTCGCCTTTCACCTGCGTGTTCAGTAAGGCTGTCTATGTATAGCTCAACAATATCTTTTGACGGTTCACTCATGAATTCATCTTTTTCTTAAATTCTTCGATTTCTTCTTGTGTCGTTAAATTTTCAAATAAAATATCGAATAAATCACCGCATGTGGTTTCGAAATCTTCGTTGTCATCAATTTTGGAGTCGTAAATTAAATCAGAAACAAAATTTTCTGCTTCTTTAAAAACTTTAAAGATCAGTTCTGTTTGTTCTTTTGATATTATTTGATGATCTTCACCTTGTTTATCTTCCAGAATAGAACGTACAGTTTGCGCCTGATCCTTCGTGAAATGACGAATACTGAATTCTAAATCATCAAAAAAATCGTGAAGATAGGTAGCAACCTGCACCAGAATATCTCTTTCATATTCTGACAATTCAAACCGACGATCACTATTTTCAAGGGTTGTTATTTTCATTGTTTACCGCTACGCAATCCCGCATTTTTATTATTAACACGTAGAAATGTCATGTTATAAATTTCAACTCAAAAGTGCAAGTTTTATGATTTCAACACAGGTGAAATCTTCGTATTATTTTGCATGGGCAGCTATTATACATTGTAAGAGGGAAAAATAATGGCAACAGGTTTTGAAACATGGCTACTTGGCTATGCCGGCGGGAAGCTGGCAGATTCAATCTTATCTTTTTTTAAGGAAGACGGATTTATAAAAGAGTTAAATACAGCATTGGAAGATTGGGCAAAAACCTTGCCTGACCATGCGGGTTTATACAGCCCAAAAGCATTGTTTCCTAATGAAGGTAGGCTGATAGATTTAAATGAGCACCCTAAATTGCGTGTTGTCAGAAAAAAAATTGAGGATTCTGAAATTCCCACGACAGAAGAATTTAACCAAGCTTTACTGGAGCAATTTCAATACATAAAGAAGACGATAGCTGAGCCACAGCAGTTTTTTACAATACCTGAAAATGAGGCTGAAAAGCATTTAAATAGGCTCGCGGAAAAACTACGTAAAACCTGCGAAAATAATGATGATCTTTTTAAGGGGGAGGTGATTAGACTTCTCAAAAATATTGCCGGTCAACAAAGTGACAATCACAACATTTCAGTAACAGATTTATCCTCTAAGCAGAAACAATTAATCAGACGTCTATATCAGCATGAAAAGTCTTGTTGCCGTATTTCGGCGCCAAAGGGTGAGTATAAATGTTTATGGGTTCCCGGAGCGTTAGGCCCTATGCAATGGGGGTATGAAAGAACCCCGAAAGAGGTCGAGCTGTCCGGAAAGGATAGGGGGGATAGGGAAAATAGGCTAAGCTGGCTGTATGTTGTGAAAGACCTTTTGCAAATGGGGTTTCTTGAGGATGTTGAGGGGCATGATGGCCATTTTCAACTATCTGAAAAAGGTCTTAGGGCCGGAAATACCCTGTGTGAAACTAATGTGCAGTAACAATTATCCTAATAATCATAAAACTTCACGTAACCCTCATCATAAGAAATTGCGCCGTCATCTTGCTGTCCGTCTGCAAGGCAATAATCATGCCCCATTGGCGACAGGAGGATCGTCAGGTTAAGGCCGCCATCCCAGACATAGGCTTTATCGCTTATGCCGTATTCTTCGCCTGTTACGAAGAACCGCCCGTCTTTGAGTTTCTGGTTAAAGGAATATCCTGCGTTCACGCCTTCCAGCTCACTAAAACAATCCCATATATCATTGCCTGAATAGGTTTCCCAATGAATGGTATCCGGTTTGCTTCCTTGAAATGCGGCATAACAGGTATCGCGGTTATCATCTGTTTTTGGCAAAATGAATTTCAGATTAAATGAGAGTTCTTGGCGGTTATCGACATAATCTTTGCGGCGCTTATCGCTCCAACTGTTAAATGCGTTGCTTTTGACGTATGGAACATTGCCGTATTTTTCGGTAATCTCTTTCATGCGCTGCTGATATTTTTCTCTGTTTTCTTCGTCTTTCTTTAGCCTTTGTGCTTCGCTTTCTATATAGGCTGTGATGTCTTTCTCTCTCATGCGCTCAAGAATTTTTTGATGGCTCGCTGCGTTTGCTTCCTTGATTTGTTGTCCAAATAGCTTGCTTTCTAGTTTTTTATCGTCATCTGGTTCGGGGCGAGTATAATCAGCACGCTTATCAATGCCGACGGGTATCTTTTGCAAACATTCACCCGTGCCTCGATCCCAGACATTTATCAGGAAATCATCCGCCCATGTAATCAGGCGCTTATCGTCTAAGATTTGCGCCCCCAAAACGGAGCCGAAATGCATGTCTTTTAATTCCAAAAGGTGCTTGCCTGTTTTTAAATCCCAAAGCCCGCATTGATAGGCATCGTCATGTTTTAGACGGCGCCACGGATAATCATCAAAGGCGCGCCAAATAAAATTGTAGCCAAGCAATAAATCATCAGGCATCTGAATGTAACGGTTTATCGCGTGAGAGCTCTCAAGCTCTATAAAGCTTTCATCTTTGCGGATAAAGGCGCAATCATCGCCTTTAAACCCTTTGCCCTCGGGTGAAAGTAGGCGTTGATAGCGCCTTAGGCTTTTATACTCATCCGGTATGGGAATGTGCTTGAAAATATCCATGGTGCGCACCGCATTGTAGGTAAAAGACTATCATTAATTTTGCAGTAGTATCAGGTTATTATGCGTGCCTAAGCATACGTTTTTCAACCAAAGATAACAAATTTTTTGGTTGCGCTTGTCGGTTGATGCTAACCATCGAACTTACTACTCAATTCTGTTTTTATGCGGCGAGGTAAACTGACTTTTTTCTTTCCAAAAACTGCATCATTAATGTCAAGAATATCATCATGCAAGCGATCAAAGTCATCGGCTGGGTAGTCATAAAACCCACCTGCCGGGTAATCACTGAATACGACTATTGCAGAGCAAAGGTTTAGGAATTGTCGCTTATGTATTTTCAGGATATTGGATGTGTGTGCTTGTTTGCTGATAGAAGATTGCACGTCGCTCAATGCGTCAAGGGGAACATGACAGTCAACCGTCACATCATCCGTGGTTTTCGCATATTTCAGGAAATCGATAAGTTTCTTTTTCCATTCAGGTGAGGCATGTAAAATAACGTCATCATCCTCAATGGAATGTAACGTAATTTGCGGCTCTAAAATTGCTGTCGGGCTCGCCAACGTCATCACCCTTTTTATCTTTGCCTGAGTATACTCATTCCAACGAAGGGTCGCAATAATTGCCATGTTCATCCGCAGGCGCGGCGTGTCGCCTGCGGTGGTCGGAAAAGCGTTCGCCGTCTACGCGTTCTGTTCTAAAACCATTCACTTTCCATGGCTTACATAATTTACAGCCCGCACGGCGGTTTCTTGGTCTTTTACGTTTATGATGCATGATTTTTTCCTCTACATTTATATTTATTACGTTTCTTTTTCTTATCCGCCACAACACGCGCCCGATATTTGGGTGTGCGTAAATCTTGGGCGATAAGGTTTCGTTTTGGTGGTGGTGCAGCCATGATCTATCTCCTTTGAGCTTTACCGGTATCATTCGTGCCATTGTCTTTCTCCTAAGTTGATTAACACTTAGAAGAGCGCACCTTTTTTGGGAGAGCGATGGGAAGGCACGGAAAAACGCCGGGGAGTGAAAATCACTTCCGGTTCAAAAAATCCAATAATGCGAAAAATTAAATTGCCTGATAGGAATGTACATCAAACTTCTCCGTTTTATCAAGAAAAAGAAAACACCCTTGATGGCGCACCTAATAGTATCGCGTAGTGTCGCGGCAAAAATAATGGTTTTTACTGTGGGCTTTATGCTAACTATAGATGGCAGTAAATAGAGAAAAAACTGAGAAATAAAATGCCGTTTGAAAACGATCATAGCAATCACCACAAACCATTTACCATTGATCGAGAGCGGGATATTATCCTAACCGGAAAGCCGGCAGGGCAGGATGCTGTGTACCCTTTTTACCTTAAATGGCACGGCCAAGACGTCAAATTTGCAGGAGAGCAAGAAACGGTTAATCGTTATAAAAACGAAGAGGGAAAGTGGCGTTTTGACCTCCGCTGGACAATCGATACAATCGTTATTCCTGAAAACTTCCCTGAAAGTCATGACGAAATTTTAAAAACAATTTCACAAGCGCTTGATACATATGGTGAGCATCATAACCGCAACCGAATTGGCACGGTTGATGTAACTTTCTCAAAGCATGCTTTTAAAACTGAGTGGTATTATTGATATGCAATAAAAAACACCTCAAGTGAGGTGTCGTGTTTCGTTGAAAATAAATGGAGCGAGTGAAGAGATTCGAACTCTCGGCCCCAACCTTGGCAAATTTCCGAACCGCTCGCAAAGCCGCAGAAATCCTATAAAAAAATTTTCATTTTTATCAATTTTAGCGTGAACAATCCATGAACATAAATAAAAAGGGGTTCAATTGAACCCCAGGCCGCAACCTCTTTTTAGAAAATGAGGTTGATTAGGTGTATTTTTCTATTGCCAGATAGGGTGTTCATTGGCACAATTTATACGTGCTTGTTGGTACGCCTGCTCGTTCGTGCAAAGATTTCATCAGCTAACAAATTGATAATATACCCTTTTACTAAGCTTATTATCTGACCAAAGATTACGAACGCTATAATTCCGGATAATAACTTAGTCAGTATAGGAAAGGCTATATTATGAACACGATTGACTATTTTAAACTTCAAGCAAAAAACCTCTTTAGAGATTATAAAACAAAAAAGCCCGTTTTTGACGGAGCTATTGACGACTATCTTTACGAGTATGATCCAAAATATTTTGATATTGATAGCATTATTTGCGATTTCGATATTAACGAAGATAACTTTAGCTTGATGAAGGCTCAGCATGTTATTGCTTATATGGCTGGTTTCAGAAAGTGGACAGATTTAAACAAAGCATCAAAAGCAGAGCTAGAGCTTGGTAAACTGCTATTCGACAACCAAGACAAAATAGATATAGAAGATTGGGAAATGTATATCCTTGGCACTGAGCACGATAACAACATATCATTTGATGCCGAAGCGAGAATAGAAATACTTAAGCAAGCCTTTGTAAACGTAGAGGGACACGAAAACCCTTTTGGTGATTATCGCTTAAATCTCAACAAACATCAGCAAACCAAAGAAATATCAACACGGCCAATTCCAAAAACAAAGCCTGATGTTCAAATTATATCCCTTCCATTGAACAAAACAGATCGGGCGGAATTCATCGAAGTTGCAAACAGCGTTTTTGAAACTGTGATGTGCCGCATGGAGCCTCGCAATCCAGAAATTACTCGTAAACTTTGGGATGCTAGGGATTATGTTGATAATGCATTACTGACAAAGGATATGCTACCCATAAGCAAAAGTTATGCGCTGTCATTGATAGACGCTTTTTTGGTGCATCATGTTCTTGGTTTAGCAACGCAAGCAGATAAAATGGCTGCGCATGCATAATAAAAAGAACTTGCCTCTGTATTAGGGAGGCAAGTTCCTTACTATCTAAATAATGTTCCTTTTATCACAAACATTAATCAGTGTTGAAAAATATGTATTTTTCGCTGTTTTTGGGTTGTCTGTACGATTTTTTCATTCCGGCAAAACTACCGGCAAAACTAGAATATTTAAATGTTTATAAACATATGATATATATAGATAATATATAGGCAAAAATACCGGCAAAAAATAATGAAAAAAGCACTAAACGAACCAATAGGATTAATGGAGCCCATGCTTCCACAAAGTGGGAATAGTGAGTTAGGTGATTTAGCGCTTGATCTGGTTTCAAAAGCGAGCGCATTTGCTGGTCGTCTTAATCCTGTTGTGCGTACATCCATTGGTGATCTCGTACGTTCAATGAATTGCTATTATTCGAATCTTATTGAAGGGCACAACACCCATCCACGTGATATTGATCGCGCATTATCAGAGGATTTTTCTGCGGAACCTGAAAAACGAGCGCTACAAAAAGAAGCTGTAGCGCATATCGAGGTGCAAAAAATGATCGATACGGGACATCATATTGGTGCGCCTCCGCTTTCAGGGAAATATGCGGCGTGGCTACATTATGAGTTTTGTAGCCGGCTTCCGGAAGAGCTTCTCTATGTTGAAAACCCAGACACTCAAGAACGCATCAAAGTTATTCCCGGTGAATTAAGGGACGGAACCGTAGTCGTTGGAAAACATTTTCCTCCATATCCACAAAACCTACCCAATTTTTTAAGACGGTTTGATGAGGCATATGAAAGTAATAGGCTATCAAAAACAGATAGGATTATAGCCAGCGCGGCTGCTCACCATAGACTTCTCTGGATACACCCGTTTTATGATGGTAATGGGCGTGTTGCCCGCCTCATGTCATATGCTGCACTTTTAGAGTTGGGTATTGGTAGTGAATTATGGTCTGTAGCGCGAGGACTTGCTAGAAATGTAGAAGAGTATAAGTCGTTGCTTCAAGCAGCAGATCAACCACGGCGCGGTGATCTTGATGGGCGCGGCACTCTCTCACAAAATGCACTGACATCATTTTGTAAGTTTTTCTTAAAAACGTCGATTGATCAAATTGATTTCATGGAGAGTCTTCTGGATTTTAATACTCTATCAGAACGCATGAGAATTTACGTTGAAGAAGAGATTGCTTTTAAGCGGCTCCCAAAGGGAAGTTATCCCTTGCTCAGAGAAGCTTTGCTTGTCGGCGAGTTTGATCGTGGGCGTGCGCAAGAATTAACTGGGTATAAGGAACGTATGGCTAGAGACGTTGTTTCCGATTTGCAGAAAAAAGGGTTTCTTATCTCTGATAATACGCGAAGCCCATTAAGATTAGGATTTCCTATTGAAGTTGTTGAGCGCTGGTTCCCGTTACTATATCCGACGACGCGCTAAAATGCAGATTGTTTATTTACCCGCCCTCCTAGCCTAGCGCGCTCAAAATCTTATTCCCATCGAAAAACAATCACTAATGTCGAAAAATGGGCATATTCTCGGTAAAAAGTCGAAAACTTTATTGACCAGCCGTCATTATTCCAATCTTACCGGGATACTGTGCACCTTCTTTGTCTCTCCATTTAAATTTCACCTCTAATGGAATGTGGTATTTTTCAGCGAGCCTTTTTGCCTCTTTCCACGCATCGGGAGCCGATTGGCCTTGCACTGATAAGCCAAGCTCTGGATAGAAAGTATATCCCTTATCTTCAAGCTTATGTGATTCGGCGTTTATTTGTAATTCAACAGACATCTGTTCTTTTGACAGGCCTTTATCTTTTACAGCTCTAATAACGGCTAATAAAATATTCCCCCAATTAGGACGATCTAATTTTTGTTTATTCACGGTCGAAAAAATTACTTTTGTGTGTGTTAAGCCGGGTGTCTCTGTAAATGTAATTTCACCATTCGATGAATGATATTCATCTGAAAAGTTATCTGGAACTAAATCTTGTCGCTCCATTTCCTTCTCAATAAGTGCATTTATTGTTTCGGATGGGGTTTCCGTTTTTAACCATGTTGCTAAAGTTTTTAAATTCATAAAAGCGGCATCATTCAATCTGACTACGGGCATAAAAAATCTCCTTAATATCGAATAAATAATATGTAACATATAAGTTATTAAAGTCAATATAAAATATGTAACATATTATTTATTGGCTTAACGCCCAGTGTGAGGTGCGAATGGAGGTATTCTTTTCATATTGGAAGGGAGATCGCCATGTCCGCAGAAAAACCATCACCATTTTGCTTGCGCCTTTCAAAAGAAGAGCGTGAAAGACTTGAGTATGAGGCAGGTGATATGCCGCTTGGCACTTATGTTCGCTCTCGACTTTTTGATGATCCGACACCGCGAAAGCGTCGTATGAAGCGTCCGGTTAAAGATCATGAAATCTTGGCACAACTGCTGACTAAACTTGGTTCATCACGCATCGCCAATAATCTAAACCAACTTGCGCGGGCTGCTAATTCCGGCTCTCTGCTTCTTATGCCTGAAATCGAAGAGGATTTGAGGCAGGCGCTTTCTGATATTGTATGGATGAGAAAAATTCTCATGCAAGGTCTTGGTTTATATCAAAATGGAGGTGATAATCATGATACTTGAAGGTAATCAACGTGGAAGTGCCTCTGAAATGGCGCGACATCTTATGAATTTGAAAGAAAATGATCATGTTGAAGTTCATGAAGTTTCGGGTTTTTTATCAAACGATGTGCACGAGGCTTTTCATGAAATACATGCATCAGCCAGAGGAACGAAATGTTCTCAATATATGTTTTCTGTTTCTCTAAATCCTCCGCATAATGAAAAAGTTCCGATTGAGTATTTTGAGCACGCATTAGGCGAGATCGAGGAACATTTGAATTTAGAAAATCAGCCGCGCATTGTCGTCTTTCATGAAAAGGACGGACGAAGACATGCGCATTGCGTATGGTCACGTATTGATGCAGATAGCATGACAGGAATCAATATGCCGTTCTACAAGCAAAAGCTAAATGACATATCAAAGGAACTCTATTTAAAATACGAGTGGAATGTACCGAAAGGGTTTCTGGATAAAGCATATGCAAATCCGTTGAACTTTTCACGCGAAGGGTGGCAGCAAGCGAAGCGGGCGCAAGAAGACCCGCGTCTTCTCAAAGCACTTTTTAAAAATGCGTGGGAGACGTCTGATAGTAGGCCTGCATATCAAAATGCATTAAGGGAACATGGATTTTGGCTGGCGCGGGGTGATCGGCGTGGGTTTGTCGCGATAGATTATAAGGGAGAGATTTATTCACTTTCCAGATGGTCTGAGGTTAAAACAAAAGAGCTGAAAGCCAAGCTTGGTGACGCGAAAGAGTTACCCTCTGTGGAAGAAGTGAAGGCAGAAATCGCGCAAAAGATAACGCCCCAAGTAGAGCAATATATTGCTGAAACCAAACAGAGATTAGATAAAGATCGTCATCCATTGCAGCAGGCGATTAAGTCATTAAAAGATCGTCACAGAAATGAAAGGCAAGATTTAAGAGCGCAGCAAACACAGCGCTGGGCGCAGGAAGAAAAGAAGCGTTATGAACGATTGCCTCATGGATTTGCGGGCTTGTGGCATCGGATCACGGGGAAGTATCAGAAAGTGAGACGGTTAAATGAATTGGAAACTATCCGGTGTGAGCGACGTGATAGAAATGAAACGCAGAATTTGGTTGATAGACAGCTCGGTGAACGAAATAAGCTGCAAACGCATGTTCAAAATAAGCGTGAAAATTATCGTGTAACAATGCAGGAATTGAAACGGGATATTGCCTCATACCAAAGTATGCAAGATTTTTCTGACCGAACCCAAAAGCACCAACATGGGTATTCGCAAGAAATTTAAGTCGCTATATACAAATTTTACAACCTGTTCTTGTGGAATTTTCTTATTTAACCTAACTTCTTATTATATTTAATTTTTCAAAAAAAGAGTTAGGTCTCTGCAAATAATGTATCGCGATTGATAAGGCTGTGTAATGGCAAAAGTAAAAAAAGAAAATAATGGAGCTTCCTTAGGTTATGAAGCAAAACTTTTTCAAGCAGCAGACAAGATGCGTTCCGGTGTTTCCCCAAGCGAATATAAGCATATTGCCCTTGGCTTAATCTTTTTAAAATATATCTCTGATGCGTTTGAGGCGAAACACGCCGAATTGATTAAAGAGGGTGAAGAGTTTGCAGAAGATAAAGATGAGTATCTGGCTGAAAATATCTTCTGGGTTCCGAAAGAAGCCCGCTGGTCATATTTGCAAGCCAACGCCAAGCAGCCAACTATCGGAAAAATGATCGACCAAGCGATGCTAACGCTTGAATCCGATAACCCCACGCTCAAAGGTGTACTTCCTAAAGAATACTCCCACCCGTCTTTAAGCAAAACCATGTTGGGCGAATTGATTGATCTATTCGGTACAATCGAAATTGGCGGTAGTTCGGCCAAAGCACATGACGTATTCGGGCGCATCTATGAATATTTCCTCTCAAACTTTGCAGGCGCGGAAGGGAAACGCGGTGGAGAGTTCTATACACCGCGATCTGTTGTAAATCTTCTTGTGCAAATGCTAGAGCCATATAAAGGCCGTGTGTATGACCCTTGCTGTGGTTCTGGCGGTATGTTTGTGCAATCTGAAAAATTTGTGGAACAGCATGGCGGGCGCTTGGGCGATATTGCCATTTACGGGCAAGAAATGAACCATGTTACATGGCGACTGGCCAAAATGAATATGGCAGTGCGCGGGATTGATGCTGATATTCGCTGGAACAGTGAAGGCACATTCCACAAAGACGAACACCCAGATTTAAAAGCTGATTATATTCTCGCAAATCCGCCTTTTAACGTAAGCGATTGGGGCGGCGAGCGTTTGAAAGAGGACAGACGTTGGCAATACGGCATTCCACCTGCGGGCAACGCAAACTTTGGTTGGGTGCAGCATATCATTCACCGTCTATCGCCAAGTGGTTATGCGGGCGTAGTCTTATCCAATGGCTCTATGTCATCAAATTCTTCCGGTGAAGGTGAAATTCGTAAAAGCCTTGTTGAAGAAGATGTCGTTGATTGTATGGTGGCTTTGCCGGGGCAGCTTTTTTATTCTACACAAATTCCTGTTTGCTTGTGGTTCTTGGCACGGAACAAAGGCAAAAACGGTTTTCGTGATCGTAAAGGCGAAATCCTGTTTATTGATGCCCGTAATATGGGGCATATGGTCGATAGAACGCGGCGCGAGTTTTCCTTTGATGCCGCTGATCCGAATTCGGACATTATGAAGATTGCCGATATTTACCACGCATGGCGCGGTGAAGAAGATGCGATTGAGCGCAGGGGCGAATATGAAGACATCGCCGGATTGTGCAAATCAGCCAGCCTCGATGAAATCCGCGAGCATGGCTATATACTCACCCCCGGACGCTACGTTGGCGCGGCAGACGCAGAAGATGACGGCGAACCCTTCGCCGAGAAAATGCAGCGCCTCACCGCCGACCTTGCGGCGCAGTTTGAGGAATCAGACGCGCTAGAGCAAAAGATCAAAGAGAATTTGGCAAAGGTGGGGTATGGCACATAAACGCAAGGTAAAAGAAAATAAGCGTTTTATTCTGTCCCGTGAGAAACGGGATAATGCCTATGTTTACTTTTTAAAGGATAAGGACGATAAAAATCGACCAGAGGAAGAGGTTTACACCATAATTGGAGACCAAATTTCTTATAATTTTGGTAATGAAAAAATCCCAACCATCCTTCTTGAAGGTTTTAAGGAAGTTCCTTCATCGGTTATGAGCGAGCTTGGTTTTGGTTTTAAAAACAAAGCTATTCAGAATTTCTTCAAATATAAGTTTGATAAGAAAAAAACGATAACTATCGCTAATAAAACGGAAACAAAAGAAAGCGGCAACGCTTTAATAATCAATATTGAGGATTTAGAAGAGCTGGGAACAGCTCTTAATCAGGAGCAAAGGGCGTGTGAAGACACGAAGCGTTTGCTAATTAAAAACTTTTTGGTCAAAAGTTTTCCTTCTTTAAATTACGCCATTAAGGAAACAAACAACAATAAAGACCTCATTCTTCGTAACCTCAACCAAAAGCTTATTGACCAGCTAAACGCTGATGATGTGGAAGCATTTGGTAAATTTTATGTTGAAGCAGCACAAAAATATAAGCGCGATGATCTAGTCCGCCGTATGCTGCTCGACCTTCAAAAGAGCGCTCAACTATTAACTTTGCAGGAAGTGGTCAAAAAGTATGAATTGTTGCTGGCTTCAAATCCACTGGAAGCTAAGTGGCAAGAATTCTTTGATGAACACATCACACTTTTTGATAACCGCTATATCAAAAAGCTAAATTATAAAAACATCGCAACGGGCATTACAAAATATCCCGATTTGGTTTTAGTTGATATATACGGTTACATTGATTTTTACGAGTTAAAGCGCAGCAGCACACAGCTTTTAAAATATGATGAAAGCCACAAGACCTATTATTGGTCAAAAGATATGGCTATGGTCATTTCTCAAGCCTCAGATTATTTGCAAAAAGCAAAAGAAAACGCCGCCAGCTTTGCAAACGCTATCAAGACCGAAACCAGCGTTGAAGACGGTAAAGGGCTTGAAATCAGCATCGTAAATCCAAGAGCCATTATCGTTGCGGGTCAGTCTAGCGATTTAACCAACGATAAAATGCGTCACCAATTTAAAACCTTACGCGAAGGCCTAAAAGATATAGAGTTCCTTCTTTATGATGAACTCCTTCTTCGTCTGCAAAACCTACTTGCCAATGTGAGGGTCAAGTGAACGAGTGGCAGGACGCAACAGTAGATGAGGTATGTACGCGTGTATTTAGTGGAGGAACACCTAACACTCAAACCTCTTCTTTTTGGGGTGGAGAAATTCCTTGGCTATCTTCTGGTGAGACTAGGCAGCGTTTTATATTTGATACTGAAAAAAAAATCACTAACAACGGGGTTAAAAATTCCAGTACAAAATTGGCAAAACGAGGGTCAATAGTTATTGCTTCTGCTGGACAAGGTCATACAAGGGGACAAACATCATTTTTAGAATTTGATACTTATATAAATCAATCTGTTGTTTGTTTGGAGCCAGATACAAAAAAAGTCATTCCTTTATGGTTATTTTATAATTTATCAAATCGATATGATGAGATGCGACAACTTTCTGATGGCCACAGTAGCCGTGGAAGTTTAACAACAGTGATATTAAAGGAAATGAAACTTAATTTTCCGCCTTTGCAAAACCAGAAGGCTGTTTCTGATTTTTTGTATGCTATTGACCAAAAAATTGAATTAAATCAGCGGATGAATGAAACGTTAGAAGGGATGGCGCGGGCGATATTCAAAAGCTGGTTTGCGGATTTTGATCCCGTCCACGCCAAGGCCGAAGGCCGAGAGCCGGAAGGGATGGACTCCGCCACCGCCGCTCTCTTCCCGTCCACCTTCACCCCAGATGGCCTGCCTGAGGGGTGGGAGAAAACAACGTTAGAAAAAATAGCGAAATTAAATCCTGAGAGTTGGGGTAAAAACAATCATCCAGACAATGTTGAGTATGTCGATTTAGCCAATACTAAATGGGGTGTAATCGAAAGCACCCAACAATACATTTGGAATGATGCGCCAAGCCGAGCAAGGCGTGTGTTACAGAATGAAGATACTATTGTTGGGACGGTTCGCCCCGGTAATGGTTCTTATAGTTATATTGGCGCTTCTGGTTTAACAGGCAGTACTGGATTTGCAGTTTTACGTCCGAAAAAAAGTGAATATGCCGAAGCTGTTTTTTGTGCAGCGACTTCAAAAGATAACATTGAAAGATTGGCTCATTTAGCAGATGGTGGGGCATATCCAGCAGTCAGACCTGATGTTGTATTTGATACGCCATTTATTTTTGCATGCGAAGAAATTATTTCAGCGTTTTCGGATGTTACAAAACTGTTCGTAGAAAAAATTGAAGCCAACAAAAAACAAAACCAAACCCTCGCCGCGCTGCGCGATACGCTGTTGCCCAAACTCATCTCCGGCGAATTACGTGTTGATACCGTCACCGACACTCTCACTCTCAAGGAGGCTGCTGGATGAGTAAAAAACCTTTAATTGAAAAAATTGAGATTAGTTATTTTCGTTCTATTCACAGTGGGGCAATGAAAAGGTGCAAACCGCTTAATATTGTCGTTGGCGGTAACGATTCAGGTAAATCAAATGTTCTTCGCGCTTTAAACTTGTTCTTTCATAATGAAACAGATTTAGGGCATGAGTACGATTTCGATCAAGACTTATCATTAAAGCGCGTAATGGAAACACAGAAAGGCAAAACTAAAGCCTTTTTGAATGTTAAAATTACGTTCAATAATGTTTTTGGATACCGTTCTCTGCCAGAAACTTTTGTGGTTAAGAAGCAGTGGAATAGATATTCGAAGACGCCTGATACTTATGTATTTCCGAAAACAATCAAACAAAATACGCTTTATAGATTTTTAAATAAAATCGAGCTGCATTATGTTCCTGCGGTTAAAAGCAAAGAAATTTTCAAATATTATTTGCAGCTTCTATACGACACGTTGGTTCTAAAAGATATTAAACTGCTAGAGGCATCAAGCGATATTACGGACGTTATAAATGATGCGACCGAATACATGTCTGGCAGAATTAAAGAAGGCATCGGTGTAACAAGCAACATCGCAGTACCAAAGAATTTTCGAGAATTATTTGGTGATATGGATTTTATAACGCAGATCGGAGAAACTGAAAAAATTTCTCTTAAACAGCGTGGTGATGGTGTTCAAGTCGGTCATATTCCGTATATTTTGGATTTTATTGCAAAGGAAAATAGTGGGAAACATTATATCTGGCTTTACGAAGAGCCAGAAAATTCTTTGGAAATGAAAAAAGCCTTTGAATTAGCAGGTAGATTTTTAAAGGATTTTTCAAAGAATAATCAGATTTTTATAACAACACATTCGCCCGCTTTTTACTCTCTTGAGGGTGAAAATATTTCAAAATGGCGAATTGAAAAGACTATGAGCCAACAGGATGGTCAATCATTCAGCATTTCCGAAATTGAAGAACTTGATAAGTTTCAGGGTGTTGATGATAGCTTGGGTGTTACGGCTTTGATTTCTGAAAGAGCAAAAGAAGTTTATTTAGAAAACGCAGCTCTAAGCAAGAAAGTTGATTCTTTTAAGAAGGCAACAAAACCTATGGTGCTTTGTGAGGGAAAAACAGATGTTAAATACATCAAGAAATATTTGGAGCTAATGAACCAACAAGAGCTTTTAAATCAAATTGATATACAAGAGGCAAACCCTGACGGGCAAGGTACAGGTTGCGATGTTTTGAAAAAGATTAAACAGAGTAGAAAAGTTCATCCATACCAGTATCATTCGAAAGCACTTTTGGTTTTTGATTGTGATGTTGAAAAAATTGTTTCTGAAACAATTAACGAAAAAACTGAAGTTTTTAAATTCGCCTTACAACCAAATCTTGCTTTTACTAGTGGGGTAGAAAATGCTCTTTCCCCTGAGGTTGTAGCTCTTATTGAGGCTGATGACACTATGTGGAAGAACGAGGTTATAGAGCAAAAGGGAGGGCACAAAAAAGGTGTAATCAAACTTTTAGATAAAATGGCTGCCTGTAATTTTGTATGTAGTAGAAATAATGTAGCGGACTTTGTTTGGTTTGTGCCTTTATTGTCAAAGATACAGGAGCTAGTTTCTAATGACTAAAATCACAGAAAACCATGTAGAAGAAGCGGCGCTGGACTGGCTGGAAGAGCTAGGATTTGCAGTGCTGCATGGCTCTGTGATTGTGCCAGAAGGCTCAGCTCCAGAGCGTGAAAGCTATGGCGATGTGATTTTGCGCGGACGGTTGCTCAAGGCTTTGGCGGAGTTAAACCCGCATCTTTCATCATCCGTTTTTGATGATGTGGTACGGAAGATTGAGCAAAGCGAAACGCCTTCGCTGGTTGAAGAAAATAGACGGCTTCATAGCCTCATAACGGACGGCGTTGATCTTGAAGTTATGCGTGATGATGGCAGCCTGAGCGGTGAAACGGTCAAGCTGATTGATTTTGAAAATATCGCTGCCAATGATTTTCTGGCCGTCAATCAATTCACAACAATAGAAAACGGCCATGACCGCAGACCGGATATTGTGCTGTTTGTAAATGGCCTGCCTTTGGCCGTGATTGAGCTTAAAAATGCGGGCGATGAAAACGCTACGATTGATAAAGCCTATAGCCAGCTTCAAACCTATAAAGAGCAAATCCCTAGCCTGTTTAGAACGAACGGCCTGCTGGTGACTTCGGATGGTATGGAAGCACGGGTGGGGTCGCTCACCGCTTCCAAAGACCGCTTTATGCCTTGGCGCACTACTGACGGTATAAGTGTTGCCAAGAAGGGCTTACCGGAAATGGAAGTTTTGATTAAGGGGCTGTTTAATCAAAGCCATTTCCTTGATCTGATTTCCGGCTTTACGGTTTTTGAAGATGACGGAACAAAAATCATAAAGAAAATTGCAGGCTATCACCAATATTTCGCCGTTAAAAAAGCAGTTGAAAGCACTTTAGGCGCGACCCAATCGGGCGGCGATCATAAGGCTGGTGTTATCTGGCATACGCAAGGATCGGGCAAAAGCCTTTTGATGACCTTCTATGCCGGACAGGTTGTGCGGCATAAGGACATGGAGAACCCTACGCTGGTTATTATCACAGACCGTAATGATCTTGATGAGCAGCTTTTTGGCACGTTTTCAAATTGTAAGGCGTTGCTGCGTCAAACACCGAAGCAAGCCGGAGGGCGAGAAAATTTACAAGAGCTTTTGGCTGTAAATTCTGGCGGTATTATCTTTACGACTATTCAGAAATTCTTTCCCGCCAAAGACGAAACGGAAGTTCCGCTTTTGACAGCTCGGCGCAATGTGATTGTGATTGCCGATGAAGCGCACAGAACGCAGTATGGCTTTGGCGCGAAGATCAACAAGGAAACAGGTGAAAAGACTTACGGCTTTGCAAAATATCTGCGTGATGCGTTGCCGAACGCCTCTTATATTGGCTTTACCGGAACGCCGATTGAAAGCACGGACGTAAATACGCCCGCCGTGTTTGGTGATTATATTGATGTCTATGATATTCATCGCGCTGTTGAGGACGAGGCAACTGTTCCGATTTACTATGAAAGCCGGATTGCAAAGCTTGATCTTGATGAAGATGAAAAGCCGCGTATTGATTCAGAGATTGAAGAACTCACTGAAGATCAAGAACAAGACGCGACCGAAAAGGCTAAAGGTAAATGGTCACGGATTGAAGCGCTAGCTGGTTCTGAAAAGCGCATTAAGCTGATTGCCAAGGATATTGTAGAGCATTTAGAAGCGCGGCTTGATGCCATGCCCGGAAAGGCGATGGCGGTATGTATGAGCCGCCGTATATGCGTTGATCTATACAATGCTATCGTGGAGCTTCGCCCTGATTGGCATAGTGACGATGACAAGAAAGGCGCGATTAAAATTGTTATGACGGGTTCGGCTTCTGACCCCGTAGAGTGGCAAAGTCATATCGGTAGCAAGACGCGCCGCGAAAATCTGGCAAAGCGTGCGCGTAATCCGTCTGATGAACTTAAGCTCGTTTTGGTGCGTGATATGTGGCTTACGGGTTTTGATGCGCCTTGTATGCACACGATGTATATCGACAAGCCGATGAAGGGGCATGGCTTGATGCAGGCAATCGCCCGCGTAAACCGCGTATTCAAAGACAAGCCAGGCGGCTTGATTGTTGATTATATCGGTATTGCTCAAAACCTTAAAAATGCGCTGATTGAATATTCAGACAGTGACCGCGCTAATACGGGCATTGACGAAGAAGAAGCCGTGGAGGCTCTTCAGAAATGCTATGAAGTCGTGAAAGATATGTATCACGGCTTTGATTATTCATTAGGCATTTCAGGAAAGCCGCAAGAAAGATTGCAAACTTTAGCTGGAGCGATGGAGTGGATACTCGATAAACTACAGCGCGAAGCCGAGCAGGCCAAAACGGAAGAACAAAAAAAGACTGTCCGCCGACGTTATAATGATGCTGTAGTTGCTTTGACCCGTGCTTATGCGCTGGCCTCAGCCAGTGACTATGCGAAAGAAGTTCGGGATGAGGTCGGATTTTTCCAAGCGGTGAAAGCCGCTCTTGCAAAATCCACGGCTTCAGGAACAAAAAAATCGCCGGAAGACATCGAGGCAGGCATTCAGCAAATCTTGAGCCGTGCCGTGGTTTCCACGGAAATCATAGATATTTTGGCGGCGGCGGGCATTAAATCGCCAGACATATCCATTTTGTCGGATGATTTTCTGGCCGAACTTAAGAATATGGAGCGTAAAAATTTGGCTTTAGAGGCCTTAAGAAAGCTTCTGAATGGTGAAATTAAATCCTCTACTCGCAGGAATGTTGTTCAATCACGTGCGTTCTCTGAACGCCTAGAGGATGCAATCCGGCGTTATCATAGTAATGCTTTGACAACGGCTGAAGTTTTGGAAGAGTTAATCCGTATTGCAAAGGACATTAAGGCGGCCAGAATGCGCGGAGAAGAGGACGGTTTATCTGATGATGAAATTGCTTTTTATGACGCGCTGGCAGAAAATGAGAGTGCTTTGGATGTGATGGGCGATGACCAACTCAAAGTTATTGCGCATGAACTTATGAACTCGATCAAGTCAAATATCTCTGTGGACTGGCAGAAAAGGGATAGTGCGAGGGCAAAGATAAGAGTGCTTGTAAAACGTATTTTAAGAAAATACGGCTATCCACCCGATCTTCAGAATGAAGCGATTAGGACGGTTATCGAACAGGCAGAGATTTGGTCTGCAGAATGGGCAGGCAATAAATAGCGAAAAAATCATCATGGGGTCTTTAGGGGGAGCAGGAACGCTCCCCTAAATGGTGATTAAACATCCATATGTTTATGCATGGGTTTGGTGCAGGTGGGAGAGGTAATTCTCCCAAGTCCTGCTTGATGGGTTCAAAGGGAGAGCAATTTCTCCTTTTGTCGATGGGGTTGTAAGGGGAGCGCGAAGGCTCCCATTTCGAGTGGTAAAACGGCGATACGTTTTGATGGTGTGAAAGGTTGGAACGGATTGTGTTCCCGCATCGCGCCATCCGCCAGAGGGATGAAACGGGAGAGCGCAGCGTCTCCCTTTCCAAGCTGTATTGTGTATTACAATACACAGCTTGCCTTTCGTCTTAACTCTGAAATCACAGAGTAAGTTGTCACGCAATAACGCTTATCTTATCATCTGAGTTTGAATTTCAAAACTATCCAATAAATCAAATTTAGACGCGGGGATATTCCGATGAGTAAGTACGCTCCATTACAAAATTTTCTGAGTCACCTAAAGGACGAAACGAAGAAAATAAGCTTTGCCGAAATAGAGAAAATCCTTGAATTTTCATTGCCGGCCAGTGCCAGAAAATATCCTGCATGGTGGGCAAATCAAGATTCCGGTGTTCAATGTTCTTCATGGTTAAAAGCAGGCTGGATTTCACACGACCTTGATCTTGGCAATGAAACTATCATGTTCACGAAAAGGCCTTTTGAGGCTGAAAAATTTCTAAAAAACCTCAGAAGAAAAGTTAAAAGGAATAAAGTTCAATTAGAGCCTGCGCCGAAACCTCATGAATGGGATCAAATCCAACAAATTAAAAATGCGTTTCATATGGTATGGCAACCACTGGGAAAAGTAATTCTTGAACAAGGTCGCTTATCATTTCCACGTGTAGATATCATACCAGCACTTTACCGTTTTCGGATACGTAGAGCGGATTGCCCCGAAGCCGTATATGTAGGTGAAACAGTTAACCTAAGAAGAAGATTCGGGAACTATAGAAATCCCGGTGCTTCGCAAAAAACGAGTCTGCGTATTAATAGCGTTCTGACACAAGCTTTAGAGAATGGTGCAGAAATTTCGATTTCTGTGATTACTCAAGATGCGTGGATTGATGATGGAAGCGGTCAACAGGTCTTAGATTTGTCGTCAAAAGTATCGAGATGTTTTCTTGAAAATGCCGCAATACTTAATGGCTGTGGCATTGATATTGATAGTCTAAATAAGGCAAATTAAAAAACGGCTTCGGCATGTCGCCGAAGCCGTTTATGAGCAGGATATGAAATCCGTTTAATATTCTTCCGCGAGCATGATGGTCAGCACGCGCACAGTTTTTTCAATATCTGCAGGATCGTCACTGCCGTATTTCACATCCTGATCGTAATAATCAATCTTCCAGAAAACACGATTACCATTGTGTTCAAAGGAGCCGAAATCGTGCTCGCCATGTGGATCATTATCCTCTGTGAAATCGTTATAATCGCGCACCATAGCCGCAATGATGATTTGATCTTCGGGTGGTAAGCTGACAATTCCTCGTGTCATGTAAATCTGACATGGTACTTCGAGTTTTCCGAAAACAGGCACCATCACATATTGTCGGCATTTATCATTTAGGGCAGCGATTTTTATCGTTTCAGCAGAACGTTCAATTAAGTCAGTCATAATATATCTCCATTATTTGAAATTTCGTAAGGGCGTAAAAAAGCCCGCCTAAACGGTGGCGGGCATCTTCTCTTCTTTGGCGGTCTGGAAACCGCGATATCCGTATTTGCTGGCAAGCTCGTTCAGATTGCCTTTGCTTTGAAAGGTTCGTCTCCAATCTTTGGGCTTGTAGTACCAGCGCTTACGTTTGGAATTCCATTGCAGTCCTGCAGCTTTCAAGGCGTCTTTGTTCCGTTTCGTATCACCTGAAACCCAAATCCAATATCCGATAAGAGCGATATCAAGATCACGGAGTTTCAAAAGCTCAAGCAGCTTATCCATGAGTTCTTGTTCAATATCGGGCTTGTATTTATATTCGCGATCATCGCTCTTTTGTCCGTCACAAGATTTCAATGCGGCCTGATATTGTGCATTAATTTCTTTCATGGTATCGGGATCACCGCCTAAATCGGGGTGATGGTCTTTCGCAAGATTGCGGTAATGTGCTTTGATCTCTTCGACCGTTTTTAAATGTTTAAAGTAAAAAATAGTGTTCATTGCCTATCTCCTTTTTGAGTTGATGGCAGGCGAACAGGCACGGATCGCATAAGGGAAAAAAGCAATAACCAACACGGTTACTTGGCGCGGGCAGCGTTATTGCTTTTTTACCGCGTCCGGCCAGCTTCCATCATAAATCTCAAATCGGACATAGCGCTTTTGAAACCGTACGAATTTTTCAAACATCCTTGAAAACAGTTCTGAATAATCACATTGCCCAACCTTTCTTTGCGCATGCGCCCGGATCAAAGGGTCGCTCGTCCTATCATGAGCTTAAGAACGCACATGAAAGGAGACCGTCATGAACCAAATTGTGAAGACAAACACGCAAGAGATCGTCAATTCCATCCCCGATATCAATGGAACCATCGGCGCGGCTCTTGCTCTTGAAGATCAAAGTCATTCAACCAAGCTCATCGAAGAACAAGCTGGATTGGCCTTTGATATGATACGCGGTGAGGAAATCGCTTTTCTGAAAGCTGAGATCGATAATCAGGAAAGCTCGGTTAAACGCTCAAGGCAAGCCATAGACGAACAAGAAAAGGTTCTCTTTGCCACGAGCCCTACAATCAAAGCAGCGCATATCAGAAATGAAAAAGCGCAGTGCAAGTCACTGTTTCAGTTTTTGATCTGGTCAAAGGATTTCACAATCGGATTGAGCTGCCTGATCTGCGGCTTAATTGTCGTTTTGATGGGGGCGAGTAACGTCTATTCCATTATCATGGCATCAGGCACGCCCGTATTTTTGGATGACCCACGCCTTGCCATGATGCTCTCAGGACTGCTTCCGATTGGGAGCATCGCCCTCAAGTTTTTCAGTGCCACAATCCAAAGCGATAAGTTCAAGAAACGTTATACCACGGCGCTCTATGGCGCTGCGGCTGTTTCGCTCATTGCGTGGATTGTCCTGTTCGGAATGACTTTCGGTTCTGCGGCATCGGGCTTTGACTGGGATAGTCTTGGTGAAGATAACACAGGCAAAGATACAACATTCACTGTTGTTCAACTGCTCACCGAAATGCTGGTCGGCGCAACGCTGTTTCAAGTGGCTGGCGATATCTGGTCAACATATGCACCAACCACCATGATCGCTAATCCTGCATATGCAGAGCGTAAAAGAAACCTTGAGCTTTTGCGCGGCGATCATGATGAATTGCGTAAGACATATACGCAAAACACAGCGCGCCTCAGCATGTTTATGGCTGCTCGCAAAGCCTACATCAATTCCCAAATCCTTCACTACCAACGTCAAGCGGCAAGACTGCATGGGGATCACAGCGCCGCGCTCAACAAACAGAAAAAGGAGAAATCAGGTATGAAAAAATTACTGACACTGGCCACACTCTCTCTACTTTGCCTTGGGGCATCGCCGAAAGCAGAAGCTAAAAATCTTATCATCGGCATGTCACCTGTTTTGAGCGCAGAAGACGGCCAAAGACAAATGATACAAGTCTTGCGCTATCTCTCTGAAAATCTGGAAGTCGGGGAGCATGCCAATATCTTTGATGCGGAAAACAGACGTTTTATCGGCTCGTTTTCAAAGCCTGAAAATAAAAACTATGCGAGCCCTAAAGCGCTGCTTCAATATAACCGACATGTCGCAGCGAATTTGAAATCCATGTACAGCACCGATCATCCTGATCTTGCGAGCGGTATTAAGGCTTCTGTTAAAATGCCGCAATTCCTGACGTTCTTGGCTCAGAATTATGCGCCTTTAACGGATACGGATATCGTTATCTTAGGAAGCCCGATATACATGGATTTGCAAACGCCTTCATGGGATATGCGCGGCGGTAAATTTGCTGGCGACGGGCATTTTAGTGCGCAAGCTGATAAAAGCGTATTCTCAACCGTTGGCAAAGAGACCTTTTTGCAAGGGGCGAGAATTCATATTCTTTATCCAAGCAAAGAATGGGAAATCAGCGATAGCTATCGTCACTACATCACAAGAATGTGGACGCTCTATATCGAAGCACAAGGCGGGGAGCTTTCGAGCTTTACCGATGATGCATCAACATTCTGGATGCGTGTTCGTAACAGTGCCGGAGCTTTGCCGCATACCTTCAAACGTGAATATACGGACAAGCTGGAGACATTTGAAATGGCTCCTGAGCAAAGAAAACGCACATCCATTCATGAGCGTGAGCTGAGCACGACACCACCATCTAAAAGCGCGATGAATATCGCCGATGAGGTCGAAATCGGTATTAGCTGGACATGTGATGTCTGTGATTTGGATATCTATGTTCGCCCGAACCATGTTGCCGATGTTCTGTATTTCGGCAACACTAAAACCGCCGAGGGGCTTTATCACAAAGACTTTGTGAATTCACCGCAAGCCGTGAAGGGCTATGAAACCGTCACATTCAAACATGCCGTTGATCTACGTGACACATTCATCGCAATCAACTGGTATGGCGGTCATTCTCATAGTGGTGTGAGCGGTGAAATCCGTCTTGCGATTGGTGATAAGACCTACGGCCTTCCGTTTCATATCAAAGGCGAGAACGGTAATGCTGCTTTAGAGCGTGATAGCGTTTTGAACACGGGCAAGGCGGCCAATGATAATTGGATCGTCATCCAACCGAAGAAAATTCTGGGCTTATAAATTCACTTCCTCCTCACCACTCAAGGCCTGCCGTAACAGGCAGGCCGTTTTTTTTTAGAAAGGACAAACAGATGGCAAGACGCAGACAAGAACCTTCCATGATGCAGCAAATCTTCGTCATCACGATTTTTAGTATCGCTGCATCCTATATCGAGCCGACAAGCGAAGAGCTTTATTGGCTTGAGATGTTTTGTTATCTGGTTATCGTACTTGGCGCATTTAGATTAGCCAATGAGGTTCTGAGCGTATTGCGTAATTTATTGCTGCGCTGGTATGCACGAAGACCATCCCTTAATTATGGCTCTGCGCGATGGGCAACGGATAAAGACCATAAACGCGCCGGGCGTTTTAAAACCAAAGGATTATTCCTTGGTGCGTCCGCAAAAAGCGGGCGACCATTATTCTTTAACGGTGAAACGCATGGCCTGACATTGTCACCTGCAGGTGGTGGTAAAACCGTCAATTTCTTCATTCCCGCTTTGCTGCATAATGATATGCCGATGATCGTTCCTGATTTGAAAGGCACGCTGGCATGCATTACCAAACGCACTAGAGCAAAGCGGCATAAGCATAAAATCTACTGCGTTAATCCTGCGCAGCTTTTCGAAGATAAGCTCGGCAAGGCGGCGCGCTATAACCCGCTGCAGATTTTGTCCGATAGCTGGGTTGCGCAAAATCTCTCAGATCTTATCACCGATGCTCAGGCTATCGCGTTTCAGCTTATGCCCGAACCGCCACAAGCAGGAGAGAACACATTCTTCCGTAACGGCAGCCGCATGATAACGGTGTTTTGCATGCTGTATCTGGTAACGAAAGATCAGGATAAAACACCAACGCTCAGCGATATTTTAAAGATGCTTCGAAACGAAACAAATTTAAAGGAAGCGCTCTATGTCGCGTCATGTTCTGACCTCCTTAAAGGCGATCTGGCCGATATAGCAAATGACTTACTGGCAAAGGTCGAGCAAAACGATAAACGCCAGTGGGAGTCGTTTCGTGAAGGTGCAGTTCAGGCGTTTTCAGCTTTTAGCGCGAGTGGCTGGCTCGCCGAAAGCACAAGCACATGTGATTTCCGTTTTGCGGATTTGAAAAAGAAAAAAGCGACTGTTTATCTGATTGCCGATCCCACGCGCATGCGTGTTTATGCGCCGTGGCTCGGCTTGCTTGGGTGGTGCGCTCTAACAGAGCTCACAAGATGCCAAAGTAAAGAGCAGGTCTTATTCCTTTTTGATGAAGCCGCCAATTTCAGGATTGAAGGCCTGACCGCCAAGCTCACGGAATTACGGAGCTATGGCTGCCGCGTATGGTTTGCGCTCCAGTCTTTGGATGCTTTCGCGAAAACCTACGGGCGCGATGATTTGCAAACATTGTTGGAGCAATGCGAGTGCCAGCAATTTTTCGGCATTCAATCCTATAAAACGGCGGAACTCATTTCCCGTACTTTGGGCAACACCACAGTAAAGGGCGATAATTTCAATCTCGGTCATATTATCCATGATCCCGTCATGCATAGCGTGGGGGAGCATGCGCGTGCGCTCCTCACCCCTGATGAAGTGCGGCAGTTCGAAGACTGCATTATTTTGCTGCGTGGTCAGCCGCCCGTTCACGCGCTCAAGGTCGGATATCATGAAGTGAAACCGTGGAGCCGTTGGGCAGATGTTGATCCAATGTACGGCAAGAAATTTAAGGGCAAAACGAAAATTATTCTAAAATATTAAAAATTAAATTGGAAATCGTTTTAGTTTAGAACAAAATACCAGATTAAAAATCAAGATTAGAAATAAATATGCAAAATGCAGTAATAGACAGAGAAATAAAAACAATTTTACATTTCACAAGATTGTCTAACCTAGATAGTATTCTTTCAGAAGGCATAGTTTCGCGTGCTATACTAGAAAGTCGTTCTCAAGTTCCAACCTTTAACGACCAATATAGAATAGATGGGCATAGGGAAGCTATTTGTTGTTCAATTAGCTTCCCAAATTATAAGATGTTGTGGGGGCTAAGGCAGCAGAATCCAAATGAAGAATGGGTCATTTTAGCTCTGAAAAAGGAAATACTATGGGAAAAAGACTGTGCTTTTTGCATAGAAAATGCTGCTAGTAATAATGTCACTAATATCTCAATTGAAGATAGAAAAGGACTGAATGCATTTAATCAAATGTTTGAGGAAATAGATGGAAAGCCTGATAGAAATACTCTGGGTATACCAGACAAATACCCTACGAATCCACAAGCAGAAGTATTAGTTTTTGATACGATAGAAACTGATTACATATTAGGAGTGTTTTGTCAGTCACAAACTAGAGCTAATATATTAAAGCAACAATATACTGATTTTCACTTCAAAGTAGGAAGAAGCGCTTTTAGGGCAAGAACTGATTATAGGCATTGGCAATAGTAATGGCACAGAGATCTATTTATATTCCGGATCTAGAAAAAGTCGGTGTAACCGTTAAAAAAATAGACTTTCAATGGTATCCTGGAATGGCAAAAGTCCAAAAACAAAGATCTATATCATCTCTTCATGAAGAGGGTGAAAAGCACGGCATATCGCCAATTTTGGAGATTTCTAGCAAATCTAAAGATGATTTGGGTATAAAACTTAGTGCGTTTAATCTATTTTTTACAACCCAAAAATATAAACAAACGCTATCAGTTGAAGCTGCTTTCCAAGGCAGTAAGGTCTTTGAACACGGAGGTCCATTCCAAGACTTATATTCCAAAAGCTCTAGAGAGGCTAAAAAAGACATACGCCTCAAAGAGTCTGGGAACCTAATATGCTTTCAGTTTTTTGGCATAACTTTTGACTTAAAGCCAAGAACCTTATTCTATGATTGGCTTTACATAAACGCATTATTAAAAAACAAGAACTTGGGAAATTTTTTGACAAAATATAAAGGTTTTACCGATATCGAATTTAATCCTAAAAAATCTATAAATTGTCAGGCATATTCTGCAGCATTATACGTGTCTTTGATTGAAAATAATATTTCAACTAAGTCTTTAAAATCACCTGATGAATTTTTAATGGCAACGAAAGAAGAATACAAAAAATATCATAATAGCAGGCATGTTCAGAGTACATTGGTTTAGAAGACCTGCCCATATATGTCCCCCTGTTCCCTTATAATAGGGGAGCTTATTGGAGATATTTTATGTCATCGCCTACTGTGAAATATTATTGTCCTGTTAAAAAGTCTTACAACAGACAGCTTAGATTAAAAGGGCTCTTCTTACTAATTTTGTTTATTCTAAAATTAGTGGTGTTTGTCATTCCTTGGATAATGGTCGTTATGTATTTATGTCAGCATGGTATGCCTTATATACTTTGGGAGTATCAATATTACGGCAGTCCAAGTCACTCGAACATAACATTCTGCACGTATATAGGGTTTAACGGCGTGATATCATTCCCTGCGAATGAATGCCCGTTTATTGATTTTATAGATTAAAATTCCGCAGGCGCAGTGTGTCGCCTGCGGTGATCTGAAAAACGTTCTCCGTCTTTTCTTTCTGTTCTAAAACCATTCACTTTCCAAGGCTTACATAGTTTGCAGCCAGCGCGACGGTTTCTTGGTCTTTTACGTTTATGATGCATGGTTTTTTCCTCTACATTTATATTTATTACGTTTCTTTTTCTTATCCGCCACAACACGCGCCCGATATTTGGGGGTGCGTAAATCTTTGGCGATAAGGTTTCGTTTTGGTGGTTCAGTCATAATCTGTCTCCTTTGAGCTTTACCAATACCATTCATGTGGTTTTCTGTTGCCAACCGGCCATGTAATGCTTTCGGGGTCGTGCCCTTTAAGAACACGATTACAGAGCCTTGCATTTTTACGCCGTTTAGGCCTGTTCATATATAATTTCACCCACCATCCGGGGGTATGTGAAAAGGTTAAGTGGCCGTCACGAAAAGTTTTTCCTTTCTCTAATGCATGAGGGTCACGTCTAAATGTGCGTGCCATTTTCTTTCTCCTAAGTTGATTAACACTTAGAAGAGCGCGCCTTTTCTGGGGGAACGATAAGAGGGCGAACGAAAGTGCCGGATAGTGAAAATCACTTCCGGTTCAAAAAATCCAATAATGCGAAAAATTAAATTGCCTGATGGGACTATACACTAAATCCTTCGTTAATTTCAAGGTTGTGATATCAAGCTTTGTTTTGAGTTATTAATAATCATAAAACTTCACATCACCCTCATCATATGAAATTGCACCATCATCTTGTTGTCCATCGGCGAGGCAATAGTCATGTCCCATAGGTGACAGGAGTATCGTCAAATTAAGGCCGCCATCCCAGACATAGGCTTTATCACTTATGCCATATTCTTCACCTGTTACGAAGAACCGTCCGTCCTTAAGCTTTTGGTTAAAAGAGTATCCTGCGTTGACGCCTTCAAGCTCACTAAAGCAATCCCATATATCATTGCCTGAATAAGTTTCCCAATGAATGCTTTCAGGATTGCTACCCTGAAATGTTGCGTAAGTGGTATCGCGGGTGTCATCTGTTTTTGGCAAAATGAATTTCAGGTTAAACGAAAGCTCTTGGCGATGATCGACATAAGCTTTGCGGCGCTCATCACTCCAACTGCTAAACGCGTTACTTTTGACGTATGGAATATTACCGTATTTGTCGGTGATGTCTTTCATGCGCTGCCTATACTTTTCTCTGTTTTCTTCGGATTTCTTAAGTCTTTGTGTTTCGCTTTCTATATATGCTTCGGCGTCTTTTTCCCTCATGCTCTCGAGGGTTTTTTGATAGCTCGCTGCGTTTGTTTCATCAATTTTCTGTCCCCACAGCTTGCTTTTGAGTTTTTCATCGTCATCGGGTTCGGGGCGCGTGTAATCAGCACGTTTATCAATTCCTACGGGTATCTTTTGCAAGCATGCGCCTGTGTTACGATCCCAGACATTAAGCAGGAAGTCATCGCCCCATGTAATCAAACGCTTATCATCTAAGATTTGCGCCCCTAAAACCGAGCCGAAATGCATGTCTTTTAATTCCAGAAGTTGTTTGCCTGTTTTTAAATCCCATAATCCGCATTGATAGGCATCGTCATATTTTTGATAACGCCACGGATAATCATCAAAGGCACGCCAAATGAAGTTGTAGCCAAGCAATAAGTCATCAGGCATTTGAATGTAACGGTTTATCGCGTGTGAATTTTCCAGCGCAATAAAGCTCTCATCTTTTCGGATGAATGCGCATTCATCGCCTTTAAAACCTTTACCCTCAGGTGAAAGCAGGCGTAGATAACGTCTTAAGCTTTTAAATTCATCTGGTATGGGGATGTGCTCGAATATATCCATGATGAAGATTAAGTCAGAAGTTTTTCAAAGAGGCTGCGCACGACTGCATCGTCAGTATCAGGTTTATGAATCCCAATACCATGCTCGTTTATTAACGCCTCTTTATTATGCGGAATTGCCTCTTTTGATCGCGTAAATCTGATTTTGCGTTGAATTGTATTAACGCCAATACCGCTTGGGCTAACGATCAAGCTTCCACCTTCAAAACCGATGCATTTATTGCTGGTGGAGGGCTCTTTTCTGAGAATGTAGACTTTAGGCAAATAAGAAGAGGGATCATCCAAGATCATCAGGCAATGCCTGTTTTTCTCTAATATATAACCCTGACTGCGTTGTTTAACGACATCTGAAAACCCTTCTTTGTGATAGTAAAACAGCTCCTCTGCGGTCAAAACACCTTCACGATTTTCTTTGATACGAAGAACAAGCTTTACGATGCAGCCTTTCTTTTCAATCGACGGCATGTAGCCCCAATAATCTCCGGGGAGGCTGTGGCGCCCTAGCTTTTTATCCTGCTCGGAAATATCCATAAACATGCTTAAAACATGAGGCAGATCGGCGGGGCTCAGTCGTTGATCATCATCGGAAAAAGAAATCTCAATGCCGTGTTCTTTGAACATATCCAAAATGACGTCATAAAAAAGAGGAGGGAATTTCTCATATGATGTTTCCGGTGAGGCCAGATACTTCGACAAAGTGCCCTTTGTTATATGATTGTTATTGTGTCCCGCATCCTGCGCTTTTCTGATGATTTCGGCTTGTGTGAAAGCAGGATGGGATTTGCTTTTGCAGAGCTCCACAGCCTTATTCAAAATTGCTATTTTCTTATGCTTGTTCAGCACGCAAGCTCCATTTGTCGTAATGCGTTTCCATTAAATTTCCAAACAGGAAACAATATTAAAACAAAAGCTCAATAACAAAAACACATAAAAACAATTTTAACGGGTATTGTGGAATTGTGGACACCACTAACCTAAATTTAAATTAGAGCTGCGCAGTTCTCCTAACGAGCAAAGGAGAGCACCATGAGACACACTGAGCACTACTGTTACTTCGGCTGTAAAACAACGCTGACAATTATCATCGCACCTGCGGAATGCCTTTTGAGCCAAGGCTATTACATTTTGATATGGCACACTTTTGTAAGTCTGCGACTGTCACGGCGTGAGCTTGCTGATGAAGTCCTGAATATATTTCGCGATGCATGCTGCGTCAGGCTTCTAACCCATGAAAAGGAAGTCTATCACTTGCCTGAATTTGATGATGTCTTCACAGAAGATGATTCAAGGCGATGGTTCGGAAGCTTCGCCGTTGCGGATGATACGGGAGAAAGCCCTGCGCATTACACGACGATCATTCCGCGCCTTGAAGTTTTGGATGCTGCTGCAAAAATCATCAATCCGCAACCGTTCAGAGCTATAGGACACACATGCTAAATATATCGATATCCCATATTTAAAGCGTTGCAGTTTCTGTGACGCTTTATTTTTATCAGCTCTATTTTCCGCTGGTCATTTAATGGCTCATACCCTATCTTAAACATGCTGCATCGATAGATGCAGTGGGGCGTCGAAACCTCTTTATCGCTAGCGGCTGGCATCAGCCGTTATTGGTGCATTTCCCTTAAAAATGCACTAAAGGTGCCGTTCCTTGATCTTATGGTCGGGGAGACGGCGAAATATAATAGCGCATGCGTGAATACGTCGTGCCGTTTCTAGCGATACGGTTTTCGAACTCCCCGGCTTCCAGATTAAATTCTGGAGGCCGTTTTCATTTTCTCTGGCTGAAAAGTCAGGGGAAGATTGAGCGGTCACCCAAGAAAAGAGTGTGTCAGTGTTACTTTGATAGTGAAGGGACACAACACGAGACGAAAGGAGAGCACAATGGACAGACCGTTTTCATGCACAACATTAGCCGAAAGGTGGAATGTATCTCCGCAACATATTCATAACCTCATTCAGCGCGGTGACATTCAAAACAGTTTCAAAATCGGTCGGCATGTGAGGATACCGGCTTGGGAAGTAGAAAGGATTGAATCATGTGGCAGCTTAAACTCTATAGAGGAAAATACTATGCCTATACCAAAATCGACGGAGACTCTGTTAGGCGATCTTTACGTACCTCCGACGAACCTGTAGCAAAAAGGCGGTTTGAGGATTTTCTGAAACAGCAGCTTATACCCAGTAACACTGTTGAAGAGATATTCAATGTCTATCGCGCGGAAAAAGAAAATGAGCATGGCTCACTAGGGTATCTATGGATACCGTTGCAATTTTTTAAAGATTATACGCCTGAACAAATTACGAGAGATAAATGCAAACAATATGTTCAGAAAAGACGTGAGAAAGACAAGGTCGGTGATTGGACGATCATAAGGGAAATCGGAGCGCTCAGGGCGGCAATGCGATTTCATGATAAGGAAACACCAGCTCGTTTTTATATTCCTCCTGCACCAGCATATAAAGAGCGGTACTTAACAAAACAGGAATTCAAGAAGCTTATGGCGGGTTCAGTTGAACCCCATATTAAGCTTTTTATTATTATGGGGCTATGCACAGCGGCCAGAAAATCCGCCATTCTTCAGTTGAAATGGGATCAAGTAGATTTTAAGCGCGGAATTATCAATTTTGGGAATTCCAATAAATATAAGGGCAAGGCGCAAGTGCCTATAAACACGACATTGGGAAGGGCTTTGAAGGAGTATTATGAAGCCAGAACGTGCGAGTATGTAATCGAATACGGATCAAAGCCGATAAAAGATGTGAAAAGAGGATTTACGGCGGCTGTTAAACGCGCTGGATTGGAAGATGTTACGCCTCATGTTTTAAGGCACACGGCGGCTGTTTGGATGGCCGAAAATAGAGTTCCGATGAGTGAAATTTCTCAATATTTGGGGCATAAAAGTACGGCAATAACAGAAAAGGTTTATGCCCGATATTCGCCCGAATATCTCAGAAGTGCAGCGGAATCTTTGGAGGTATTTTAGCGGGGGTTCAATTGAACCCCGGGGCTCTAACTAATTTTTCAGCTAAATCATTGAAAATAATGGAGCGAGTGAAGGGATTCGAACCCTCGGCCCCAACCTTGGCAAGGTTGTGCTCTACCCCTGAGCTACACTCGCTTATCTGTGTTTTTCAGATGTAGGAGAATATATAAGCTTGTTAAGGAAATGCAAGCATAAAAATTCATTTTTTTAAATTTGATTGCCAACCTGTACAAGCGGCACCTTATAGCCGATCGGCTCATGGTCGGGAAATAGCGAATAAATCATGATATTCGGGGTGTTTTCGATAGGGTTGGCCATGTTCTCAGGCACTTCGTAATGCATCATTTCTTCTTCGCTGCCGTCATAGACAACCATGAAAAGGCGTTGTTCCCTGTAATATTCAACACGGCGCACGATATCAGGCAATGGTGTGTCGCTTACCAGCATCACATTGCCATCATATAGTAAACCGAGCTCTATGTTCATCCAGTTCATCCTACTCTAGCCCATTCCCGGCCCATCTTCGGTGGGTGTGAAATCAGTAAGGGCGTGATTCATTGCAATATCTGCAACGGCATCTTCGCTTGGGTCGGGCATCGCATCAGCAAAAGACCCATCCACTATATTTTGTCCCATTTCACCGAAAAGGGACATCGTTTGAACGCCACCAGCAAGTGCATCAGACACTTCTTGATTGTCCAAAACGGTTAATTCTTTTTCTTCTAAAGCTAAGAGTAGCTCACTCGGTTGCATGTTTAGACCCCACATCTACAAACTCATGAGAATTATGTCATTAAAATATTAATATATTCTTATATTTACATTATTTTTCATAAATATGCAAATATTCGTGTTTTCTAATTTGCTGGTGAAACTTTGCTTTCCTACTGGATTACAATAAGAAAATCCGTATAATGCCGAGCTATGTCAGATGATCTACCTACATCAAAGGAAGCGCTTATTGAGGTCTTGAATGCGTTGTCTATTGCGCATCAGCTCTATGAGCATGAGCCGATTTTCACCGTCGAAGAGGGTGAACACCTGAAAAAAGACATTCCGGGTGTGCATTGCCGTAACTTGTTTTTGCGCGATAAGAAAAAGAACATGTTTCTGGTGGTGGCCGCCAATGAAACCGCGATTGATTTAAAAAAGCTGCAGACGGTGCTTGATTGTGGGCGTTTGTCTTTTGGCTCTGCCGATCGTTTGTGGGAGAATTTGGGCATTCGTCAAGGCTCGGTTAATCCGTTTTGTATTATCAATGATAAGGAGCAGAATGTTCGGATCATCCTTGATGCGTATATGATGAAGCATGACATTATGAATTATCACCCGATGGATAATGCATGGACGATCGGTGTGTCGCCTGATGACCTGATGAAATTTATTAAACATACCGAGCATGAGCCCGAGATCGTTGATTTATCTGAGGCCGCGCCTGATCAGTAAATCTTTGCTTTTTGCAAAGGCCTGATATAGTCTGCGCACGATATAGCAAGGAGATAAAAATGTTGCTTGATACATCCAATAGCCCCGCCGCATCGCAGCCCGCGCTTGACCTATCACAGCTTATATTTGAGGTCGGCACGCAAGATTTTGAACAACGCGTTATGGCGGCCTCTATGCAGGTGCCTGTGATCGTTGATTTTTGGGCGCCTTGGTGCGGCCCGTGTAAGCAGCTTATGCCAGTTTTAGAAAAGGTTGTTATGGCACTGGGTGGGAAGGTGCTTCTGGCTAAGGTTAATCTGGACGATAACCCTGAATTGGCACAGGCACTGAGGGTGCAATCTGTTCCCACGGTATTTGGCTTTTTTCAGGGGCAGCCTGTCGATGCCTTTATGGGTGTGCAGCCTGAGCCGAAAATTCGCGAATTTGCACAAAAGTTAGTATCTATGGCCAATGGCGCGCAGCCCGATGCGATTAATATTCCTGAGGCATTGAAGGGAGCGGCATTAGCGCTTTCGGAAGGGGATGCACAGACGGCGCATGGTATTTATTCGCAAATCCTTCAGCAAGATTCTTTAAATGTAGAGGCGTTTGTCGGCCTTGTGCGCTGTTTCCTTTCAATCGGTCAGATTGAGCAGGCCGAAGCGCTTGTCCAAAATGCACCTGAGGAAATTTCCAAAACATCGGCCTTTGAGCAAGCAAAAACCGCGCTGGATCTGGCAAAGGAAACGCCCTCGACTCCTGTTGATGAATTACAGGCAAAAGTGGATGCAGATGAAAATGATCATCAGGCACGTATTGATTTAGCGCACGCTCTGTTTGCCGCAGGTCAAAAGGAAGAGGCCGTGAATGCGCTTTTGGATTCTATCGCAATTGATCGTGAGTGGAACGAAGAGGCCGCGCGTAAAGAGCTTCTGACATTATTTCAGGCAATGGGAAATTCTGATCCTGTAACATTGTCGGCGCGTCGCAGGCTATCGTCAATTTTGTTTTCTTAAAGAATAAAAGGTAAAATAAAGCCATGAGTGCAGAACTTGACCCGAAATTATTGGAAATACTTGTATGCCCTGTCAGTAAGGGCCCGTTGACTTATGACCGCGAAAAGCAGGAACTGATTTCGGAGCAAGCAAAGCGCGCCTATCCGATCCGTGATGGTATCCCTGTGATGTTGGTCGAAGAGGCGCGGGATATAGAGGGGTAATCCTGATGAATATCGATGGTATTAGCCGCGTATGGCATAACATAATAAAACGAAAGCCTGCTGTTCCTAAGCCTTCTGAGGTGGATAGTGAGGGCGTAATGTCGGGATCTGATAATGAATCGCGTGAACAGAGCGATTACACGGAAGAGAAAAAGGCCCAAGCCTCAACGCATCATTATGTTTATGGTCGCAACGGACAGAAAAAACAGATTGATGACGATGACGGGCATCATAAACTTGACGAAATCGGATAAAGTCAGTTAGATAGAGATTATGAATACGAAGCCAAACACAATTCTGCTTCTGAACCTTCTGCTTATGCGCCCCTGAGCGGCCATGAGGCATTATCACATGCCTGCGCTACAGGGGATTACACATCCAAACATTGAAAAGACAAACAAAGCGCGCTAGAAAAGCTGTGCGCGCAAGATATATATAAGGAATTTGGCCATGAGTAGAGCCTATGACATTGTAAAAAACGACCCTAACCGCGTTATCATTTTTGATACGACTCTTCGTGATGGAGAGCAATCGCCCGGCTGTGCGATGAATCTGGAGCAAAAGCTTAAGATGGCGGCGGTTTTGGATGCGCTGGGCGTGGATGTAATTGAGGCAGGGTTTCCTGTGGCCTCCGAAGGGGATTTTGAGGCGGTTAATAAAATCGCGCAAGTTGTGAAAAACGCAACTGTTTGTGGTTTGGCGCGCGCAAAGAAGGGCGATATCGAAGCCGCGGGTAATGCGATTGCACCGGCGGAGAGTAAGCGTATTCACACTTTTATTTCTACCTCACCATTGCATATGAAGCACAAATTAAAAATGGGGCCGAATTCTGTTGTTGAAGCCGTACATGAAAGTGTAACCTTCGCCCGTAACTTCACCGATGATGTGGAGTGGAGTGCCGAAGACGCCAGCCGCACGGAAGATGACTTTTTATGCCAGTGTGTGGAAACGGCGATTGATGCGGGGGCGCGTGTGATTAATATCCCTGATACGGTTGGTTATGCGATGCCGCATGAATATGCCGCGCAAATCGCCATGTTGTTTGAGCGTGTGCCCAATATTGATAAGGCGATTATTTCAACGCACTGCCATAATGATTTAGGCGTGGCCGTGGCGAACTCATTGGCGGGTGTTAATGCAGGCGCGCGTCAGATCGAATGTACGATTAACGGTATAGGAGAGCGCGCAGGGAATGCCGCATTGGAAGAAGTGGTGATGGCGCTACGTACGCGTCATGATTTAATGCCGTATACCAACAATATTGAGACGACAAAAATCACCAAGGCATCGCGCACATTATCCTCAATCACAGGGTTTTCAGTGCAGCCGAATAAGGCGATTGTCGGGGCGAATGCGTTTGCACATGCCAGTGGTATTCACCAAGACGGTATGCTGAAAAACGCCGATACATATGAAATTATGACACCGGAAAGTGTTGGCTTGAAGGAAAGCAAGCTTGTGATGAGTAAGCATTCAGGCCGTCATGCATTCCGTGAAAAATTAAAAGAGCTTGGTTTTGAGCTTGGTGATAATGCCCTTAATGATGCCTTTGCCCGATTTAAAAATTTGGCCGATCGTAAGCGTGAAGTGTTTGAAGATGACTTAATCGCTTTGGTTGAAGATGAAATCATAACTGAAAATGATGCAATTCAATTTGTATCTCTACAGGTTCAGGCAGGCACATCAGGCCCGCAAAAGGCGGAAATTGTTTTGGATGTAAACGGAGAAAAACAATCTGCGCATGTTACAGGAAACGGCCCTGTTGATGCGATTTTCAAAGCCATTCGCGCGATTTCCCCACACGAAGAAGCCAAGCTGCAACTTTATCAGGTGCATGCGGTAACAGGCGGAACGGACGCGCAGGCAGAGGTGAGTGTACGCCTTGAGGAAAATGGTAAGGTTATCAGCGGATCAGGCGCGGACGCCGATACATTGGTGGCCAGTGCGCGCGCCTATGTACATGCGCTCAATAAACTCATCGCCAAGCGTGAGAGCATCAACCCGCAAACAGGCGAAGATACGGCGGCTTAATTTAGGTGTTAGAGGGTGTATGCTATGTTTTCAAAAACATCCTCAAACATCTCTGTGGTGAGGCGGCCTGTGTTGGTGTTATAGCGAGAGCAATGATAGCTGTCGATCAGCGTCAGGCCATTTCCCAAATCATGGGCGGTATTATGCGCAAATTTAAAGGCGGATTGTTTATTGTCTGTGGCTTTTAAAACGGCGTTATGCGCGACAAGCCCTAAGGAAAGAATAACCTTTAGCTGTGGCATGGTGGCCAGTTCTTGTTTCAAAAATTGAAGGCAGGTTTTGATCTCATCGCCTGTCACCTTATTTTGCGGCGGTACACATTTGACCGCGTTGGTGATGCGCGCATTCACCAGTTCCAGCCCGTCATCTTTGCGGGCCCCATATTCGCCGTTGGCGAAACCGAATTTCAGTAAAGTGCCGTAAAGTAAATCGCCTGCGTAATCGCCTGTAAAAGGGCGGCCTGTAAAATTCGCGCCCTTTAATCCCGGTGCAAGGCCGACCACTAATAACTCTGCGCTTTGTGGGCCAAAGGAGGGCACAGGCGCATTATATTGATCCGGAAATTTAATCCGGTTTTCATCAATGAAGGATTTTAGGCGCGGGCATAGTCCGCAATCTTTATCGGGGAGTAATTCATACATTCCGTTATCATCATTATGCGGCGTTCTACGTCAAGATGTGTTTTCTATAAAAATCTTCAAAGAGGTTGCATTTCACACAATCGCCCTCTATAAACATCGTCTGTACGCATTTTTGGAAAATAAAGGTTTTAAAATGGCACGTGTTACCGTTGAAGATTGTATTGATAAAGTTGAAAACCGCTTTGAACTTGTGATGGTTGCTTCACAGCGCGCAAGAAAAATCGGAACAGGCGCGGCTTTGACAGTTGAAAAAGATAATGACAAGAAAACAGTGATTTCCCTTCGTGAAATCGCGGTTGAGACAATTAGCGTGGATGATCTGAAAGAAGAGATGATCCAAAGTTATCAAAGATTTTTACCTCAAGATCAGGAAGAAGAAGTGATTGATCTGATGGATGGCGAAAAAGAATGGGGCGACGCAGCAGATAACGCATCAACAGGCGGTATGTATGCTGATGAAGAAGTTGGCGCTAGCTCTGCTCCTAAGGAAGAGGCTGAAAGCAACGAAGAGCCATCACTTGGCGATATTGCAGGCATCTAATCCTATCTATATTATGAATTTTGTGAAAGCCGGTGCAAACTGGCTTTTTTCATGTCTGAACGCATTAAAAAAATTTTGAAACCCCTTAAAATCGTGATAGCTTAAAAAGAAAATGATGCATTGCAACGGGTGAAATTGCCATCTATGGGTCAACTCGAGACATTAAAAGAAACAATACAGGGGTATAATCCCGGCTTTGATGAAAAGGCGGTTGATTCTGCGTATTATTATGCCAAGGAAAAGCATGACGGACAGTTCCGTTCCTCTGGTGAACCCTATTACACCCACCCTGTCGAAGTTGCGCAAATTCTTGCCAATATGGATATGGATGTCACGACCATCGTGACCGCCATTTTACATGACACGGTTGAGGATACGGATGCGACGCTTGAGGATTTAGAGAAGAAATTCGGTAAAACTGTTGCCGATTTGGTCAACGGCGTGAGTAAGCTTACCCGAATTGAGAGCCAAACCGTAGAGGGAAAGCAAGCTGAAAACTTCCGTAAGCTTTTACTCGCGATGTCAGAAGATATCCGGGTTTTATTGGTGAAGCTCTCTGACAGGTTGCATAATATGCGCACCATGGGCGGGATTAAAGATCCGAATAAACGCCGCCGCATTTCATTGGAAACGTTGGAAATATATGCTCCACTGGCGGAGCGTATCGGTGTGCATTTCATTAAGGCTGAGCTTGAGGATTTGTGTTTTGAGCAAATTAACCCTGAAGCAAGAGAGAGCATTACCAACCGCTTATCTTACCTTCGAAAAGAAGGGTTCGACGTTGTTGAGGAAATTATTTCCGAATTAAAAGGTTTGTTGGCGGAATCCGGCATAGATGCGGAGGTTACCGGCCGCGAAAAAACCCGCTATTCCATCTGGAAGAAAATGCAGCGCAAAAAGGTGGCCTTTGAACAGCTATCCGATATTATGGCTTTTCGTATTAAGGTCGATAAGATCGAAGATTGTTATATGGCGCTTGGGATTATTCACGGTAAGTACCATAGCGTTCCCGGGCGGTTTAAAGATTATGTTTCGACACCGAAACCAAACGGGTATCGCTCAATACATACCACAATTATGGGGCCAAAACGTCAACGTATTGAGGTGCAAATCAGAACGCATGATATGAATGCGGAGGCCGAGCTTGGTGTGGCTGCGCACTGGGCCTATAAGGGCGGCATGCAGCCGACAGAACGTGATGTCACCAAATATCGCTGGTTGCGTGAGCTTCTTGAAATTCTGGAGCAAGAGCAGAAACCCGAAGATTTCTGGGAAAATACCAAGCTTGAGCTGTTTGAAGATCAGGTGTTTGTTTTTACACCTAAGGGTGATTTGATTGAATTGCCAAGCGGTGCGACGCCGATTGATTTCGCATATGCGATCCATTCTGATATCGGTGATCGTTGTGTCGGAACGAAAATTAACGGGCGTATTGCGCCGTTGAATTCGCGCTTGGCTAACGGGGATCAGGTAGAGGTTATTACCGCGAAAACACAAAACCCATCCCCTACATGGGAGCGTTTTGTCGTCACGGGTAAGGCGCGTTCACATGTACGCAAATATGTGCGTAATCAGCAACGAGATGAATTTGTCATTCTTGGTAAAGCGATGCTTCAAAAGGTATTCAAGCAAGAAGGATATGAATTTACTGAAAAAGCTGTAACAGGTGTTTTGGATAAATATAAGGCCGATGAGGTCGATGATGTTTATGCAAAAATCGGATCTGGCATAGAGGTCGCGCGCGATATTTTTAAGGCGATTTTCCCAAGTCATCAAACCGCGATGGCGCAGCGCCCGTCAGAGCTTATGGATCAGGTCGGACGTGCTAAGCGCCCGGAAGATGCAGGGCCGATGCCGATTAAGGGGCTTATTCCCGGTATGGCGATGCATTTCGCGCGCTGTTGTCATCCGTTGCCCGGCGATCGTATTGTCGGGATCGTAACAACAGGTAAAGGCGTGACAATTCACACGATTGATTGTGATACGCTTGAGACCTTTGCAGACACGCCGGAGCGTTGGCTTGATGTGTCATGGGGTGATCAAGGTGAAGCGCCGGAATCGCAAGTTGGCCGCCTGGTTATGACATTCACCAATGAAACAGGCGCGCTTGGGACGGTGACAACCGTGATCGGTAAAAACGGCGGCAATATCACCAACCTTAAAATCACGAACAGATCGCTGGAATTCTGGGATATTCTGATCGATGTGTTCGTTAATGATACGAAGCATTTGAATAACGTGATTGCCGCATTACGTGCGACGCCATGCGTTGTTACAGTTGACCGTGCCCGCGGCGGTTAAGGCGTTTTCGGTTTTATTCCAATATATGGTTGTTGTGCTGTGGATTTGCAATGTCGTCCTGCATGCTTTTCAGAAGCGCGGATACTTGCTCTGCCTTATGATCGGGGTCTCCCAATACAGGAACGTGAACAAACGCAACCGGTATATTGCCGTTTTCTTTTGCCCAGTTTAAGCCTTGTAAGTAAATCTGATTGCAGTAATAACCGCCAATCATGCTTTTTGTCGGTGAAGATGCATGATTAGTCGCAAACGAAGATTCAACTTTGTCGCTAAATAAATGTTTGAGCGGAAGTGCCGTTGTGTTGGTGTCGTATGCGTGGGGCTCTATTAAAATATTTGTCGATGGGATGAGCATATGTTCACCCATTGATATAATACCGCTTGGTTGTATCCGATCCAGTTCTTCCAAAAACGCTTCGATTCCCTGATCAGATGCGCTTATAATCAAATTTTCAAATGTTTCATTCTGATGTTTGTTCAAAGCAGCCAGAACGTCTTCACTGGCATTGGACTGGCGGAGCCACGCGCCAATTAGTCCGAAAGGTTTGAAAGCTGTGATGAGAATTTTGGACATTGCTTTCCTGAATGTTATTTACGAGCTCTTCGTTTCTGCGTGTGATGCCGTGTATTGTGTGTCATGGTTGTGCTCGGGTTGGTTAGGGCATTACGAGTGCAATAAAAGAAGATACGCGCGATCTCTCAAAAACGAATTAACAGCCAAAATTGCGGTAGTAATCAAGATTGTCAGCAAGATGGATTTAAACAATATTTCAATTACATCGAGAGAAATAAAAACGAAGGTAATAATTTTTTCAAGCAGTGGCTTTTTTTCATTTTTTACGTTTCGTGAGGTCATATTAATATCATCATGCGCTTTTCGCATTCTGCGCAAACGGATCAAGCGGAGCCTGCACAAGGGATTCAAACGGGAAGTCGAGCTTTGCTGCGCCGCCAAGTTCATGTAGCTCTATAACGCATGTTGAAATGACAATTTCGCCGCCTGCCTTACGGATCAGATCACCGGTTGCTTTTAATGTACCACCCGTTGCCAAAAGGTCATCCATAATGGCGACACGCATGCCGGGTTTAATAAGGCTTTTTTGAATTTCAACAATATCTGTTCCGTATTCCAGCGCGTATTCCTGTGCGATGACTTCGCCGGGCAATTTCCCCTTTTTACGAACCATACCAAAAGGCAGGTTCAGGCTTTGTGCCACAGGAACACCGGTTAAAAATCCGCGAGATTCAATGCCGACAATTAAGTCCGCTTCTTTTTCAATGACGCGGGCGATTAAATCATCCACGATGTTGTGCCAAATTTCGGGCTGCCTCAACAAAGACTGAATATCGTAAAAATTAATGCCTTCCTTCGGGAAGTTCGGTACAACGTCAATATGCGAAAGAATGGTCATGTATGTCCTGTCCTTAAATAAAAAAGTTCTTTAAACCATTAGGTATCCTGTATACTGTTTAGTGCGGATTAACGGTTATATGCAAGTTAAAAGATTATGTTTAAAAGGCGCAAACCCCTAACAATTAGTGAAACGGCGCAGCAAATTTTCTGGCCTTCGATGGGGTGGAAGCGTTCTATTATATATACTAAGCATCGTTTATTGAGGGTTGCGGATACAACACATAGCATCGCGCTTGGTTTGGCTGTCGGGCTGGGGGTTTCATTTACGCCATTGTTGGGTACGCATTTTCTGCAAGCGGGCCTTATCGCTTATCTTCTGCGTGGGAATATTTTTACAGCAATGATTGGTACATGGATCGGCAATCCGTGGACGTTTCCGTTCTTTTGGTGGGCGGGTTTTTCATTCGGGAGCTTCCTGTTCGGCTTTTTTGGCTTGCAGGGGGCGGCTAATATTCCTGAGCATATAACATTTACCGTTATATATGAGGATTTTTGGGCGTTGTTTATGCCTTGGATGTTGGGTGGCTATATACTACTGGTGCTTAGTATACCGCCAAGTTATTTTGTTTATTACAAAATGATAGCGAGTGCGAAGAAAGCCCGTGAGGCGGCGAAGGAAAAAGCCAAGGCACTTAAGCTGAAGAAAGCCAAAGCCAAAACAAAAGCTGTGCAGGTGCCGGACGAATGATTTTAGGTATCGGTAATGATCTTGTGAAAATTGATCGCATCAAAGATGCGCTAGAGCGCCATGGTGCCCGTTTTGAACAGAGGTGCTTTACGGATACTGAGCGTAAAAAAGCAGCGCGCAGAGAGCAGGCAGGCACGCATGTGGATGTATATGCAAAGCGCTTTGCCGCCAAGGAGGCATGTGCGAAAGCATTGGGTACGGGGATGTCTGAGGGCGTTTATTTTAGTACGATCGGCGTAGTCGAAGATGAAAAAGGGCGTCCCTTTATTGAGTTGACCGATGGCGCGTTAAGGCGATTAGAAGAGATGACGCCAAGTGGCTATACCCCTCATATTCATCTAAGCCTAAGTGATGATCCGCCTTTTGCGCAGGCATTTGTTGTGATAGAAGCGTTGCCTAAATGAAATAAATCGTGACAGAATTGTTTGTAATATCGGCCTCAGGCTAATCTTAGCTGGCATTTCCTGTAATTTTACTGTAAATCGAGTTGTATGTCAGAGAAAGTAGAAAACACAATGAATGAGCAAGAGCAGGAAGATGGGAAAACCAAACCTGTGTTGCTTGAAAAGGGTGAGTTGAGTGAGTTCGTGAAAACGGCTCTTGTCGCTGTGTTTATCGCTCTTGTTATACGCTCTGTTTTCTTTGAACCTTTCAATATTCCTTCCGGTTCTATGAAGCCGACATTGTTGATCGGTGATTATCTTTTTGTGAACAAGCCATCCTATGGCTATAGCCGTTTTTCTTTTCCGTTTGGTATCGCGCCTATTGAAGAGCGTATTTGGGCAAAAGAGCCAAGCCGCGGAGATATCGTTGTTTTTGCTTTGCCGACAAATTCCGGTGTTGATTACATTAAACGTGTGATTGGGTTGCCTGGGGATACGGTACAGGTAAAAAGAGGGCGTTTGTTTATCAATGATGTGCTTGTTCCGCGCGAAGTGGTCGGTACCCTTACGATAGAAGCAGATAGTGGCGAGGCGCAAATCGTGACGGAATATATCGAAACGTTGCCTGGTGGTGTGGTGCATAGTATTTACGAAGAGTCTGATTCAGAAAGGCTTGATAATACGCCATTATATACTGTGCCTGAGGGGCATTACTTTATGATGGGTGATAATAGAGATAATTCGCAAGATAGTCGCGTAGCGGATCATGTCGGGCCGGTGCCATTTGAAAATATCATCGGGAGAGCGGATTTCTTATTTTTCTCTACAAACCATTATGCGCGTTTGATTGAGATTTGGAAATGGCCATGGAGTATTCGTTATGGTCGATTGTTTATGGATATTGATCCGGTCAGAATAGAAGAAGAGGCGCCAGCGCCAACAAAATAAGAAGGGCTGTTATATGACGAAGCCTATAGATGATCTTCAGAAAAAAATACAATACCGCTTTGCGGACCAAGAATTATTGCGCGTTGCGCTTACGCATTCCAGTACAGGCGAAAAAGATAATTATGAGCGCCTCGAGTTTTTAGGCGATCGTGTTCTTGGTCTGGTGATTGCTGCTTTGTTGTTCAGGCGTTTCCCCGATGAAAAAGAGGGGGATTTGGCCAAGCGTTTGGCGTCATTGGTGCAGGGCCGAACATTGGCAAAGCTTTCGGCGCAAATTTCTCTTGGTGATTATATCTATTTTTCGGATGCGGAAGCCGCTGCTGGTGGTGCAGAGAATGATCATATCCTGGCAGATGTGTTTGAGTCTGTAATTGGTGCGTTATATTTGGATGGTGGTTTTGATGAATGCCAACGTTTGATTGAAACATATTGGAAAGATATTTTGCACACAATGGAGCAGCCGCCGCAGCACCCTAAAACCGCCATTCAAGAATGGGCGCAAGCGCAGGGTTTGCCTTTGCCTGTTTATGAGATTGTTGGTCAAACCGGACCTGATCACGCACCGGAATTTCAGGTGCGCTTATTAATAAAGGGGCATGACCCCATATTGGCCGAAGGGCGTTCACGCGCCGAAGCGGAAAAAAGAGCTGCGGCAGAATTTATGTCCGGTGTACCGAAAGAAAATTAAATCATGACAGATACCACCTCAAATGACTCTCTTAAAACACGTTGCGGTTTCGTAAGTGTTATCGGTCTGCCGAATGCAGGTAAATCAACATTAATGAATGCGTTGGTCGGAACTAAGATTTCTATTGTATCACGTAAGGTGCAGACAACACGGTGCCGTGTTATGGGGATTGCCCTGCATAATGATGCGCAGATTGTCATGATTGACACACCGGGAATTTTTAAGCCAAGAAAAACCCTTGAAAAAGCGATGGTGTCTGCGGCTTTATCAAGTTTTGATGAAACAGATTTTGTTATTCATATTGTTGATGCATCCGTGAAAAATCCGGCGGAAAATAATCGCATGATTTTAAATGCCTTATCTGATCAAGGCATTGATAAGAGTAAAGTTATTCTGGTGCTAAATAAGGTTGATCGTTTAAATAAGCCGAAATTGTTGGCCGCCGCACAAGAAATGAATGATGCCTTTCCCTATGAGGCCACATTTATGGTGAGTGCGCTTGAGGAGAAAGGTGTGCCTGACCTTGCGGATTATCTGGCATCTATTTTGCCGCAGGGGGAGTGGTTATATCCTGAGGATCAGATAACCGATATGCCAATGCGGTTGGTTGCCGCCGAAATTACGCGTGAAAAAATCTATGATTTGGTTCATCAGGAAATTCCTTATTCTGTGTTTGTTGAGACAGAAAGTTGGGATGTTCAGCATGACGGAAGTGCCAAAATATCTCAGGTTATTTATGTTCAGAAAGATAGCCAAAAGGGTATTATTCTAGGCAAGGGCGGCAGTAAAATAAAAATGATCGGACAGGCCGCCAGACAGGATTTGGAAGATATAACAGGCGGTCGTGTGCATTTGAAAACCTTTGTTAAGGTGCAAGAAAACTGGTCAGAACGCGCGGAAAATTATGAGATGTTCGGTCTTGATATACCTCGAGACGGGCGATAAGCGGGCTTATATTTTTTGCGTATTAAAGTCAAATGATAAACCGATAAAATGCGCTGTATGTGGATAAAGAATTTTTTTTATTTTTATCACTTGGCGCGGCGGCATAGTTCCTGATACATTAGGTTATTACTTGGAAAATCTGAAAAACGTGTTGCAAATCAATGCTTTAGGCATGGTTTGACCGTGCGTCTATATTAAGCTGGAGGTATTACATGAGTTGGACTGAAGAGCGTGTGTCTTTGTTAACAAAGCTCTGGGGGGAAGGGCATACTGCGGCCGAAATTGCGAAGCAATTAGGTGGAGTTACCAGAAATGCCGTAATCGGAAAAGCCCATCGTTTAAAACTATCTAACCGTGTATCACCGATCCAGCAAAACAAGAAGCCAGCGAACAGAAATGTTGAAAGAAAGCCTGTTAAAAAGGTTTCCGTAGCACCGGTTCAGAAAGAGACACAAACAGTTGTTTCAGAAATAGAGTCTGTTACACGTGAGCGTGTGAAAAATGGTGAGCTTTATGACCTTATGGATCTGAAGCCACGTATGTGCCGTTGGCCTTGCGGCGACCCTAAGCATAGTGACTTTGGTTTTTGTGGTGAGAATGCCATGCCCGGATTACCATATTGCGAAGAGCATGCGAAGATTGCTTATCAAGCTGCGACACGTAACCGTATCTTTAGTGCGGACAAAGAAGTTAAGCAAGTTAAGGCCGCTTTGGCGAAGAAAGCTGCTTCAAACTAGTGTAAAAATCAGAAGAATATCTGTTTATACTTCAAAGCATAAAGCCACCAATATGGTGGCTTTTTATTGTTTCGGATATAATGTTTTGCCTGTTATGGCTGTAGGACGCACGTGCCGAATTCATGGCAACAATATAGCGCGCCTTGATTGGAAAATCCGCGCAGAAATGTTTGCTCCGGCGGGGTTGCCCCACTTCCGTCGTGGTCAATAAGCGGGCAGGTGGCGTTGATGGGTGTCCAATCAACATCTCTGCATTTTACCTCATTATCACCAAAGGCATATGCAACTCGGCCAACAGGGCACGTTGTTCCCGATCCGCCGATCGCGTCAGGGTCCAGACATACCGTTTCATTTTGGTTACAGACTGCACTGTTTCTTGTAATCAGGCTGAGTTCTGCACTCAGGTCGCCGACAACATGCAAGAGGTGCGAAGGTACGTCTGTTCCTACGCCCACATTACCAACATTAGTGTTGTAAATATGGGATTCACCGGCGGGGCTTGCAAGTGAGCGTCTCCAAAGAGACTTATGTCCGGTGGCGGTATAAAACAGAATGTCATCATTATAGTCATCATTGTCCGCCATAGAGCGTATGCCTTGCATGAAGATCGCATCATTCCTGTCACAATTTTCAACTTCCGGTTCAATCGAACCGCCTGACGGACCCGGCGGCGTAGGTGCAGGCGGGCCTGGTGGCGCAACAGAGGCAACCATACAGTCACCATGCATATCACCTGAAACAGAGTACGCTGCGCGTTTGTTATCGCCGTGTGAAAAAACTACGAAATGTGCGGAATCATCAGGTGTTACCACGCTTAGGTTATTTTCATCTTCCACTCTGATCGCGCCCATATTCGGGCTGGCGGGGTTAATCAAGTTATGCGTGATGTTATTTGTCATGTGCTCTGTTACTGCGTAACTGAGGAGCATGCTATAGCCGTCAAGGCGATGATATTCGTAAAAAGGTGTATCAACGACACCCTCAAATAATGTTCTAAACGGCAACACCCCCATCACAACGACATCATTGCTTCCGTTCAGATCTCCGTCACGACTGGAGTTGGTTGTGCACACTATGTTTAGCGGTACATTCGTGCAGTTGTCAGGATCAAATGCCGCGTCTGCGTAGTTTCTGCAAACTGAGCGGCCGTAATTGGCGTCATCTGCCTCCAGTGTCGGGTCAGCGGGGCAGGGGTAAAAACCATTCAGGCCGAAAAACTCGTCCAGAGCGTCTTGAGCATATTTTAAGTGTTCAAGCGTTTTTTCGTGTTTCAGGCTGACTGTGTATTGCTTAACAAAATTTGCAGCGACGAGCATTGTCATGCCGGAGATCAGTAAGACGACCCCGATTTCAACCATGGTAAAGCCACGTTCATTTATGATCTTATTTTTAAAAAAAGTCACAATATTACTTCCTTTTTATGGTTGTACGACACAGGGGCAGCCTGTCCATACACTGTATTGACCACCGCCGGCAAAGTCATGGCAGAAGGCGGCTGCGCTTGATCCACAGCTACAATTTGACCCTTTCTCACTTCCGTAGGCGTATTCTTCCAGACTTGGTGCGCCTGCCGGTGCTTGCCATACACAGCCGTTACAATTATTGGCAATCAAGTCCCAATCGGCCTGATCTTCCCATCCGCCAAGGCCACCGTTTAATGTACAATCCCATTCTTTGCGGTATACAATTCCTGTTCCTTCCAGACCTGCAGGGCATGATTCGACTTCGATATCGTCAAGGCCCGGATCACATGTACACGCCGGAATCGGGCTGTATGGTGTGACTGGTCCCCAGAAGCCCGGGTCAGGAAGGCCTCCGCTAGTGCTTGTGGGGCAAATCCAAGTTTGCGTGCTTAGGGTTTCGACGCCTGTTTCCGAACCGCCAGGCCATGACCAACTGTTGGTGGTTCCGAACGGGCAATATGTTCTGTTTACAATTTGTGAGTTTGATGCACATGCACAGCTATCGTCATCGATGTCACTTGGGGTCGGGTCAGTGACAGGTACCCCTGCAACACAGTTAATATCATATGTTTTGGTCACTGTGCCGGTTAGGCCGGTTGTGCCTGTTGTGCCGTTAACTTCATCATAATATGAATTACAGCTTTGGTTGGTTGTTGTTGTTCCGGGGGAGCAGGCGCAGAATTGGTCGGTTTGGTAAACGGTTTCCCAAACATGACTTGTTTGTGGGCATCTATGTTTTTGAACACGAACGCGCACCCCTGACAGGCCGCCAGGGCATGACAGACTTTGTACGCGGTAATCTTCACGACACCAGCAATCGTGATAGTAATTGTTGTTGTGAGGGTCACTGCCGTTATACCCGTTTTCTGCAGGCCATGAAGAGCCGGTAGTTGTCAGGTTGGCAGGAAAACTTTGATTAGGGTTTTTCTTTTCATGCGCGCGTATCAGATTAAATGTACCGGAATCACAGCGATAGGCATTTCGAACCTGTGAATCATTTCCGCTGGCGCAGGTAACAACATTGCGGGGGCCGCCATTCAGACTGTTAATGTGTCCTTGCACCTGCCCGTAAGAACTCATGCCCGCGATTTGTGTCGCGAAATAGGCAGCGTTGTAATCCGTGATCATCCGGCATTCGCCTTCGAATTCTGTTAGGAAAGAGCCACTTGCCGTGCCGGGGTTTGTGCCGTTATCGATATCACCGATATTGAAGGATCCACCACAAAAGCCCGTTACATTTTGTTGGAAACAGCGATCATCTGCTGCGCCAATACAAACAATATTACCATCTGTATCGACACCGTCCATGAACTGGCCGGCGGGGCATTGTGCATAAATTTCATCGGTACAAAGGGGTTGGTTGTTGGCTATACCCATCATATATTCATCTTGACCAGCACCATCATAACAACTAATGCCGCTGCCCGGGTTTGTTGTATCTTCCAGACGTGTTCCGTCAGATGTGAGAGATCCGGCGAGTAATCGAGGTTCGAAGCAGTCGCCATTCGTTAACGCCCCATATTCACATATGCGGTCTGTTACCACACGACCGGCAGAACGGACAGCGCCTGAATCAGCACCGATTTGCAAGACTGTTGTTGTGTCAGCAGCGCTGAGGTCTTGACCGATATTTGCGCCCACGGCCATACTGTTTGTATTTTTTAAGGTGATGGCAGTTGGTTGAGCTTGTGAAATTTGCCACTCCGAAGGTTCTACAGGCGTGTAGAAAGTCAGCAAATCATCAAAATTATTCAGATCATACTCACCTGAAATAAACACGGCATCATCGTCACAGTTTTCTTGTTCGATTAAGCTCGTTGTATTACAGGCGTTTATAATGGCGCCCTGTCTTGAATACGCGCCGGCTTTGTTATGACCGTGTGCAATGACAACAAAATGCGCCGAAGAATTAGGGGAGACTAAGGAAAGAGTCGGGTCTATCTTATCGACAACGGCAATCCCGCCCCCATTAATGTCAAATGTTGTGTTGTCTGTCAGGTTTAAGGTGACGGCATAACTTATGCGCGCAAGTGCAGAGTCATAGGACTCAGATTCTTGTAAATTGAGGGTTTTAAATGGAACTGATCCGATAACCACATCACGCCCTGATTCAGGGTTATTGTAACGACAAAGGCCATTTGCACATGAATTGACAGGAGGAGCCAAATTAAGGCAATCATCGAATTCATGGCCATATTCAAAATCGCCCGGTACTGCGTCTGTAGGGGCAGGGCATGGGAATCGTCCCGCGATAGCTCTGTAACCGCCAAGTTCGAGTGCGATCAAGTCAATGTTATCTTCTGTTTCATTCCAGTCTTTTTCGACCCTGTATTGATGATACATATTGATGGCCGGCGTGATCATCAATCCTAAAATAAGAAGGACGATCGCTATTTCTACCAGAGAGAACCCTGTTTCTTTTTTAAGAAAGGTTTTTATTGAATTGCGCATACTATAGCTCCCGTTGCATCAAAACCAATAATGCGCTCACCCACTGGGCAATTGCCTGGTGCAAATATTGAAGTGTCGACCCTAAGCATATTGTCATCACCAAATGTGCCGCCGCTATCTTGTTCTAATGAGGTGCATTTTACACTGCTTGCAGATAGCTCAGTCATCGGTCTGTCAAAGGTGTAACTTGCAGAAGATCCGGCGGCGCAGGTCATGTCCGGTGAAATCTCAGTGATAATGTGCGGGTCGAAACAATCTGAATTGTTACAAATACTGTCAGACTTTACGCGCCCCCCGACCCCTGAATCTGATTGAACACGAATTGGGCCGATAACATCCAGTGATACCGTGTTGTCGTCATCACCGGGAGTGGTCGTTCCGATACCAATTTTGGTTGATAGGGTTAAAACATAATCATTTGGGTATGTTGCATTATCTTCGTGTTGGAACCATGTCGCAACGGGGGGTGTTTCCTGTGCAAGAACCCAGTCATCGTAATAATTCACACCTGCAACTTCAGAGCGTAGGGATGCAGTATTATTACCGGGATCTCTGTCTATCATAAATGTATTGTCGAAATTACAATTTTCAAAGTCATATCCGTTTAAGGCGCTACCGCAAGCTGTTATTTCTACTCCGTCCTTACTGTAGCCTCCTCTTGCGTTTAACCCGGTGGAGAGTAAGACTAAATCATATTTTGTTGTGACGAGGTCAGGAACCCCGTCATCTGTGCCGTTTGCGACGCTAATAGGGTCATCAGCGGCAAGCAGCCTGATTTCACCTGCGCCATTTACATAGGTTGCAACGTCTGTTTGCTTGTGAGTGACAGCATATATTATCTTATTGCTCCAATAATCGAGAGCAAAGCCCTGCGGCATTTTTACAGTAGCAAATGGCAGTGCGCCAATGATAATGGCATCTGCGGTGTTATCTGTTTTGCAAATCCCGCCATTTATAGCCAATTTCCAGCTTGGGTCCGTGCATTCAAGGACGTTTGCAAATGTGCAGTCGCTGGACATTCCGAAATCTGCGTCATTTTCACTTAAGAATAGATTGGCAGGGCATGGGTAGGCGCCATTTCCACTGGCAAAGAATTGATTTATTCCGTTCTTAGCATCGGTGAGGGCGCCGTAATTCATAGTGCGCACTTCTGAAATAAGTGCTTGTTTTTTCGCCAGAATAAGCGGCATAGCAAGAAGGCCCAAAAGAACCATGCCTATTGCCGCCTCAATTAAGGTGACGCCATCTTCATTTGAAAGGCTACGTCTTAGCTTTCGCAGTGCGCAACCGCTATACTTTTTATTCACCATTAAAAACCCATAAAAAAAGTTTCGAAAACTTATCAATTTAACGATATCATAAATTTAGTTAAAATTTTATGAAACTTAAAACTATCGTGATAGACAAGATATACAGAAATTAGGGTTTTCTAATATGCTGATTTTATTGTGATATTTGTAAATCTACGGCTTCACGGCCCTTGTCTACCATCTTTAATGTGACACGTACACGTTGACCGGCTTCTAAGCTTTCCATTTCGAGCTTATCAAGCAAAGTTTTGTGAATAAACACGTCTTTCATACCATCATCAGGAATGATAAAGCCGAAGCCCTTCTCGGGCTTGTACCATTTTACGAGGCCGCCCATGGTCACTGTGCCGGTTTCTTCGTCCATTTCAGGCATTGTGTTCATTGCGCCTTTGTCCAAGACCTCTACAACTTCTTTGACTTGTCGTCCTTTGTCGCCGTTAAAGATTTTACAGACTAATATGGCGCCTTCGCCAATAGAATGCAGGCCGGCCTGTTGTAGTGTGGTTATATGAAGAAAGGCATCATAGGATTCATCTTCGGGCACGAGGAAGCCGAAGCCTTTGGCGCCGTTAAACCATTTGAGGTGAAGGGTAGCAAGAGAAATATCTTCTTGTGGTGAGGAGGAGTTTTGAACGTTATTCTGCAACATTGAACGCCTTTTTACTTAGTGGGGTACTTAACTGAATAGTTATACGAGTGGACGGAGTATGGAAAACTCCACATTCAGGATGCCCTATTTTTTACAGAAAATCCAGCCCCTTTTTAAAGTGCAGCATATTTGTCGGTGTTTATTGCGGGGCGTGAACTGTTTGTCGAGGGGGTGCGAGAAATTCTATTCTCTCCTTAAACTCTGTGATATACTTGTACAAATGCACATAGGTTTTTAATGACTAAAAACAACTATTTATGGACAGAACATTATCCTGACGGTATCGACTGGACGCTAGATATAGAGCCAAAGCCGGTCTTTTCTATGCTGCGGGAGACGGCTGAAAAATATCCATCAAATCCTGCCTTTGACTTTTTAGGAAAAAAGAATACGTGGCGCGATATTTATGAATTAGCACAAAAATTCGCGAAGGGTCTTCAGGGTATGGGGATTAATAAGGGTGATAAGGTTGGGATTTTCCTGCCGAATACCCCGTATTTCTTGATATCCTACTATGGTATTCTTATGGCGGGCGGAACGGTTGTTAATCTTAACCCGCTTTATGCTGAAGAAGAGCTGGCGCATTTGATAGAGGACAGTGAAATAGAGACTGTTATTTCCGTCGATCTGAAAATGCTGCACGAAAAAATGGAAAAGATGTTAAGTGCGACCCGCCTTAACCGCATTGTTGTTTGCAAATTTACAGAAATCTTGCCGTTTCCGAAAAACATGTTATTTCCGATTTTTAAATGTACGGAGATGGCAAAAATTGAGGATGACAAACGTATTGTCTATTTCAATGATGTCACAAATAATGATGGCACGTTTGTAGAGCCTGATGTCGATACACAAGAGGATATCGCCGTTATTCAATATACAGGCGGTACAACGGGTAAGCCAAAAGGGGCGATGCTGACGCATAAAAACATATATGCAAATGCCGTGCAGTCTCAATTATGGTTTCCGGGAGTGACAATTGGTGAGGACAGAATGCTGGGTGTCCTGCCGTTCTTTCATGTTTTTGCGATGACGGTTGTTATGAATTTCAGTGTGATCAACGCGCTGGAGATTATTGCTCTGCCTCGTTTTGACCTAAAAGACGCGCTGAAGGCGATTGATAAGAAAAAGCCGCATTATTTACCTGCTGTTCCCGCGATTTATAATGCGATTAATACTTCTCCGCTGAGTAGCAAATACGATCTTTCCTCCATTAAAGCCTGTATTTCAGGTGGTGCGCCCTTACCTGTGGAGGTAAAGCGTAAATTTGAGGAAAAGACAGGCTGTATCGTGATTGAAGGGTACGGTTTAACCGAAAGCTCCCCCGTGGCATGCGGAAATCCTGTGAACGGAGAGAACAAGCCGGGCTCTATTGGTATGCCGATACCGGGCACGATTGTGGAAATTGTTGACCGCGAAGATAAAGTGACGCCGATGCCCTTGGGGGAACGCGGGGAGCTGTGTATTCGCGGGCCGCAAGTGATGAAGGGCTATTGGAATAAGCCTGATGCCACGGCGGATACGTTGCGTGATACGGGCGAAGGGGATATGCGTCTTCATACGGGTGATATCGCAATTATGGATGAGGATGGCTATGTCTTTATCGTTGATCGTTTAAAGGATATGATCATCACAAACGGATATAATGTCTATCCGCGTAATGTCGAAGAAGCAATTTATAAGCATCCAAGCGTTGAGGAATGTATTGTGGCGGGATTGCCGCATGAGCAGCGCGGCGAAATTGTTAAGGCGTGGATTAAGGTGCGTGAAGGGCGAGAGCTCAGCGTTCCTGACTTAAAAGAATTCTTGAAAGAGAAAATCTCACCCATGGAAATCCCTAAGGAAATTGAATTCCGTGATGAGCCGTTACCCAAAACGATGATCGGCAAACTCAGTCGTAAAGATATCGTCGCGGAGGAAATGGAAAAACGAGGTGGTGCGTGATTAGGTTATCTCTTTAATTTTCATCGCCTTTATATTCAAACTCGTCTACATCGAAAACAAAAGCATCTGATTGTGGATTTGGGATTTCTTTTCGGGGTGGTCTTTTTACTTTAACTTGCTTTGTATTATTTTTTTCAATCTCTTCCGTAAGTGTTTCTATGGCTCTTTTGAAGTAATCTATTGAGAATATCTCATCTTCTTTTGGGGTTTTATCACCAAACGTCTCTAGCCATTTTTGTGCCTTTTCAAACTCACCAAGGCGCCTGTAAAGATTGGGAATAACAATGTTCAATGTCCAAAATTTGTTATCATCTTCGTTCAAAGTTTCAAGAGACTTTTTGCCTTCTTTAATAGTTTCCAAAACATACATCTTATATTTTTTCCGATCGCCACATTTGTCTGCTTCCCAAGTTGCCTGAAGTGTTAGCCACCATAAATCAATATCGGGTATTTGTCGTAGTTCTTGAAGTTTTGCAAATAGATAATAACTCGCATGTTTTCCTTCATACAAAGTTTTGTATGCTTCAGATTCTATAATGATTTGAATGTTCTTCAATTCGTCATCAGTGTAATCGTTTTTCGAAATGATGAAGCCATTTGATGGGCAGATGGCCAGAGGTGTAGGGAAATCCATGTACGAAACGGGTTCCCAATCAAGGTGTCCACCGAATTTGGAGTGCGTGCCTAAAGATAGTGCTTCAAACTTTTCTCCTCCTAAGGGGCATGTATAAATTCTATAATTTCGGTGATGACCCAATGGCTCCATACAGTTTAGAATTTGTTCGTTTCTTTGTTCCGCTAATGCTGGCTGCATAACTAACATAGGACTGAAAGCCATTAAGAACTTTAGAATTTTCATTACTTATTTCTTTCATTCGGGTTTGTCTATATGCGTTGTTTTAACGTTCTATTATACGCTCATACTTACAGCTCCAGTCAACGCAGCCATCCCCGAAATTTTCTTTTCTATCTTCAATATAGGTAAAACCGTTTTTCAGTACCGCTTTTTGTGAGGCGGCGTTGCCTTTGCGGTGGCTGATTTTAAGCACAGTGTAATCTGTTTCATTCATTGCCCAATCAATACGCGCTTTATAAAGAAGTGTTGAGAGCCCCTTACCGCGATATTTAGGCGCGATATAGCCCATGGCAAATTGTGCAATGTGAGGCTGACTTTCATCAGGCTGAAAGATTGAGGCAATGCCGATTAAGCTATCGCGATCAAACAGGCCAAAGATGCGTTTATTATCGCCGACCAAATAGGCACGCCATTCATCTGTGCTGCGCTTTAATCCTTGCTCTACGGTATCCAGAAAATATTCAGGAAACTCGGCCAAGGCTTGCATACGAAGCGTTTTGAACGCATCAACATCTGCCGCGCTCAGGGCGCGTGTGTGAAATTGCTCCTGATTCATGATGGATTTACCCGCGTAAAACGCCGTCACATTTTTTGGAAACGGCTTCGATCACCTTGTTCATGATGCCATCAAGCTGTTCCTCGCTCAATGTTTCGGCAACGGGCTGGATTGTGATGTTCAACGCCAGTGACTTATATCCCTCATCAATGCCTTTGCCTTTATATACATCAAAGACGTGTGCATCGGCGATCAGCTTTTTATCCGCGGATTTGGCAGAGCGGATCAGATCTTCGGCGCTCACCTCGTCTTTAACAACAAAGGCAAAATCACGGGATACGGGCTGGAACTGCGAAAGCTCCAGCAGTTTTTTCGCTGTGCCTTTGTTGCGCGCGGCGGGGATATTCTCAATGAATACCTCAAAGCCTGCCATTGGTGTTTTGATCCCCATTTCATCCAAAATGGCGGGGTGAATTTCACCAAATTGCGCGATGATGTTTTTACCAAGGCGCAGCACACCAGAGCGACCAGGGTGGTAATATTCAGGCGCATCGCGTGATATTTGCGCGTTTTCTGCAGGCGCGCCGCATGCCGCCAAAACCGTTAAGGCATCGGCCTTCGCGTCATATGCATCAACTGCGCGCTCTGCCGTATCTGGTGCCCAATGGCGTGATACTTTCTCGCCTGCGCGCAAACCTGCCGCCATGTAATCTTGCCCGTCAGATTTTTGTGATCTGAAAACGGGGCCGACTTCGCACAGCGCAACATTGGCAAAACCGCGATCGGCATTTTTGCCTGCCGCTTCGATAAGGTTCGGAAGGATAGACGGGCGCATTTGATCAAGTTCTGAGCTGATCGGATTGCTGAGCGTTAGCGCCGCATTATCGTTTGATCCGAAATGTTTGGCCAAGCCCTTTGGCATGAATGACCATGTCACGCATTCATTTAACCCCGCAGAGGCCATCGCCGCGCGCGCAGTTCTGGCGCGGCTTAGGTTTAATGTTTCTGCGGATGCGGTTACGGATTTATTACCGCGCACTGATACAGGTTCAATCTTATCAAAACCATATATGCGGATGACTTCTTCGGTTAAATCTGCTGCGCCTTCAACGTCACCGCGCCATGACGGTGGGGATACGCTTAGGCCGTTGCCATTTTCTGCAACCTCGAAACCAAGATTTTGCAGGATTGAGATTTGCTCTTCTGCAGGCACGTCAACACCACAAAGCTTTTTCGTGAATGCAGGATCGAATTCAATCGTGCGTTTCCACTCAGGTTCATCGCCTGCTTTGACGACTTCACTGACTTCTGAGCTTTCAGTGCCGCATAGTTCCAGGATCAGGCGCGTGGCCATTTCCAAACCAACTTTTGTGAATTCAGGATCAACGCCGCGTTCAAAACGATAGCGCGCATCACTTGGCACGTTTAAATCGCGTCCCGCGCGGGCAATGCGCATGGGGTTGAAATATGCAGATTCTAAAAATACGTTTTGTACGTCATCCTCACAGCCTGTTGATGTGCCGCCTACAATTCCGCCAAGGCCGATCACGCCGCTATCATCTGTAATGCCGCATGCACCATCGATTAGCGTATAGCTTTTATCATTCAGTGCATCCAGTGTTTCGCCTGCCTTTGTCGTGCGCACAACGATATCGCCCTTAACCTTATCCGCGTCATAAACATGAAGCGGGCGCGCATAATCCATTGTCATTAAATTGGTGATATCAACCAACGCAGAAATCGGGCGTAAGCCAACGGCTTTTAGCATATTTTGAAGCCATGCAGGGGACGGGCCGTTTTTAACGTTTTTAATATAACGCCCATAAAAGACATTACATCCGTCTGTATCCTCGATTTTGACATTGATCGGGGATTTGAATGTGCCTTCGACCGCGCTTTCATCGTGATCTTTCAATGTGCCAAGGCCTGCTGCGGATAGGTCACGGGCAATGCCACGCACACCTGCGCAATCAGCGCGGTTTGGTGTCAGGCCGATTTCAACGACTTTTTCATTCAGGCCGTAAATATCTGCCATTGGCGTGCCGACTTCATATTTATCGTCAACTTCGATGATGCCTTCATGCTCATCGGATAGGCACATTTCACGCTCTGATACCAGCATACCGCTCGACTCAATACCGCGAATTTTTGTCTTTTTCAATGTTACATCAAGGCCCGGAATATATGTTTTCTCAGGGGCGAAAATACCCTTCATACCGGTGCGGGCATTAGGCGCGCCGCAGACCACCTGAATGATGCCGTTATCTGTTTTGACTTTACAGACTTTCAGTTTATCCGCATCAGGGTGTTTTTCTGCCGATTCCACATACGCAACTTTAAACGGTGCAAATTCTGCGGCTTTGTCTTCATATTCTTCTAATTCCAGACCGATATTGGTCAGGCGGTCGCAAATTTCTTCGTCACTTGCGTTTGTATCCAGGTGTTTTTTGAGCCAGTTAATTGTGAATTTCATCGTATTATCTTTAAAATTGCTTATGGTTTGTTTTTCAAGCGGTTATCTAAGCCCAAAACACATCATTTTCCAAGGGTTTTCTTGTGTTTTTACAGCCTTTAGAATCTTTGCAAACAATTTGCCTTGAAACTTTATGATGTGATAGGGTTATCGAGTATACAAAAATAATTAAAAAACGGGTTTAAGTGATGGCAGAGCCAAGTACAGTAAGTGAAGTGGAAGAAGACGTAGCGACCGATGCTGGTCCATCCCCTCAGGATATCCTTTTACAACAACAAGAAGCGCAAATTCAGACTGCACGCGGTGCAGAGCTGACTGATTTGCTTATCATGCTCGAATTGTTGCGTGATAACGAAGATAAGGATATGTACCGTGACGCGGATAGAAACGTAAATGTTACGGTTATGGATGGGGATAGTGAATCAATTAAGCCGTTTCTTGAAAATTCGCATGCCCGTGCTTTGGAGCAGCATGGCGGCGTTGAAGGTCTGATTGCGCACCGTCAGGAGCAATTTGATCAGGCTGTCGCTGACGGTCGTATGAATCAGGCGGTTGCAGATAAGCATATCGAATTATTGACCGCTGCCGGTGAAGATTCCGCGGCTTATGCAGAAGCGCGCTTTGACAGTAATGATTTTTTTGCTGAGCAAGCTGAGGCTTTGGGGATTGATCCTTCTAAGGTTAATGACATCACTGTCACAGTTATTACGCATACGTTTGAGCCGGGTGTCGCGCCGACGGAGCCGGTTATTGATCTCGATTTAAGGCCTGGTTCTATTGAGAATGAAGATGGCTTGATAAAAATCATGGAGGGTAATGAACTCACTGAGGCGGGTAAGGTTATATTGGCCGCTGATGGGGTTGCTGCAGAAACAGGCGGGCCTAATCCTATTGATATGATTAAGGATAAATATGATTCATTGCTGGAACAGCATGGTTCGGTTGAGGCATTGGCCACACATCTGGAAGGGAACATGAGTGACCTTATGGGTGAGGCGGCGCTGACCGATGCAGGAAATGCAGAAGTTCTTGAGGCTGTGCGCAATTCTGATGGTGATTCTGCAAATTTCGTTGCTACTATGCTCAATGATATTGAGCCGCCGCCTGCTGATGGCAGTGCGCCGACAGATCCGTCTATTGCGTTGTTAAATGAGCAGCAAAGAATCCTTCAAGAGCAAGAGATGTCTCAAGCAGATGCTTTGGCATTAAGGCGTGAGCAGGCGATTGAACAAGGTGACATGGGCGCATTGGTCGGTGTAACACTCGATGAAATCTCTTCTGCCTTGGCTATGGGGCAAAGTGGGGGTGCAACACAAACACCACCTGCGGAAGGCGAGGTAACGGAAGAGGTTGCTCTTGAGATTGAAAACAGAGCGATGGATATCGCGTCTCAAAGTTTGACAGATAGTCCCGAAATGCAGGCGCTTTATGCGCAAATTGATGACATTAAGGCGGAACTGGGGGAGGATGCATCCTCTCATGAGGATTGGCACGCAAGAACAAGCCCTATTTTTGAACAAATGGGCGCTATGGCGGCGCAGGTAAAAGAAGATGCGCGCATTTATGCGGCAAATGAAGCCGGTGTTGATTTAGCCAAAGTGTACCCTGACTTGGCGCCTCAGGAAGCTGCGGATGCAGGTGCTGATGCCGAGTCCGGTGCTGATTTGGACGGTGGCGCAGATGTTGAGGTTGCCTCAGTAGATGCGCGTGATACTGAAACGACTGTGCCTGTCATACAGCCTGATGCGATTGATGTTTCTGATGGTGCTGCGCCGGATGCCGGTGTTGATCAAAATGCTGAAGTGACTGTAGAGGATGCCGTTGATCAGACGGTTGAGGTGACTGCGGTAGAGTTTGAAGAAGATAAGGGATATGTAACAAATCCAAATGGCGGCCCTGTAACATACGAAGTTTCGGGTGTTGCAACCGGTGAGCCTGTTCGATCTGAAGATGGCGATTTATATGCCTTTTCTGACGGTTCCGGCTTGTCTGATGGTTTTTCTTCCGCATCTGATCCTGATCCGACGCAGGTTGCGATGGTTGATCCGTTCCTGGATGCTATGGCTGCTCTGGATAAGATCGGTTACAACAATGAGAACAATAATATGGCGTTTAACGGTACAATGAGCGCGTAAGGCGCGGCGGTATTCAGCCAATTTTCTTAACTGATCGGAAGAACATAAAGCGTAAAGTCCAGCTTTACGCCAAAGTTTTCATACATTGCTTTTGCTTCGACGTTTCCGAATTGGGTCAGCCAATACATGCGCGTCCATTTTTCTTTTTGCCCGATGACAGTGAGTTCGTTTACCAAACGTTTGCCGATGCCTTTTCGTCGGTAATCAGGTGATACAAACACATCCTGCATATAACAGACGGGTTTAATACTGCCTGTGGTGGGGTGGAGGATGTAATGCAGCATTCCTGTAAGTTCGCCGCCTAATTCTGCACATAATCCGTTGACTTGGGTGTTGTCGGGGTCGCAAATGCGGCTCCATGTTTCGGCCGTAACGGCTTCGTCGCGGTGACCAAGGTTATTACCATCCCATAGCGGAAGCCATTTCGGGAAATCATCAAATTTCAGGGGGCGAATGACAAGGCGGTTCATATGTCCGCCCCTTATCCCTTAACGCCTGTTGCGTTATTTGGGCGATCAAGCGGATCAAAGCCGTAATGCTCTAACCATCTGACGTCGCTCTCGTAGAATGTGCGCAAGTCAGGAATACCGTATTTCAGCATCGCCATGCGCTCAATCCCCATACCAAAAGCAAAGCCTTGATATTCTTCCGGATCAAGTCCGCAATTTTTCAGGACATTCGGGTGCACCATGCCGCAGCCAAGAATTTCCATCCAGCTATCAACGGAGCCATCTTTATTCGCGCCAAGCTTAAGGCCGCCATCTTTGCGTGAACATGCAATGTCCATTTCTGCGCCCGGTTCAACGAAGGGGAAGAAAGACGGGCGGAACTGAACGCGCAGATCATCAAGTTCGAAAAACGCGCGGACGAAGTCCTGCAAGCAGCCTTTCAAGTGACCCATATGGGTGGCTTTGTCGATCATCAGCCCTTCCATTTGGTGGAACATCGGCGTATGCGTCATGTCATAATCTGATCGGTATGTACGGCCAAAGCAGATAATTTTGTGTGGTGGCTGGTTTTCCTTCATATGGCGGATCTGTACGCTGGATGTATGCGTACGCAGCAGCTTTTTAATATGCTCGCCTTGCTCTTCTTCATCATTAGGTAGGAAGAATGTATCTTGCATTTCACGCGCAGGGTGACCGGGCGGGAAGTTGAGCGCCGTGAAGTTGTAATAATCATCTTCAATGTCCGGCCCTTCGGCAACGGAAAATCCCATATCCGCGAAAATGGCTGTCAGCTCTTCTATGGTTTGGGAAATCGGGTGGATATGCCCCTTTTCTTGTGGCCTTGGCGCAAGGCTTATATCAATTGTTTCATTCGCGAGGCGCGCATCCAGCTCTTGCTTTTTAAGTGCGGCTTCTTGCGATTTGATCAAATCGGCAATTTCATCCTTTAGCGCGTTGAGTTGCTGTCCCTTGGTTTTGCGCTCTTCCGCGTCCATCTTACCAAGTGTTTTCATCAAGGCGGTAATACGCCCCTTTTTACCCAAAACAGTAACACGCACATCATCAAGCGCTTTCAGGTCGTTTGCGGCCTGTATCTCGCTCGAAATCTCTTCTTTTAAATCAACAATATCAGTCATCATGGATGCGATTTAACACGAGATAGCGTAGGAAATAAAGAGGTTTTGTAAGGGTTTTACAAAATTATGTGATTGTGGCTTAATGTTTTGTTGAAATAAAGGGGGTGATAACGATGAGTGAAAAAAAAGATGACCTGACGAGAGAGGTGTTTTTAGGTGGGATTTTGGTTTTATTGGCCGTGATCGCGGCCTTGCTTTTTCAGGTCGGTTGGAAGCAAATGCAGGAAAAGGATAATCCCCTTAGTATTCCCAATTTGAAAAAGGCTGAGCAAGAAACTTTAGACAAATACAAGCAATCAGGAGCTGAGTGGCAAGAAAAAAGAAATGCGTCACGTCTGGAGAGCTATGAGCAAAATATTGAAGGAAGTCTCGCGCGAGCAGATGTAAGTGAGTTTTTTGATCAGAATGTTCCCTTTGATCAGCCCAATTTACCAATGACTTATTTACTGGCGTGGTATTCTTTTGCGGTCACGGACATAATGACTTTTGGATTTAATGATTATAAAACCCGTTTAAGTATGTCGTCTGATTATTTTACTGAGAGGGGTTGGAAGAGTTTCTCAAAAGCCCTAGAGCGTAGCCGTATTATTGAAATGGTTGAGGTGAATAAGCAATATATAACCGCCGTGCCCAAAGGAGCACCCATCATACAATCCCGCAGAGCGGTCGACGGAAGATTTCAATGGGTTGTCGAAATACCGATGGTTTTGACCTACGTGTCGGGTGCAAAAAGATCTAATTCAAGGCTTTTGGTAACGGCGATAATTGTGCGTTCCGATGATCCGAAACATCCTTATGGAATAGGGATTGAACAATGGGTCGCGATGGCACGATAGGCTTATAAGCCCCATTTATCCTTTAAAATATCGATTGTCTGCGGCAGGGCGCCGATTACGTGATCTGGTTTGGCGGCGCGCAGGCGTTTTTCATTGATGCATCCACCTGTTATACCGATAGATGTAATGCCCATATGGCGGCCGATATCGGGTTCTTCTTTACTGTCGCCAATAATAAACGCATTGGCGGGGTGATAGCCGCGTTTGGTCATGAAATCTGATATCCGCTCCAGCTTGTTGGTGGCATTTAAAATGCTGGTGCCGTTACAGGTATTAGCGGATATGTGTGAGAAGTAATGGCGGATTTTTAAGCGCTCCAGCTGTTCTTCGATGCGCTCTACGATATAATTACTCAGAATAATGCAATCGATATTTTGATCATTTAGCCATTGTAGAAGTTGCCGCGTGCCGCGCCGTGTCCGCGCTTTGTCAGCAAGGTTGTTATACGCCGTTTGGAAAATTTCGTTGGCTTCGTCTTTTGTGCGCAATACCTCATCGATGTCACATCCGTTGCGCTTGTAATAATGGATAATCGGGAAATCGAATGTTTCAAGTTGCTGCGCGTAAGAAATTGGCGGGCGACCGTAAAACTTCAGGCATTCATTAGATGCAATCCACGCCATGCGCGTATCGGCAAGTAAGGTTCCGTTCCAGTCAAAGATAGCGAGTTTGTTGCTTGTCATATGCGCCCCATAAAAAAACAGCCTTATCTATATCATAGAAAGGCTGTCTTCATAATTCTTATAGTGAAAAATTAAGCTGCTTTTTTCTCAGCTTTTTTCAATGCATCAGCGGATGCTTTTGCAATCGCTGCAAATTGCTCAGGCTCACGGATAGCGATATCTGAAAGAACCTTACGGTCAAGATCGATACCGGCAAGCTTTAGGCCGTGCATGAATGTTGAATATTTTAGGTCATGCAAACGTGCAGCCGCGTTGATACGCTGGATCCACAATCTGCGGAAATCGCGTTTCTTATTACGACGGTCACGATATGCGTATTGACCTGCCTTCTCAACAGCCTGAACAGCAGTACGGAAACAATTCTTACGACGTCCGTAATAGCCTTTGGCTGCTTTGATAACTTTTTTGTGTCTTGCGTGCGCGCGTGCGCCACCCTTAACTCTTGCCATGATTACTTCTCCCCTTTGTTATAAGGTTTGCTTTTGCCTTTACCTTTACGGTCATAGGGCATGAAGTTACGTAGAACAATGCGTTCATCGGCTTCGTGTAACACGTCTAGACCACGTGCTTTACGCTTCATTGATTTTGGCTTGTTCATCATCATGTGGCTTGTGAAAGCTTTCTTAGACTTCACACGGCCTTTCGCAGTCACTTTAAACCGCTTTTTCGCACTAGAGTGCGTTTTCATCTTCGACATTTCTTTTTCCTTTAAAATATAGGGTTTAACCTGTTCATGACCGAGGCAGTCGAGTCGTTCGCCAGACCATGATTTACTGCAATATTTGCAAGTAGAGGGTTTATACACATTTCAGGAAGGATAAGTCAAGAGAACTATTCGCTCTTTGCCCGTAAAGTATTCTCTAGTTTTAGCCTGCTTTTCTTGATCTCAGCTTTGGCTTCGTCAGATAGGTCTCTGTATTGATGCTTGTCAATAAATTCACGAATGTGATGCAGGCACAGGCTTTTGTGTTTTGGGTTTTTCAGACCGGCTTCCCCATCATCGAAAGAAGTAATGCTAAAACGTGGCACCATTAGTTTTTCTCGTGCTATATCAAGGTGCTGTATCGGGAATACGGTGTCTTTAACCCCATGAAGTGCCATTGTCGGGCTATATGCAAAATCAAGGTAGGGTGTGAGGTCAGTATGCTCTAATTGATCAAGCAGTTCTTTGCTTATTATATTACCGGCAACATTTAAAAATCCGTTTCTATCCAAATCATCTTGATATTTCGGCGCTTTAAATAGTTCATTTTTTACCTGTTGTAAATCAAAGGCAGGCCAACAGAGGATTGTAAACATGGCGTTGTCAGGCATATTCATGAATACAATAGGGGCGCCCAGACCTTCTGTAATGAATGCAACGCGACGATGTTTCTTTTCTGCGGCCCAGTTTAAAATGCTCTCGAAATCTTTGGCTGCTGTATTGAAATCAAACTTTTGATCTTCTGCGCTGACATTGACACTGTGAGAGTACTCAAACGTCATAGCGCGCACACCCATGCCACTTATCATTTCGCCAAGTTCGTCAAATAATTCACCTTTTCCGCTTAGGTTTTTGGGAAAGCTATGTGCCATGATGACCAAGGGCGCTTTGACGTTTGCCGTGCCCGGTTCAGGCACGAAATATTCTGCCTGAATTTTAGTTCCGTCATCACGATCTATTGTTAGGTTTTTACGCATTCACACACACTTGAATATTGGTTATTGTAACACTCTTGCAGGAAGTATGTCGTTTTTATGTATATTTAAAAAGGTTTCTGCCAACTTCTTGCCACTATTATTGTGTATTAAAACACGTTAAGAACCGATTTAAACCTATAAATAGGATATTGATGTTACGAATTTTTCTTAGCTTTTTTTTGGTTGTTTCGTCGCCTGTGGTCGCATATGCGCTAGAGGATGTACCGCCGGCAGTGCCTCCTCCTGTTGTGCAGGCGCAGGCTTTGCCGTTAACGGAACCTTCTGTCGGTGCTGTTTCTGCCGCGACGACGCAGACGCAGCCTGAGGAAGTGATTTCTGCCAGTCCGCATGTGCGGGGCTATTACGTGCTGGAGCTATTCTCAACGCAGGCCTGTACATTTTGTCCCAAGGCGGATGGGTTCATGAAGGCTTATGCCGATTATCCGCATGTGATCGCCTTGTCATGTCATGTCGATTATTTTGACGTAAAAGAGGCATCCTTTTCGCGTCCGGAATGTACGGCCAGACAAAAATCCTATGAGAAAACCTTGAATGTCGGGCCCAAATTTACCCCGCAGATGGTGGTAAATGGTGATCAAAATGCAATTGGTTATTCTCCTGCCTCGATTCAGGTGGCGTTTAATAATGTGCGGAAGCATTCTATTCCACCATTTGAAATAGAGCGTATCGGAAAAACGGTATATCGTGCGAACCTTCCTGATATCGCAGAAGGTGCCTATGATATTTGGGCATTTTTATATGATAAGCCTAAAACCCAAGTCGTGCGTGATGGCGGCAACGCAGGAAAGCGTATGACCTATTATAATGTTGTCTCAAAAGCGAAATTTTTGGGCGATTGGCAAGGCGCATCAAAGCAGATCACTTTTGAAACCAAGGTCGGTGAGAACACCAAGGGGATCGCAATTCTGGTTCAGCGCAAAGAAGATAATACGGTCGTTTTAGCATCTAAGGCGGAGTGATCCTTTGTTACCACACAGCGAGACCGCCTCAGGATAAACCCGAGGACGGCCTCAACTTTCCGTGTGTGGGGAACTGAATTTATTTACCGAATTTCTACGTTCTCCGGGTATAAATCTGCCGGGGGTGTTCATGTGTGTGGGGGAACATATCGCCCGGCGCAATTTTCTTATACAAACTTAGGGTTGATTATGTCAACTAAAAATGCATATTTTTTGCATTAAAGTGCATTTTTTATTTACGCACGCATGGGGCTGTTAATGGGCTTCTGCCCAGTTGCTACCCTGACCGCCTTCTGCGTCTAGCGGAACGGAAATACTTACACCGTTGATTTTAAATGAATTTTCCATTGTTTCTTTGACGATGGATAAGGTTTTTTCAACTTCGCTCTCTGGGACTTCGAAAATTAATTCATCATGAACCTGAAGCAGCATTTTTGCGGATAATTCGGCCTTTTCTAGTGCCGCAGGCATGCGCGCCATGGCGATTTTCATGATATCTGCGGCTGTACCTTGCAAGGGCGCGTTAATGGCTTGGCGTTCTGCACCGCGTACACGCATTTGGTTTTTATCCTGAATACCCGGAATAAAGCATTTACGGCCGTATAACGTGACCACATAGCCATCTTTCTTGGTCTGTTCCTTGGTTTCATCCATAAAGGTTTCAATCTCATGAAAGCGCGCGAGATAGCGTTTTATAAACTCTGTGGCTTCACCAACCGGGCAGCCAAGCTGCTTTGCGAGGCCAAAGCCTGAGATCCCATAAATGATGCCGAAATTTACGGCTTTTGCTTGGCGGCGGACTTCGGGCGTGACCTCATTGAGGGGAACATCAAATACGCGTGAAGCAGTAAGGGCGTGAATATCAACATTATCTTTAAAGGCTTGTTGTAATGCTTCCACTTTCGCCATTTCGGCGGCAAGGCGCAGTTCAACCTGACTATAGTCAACGGAAATCAAAGTGTTTCCTGCATCGGCGATAAAGGCTTCGCGGATTTTGCGCCCTTCTTCCGTGCGGATCGGGATGTTCTGCAGGTTTGGATCGGACGAGGCCAAGCGTCCTGTGCTTGTCCCTGTCATGTGATAGGATGTGTGCACGCGCCCTGTTGCGGGGTTTATTTCATTTTGCAAGGCGTCCGTATATGTGGATTTTAGTTTGGCCAAGCCGCGATGCTCCAGAATTTTTTGAACAATTTCATGTCCTTCAAGGGCAAGCTTCTCCAGAACATCCACGGATGTGGAGTAGCTGCCTGTTTTGGTTTTCTTACCGCCTTGCAGGCCCATTTCATCAAATAAAACTTCACCAACCTGTTTGGGGGATGCGACGTTAAATTCACGCCCTGCCAATTCATGAATTTCGCCTTGCAGTGTTTCAAGCTTCTTACCGAAATCTTCGCTCATGTCATGCAATGTTTGCGGGTCAACTTTTATGCCCTCCAGCTCCATCTGCGCAATCACAGGGATCAGGGGGCGTTCAATTGTTTCGTAAACGCGCGTCATTTTCTCGCGCGCCAATCGCGGTTTGAGGGTGTGATACAGCCTTAAGGTCACATCCGCATCTTCGGCGGCGTAGGTGAGGGCGTCTTTGATCGCCACCTTATCAAAGGTCACCTGTGATTTGCCTTTGCCTGCAACCTCTTCATATTTAATCGGGGTGTGATCACAATACATAATGGACAGATTATCCATGGAATGGCTGTGACTTGCGCCGTCCAGCACATAAGAGATCAGCATCGTATCATCGCACGGCGTTAGGGCGATGCCCTCTTTTTTAAACATCTGCCAGTCATATTTCATATTATGACCGATTTTGATAACGGATGCGTCCTCTAATAGGGGCTTTAGTATCTCAAGGCACTCGGCTTTATCCATTTGCGGCGTGTCATCATCACTGGCGGCGCCGAATAAATCAGTTTCCTGAGCGTGGCCGAGCGGGATATACGCGGCCTTGCCAACGGTGCTGGCGATGGAAATACCAACCAAATCGGCCTTGGCGGGCGTTAAGCTTGTGGTTTCTGTATCAATCGCCAGAATACCTGTTTGGTAGGCGTCTTCGACCCAGCTTTGCAGGGTTTTGGCATCATTAATCAGTGTGTACTGATTATCGGCAACGGGCGGCAGGCTGATTTGTTCGATATGGGCTTCGCCCTCATTCTGCGCTTGTTTTGGTTTTGCGGGTGCAACGGTTTCACCGCCCAAACGTTTAATGATGGAATTGAAAGCGTGTTTTTGTAAAAACGCCATCAATTCGGGCTTATCAGGATCATGGGTTTTAAGATCTGCGAGCGGAACAGGCACGGGCGCATTTTCGTCCAGCTTGACCAGTTTTTTAGAAATGCGCGCATCTTCGGCATGTTCGATCAGTTTTTCGCGGCGCTTATTTTGTTTAATCTCGCTTGCGCGCTCTAACAGGGTTTCAAGATCACCATATTCATTAATCAATTGGGCGGCGGTTTTAATGCCGATCCCGGGAACGCCGGGGACGTTATCTACGCTGTCCCCCGCAAGTGATTGCACATCGACAACTTTATCTGGGGTAACGCCGAATTTCTCTACGACTTGCTCTTCCTCAACCCATTTGGCTTTCATCGGGTCAAGCATGCGCACGCCCGGCTGCACCAGTTGCATCAGGTCTTTGTCTGAGGAAACAATCACCACTTTCTTGCCTGCCTCAACGGCTTGCTTGGTATAGGCGGCGATTAAATCATCGGCTTCATATCCTTCAACCTCCAGCGCGGGCATATCAAAGGCCTCAGTCGCCTCACGGATCAGCGGGAATTGCGGTTTTAAATCTTCGGGCGTTTCATCGCGGTTGGCTTTGTAATCGGCGTAAATCTCATTGCGGAAATTTTCACGCGCTGCGTCGAAAATCACGGCGATATAGGGCGCGTGATAATCATTGAGCATTTTCAGCAGCATATTGGTGAAACCATAGACCGCGCCGACCTCTATGCCATCAGGGTTGGTCATGCCCGCCTGACGGGAATAGGCCATTGCGTAATAGGCGCGGAAAATAAATCCCGATCCATCGATTAAAAACAGTTCATTCTCTTCACTCATGAAAATTAATTTGGCTGACTCGCGCGGGTATGTCTAGGGTTTCTGTAGCCTATTTGCTTTCGTCATCATCCTTAACCACAAGTAATTCTGCAAGATTATTTATTTCTATAGTTTTCGGAACGCAGAATGAGACAATGTTCTTTTTTCTAAGTTCTTCTTCGTGAGGGGTAATGAATGTGAAAATAATTTTGCTGGTCTCTAGAAATGTTTCGTTCATGCAGATTGCTGATGAATATTTGTTTTCACCTGCTTCTGTAATCTTTAAGGTAGCGCCGATTTCTTGATCTGTAAAAAATTCAACAAAGTCTACTTTATGAATTCCAATAGATTTAGGATATATAAATTTGAAATATCTACAATTTATACCTTTTGCTCTCTTATAAACAGACACCTCAAAATCAGCATCTTTATCACTCTTCCCACAAGCTAAAGCTTGAGTAGTGACGCATGTGACAAATAAAAAAGCTAGAATTATGAATCTCATAGATAGAGCTTGCCAGACTAAAGAGACTGTGTCTATTTCTGAGTTACAGTTAATAGTAGTATGAATTTTCATCATTATGAGTGCGAGGTATGCATGGGTAAATCAATTCGCTTAGAACGTCTTCTGTCCAACCTTGGCTATGGCGGGCGTAAGGAAATGGCGATGGCCATTAAAAATGAATGGTGTGAAATTGACGGGGAGCGCGTGCGTAACCCCTCTCTGTCGGTGGATCTGGACTGGGTGCGGGAGGGGCGCGTGACTTTTGACGGAGAACCGCTCGACCCGCTTTATCCTTTTACGATTATGTTGAATAAACCTGCGGGCTATACGTGTTCTCATAAGGATATTGATAAGATTGTCTATGATTTGCTGCCCGAGCGATTCGCCGCGCGAAAGCCGAAATTCGCCATGGCAGGACGGCTTGATAAATTCTCAAGCGGGCAACTCATCATGACTGATGATGGTGATTTAATTCACCGCATCACCCATCCAAAACGCCATGCGCCCAAATATTACCGCGTGAGCGTGCGAGATGATTTGCGCGGGGATGAGACGGAATTATTCGGATCAGGTGAGTTTATGATTAAAACGGAGGATACCCCACTAAAGCCTGCCTCATGGAGCGCGGAAGGTGCGCGCGAAGGGATTATGATTTTGCATGAGGGTAAGAATAGGCAGATCCGCCGTATGTTTGAGGAAATCGGGAATGAGGTTATCACGCTCCATCGCTATCAAACAGGCGGCCTTGAGATGGGTGATTTGGAAGAGGGTAAATGGCGCGTTTTGAGCGAAGCGGATATTGAGGAGATTTTTTAGTAATCATCTTTGCTGTCTTCAATAATATACTCTGCTTCAATGTCATTGTGGTTTCGCTTTTTTGCCTCTTCTATAATTGTGCCTGCGTATGCCCCTCCTGCCCCCAAAACTACCCAGAGAGGAACTCCTATGGCGCCACCAAGGGCCGCGATGCCTGCGCTTTGACCGTAGAATACACTTAATCCTATGCTTGTTCCAATGATGGCAAAGCGGCTAGCGGTTCCCCTTTGATCCCATAATTTGCTTTTTAACATTGAAGATATTTTTTTGATGATTGGGAATATTATCTTTCTGCTTTTAGTTTCTTTGATTGCGAGGGCGGCTTTTTTTCTATTGGGAATTTGTAATTTTCTAATGTCCAAGAGCGATTCTAGCCAATCGATTAACATCTCTCTTTCGGAGTTATTGGTTTTTTCTAATACGGTTAAGGCGAAATCCGTCTTCGATGTCGTATTAGTATTCTTTGTCCTAATTGGTAGCATTAATTACTCTTATAAATTACATTTTTGACAGCGCTGGATAGCCTTTAAAATCCGCCCAAAAAAGAAGCCCTAGAAACAAGTTCTGAGGGCCTTTGAGTTTGGGGTGATAAGCTGACGAAACTACCAGAGACTTTCGTCAGCAGCGGGTTGAACCGTTTTCACTTTACCTGAGCTTATTTTTTATTTTATGTGCTCGGGTCTGAATTCTTATTTTCTCACGTTTTCGTGTTTTTTCCATGATGTAAGTCGTAACATACATTACGACGATACAGCAAGAAATTATTCCGATACCCTGAGTAATTTTTTAATCCCCTAATTGGTTTTTGTCTTTGTTGTTTTTAATACTAACAGGGTGCGGGTCGATCTGTCAAAAAAATTAAATGATTTTCTTTAAAATTTTAATCTTGACAAAATTTTGCATAAAAAATGACCGATAAGCCTTTATTTCTGCGTATATTCAGTTTGGGTGGCAACATAGAAGGCAATCGCCGCCGCGTTTGAGACGTTCAGGCTTTTGATGGCTCCTTGTGTTGGCAACTTGATAAGAGAATCACATTTCTCTCTGACGTTATGTCTAAGGCCGCTGCCTTCTGATCCTAAAACTAAGACCACTTTTTCAGGAGTCTTCATGCGCGGCGTTCCGCCAACGGCAAGTTTGTTATTAGATCCTTGTGCGGAACTGTTGGGGGAGCGATTCACCGCGTCCGCAATTTCTTGTAGCTGATCGATTGTGTGCTCGGCGCGTTCATCCAACCCGACGACCAAAAATCCGCCAGCTTGTAATTCTTCAATCGCGCGACTGAGATTCGTTGCTGTGGCGATTTTTAAATGATCAATGCCGCCGCATGCCGTTTTTGCCAAAACCCCATCGAGGGCGGGGGAATGTTTTTTCTGCATAATCAAGCCATCCATGCCAAAGGCACTGGCGCTACGGATGATGGCGCCGACATTATGCGGGTCAGTCACTTGATCAAGCATCGTGATAAAGGCGCGTTTTTCCAAATGATAAAGGATCGCCAGATCACGTTCATCCATTTCCTCAAGCTGAGAGCAATTAAGGGCTATGCCTTGATGTACGGCCCCTTTGGGTAGCATTTTATCAATTTTGTTATTGTCTACAATCGTTGGTTTCGGGCGTCTCAGGCCGCGATTAACCCCTTCGGTGATAGTTTTCTCAAAACTCCGCTGTGCTTGGGCGGTGATATACAACGCCTGCACGGCGCGCGCGTCATTAAGCCATGCCTCACGCACAGCATGAAGGCCGTACAGCATCGGGTTTGAATTCTTGTTGTTTTTTCTTTTTATCATCATTTTTCTTTTTTATTTCTGACACTTTTGCATATTTCCTCAGAAAACAAAATATTTTTTCTAAGCAGAAATGCAGGGTAACAATATTGCGTACTATACTTATGGAGTAATCCGTATATATTATTTTCCATCCCAAATATACAGACGGTGTGAGGAGCGTTCAGGATGAGTAAAAAGCCGCCGAGTTTTCATGCGCATAAAATCATTGCGATGGGGCTTTATGTTGTGATGGCTATCTTGGTGATCGCGCCGATGAGTTTTGTTGATCCTGAAATGGTTGCGGTTAAATCACCGATTACATTCCAACAGAAATTCTTCCTTTTTAACGAAAGTGTCTATTTCCAACCCTTTGTTGAGTTGTTGTTTATTTCTATTGCCTCAATTTTATTGGGTTTGATAGTGATCGGTGCCGGAAAGGTGAAGGTGCGTGCAATAATATCTTTGGTGGCTTTGATCGGGATCTATTTGCCGTTTTCTTTTTTGATCTATTTGTTGCCGTCATTTTTTGATTTCATTTCGGATATGATACAAATCGGGTTCAGGCGTGTGATATGTGATCGTCATCATACCGGTATTGTCGCAACAAATAAGGGGTATTTATATGATTGTCCCTTGGGTCTTTATACATTTGTCTTTGTGATCTTTAAAAACATATTTGTTTTTATAAATCTGGTTATACTTTCTGCATCTGCCGGGTATGCCTATGCGTATATTACACGCATGTTCCAAGCTGAGGAAAACTATCTGGAATTCCAAAAATATATAGATTTTTGTTTGTCTTTATTTGTGGGGAGTGTGCCGCTTGTTTTCGTCATGTTTATTGGATATCTCTTTGAGCTATATACATATGCGCTCTATCAGGTGTTTGTTGTGATCTCTATGGTGATTTCGTTTTTGCCGGTGATTAATTTTACATGCGATGAAATGAATCCCTATGGCGTGGTGTCTTTATCAATCAAAAAAACGGCGGCATTTGTTGGTGTCGCGTCGCTCGGTGCGATGATCGTCGGTTCTGTTGCATTGATGGTTGAGGTGTTTGGTAATGACAGTTTGCTGGCTTATTTGATGTATGGCGGCATATCGTTTCAGCTTATGTTTGCATCCTATGTTTTTTTCTGTGTTCTTGTCGTTATCCTGATGACCACAAGTTATACCAAAAGCAGCGTAACCCTTGCCGATGTATCCGGGGTTGTCGCATCATCTTTGGTTCTTGGTGTTCTTGTGTCTGTGCTGTTTTTGGATGCGACATCACGCGTGCAATATGTTTGGCATATTCAAAATGAATTGATTTCCCGTAACATTGCGCAAGCGTGTTTTATAGGCAGGAAGGGGATGGATTGTCCGTATGCCATGTTTTAGGCATGCGTTTTACCCTACGGTGCGCGGTTGCGTTATTATATGACACAGTGAAAAAATAAATTCGGACTCTAAATAGTTTACAAAAATTATCATCTCGTTTAAAAGTCTCAGACACGCTATATTTATATGTGATATGGTGGTTCGTAAATAGGGGTATAGCTCAGTTGGTAGAGCAACGGATTCCAAATCCGTAGGTCCCGGGTTCGAGTCCTGGTGCCCCTGCCATTTTCATAAATTTTTGAAGCTAAGGCTTCGTTTTATATAGGCATACTTCGGCACTCTTGAACGGGGGGCGTTTTTTCTCTCTTGTTTGGGTGAGATATGTTTACATGTAAAAAAACAATGTATGACTCGCACAAAGTTTGCGTTTTTTATAAGCTTTACATACATCTGGTTATCTCATAATAAGACAGGCTAGATTGGGTTAGGTGGTGGAGCCTAATTCTTTGTTTATATAATTAGAAAAATATATGCGCATGATGTTAATCCAAAGGATTATCAAGACCGAAAACTTTCGATCGCTATTTTTAATGGGGATTAGAGGTGCTGGGCTTGTTATTAAATTTGGTTTTACGCTGTTCGTTGCAAAGTTCCTGGCATTTGAGGCTTTGGGGTTGTACGGGCTTATCTTTTCCGCGGCCATATTAACCAGAGTTATTATTGGGCTGTCTTTTTCTTACACGCTGAGCAGGAAAGCAGTGACGCAGTCTCTCGCGCAGACATGTCATGAATATAAATATTATTGGTTTTATACATCGCTGGTTTATTTAAGTCTGATCCCAATCGGTATCGCATTAGGCGGTGTGTGCGGGGCTTTATTCATTGCCAGTTTCGTGATTCTAATCGCCTATACAGAGCATCTGGCAAACGACATGTATGTGTTGCTTATGAACCTGTCTAAGCCCATCATAGCAAACATCATTCATTTCATCAGATCGGGTGGGTGGATGTTACTCTTTATGATGGCAGCGTATCTGGTGCCTGATTTTAGAAATATCGAAACAGTGTTGTCTGTTTGGCTTGTCGGAAATTTACTCTCTCTTTTGCTTGTTATATTTGTCGTTAAACGTTGGCCTTGGAATAAAATTCCGATGAATATCCCGTTGCGACAGTGGATCAAAAAGGAGTTTGTAAAGTCCAAAACAATGTATGGCACCGAATGTTTGCAAACGATCACGACATACATAAACCATTTTCTGATAACTATTTTCTTAGGCCTGGAGCTTACCGGGGTTTATGTTTATTTCATGAATTTGAGCACTGCTCTTATAAATTTAATGCAAACCGGCATCATCCAAATCTACAGACCGAGAATGGTTGTTGCGTTTAATGCGAAAAAAGAATTTTTTGAGGTCTATAAGAAGGCGCTATTAAGAACGTCAGTAATCGCGGTCTCATTAGGCCTTATTGCGGGCGTATGTTTTTATGAAATTACCATTATTCTGGATAAGAAGGCCGCGATAGACTCGATATACTTATTAATACCGATCTTGTTTGCGTTCCCGCTGACGATTGCCGCAGAAATTAACAAGCTTGTTTTCTATAGTATGCATAGGGATGATATTATTCTGAGGTGTATCATGCTGTCATTTCCGTTTACCTTGGCCATGAAGTGCATTTTGGTACCCACATTACAATTATGGGGGGTTGCGATCACTGTGGTTGCCACAGGCGCGGCGGCGATGGCGTTGACGTTTTATTATGTGAAAAAACTCAACATTCAACAATATAGTCAAGTTAAGTAACACTGAAGTAATCTAATGAAATATATCCAAGGCGTAGATGTTTTTAGAGCGATCGCAATCATTTCCGTGATTGCTATTCACACGACACCATTCAATTATGATGATAATAGTCAGATTTTGGCGTTTGCGTTTATCAATCAGATATCCAGATATGCCGTCCCGTTATTTTTTATTTTTGCGGGGTATTTTTGGGCAAAGAAAGTGTCTGAGCAACCCAATCAGGCAATTAAACTATCCATTCCTAATATCAAAAGACTTTTGTTTCTGTTTATCTTTTGGAATCTGCTTTTTCTCATTCCTTTTGACCCTGAGTTATGGTTTTCACAGGGCGGTTTTTCACAGCAATTAATGGAAAATATTAGTTACTCGACAGAAAGTCCGGTGAGGACAATGATCTATGGCACAAAGTCACATTTGTGGTTTTTAATGTCACTTATAGGTGCGATTGTGATTTCCGCATTTTTCATGCAATTCAGGCAAGCTAAAGCGCTATATGTTTTCGCGGCGGCACTCTATGTTTTTGCGGTTTTGGCAAAGGCGTATGCGCATACGCCCATTGGGATAGACCTTGGGTTTAATACAAGAAACGGGCCCTTTTTCGGGACAATTTTCTTTGTGACGGGTATCGCTTTGTCACATATGAAAATTGAAGACACATGGATAAAATCAGGCGTGTTGTTATTTTTAGCGGGCTTTGGCTTACATGCTTTTGAAACTTATATTTTGTGGTCACAATATGATCTTGATTTAACAAATGATTTTGTTTTCTCAACATATTTTATGAGCGTTGGCGTTGCCGTAATCGCCCTTTCCAATCATAAGAGAATACAGATAGACAGCCTCAGCTCAATTGGTCACTTAACCTTGGGCATATATTTGGTTCACTTTATCTTTGTAGATGTGTTTCAAAATGTCGACGCGGATGTAAATCACCCTATTTGGGAGGTCGGCTATGTGTTTATAGTCTTCGCTTTATCGGCGCTGCTAACATTGATTTTGAAGAAAAATAAATTATCGAAAAAATTAGTGTCCTAGCTTTTTGAGGAAAAGATATTTCCGAATTCTTTTATTAAGTTTTTCAGTTGGGTGTCATTCCTTGATATGCCATCCGTTCTTCCGGTGTTTTTAAGGGACAAGGAAACTTCTTGGGAGCCCGGCCAATTTACAGGATATCCTTTAAATGGTGCTTTGATGTATTTTGCGTCATTGATTTTGCCCATAAAATAAAACCATAAATCATCGGCATAAGGGCATAGCGCCATAAATTTCTCGTTATCAAAAACCTCAGGCCTTTTTAAGGATTTAGGAGAGTAGAGAACACCGCCTACGCCTATGGGGATAAACTGCGTATCAGGGGCCACATTATTTATGCACCAGTTCCAGTCCTTATAAGAAACAGGCAGGTGATCATCTCCCAGAACAATTCCGTGGCCAACATTGCAGACAACTGAATTGTCAGATCCGTCATGGTGCGCAACCAGCCCCTCTAGCCAAGAAGGCGGGTAATGCACATCATCATCGGTTGTCACGATGTATGCGTTCGGGAATAGATCCAGCGCGGGAATTAACTTTTTAAAAGAGCGTAAATCCTGCGTTTCTAAAATCTCAAGACCTTTTGCCTTAAGTGCTAAGACTTCTTCGGGGAGGGCGTTCATGTCGTCTTTCGCGATAGCCAGCACGATTCTGTCCGCTTTGATGGTTTGCGCTAATAAGCTCTCTAATGTGGGAAGTAAATATTTGTATCTTGGTGGGTAAGAGGTCAAAGAGACGACTAATTCACCGTCTAAATTGTGCGGTTTCTGTGGGTAGTCAGAAGCATAATAAGCGTTATGTTTCCGAAGGGATTGTTTTCCCAAGAAGTTTAAATAGATACCTTTGCATGGTCGTAAGGTTTTTTTGATTGCTTTGAGTATCTTCTTTTTAATCGCCATTGCGCACCATCTTTATATGTATTGGACATTTAAAATTTATTCCCTTATATAAGAATAACAATCCCGATACAATATTTAGCCGCCAAAACAAAATATCCTGCTAAATATATTTAAAAACAATAACTTAATCAAAAACCTTGATTTTACATAAAATTTTAAATAAACTCAGTATCGCTATACTTTAGTATATATGTGTGTAACTGGGGAAAAATTATGACTATTGACGTTATTGTCGGGACTCTGACAACAATCAACTCGACCTTTATCAATCCATATACAGGTGAAATCTTAGATGTAAACGGTGATTATTACATCAATGATACATCGGTTTCAGGCGGCCCGGGGGCGGATGACATTGCCCTTGGTGTTGTGTTTGATCAGCTATGGACGCTGGAAGATGCGCTGGGTAACTTACTGATTGAAAACATTGAAGTATTTCTGCCTGCGCCCGGTAATGATATTTTACTTTTGGCGAGTACAACACATGTTCTTGGTGACTTAACGATCCAAACATCCGACGGCGATGACATTGTGTGGTCCAATGCAGGAAATGATCTGTTAGACGGTGGCTTCGGAAATGATTGGCTTGACGGCGGTTTAGGGGATGACACAATTATCGGCGGCGTGGATGATGATACTCTGGCCGGTGGTGCTGGCAATGATACTTATATTTACAATACCGGTCATGGCAATGATACGATTTCTGAAACATCGGGCGATGATGTAATCAGTTTTGGTGCCGGTATTACGATCGGGGATATTGAATTTTCTCAAAGTGGTGATGATTTGGTTCTGCAAATGGCAGACACAATTACCATCAAAGATTTTTATTCAGGAGACTCGGGTAAAGTTGTAGAGCAAATTACGTTTGATGATGGCTCTACGTTTGACCTGACGACCTTACTCGCTATGACACCTGAGAGTGCCGAGGCGATTAACACAGCCAGTACAGGGTTTCATTCTTATCACGGTAGCCAAGATAAAGACGGCACGATTGAGCTTATTGATAGTGCAACAGGTGTAGAGATTAATGGCAATGCATGGAAGCAAATCGCCCTTGATTATACCATCACGGAAAATACCGTTATAAGTTTTGAATATAAGTCGACAATCGAAGGGGAGCTACAAGGGTTCGGCCTTGAAACAGATAATGATTACTCTACGGGCGCCGCAACATATCAGCTTTACGGCACAGATAGTGCGCCTAATTTTTCGACGAATTATTCATATAACGGCTCAGGCGACTGGGAGCATTTCAGCATTAATGTCGGTGCATATCAAACAGGTGATGTGGACTGGTTGACGTTTGTCAATGATCATGATGGCGGTGCGCAAGACGGGAATAGTTTTTACCGAAATATTGTGCTGTATGAACGTGATCCGGCCACAGCCAATGTCGCGCCGCAAGCTGTCGCGGATGAGTTTGAAGGTACAGTGAATGCCAATATTGTCGGCAATCTGTTTGCTGATAATTTCCATGGCAGAGATTTTGATGTTGACGGTGATGTATTAAATGCTGTTGCCGAAACAATTAACACGGCGCATGGGTCTGTTACGATTTCTGCAAACGGTGATTTCACTTACACGCCTGATGCAGGTTTTACGGGCACGGATAGTTTTTTCTATACTTTGCAAGATGAAAGCGGAGCAAGCGATACCGTCGAAGCCACATTATATGTTGGAACAACGGATGCGGATCAAACTTTTGCAACTGGCGCAGCGTTTGAACATTATAATGGCGGAGCCGGTGTCGATACGGTTGATTACAGTACTTCTGCCACGCGCGTTAAGCTGAACCTGGGTGCAGGCATAGGATGGGACGGCGATGCGAATGATGATACATACGTTCACATTGAAAATGTGATTGGCACAGATATCGCAGGATCACGCGATTTCATTTACGGAAGCGCAGGCGAGAACCATATTTGGGGTTTGGCCGGCAATGACGTACTTGAAGGCATGGGCGGTGCGGATACCATTGATGGCGGATCGGGCGCTGACTATGCGAGCTATTCACGCTCAGATGCAGGGGTTAATGTTAACCTTGAAACAGGTGTTAATATCGGCGGGCATGCAGAGGGGGATACCCTTATCAGCATCGAAAAAATCATAGGGTCTGACCATAATGATACACTCATCGGCAGCGATGGAGATAATACTCTATCAGGTGGAAAAGGTGATGATATTCTCAGTGGCAAGTTGGGCAATGATAGTTTGAACGGAGATTACGGGAACGATACTTTTATATATTCAGGCGGGCATGACAGCATTACTGAACGCGGTAGCGGAACCGATACGGTTATATTTGATGATATATGGTCTCCGCATGACGTGGTGATTTCGGGAAATACATTAACCCTGCAGGGCAGTACTGTTAATTATTTATCATTTAACGATATCAATTTAATCGAAGTATTCCAGTTTGACGGATATGCACCCATGGATCTGGCGACTTTGAAGACCTTCGGTTCGCCGGTGCAGGTGCCAGGGACAAGCGGCGATGAAACATTCATTGCGACATCCGCAGTGGAAAATTTTGATGGTAATGGCGGGATCGATACTGTCGATTACAGTAATTCTGACGTGCGCGTAAAGCTTAATCTTGGCAGTGGAACTGGCTGGGAGGGGGATGCCCTGGGTGATAGATACACCGATATTGAAAATGTGATTGGCTCAGATATCTCAGGATCACGCGATTTTATTTACGGAAGCGCAGGGGATAACCACATTATGGGCCTTGCGGGTAATGATCAACTGGAGGGTATGGCAGGCGCTGATATACTTGATGGTGGTGCAGGCGGTGATTTCGCAAATTATATTCAGTCTGATGCAGGTGTGAATGTTAACCTTGAAACAGGAATTAATACCGGCGGGCATGCAGAGGGCGATGTCCTGATTAGTATCGAAAAACTGATCGGTTCTGACTTTGGCGATACATTGACGGGGGACGCGCTTGATAATTCCCTCACAGGTCGGGCCGGTAATGACGTCCTTAGGGGCGGCGATGGCGATGACTACATCAATGGAAACCAAGGGGATGACGTCATTTTTGGTGATGCCGGCAATGATACGCTATATGGTGAGGGCGGTGCGGATACCTTTATGTTTGAATACCTCACAACTATCGGGTCCGTTGATACAATTCATGACTTTGATGTGACGGAGGGGGATAGTATCGATATATCCGCTGTTCTGGATGTCTTTTATGATCCGATTACGGATGCGATTTCCGATTTCGTTGAGGTCACGCAATCAGGCAACGAAGCCACGATAAGTGTTGATATTAACGGTGGCGCCGATAGCTTTGTTGAAATTATCAGTCTTCAGAATGTTTCGGATTTGGCGGATATAACGACCCTTATTACCAACGGTAATTTGATCGTTTAACGTGCCGGCAATGACATTCCTTTAAAACAATCGCGCAGTCGCTATCAGTGCATAAGTAACCGATTAATCTGACAAAATCGGTTACTGTTGCTTTCATGAGAGTGGAAAATGTTTTTCAGATGTTTCGAAATCGTTCGGTGATTGATTTGGTGTCTGGTAACACGCCCGATAATGATGGTATAGAGAACGGCATACATAATGAGTGATAGGGACGAAAAATGCCGATACAAATCTGGAATAAATTTACCGAAATGTTGAGTGTCACAGACGACGCGAAAGAGCCGCGTGACCCATTGCATGTTGCGACGGCTGCATTAATGATACATGTGTCACTCACGCATGAGGATATAGGCGATTCAGAAAAGCAGGCGGTGCTGTTGAGTATTCAAAATCATTTTGATTTACAAGAATCAGAGGCATTGCAAGTTTTTGAAAAAGCATATGAGCATCATAATGAATCGACCGATTTATATCGTTTCACCAGAGTAATCATGGAAGAGATGGAATATGAGCAACAAAAGGAAATTGTCAGGTTGCTTTACCGCGTAGCGTTCGCCGATAACCATCTGGAGCATTTTGAAGAGCATATTGTGACAAGGATTGCCAGCTTGCTGGGTGTTGGGCCGAAAGATCGGGTCGCAATGAAGCAACAGGTGCGCGCGGAAATTTCCGAAGAGTAAATTACGACCTCAGTCATTATTTGCGTTTAATGCGCCCATAATTTTACGAAATATAAACGGAAACCCGATACCGCCGACCATCATCGTCAACGCAAGCGGTTCTGATACGCGCTGTTTTAGGGCATACACAATCAGTAGCGGGCCGAACGCGCTTCCCAGAGCAGGCCACGCAATCAGGACAAGGCTAAAGGCGCTTTGATTATCACTAAGGGCGATAAACAGTGCCGATGCCGTAACGAAAACGGTTGAGAGTTTGGTGAGCAAATAGCCTGAGAGCTTTTTAGGCGCTAAGTCATTTGTTTTTCTTGTTTTTTTATCTGTGCGCTGATAACATAAGACAATAATAATATAAAAATAATATGTACAAAGGGTGACGTGGTGAATCCTAGCGAAGATTTTGAAAAGAATTTATTGGTAATTTTGCGTGGCTTAATGGGTATGCAAGAAGCAGATCAGAATGCCCTTGCGGGCTCTGATGGTGACTTCATCAGACAAATGGGTATTTTGTCTCAAAACATGATGTCTGACCCGCAAGCCTATGAGCGTGGTGAGTATAATAGCATCCGCGAAGCCCTCCACAATGTTTTTACCTATCTTGAAAATACGAATAGTCCTGACGGCACAGTTGCAAATGCAGATGCCGGGGCTTTGGATAATTCAATGGATGGCGTATTGCGAATGGATTGGTCTGAAGACGGCCGATATGATTCCGTCTTGAGCAGGGCTGATTTGCCGCAACATGACTATGATCGAACCGTGGCTATTAATGCAGGTGCAGGCGTAGAAGCTGAATCATTGCAACTGGTTCAGGAAGATTTGCTGGTCTTGCTAAAAGCGCATATGGAGTTCGAACAGAATAATCCGGGTGCATTTGATGATGTGGCGTCTGGTGATTTTATGGCGAAGACAGCGATATTGGCACAGCATATGTCCACTGAACCTGCAATGTATGAAGAGGGCGAATATAATACCATACGCGAATCTATGGGGCGTGTATTTGACCATCTGTCGGGCGCCGAGAATGCGGATAACATTATTGCAAATGCAGATTTGGCACATGTCGATAATTCAAACCCGGATGAAGTGCGCGTGATTTGGAGCGATGGTACACAGCCTGATACGGTTGTTTCGCGTAGTGAATTGCCTCAACTTGATTATGCCGATGCAATTGCGGCGGCATCGCCTGAACCAACTCAGCCTGTACAGGATGATTTGTTAGTGCTGCTAAAAGCGCATATGGAGTTCGAACAGAATAATCCGGGTGCGTTTGATGATGTGGAGCCTGGTGATTTTATGGCGAAGACAGAGACAGCAGACCAGCACATTCCGTGACTGGAGTCCATGCATGTACAGGGCGAATATAATACCATACGCGAATCTATGGGGCGTGTATTTGACCATCTGTCGGGCGCCGAGAATGCGGATAACATTATTGCAAATGCAGATTTGGCGCATGTCGATAATTCAAACCCGGATGAAGTGCGCGTGATTTGGAGCGATGGTATACAGCCTGATACGGTTGTTTCGCGTAGTGAACTGCCTCAACTTGATTATGTTGATGCAATTGCGGCCTCTGCCGAACGCCATGCCGCCTTTGATGCGGTTGGTCTGGGTGGCGCGCAACAGCAAGCGCAAGCCGACCAGAATATTGAAGATCGCGATTTAACTGCGGCTGATTATAATCCGGCCGTAAGTACCGTTGGCTTTGGTCTGGGGCGTTAATTCAAGACTTTGTTATTTATGTTTTATTTCATGGCTTGCCGTTTGATCTGCAAGCCATTTTAGCAGTTCATAGACCTTGTTTAGGTTTTGTGGTTTAATGGCGCGATTATAATTTAAAGTTCTCGGCAAAATCAGATATGACCAAAGTTGATCAATTTGAATCAATATTTCGCTCCGCGCTGCATGATACGTACGAATATACGCTGATTGATGTTAAATCAGTGCTTGTTGTTACAGATTTGGAGGCAGCGGAGGCCAAATCATTTCTTAAGGAAATTCAAGGGTTTTTGAATATTTTGGGTACGTCCGTAACGTGGACGGTTTTGAACAAATCTGATTACAGCACCACCGAAGAATTGCTGGATAAGGTCAGTGCGCATAACCCTGATTTAATTTGCTCTTATCGCAATTTATTTTCAAAAGACTGGAAGTTTAAACATAGCTTGGGCTCTTTTCTGGATGTCTTGGTACAGCAAACGCAAGGGCCTGTTATGGTTCTGCCGCATCCTGAGGCGGGCTATAAATATGATCATGCTTTGCAGGATACGGACCGCATTATGGCACTTACGGATCATTTGTCCGGTGATCATAATCTGATTAATTATGCGGTTCGCTTTGCGCCGATAGACGGCAAAGTGTACTTAACGCATATTGAAGATGAGAAAGTCTTCGGTCGTTATATTGAGGCAATATCTAAAATTCCGGCGATTGAGACGGAAGAAGCGAATGATTTAATTGCGGAGCAGCTGTTAAAAGCGCCGCAGGACTTTATTGAATCATGCCGCCAAGTGCTGGAGACGCATAATCTGAATCTTGAGATTGAAAGCGTTGTAGAATTTGGGCAGCGTCTGCGAGATTATAAAAAAATGATTCAAGATCATAAGATTGATTTATTAATCATGAATTCTCGAAGTGAAGATCATTTGGCGATGCATGGTATGGTTTATCCTCTCGCTGTTGAAATTCGTCAAATTCCATTATTGCTTTTGTAAGGTAAATCTATGCAGGACCCTGTAACAGAACACGCCCATTCTATTCCACATGTTGAGCCAAGCGTTACGGCGCTGTTTGGTCTTATTTTGGCACTTATGATTGGTGCTTTGGCGGCGGAAGAAAAATTGCATGCCAAGAAATCCGTCATTGTCGGCGTGTTTGCGGTTGTGTGTTTATTTCTTGGGTCCTTTATGGGGTTCATGCCATTCGGAAATATCGTAACGCCGGGCGGGCATGAGCTTGATATGCCTGTATATATTCCCGCCGTCGATTGGAAAGTAATTGCGATCATTGTCGGGTCTAGTGTGTTTGTTGATGTGACATCTAAATCAGGTCTGTTTACATGGATTGCGATCAGGCTGACCAAGGCCTCAAAGGGTGACCCCGTCATGCTGTTATGGTTTTACGGGTTGATGACGGTGATTTTCTCGGCTGTTTTGAATAACGTGACGGCGATGATTATCGTCGGCTCTTTGACGGTGGTTTCGCTTGGAAAGCTTGGTAAAACGCATCAGCTTCTGGCATTTTTGCTGATTGAGGGGTTGCTTACGAATATTGGCGGCTTGCTTACGCTTATCTCATCTGTGCCGAATATTATTGTCGGCGGGACGGCGGGGATCAGCTTCGTTGATTTTTTCCTAAAGGCCGCGCCATATGTCACGATCGCAACGATTGTAACCATTGTTATGGGCGCCAAAATTTTTGGCATAAAGCGTTTAAAAAGCGAGGAAGAAAAAGAAGAGGCGCTACAGCTTATCTCGGGCTTTAATGAAAATGACGGGATAGAGAGCAAAGGATTCTTTATATTTTCTGCTGTCACATTGATCGCGTTTATTTTGACCATTGCGACAACGTCTGTTCTGCCCGTGGTTAAGGATTTGGGGATGGGGTTTGTTGCCCTTGCCTTCGCGACGCTGATGTTACTGCGATATAAGGCAGAGGCAGATAAGTTCTATAAGGCCGTTGACTGGGATTTAATTGGGTTTTTCATGGGGCTGTTCGTTGTGATCTATGTCATGGAATATGCCCAGGTGTTAACCGCGATTGGTCATGGCGTACAATTTATGATCGGTGAGGGGGAAACCAGTATGGGCACAGGGGTGCTATTATTGGCATCTGCTGTCTTTAGCTCAGTCACAGATAATATTCCCCTTGCGGCGATGCTAGCGAAGATTTTGGCGTCACTGGGTACGGCGGCGGATTCGTCGCTATGGTGGTCTGTGGTCTTCGGTGCGAATTTAGGCGGAAATCTAACGCCGATCGGCAGTGCGTCGACATTGGTGTGTGTGACCATTATGCACAAGCATAAGGTTAATCTTTCATTTGCCGGATTTGTTGTAAAAGCGATTCCGTTCGCGATCGTGCAGATTGCGTTGGCAATGATTTATGTGCTGGTGTTTTAGATCATTAAACACTGTTTCATGCCGTTTTGTATGATGACTTATCTGGCCAAAGCCTCAGTTGTACAAGAAAAAACAGCCGACGGTTAAGAGCCGATATAAAAAAGATCAGGCTATATCTAGTGGCGGAGCTGCTAAGCTTGCCCATTCCTAAATTTGTAATCCTTTAAAAATATTGTTATCCTAAATTAATATTTGACTGGTCGGTCAAATTGAATTATAAGCGGTGCAATAAGGATTATAAAATGACAAAAGCAACAGTGAATACACGCGATAAGTTGATTCAAACTGCGACAGAGCTTATCTGGAGCGAGAGTTATAATGCCGTAAGCGTTGATGAGATATGCAAAAAGGCAGATGTGAAGAAGGGAAGCTTTTATCATTATTTTAAATCCAAAGCGCATTTGGCCATGGAAACGATGTCTTCTTGTATGGAAGAGACGAAGTTAAAATATGATGATATTTTTTCCCCGACCCGCCCGCCGATAGAACGTTTTCGCGGGATGGTTGCTTATGTTATTGGGCAGCAAAAGGAAATATCAGAGCAGTTAGGCCATGTATGTGGTTGTCCTTTTGCAACGCTGGGCTCTGAGTTGGCCGGGCAGGATAATGAAATTGCAAAAACTGTGACAGAGATTTGTGCAAAAAAGACAGCATATTATGAGAGCGCACTGCGTGATTTAAGGGCGCAAGGGCTTATTGGTAAGCACATAGATATAAGTGGGAAAGCAAACCAAATTTTTTCATTTATTATCGGACAGCTCATTATGGCGCGGATTAACAATGATCTCGCCTTCATGGAAAATAATTTAGAGGCCGCTTTGTTTGATTTGATTGGCGTAGATGTATCGCTGTTGGATCAAGAAAAGTTGACCGGTTAGTTTAAGGTTAGGAAGTAGATATTATGACAGCCAAAAAGACAAAATATACAATCGCCGCTCTTGCCATATTGGCAGTTGGCTTAGGAACAACGTTCATGTTCACAGGGGCAGGCCATACGGAGGCCTCGGAAGAGGGAGCGAAGTCAGCGCCGCAAGCAATGCCGGTCGAGGTGGTGGAAGTCACCCCTGAGAAAATGCGGATTTGGAAAAGCTTTTCAGGGCATGTTGTCGCTGTGGATCAGGCAGAAATACGCCCACAGGTGAGTGGGCGCATTACCGAAGTGCGCTTTGAAGACGGGCAGCATGTGAAAAAAGGCGATGTGTTAATCGTGATTGATCCGCGCCCATATGAGGCCAGCCTTAATCAGGCAAAGGCCGCTTTCGAAGCAGCAGAAACACAAGCAGCCTTGGCGGAAAAAGAATATCAGCGCGCGAAAAAATTGATTAGCTCTGATGCGATCTCACAAAGCACATTGGATGCGCGTGAGAATAACCGTAAATCGACAATCGCGGATGTGCAGGGCGCAAAGGCCGCGTTAGAACGTGCGGAAATTGATCTCGATTATGCATTCGTGAAAGCGCCTATTTCCGGGAAAATCAGCCGCGCAGAAGTCACCGAGGGTAACCTTGTTCAGGCGGGGCCCGGTGCGCCGCTTCTGACATCCGTGGTTTCTGATGAGAAGGTGTATGTTGATTTTGAAGTCGATGAGCGCACTTATATTAACTCTGTTCAGGCGCAGCCGAAAGCATCGGATAAGAAAATCCCCGTGCGCATAGAGCTATTGGGTAATGCAAGACAATATGAAGGCGTAATCCATAGCTTTGATAACCGCATTGACCGTGCATCAGGTACAATTCGAGCCCGCGCAATTTTTGATAACGAAGATGGCTTATTGCTTCCCGGTATGTCGGTTAGCGTCAATATGGGCGGATCAGATGAAGAACGTATTTTATTGACAGAGCGTGCAATCGGAACTGATCAGGACCGTAAGTTCGTATTTACCGTGAACGGGGATAAGGTCGCCAAATATCGCGAAGTTAAAATCGGTGAGAGTATCAAAGGCCGCCGCGTGATCCTTTCAGGCTTGGAGACGGGTGAGAAGGTTATTTCCGAAGGGTTGGCGTTGATCCGCCCGGGTATGCCTGTCACACCGAAAATGCCGCAGTCCTCTGAGGGCGCTACACAATAATTAAACCGCTACAGACAGCGTTAGCGAAGGAAGAATAAATCCATGAATTTATCCAGTCATTTTATTGATCGCCCGATTTTTGCAGGCGTTATCTCTTTTGTCATCTTTATGTTGGGCGCGATTGCGATGTTCCAACTGCCGATTTCTGAATATCCGGAAGTCTCTCCCCCCTCTGTTCAGATTTCGGCAAGCTTTCCCGGTGCGAACCCTGCGGTTATCGCCGAAACGGTTGCAACCCCGCTGGAGGAGCAAATCAGTGGTGTTGAGAACCTGCTATATATGAACTCTCTGGCAACGGCAGATGGTCAGCTTTCTTTGACCGTAACCTTTGCAATCGGAACCGATGTTGATTTAGCACAGCAACTTGTGCAAAACCGCGTATCTCAGGCATTACCCAGATTGCCTGAGGTAACGCGGAACCTTGGTGTGACGGTTGTTAAAAGCTCGCCTGACTTGACGATGGTGGTGCACTTAACTTCCCCGAATGAGCGCTATGACATGCTGTATTTGCGTAACTACGGGACGCTGAATATTAAAGATCAGCTTGCCAAGATTAATGGCGTGGGGCAGGTGCGTTTATTCGGATCGGGTGATTACGCAATGCGCTTATGGCTCAATCCTGACCGTATCGCAGAACGCGGTATGAGCGCCGATGAGGTTGTTGCGGCTGTGCGCAGGCAAAACATTCAGGTTGCGGCAGGTGTGATTGGTGGCCCGCCATATGATGACACCACGGAATTGCAGTTGCCTGTGAATGTGCAAGGACGCTTGACCAGCCCTGAAGAGTTTGAAGAAATTATCATTAAGCGCGATGAAAACGGCGTGGTCACACGTCTGAAGGATGTGGCGCGCGCAGAGCTTGATGCGCAGAGCTATTCCCTTCGCTCTATGCTGAATAATGAGCCCGCGGTGGCGATTCCGATCTTTGCCGCGCCGGGTGCAAACGCGCTTGAGCTTTCTGCGAATGTGCGTGCGAAAATGGCGGAACTGAAAAAGAGTTTTCCGGAGGATGTCAATTACGAGATTGTTTATGACCCGACAGTGTTCGTGCAGCATTCTATTGATGCGGTTATTCATACTTTGATCGAGGCGGTGATCCTTGTGGTGCTTGTGGTGATTGTATTCCTGCAAACATGGCGCGCCTCTATCATTCCGCTCTTGGCTGTTCCTGTTTCGATTGTCGGTACATTTGCCATTATGTTGCCACTTGGCTTTTCGATTAACGTGCTTTCGCTTTTCGGGCTTATCCTTGCCGTTGGTATTGTGGTGGATGATGCCATTGTTGTGGTGGAAAATGTTGAACGTAACATCGAAGAGGGCAAAAAACCCCGCGAAGCGACAGTGCAGGCCATGAAGGAAGTGACTGGCCCGATTATCGCAACGTCACTGGTTGTTGCCAGTGTGTTTATTCCGATCGCCTTTATTAGCGGTCTGACAGGGATGTTCTACAGGCAATTTGCTTTAACCATTGTGATTGCGACGTTTATTTCGGCGTTGAACTCACTGACACTTAGTCCCGCGCTTTCTGCTGTGCTCCTAAAACCCAAGCATGAGCAGGAAGACAAGCTAACGCGTATTATGAACTTCTTGTTCGGTTGGTTCTTTAACATCTTTAATAAGGTGTTTGATCGATCACAAAATGTTTATGCGCGCGGTGTTGGTGTGTTTGGCCGAAGACGTGCCATCATGATGGTGTTGTTTTTCCTTCTTGTCGGGGCAACATATTACAGTTTTGGTCTTGTGCCAAAAGGGTTCGTTCCTGCGCAGGATAAGCAGTATTTGATTAGTTTTGCGCAGCTTCCCTCCGGCGCGACCTTGGAGCGTACAGAAGAAGTGATGCGCAAAATGGGCGATATTGCCTTGGCCGAGGAAGGCGTTGCCAATGCGGTTCAATTCCCCGGTTTGTCTGTAAACGGCTTTGTGAACTCATCAAGTGCGGGTATCGTTTTTGTGCCGCTTGATGATTTTGAGGAACGCACATCACATGATTTGAGCGCGGATGCGATTGCAGGGCGATTGCAGCAGAAATTCGCCGCAATCGACGAAGCCTTTATCGCGATTTTCCCACCACCGCCCGTACGCGGTCTGGGGACAACAGGTGGATTTAAACTTCAGATCCAAGATCGCGGGGATCAGGGCTATCAGGCATTGGATAATGTCGTGAAACAAGTCACAGGTATGGCCTATCAAAATCCTGCGCTTTCACGCGTATATTCAAATTACAATGTCAGTGTACCACAGCTCTATGCCGACCTTGATCGTACAAAAGCGCAGCAGCTTGGTATTCCGATCGATGAGATTTTCCGCACAATGCAGATTTATCTCGGCTCTATTTATGTGAATGACTTTAATCAGTTTGGCCGTACCTATCAGGTTGTCGCGCAGGCGGAAAAAGATTTCAGATCAGAGCCGCAAGACATCACGCGTCTACAGGTTAGAAACGCAAGCGGTCAGATGGTGCCTTTGGGCTCTGTGATTGATGTACAGGAAACATTCGGGCCTGAGATTGCATCGCGCTATAATGCCTATAGATCTGCGGATTTAAACGGTAACCCTGCACCCGGATTTTCTTCGGGACAGGCGCAGGATGCCATCACTGAAATTCTGAGCGAGGCTTTGCCGCAAGGGTTTGAGTTTGAATGGACGGAACTGACGTATCAGCAGATATTGGCCGGTAATACTGCGATCTATATCTTCCCGCTTTGTATCTTCTTTGTGTTCTTGGTTCTGGCCGCACAATATGAAAGTCTGGCATTGCCTTTGGCGGTGATCATGATCGTGCCGATGGCCATTCTTTCGGCGATCCTTGGCATCTATTATATGGGCGGCGATAACAATATCTTCACACAGATCAGCTTGTTCGTCTTGGCGGCACTGGCGTGTAAGAACGCGATTTTGATTGTCGAATTTGCGCGTGAGTTAGAGCATGAAGGAAAATCAACGATTGCGGCTTCAATCGAGGCATGTCGCCTGCGTTTGCGTCCTATTTTGATGACATCTTTTGCCTTTATCATGGGTGTGCTGCCCTTGGCGGTTAGTCATGGTGCGGGCGCAGAGATGCGTCAGGCAATCGGTATCGCGGTGTTCTCAGGAATGCTGGGCGTGACATTCTTTGGCCTGATCTTTACGCCTGTGTTCTATGTGGTGTTTAGAAACATTGAAAAGGCGATATTCGGAAATAAATCTTATGAAGAGCCTGCACAGACAGTGGCGGCGGAGTAAAATGATGAAACAGTTAATTGCATTATCAAGTTTGGTTTTATTAAGCGGGTGTTTCCTGTCTGATGATTTACGGCTTCCGCCTATGAAGGATGCGACGGATTATACCGTGAAGGTGGATCAGGAAATTCCTATTGTGGGTGAGGACACGCTTTCGCAATGGTGGGAACGTTTCAATGACCCTACTTTGGATGCGTTAATTGAAAAAGCACTGGTTGAAAGCCCTGACCGCCTGATAGCAGAGGCCGCCATCGCAGAGGCCCGCGGTTTGCGCCGTACGTCCTTATCCTATTTATTCCCGCAGGTCGGGGCGTCGGGGAATATCGGGCGCGAAGATACGGGATCATCTTTTGCGAAGTATCCTGACTCTTTTTACGATGCGGGCTTTGATGCGTCCTTTGAGATTGATGTGTTTGGCCGTAACCGAAATAACTATAGCGCATCAGATGCGCAACTGGCGGCAGCAGAAGAGCAATATCATGATGTGAGCTTAACTCTGATTGGTGAGGTCGCACGCAGCTATGTTGATTTCCGCGCCGCTCAGAACCAACTGCGTATCGCGCGCAAAAACCTGAAGTCTCAGGAAAAGACGCTGGCGTTGATTGAGGATTTATTCCGTCTCGGCTCCGCGCCGAAATTGGATGTGGAGCGTACGCTTAATCTTGTGAATACAACGCGCGCCTCTATTCCTGAATTTAAACGTCAGGAAGATAATGCGCGTCTGCGTTTAAGCGTACTGACAGGTGTTTTGCCGCAAGATTTGATTCAGCTTTTGCTCATCGACTCTGAAATTCCGGGATCAGACGTATCCCCTGTTTTGATGGCGCCTGCGCAAGTTGTATCGGCGCGGCCTGACGTGCGCGCGGCAATTGCAAACCTGAAGGCGGGAAGCGCCCTGCGTGACGCGGCCTTTGCGGAATTATTCCCGACATTCAACTTAAGCGGTTTTTACGGCGTTGCGGATAATGCGCTGGCCAGCACGGTTGAGCCATGGAATATCGCACTGGGCGCGGCTGTACGCTTGCTTGATTTCGGGCGCATAGAAGGGCGCATTGATGCGGCAGAAGCGCGCGAGATGCAAGCCTATCAACTTTATCGTAAAACCATACTTGAGGCCGTGACTGAGGTAGAAACTGCGCTTTCTGATTATGCGCATATCAGTAATCGATATGTCTCTTTAGAGCGCGCCTATAAAAGTGCCAATAGCGCGCTAGAGCTATCGCAGACACTGTATAAGGAAGGGGAGATTTCGTTCCTTGATGTGTTGGATGCGCAGCGCACCGCGAATAACGCGGAAGCCTCTCAGGTTTCTGCTAAGGCTGCACAGGCGCAGGCTTTAATCAGACTTTATAAATCGCTTGGTGTTTATTAAATAAATATCACTAATTTACCGTGGTCATCGCGCTTTTCATCCTTTATGCTGCCCCTTATCTTTTGGCACATAAATAAAGGATATAAAAATCATGAAAACACGCGCCGCAGTGGCTTATAAAGCCGGAGAACCTCTTGTTATTGAAACTGTTGATCTGGAAGGGCCGAAAGCCGGTGAAGTCTTGGTCGAAAATATGGCGACAGGGGTCTGTCACACAGATGCGTTTACTTTATCAGGCGATGATCCTGAAGGTGCGTTTCCCGCGATTTTAGGTCATGAAGGCGCAGGCATTGTGCGCGAGGTTGGCGAAGGTGTGACCTCAGTTAAGGTTGGCGATCATGTGATCCCGCTTTATACACCTGAGTGCCGCGAATGTGATTTCTGTTTGCATCCGAAAACAAATCTCTGTCAGTCGATCCGCTCTACACAGGGGCAAGGTCTTATGCCTGATGGTAGCAGCCGTTTTTCCATTAACGGTGAAAAAGTTTTGCACTATATGGGAACGTCAACATTTTCGAACTTTACGGTTCTGCCTGAAATTGCTGTTGCGAAAATTCGTAAAGACGCTCCGTTTGAAAAAGTATGTTACATCGGGTGCGGCGTGACGACAGGTATTGGCGCGGTTGTTTTTGATGCCAAGGTAGAGCCGGGATCAACCGTTGCTGTGTTCGGTTTAGGCGGGATTGGCCTGAATGTTATTCAGGGTGCGAAGATGGTTGGTGCATCACGCATTATCGGGATTGACCTGAATCCTGCAAAAGTAGAACTGGCCAAAAAATTCGGGATGACCGATTTCATTAACCCGAATGACGTTGAAAATGTGGTTGAGGCGATTTGCGATCTGACCAATGGCGGGGTTGATTATTCATTCGAATGTATCGGGAATGTGAATGTTATGCGTCAGGCGCTTGAATGCTGCCACAAAGGCTGGGGCGAGAGTGTGATTATCGGCGTTGCAGGTGCAGGGCAGGAAATTTCAACCCGTCCGTTCCAATTGGTGACAGGCCGCGTATGGCGCGGATCGGCCTTTGGTGGTGCGCGCGGGCGTACGGACGTTCCGAAAATTGTTGATTGGTATATGGATGGAAAGATCAATATTGATGATCTGATTACACATACAATGCCGTTGGATGACATCAACAAAGCGTTTGATTTGATGCATAAAGGGGAATCAATCCGTAGCGTGGTGGTCTATTAATAATGAAACAGATTGAAACACATACTTGTTTTGGCGGCACACTCAGCGTTTATGAACATGAAAGTGCGGTGCTTGGCTGCACCATGAAATTCAGCGTCTTTTTGCCTGCGCAGGCAAATGATGGGGCAGTGCCGTATCTGACATATTTATCAGGCCTGACCTGCACCCACGATAATTTCACCACTAAGGCGGGTGCGTATGGTGCGGCCGCGGCGGCAGGCATAGCGATTATTGCGCCTGACACATCACCGCGTGGTGATGATGTGCCCGATGATGAAGGGTATGATTTCGGCAAGGGCGCGGGTTTTTATATCAACGCCACGCAAGCGCCATGGGCCAAACATTTTAAAATGGAAAGCTATATCACCGGTGAATTAAATGATCTGGTGAAGGCCGAGTTTCCTGTGAATGCGGATCAGCAAGGCATTTTTGGGCATTCCATGGGCGGTCACGGCGCGTTGACATTATATTTAAAATACCCTGATCTTTATAAATCGGCTTCGGCGTTTTCACCGATTGTTGCCCCATCACAAGTGCCATGGGGGCATAAGGCGTTTTCAGGATATTTAGGCGATGATCAGGCGGAATGGAAAAAGCATGATGCCAGCGCGCTGATGGAAGCGTCAGGCGATCGTTCAGGTCAACCATCTATTTTGATTGATCAAGGGCGCGGCGATCAGTTTTTGGAAGAACAGCTCAAGCCCGAAATTTTTGAAGCCGCTTGTCAAAAGGTCGGGCAGGCTCTCGAGCTGCGGCTTCACGATGGCTATGATCACAGTTATTACTTCATACAAAGTTTTGTCGCTGATCATATCGCGCATCACGAAAATATTTTAAAGCAGGCCAAATAGGCCTGTTTTTTTGTCTGATTTTTAAGTTTTTTTGAGTATTTTTATGAAAAATAAATTTTCGGTCAGATTTTTCTTGTACTTTTCTGGCAGAGGTATATAGGTATCGCCGTTTTTACTAATGTATAAATAAGAAAAGACACTTAGCCATGGAAATTAATCTATATGATCTTTTGATCGACGATAAGGTGCTTGTGATTTTTACAGTCATAACACTGGGGTATGTTTTGGGTAAAATGAACATTCTGGGCTTTAAGCTTGGGAATGTGACGGGCGTTTTACTTCTCGGTTTAACATTTGGGGCATTTGGGTTTGAAGGTGTGCCCGAACTGGCGACCTTCGGATTTACGCTTTTTATTTTTTGTGTGGGTTTGCAGGCGGGGCCAAGCTTTTTCAGCGCGTTTGCATCGGACGGTACAAAATATATTGCCGTCTCACTTGTTGTGGCATTGACCGCGGTCACGCTTTGTAAAATCTACGCGGCGTTTTTTGATATGGAACTGGGCTTAGCGGCAGGGATGCTTGCGGGATCTCTCACCAGTACGCCTACGCTTGTTGGTGCGCAAGATGCAGTGCATAGCGGCTTAGCGATTTTGGATGACGGTATGACCGCAGAGCAAGTCGTAAAGAACATCAGCGTTGCCTATTCCCTGACCTATCTTTTCGGGATTGGTGGCTTGATGCTGGTGATTAAATATATTCCTGCGCTATTCGGAATTGATCTGGCCGCAGAGGCGAAAAAGATCACATCCGTGAAGGCCAGCGCGAAATCAATTAATGAAAATAATTTACCGATGGTGCGTACCTATAAGGCATCGACGGAAGATATGATTGATAAAACGGTTGCGCAAATTCAGGATGAGGCCAAGCAGCGTTTTACAGTTTTAGGCATACGACGTGATGGTAAAATTTTCGACGCGGAGAGCGATACAATCGTTAAAAAAGGTGATGTCGTTTCAATTATCGCGCCGGTGGCTCAGCACAGCTTTGCCAAGGAAAAGAATATCCCTGAGGTGTTTGATAAGGAATTGTTGAATTTCCGTATTCGAACCAAGGAAATTATCATCACCAAATCTGATGCAGTCGGTAAAGAAATCCGTGATTTACAGTTAGATACAGAGCATGCGTGTTTCCCGCTTAGTATTACGCGTCTTGGCATTGAGTTGCCTGTCAGTAAGAGCAGCATCATTCATAAGGGCGATAAGCTTGAGGTGATCGGTGAGGAAAAGCACATTACGGACTTAAGCGATGAATTAGGGCGCATTGAGACCGATCTGGAGAAAACAGATTTGCTTACGCTTTGTCTTGGTGTGGCGCTTGGTTTGTTGCTCGGTACGCTTGTTGTTAAGCTTGGTGATATTTCGATCGGCTTGGGCAGTGCAGGCGGATTGTTGATTGTCGGTATCTTGATCGGGTTCTTCCGTTCTGTGCATCCGACATTTGGGACTTTCCCGCGTGCAGCGCGCAATATTATGATGGATTTCGGTATTGTCCTGTTTATGTCTGCCATCGGACTGAATGCAGGAAGTGAAGTGCTTGGTGCGCTTTCTTCTGTCGGTGGTCAGTTGGTATTGTGCGGGATGACAATCACGATGATCCCTGTCTTTATTGCCTTTATGTTCGGACGTTATGTTTTGAAAATGAATGCGGCATTGTTGATGGGTTCAATCACAGGCTCCATGACCAGTACGCCGTCATTGAATTTGGTAAACGAAGCCGCGAACAGTCAGGCACCCGGATTAGGCTATGCAGGAAGTTACGCGTTTTCGAACGTGTTCCTGACCTTCTGCGGTGCCTTGATGGTGTTCCTTTAATCGTAGGAAAGGTCCTGCGCCTTGCCATGGAATATCCAATAAGCAAGGAAGGTATAACCAATCAACACGGGTAAAACGACCAGTGCGCCATACAGGATAATCATTAAAGATTCCGGCGCGCTGGCGGCTTCGACAATCGTTAATTGATTGGGAACAATATACGGGAAGAAGCTATAGGCCAGCCCGTGAAAGCATAATAAAAACATGCCGATGGTCATCATAAACGGAAGCCATGAGAAATTATCATTCGGTGTCGGCAGCAAGCGCAGCGAGAACCAAACCCCGAAGGCAAAAACCGCGGTCATAAACGGCACCGGCAGCATCATGAAAATCTCCGGAAAGCTGAACCATTTATCAAAAATGCGCTCACTCATGAGGGGGGTGGAGATTGATACAAGAACAATCCCTGCCATGGTTGCATACAGGCTTAGGCGTGCCCATGTGACGGCTTTTTTCTGAAGGTCATTTTCGCATTTCATGATGAGCCAGCACGCACCGATCAGGCAGTATCCTGCCGCCACGCACAGTCCGATCAGCATTGAAAAGCCAAAGGCGGCGATGCCTGTTTTAAAGCCTAGGATATACGCGCCAAGCATATAGCCCTGAGACATAGCGGTTACCAGAGAGCCTGCAAAAAAGGCTGTGTTCCATTTGCCTTTATGTTTGAATTTGGCTTTGGCTCTGAAATCAAAGGCCACCCCACGAAAGATCAGGCCGATCAACATAACCGCAACAGGTAAATACAGGTTGGTTAAAATAATGCCGTGCGCGGCAGGGAATGCCACCAGAAGTAACCCGACACCGAGGACAAGCCACGTTTCATTTGCATCCCAAAACGGGCCGATAGAGGCGATCATGCGGTCTTTTTCTTTGTCTTCGGCGATGCGTGATAAAATACCGACACCCAGATCATAGCCATCCAGAACCGCATAGATAATCATCGACAGCCCCATAAGGAATGCGAAAGTATAAGGCAGCCAGTCACCTGATGTAATGATATCGTCCATGATTTTATCCTTTTTATTCTGCTGCAGTTATTGCTGATCGGCGTTCAATGCCCAAGGCTTTGTTCTTCTGCGGATCATATTTTCCGCCGTCTCCTGCTTTTTTCGCAAGATAAAAAACAGTAGCAATGAAAGCGCTGAGTAGCACAACATAAACCGTGAGGTAAGCTGCTAGGGTTGTGCCGACCATGGGTGCGGGAACATCCGCCACAGCATCTTTTGTCAGTAAAAGCCCTTGCACAAGATAGGGTTGTCGGCCGATTTCGGTGACGTACCACCCTGCGATGGTGGCAACCCATCCTGAAAATGTCATCGCCACCAAGAGATATTGCAGTTTTGAAGGCAATTCTTTTTTCATCAAGAATAGTGCGGCAGTGCCCCAAGAAACCAAGAGCATTAACACACCAAGGCCAACCATTATTCTAAAGGCGAAGAAAACAGGAGCAACGGGCGGGTGTTCCCCGATGAAGTCATTAAGGCCGGGGACTTCGCCATGCGCATGGTGGGTTAGGATAAGGCTGGCGAGGTTCGGTACCTCGATGGCAAAGTGATTGGTACGCTCTTCCTCATCAGGTATGGCAAATAAAACCAACGGGACATTGCCCTGCGTTTCCCAGTTGGCTTCCATTGCGGCTACTTTTTGTGGTTGATGCTCAAGTGTATTCAGGCCATGCATATCGCCGACCAATATTTGAACGGGGATAAGGATTGCGGCGATAAACACCCCTGTTTTAAGGGCTTTCATAACGCATGGCGCAGTGTCTTTTTTAAGTAACCGATAGGCGGAAACCCCTGCCACTAAAAAGCTTGCGGTTAAGCCTGACGCCAACAGCATATGCACAAAGCGGTACGGGAAAGACGGGTTCCAGATAATGGCCATCCAATCGGTTGCGTGCGCTTGCCCGTCAATCATCTCAAACCCTGTCGGCGTATGCATCCAACTGTTTAGTACCAAAATCCAGAACGCCGATGCGGTGGTGCCGATCGCGACCAATGCGGTTGCAAGATTATGCAGCCATGGCGGTACACGGCGAAAGCCAAAGAGCATAACGCCGAGGAATGTGGCCTCAAGAAAGAAAGCCGTTAGCACCTCATAGGCCAAAAGGGGGCCTGCGATATTGCCGACTGTTTCCATGAATCCCGGCCAGTTCGTGCCGAATTGGAATGACATTGTGATACCGCTGACGACGCCCATGGCAAAACATAGCGCGAAGATCTTAGTCCAAAAGAAATAAGCATCCATCCAGCTATCATCTTTTGTCATTTGAAAGCGGACTTTAAAGAAAAGTAATATCCACCCCATCGCGATGGTGATGGTGGGGAATAAAATATGGAATGTAATATTCGCCGCAAACTGAATACGAGACAATATAAGGGGGTCTAATGCATGTTCCATGATGTTAGTCCTTCTTCCCGCCGGGAATAACGCTGAGTTTGTCTTTCATTTCGTAGAGTTTGTAAACTTTCGTGCCGAGATTCATAAGATGTATAAGGCGCTCTGTTTCCATGCTTTTCATGTCCTGATACCAATCGGTCATCATTAAAATCAGATCATGCATTTCCTGCATGCGATCATGTTTATGTTGCTGATCTTCGCTTTCCTGACAGGGTGGATCCATGAGAACATCGCGCAACATTGTCAGGGTGGGTTCTATTTCACGTTGGCGGCGCTGTTCAATCAGGGTGCGCACAATCTCCCAAATATCATCGGGGGTGGTGAAATAATCACGGCGATCCCCGGGCAGGTGCTTCAGACGAATAAGTTGCCATGAATCGAGCTCTTTTAAGCCCATGCTGACATTTGACCTGGAAAAGCCAAGCTTTTCGCATATATCTTCGGCATTTAACGGGTTAGGTGATAGATAGAGAAGCGCATAAATCTGCCCAACGGTGCGGTTGATGCCCCACCGGCTTCCCATTTCGCCGAAATGCATAACAAATTTTTGTTCTGTCGGGTCTAATTTCATTGTTTTCTTAAATTTCAGTAATTACTGAAATAAGTATAAATCACTATATATCGTGGCGGCAACATATAAATTCTATATTTGTTGTAACCTGATGGTTTTTGTTGCGAATAGTTCACAAGTAAGATTGCCGCATTGCGAAAACTATAATAACGTGACGAAGCAAATCTACACATTTTGAGGGAATTTAGGTGAGAGATTTTATAAACGCTTCTCCGAAATATTTTGTACGTTCTTTGATGTTAGTTTCGGTTTTCGGACTATCATCTTGTGTTGTTCACACAGTTGAAAATGCGCCGAAACCGTCAGTGGCCTCCGCGGATACATTTTCATTGGATCAACGTGATGAGGATGTCAGGCTATTGCCCGGCGCTTGGTGGGAAAGCTTAGATCGTGCGGGGTTAAATGCACTGATTGAACAGGCGCTGGAGAATAATCAGGATATTCGTGCGGCGCTTGCCGTGGTTAAGCAAGCGCAAGCGGTCACAACACAGACCAATGCACAAAGACTACCGAATATAGCTTTGGAAGGTGATGCTGACAAAGATTGGCAAGGCAGTGACGGGCAACGCGGCACGGCACAGATTGGCGCGGCGCTTGATTGGGAAATTGATATTTTCAATCGTATCGGTAACGCCGTGAAGGCAGATCGTCTGGAAGTGGTCGCGCGGCGAGAAGACGTTCAGGCTTTGAAACTGTCCTTGAGCGCAGAAGTAGCGAATGCTTACTTTGGCGCTGTGGCTGCGAACCAGAGGCTTAAACTGTTACAAGATCAATTGCGTTTGGATAAAGAGCTGCTCAACCTATTGCAGCTTCGCCTTGATAACGGCGTGGGAACGACTGTTGATGTGTTACAGCAAAAGGCACGTGTCGCCGATAGCCAGACACTGATCCCGCGCGCGCAATCTGATATGGCGGTTTTTGAAAACAGGATTGATGTTTTGCTCGGTGCATTCCCTGATGCACAGCCGCGCGTTGAAAGCACTGATACGCTCGATTTTGCTGATGAAATTCCGTTTGTCAGTGTGCCGTCATCTTTATTGCTGAATCGTCCTGATTTACGCGCTGCGCAGGCTGATTTGGTGGCGGCGGATGCGGATATCGGTGCGGCGATTGCGGATCGCTTGCCACGCGTTACCCTCAGTGGTGTTTACGCTTATGCAGATAGTGCCGGCTATACCGGTCCTGTGCTTGGTTTGCTTGGAAACCTAATGCAGCCTTTACTTGATTGGGGACAGCGCAAAGCGGAGGTTGAACGCAACAAAGCGGTTTATGAAGAGCGCCTTGCGGCCTTTACGCAGTTATATTTGGAGGCTGTCGAGGATGTTGAAAACGCCCTTATCCAAGAGCGTAAACAACGCGAATTTTTGCATAGGCTTCGTATTCAGCGCGACATTCTGAAACAAACAGTTTCCGCCAGTGAAGATCGATACAGGCAGGGGATTGATGATTATGTTTTGGTGATTAATGCCTTGCAGGAGTTGCGCGAAGTAGAGCGGAGTTTGATTACTGAGCGTTTGGAACTTGTCAATATTCGCATTGCCCTATTCAGAGCCATCGGCGGAAGCATCATTCCGTCAATGGACAATCAGATTAATAATGAGGAAAATCATGAAAATTAAACATTTTGCTATTCTGGCGGCGCTTGGTGTAAGCGCGCTGGTGACCCCGGCTATGGCGCAGGAAAAGGGCACTACGCCCGTGATTGTCAGTACGGTTCAAGAGCGTATGATTTCTGATGAAGTCGAGGCGCTGGGGACGCTAAAGGCGAATGAAAGTGTTGATCTGACCTCTACAGTGACAGAGCTTGTGACCAAAGTCATGTTCGATGATGGACAGCGCGTTCAAAAAGGTGAGATTTTGGTTGAGATGGATGCGGCTGAGGAAGTGGCGGAGCTGTCCGAGCAAAAGTCATTTTTGGCCGAAGCGCAGCGTCAGGTCGACCGACTGGAGCCATTGGTGAAAAAGGGCGCGGCTTCTGCGTCTGTTTTAGATGAGCGTCGCCGCGAAGCACTTGGCGCAAAAGCCCGCATCGAAGCCATCATGTCCCGTGTTGAGAAACGCGTTGTGCGTGCACCATATGATGGCGTTTTGGGCCTTCGTAATATCAGTGTCGGTGCGCTTGCGCAGCCGGGCACGATGATTACAACAATTGATGACGATAGCGTTATGAAGCTGGATTTCTCCGTGCCTGAAGTTTTTCTTTCTACTTTAAAAACGGGCGTTGAGATTGAAGCCGTCACCAAAGCATATCCTGATCAGGTTTTTAAAGGAAAAATCGGTAGCGTAGACAGCCGTATTGACCCCGTAACCCGATCTATTCAGGCGCGCGCCTTGATTGATAATCCCGATGGCAAGCTAAAGCCCGGATTATTGATGCAGGTTGAATTAAAGAAAAACCCGCGTGCGACCTTGGTTGTCCCTGAAGAGGCGCTGATCCCCGAAGGGTCAAAGATTTTTGTTCTGGTCACACAAAAAACCAATGAAGGCGTAACAGCCAAGCGCACTGAAATTCAGGTCGGTACACGGTTGAAAGGGATCGCAGAGGTGATTTCAGGCCTTGAAGAGGGCGATCAAGTTGTCACACATGGGACATTGCGCGTTCGCCCCGGTGCGATGTTAGAGATCACGGCCGTCGAAGATAATGATGAGACGCTCTATGAATTGATGGGGCAAAAAGGCGATAAAGAAGATAAAAACGGAGATGCATCACAATGATTATCTCTGATGTTTCTGTAAAAAGGCCGGTCTTCGCCAGTGTTATTTCGCTCTTGCTGATTGCCTTTGGTCTGGTGTCGTTTGACCGTCTGTCCTTGCGCGAGTATCCCGATATTGATCCACCGATCGTAACAGTTGAGGTTGAATATCCTGGTGCGCCCGCCAATGTCGTGGAAACGCGTATCACCGAAATCATCGAAGAGCGTATTGCAGGCGTTGAGGGGATTGAATTTATTGAATCATCCTCTCAGGACGGAGAATCCAGCGTTACGATAGAGTTTTCAATTAACCGTGATGTTAACGAAGCCGCAAATGATGTGCGCGATCGTGTCTCCGGTATTCAGGATAATTTGCCTGAAGAGGCCGAGCCGCCTGAGGTACAAAAAGTTGATAGTAATGATGATGTTATCATTTGGCAGAATCTATCCAGTGACCGTATGAGCGTGCCCGAACTGACTGATTATGCAGAGCGGTATTTGGTCGATCAATATTCTGCCCTTGATGGGGTGGCACGCATCAGGGTTGGTGGCGGCCTGCGCTATGCGATGCGTATATGGCTTGATCGTCAGGCATTGGCGGCGAGAAACTTGAGCGTAAGTGATGTTGAAAACGCCCTTAGGTCGGAAAATGTTGAATTACCTGCCGGGAGTTTGCAATCAGATGAGCGTATATTTAAAGCGCGTGTAGAGCGTAATTTTAAGGAGCCGCAGGATTTCGCGAAGCTTGTTTTGGGGCGCGGTGATGATGGGTACCTTATTCGATTGGGCGATGTGGCGCGCGTTGAGAAAGGCGTGGAAGAGGATCGCTTGATGTTCCGTGGTAACGGAGAGCCGATGGTTGGTATCGGGACGATTAAGCAATCAACCGCCAATACGATTGATGTTTCTACGGCGGTAAAAGAGCTGACTGCGAAACTGAGTAAAAACTTACCGGAAGGGATGCGCATTTCCCAAAGTTACGATGCGGCTGTGTTTATTGAGGCCTCTATCGATGAGGTGTACTCAACTTTATTCATAGCAATCGGATGTGTGGTCTTTGTGATTTATATTTTCCTGGGAAGTGTACGTGCGATGTTGATCCCCGCGGTCACAGTGCCGATTTCCCTGATCGGGTCATTTATCGTTGTTTATGCGCTCGGATTTTCGATTAATCTTTTAACATTGCTTGCACTGGTTTTGGCGATTGGTTTGGTGGTCGATGATGCGATTGTTATGCTGGAAAATATCGTGCGGCGTATTGAGGAAAAGAAGGAAACGCCGCTGGTCGCCGCGTATAAAGGCGCACGTCAAGTCGGGTTCGCGGTTATTGCCACCACGCTTGTTTTGATTGCCGTCTTTGTGCCCATTACATTTTTAGAAGGGGATATTGGTCGATTATTCACTGAATTCGCCTTAACGATCGCCGCCGCGGTTGGGTTTTCATCCCTTGTCGCGTTAACATTGGCGCCGGTGATGGCATCCAAATTCCTAAAGCCTGCAGAGGAAAGCGGGAATAATAAAATCGTTGAAAAAGTCGACAGTGTTTTTCGTGTGTTTCGTAAGATTTACAAATCCAGCCTGTTGGTTGCCTTACGCTTTCCGATTGGTGTGGTTGGTGTGTTTGTGTTGTTATTGGCAGGTACGGCATGGCTGTATCCGAATGTAACGCAAGAATTTACACCAAAAGAAGATCGCGGGGCGTTCTTTATCGCGGTAAGCGGCCCTGAGGGCTCTAGCTATAAATATATCGAAGAATATATGACTGAAATTGAACGTGAGCTGATGCCGTATGTCGATAGCGGTGAGTTTAAACGTTTATTGGTGCGTGCACCGCGCGGTTTTGGAACGATTGAAAACTTTAACGGTGGTTTTGTTATTATTATCCTTGAGGATTGGGCGGTACGTCGTTCGGCCTTTACGATTATGGATGAGGTACGCGGGAAACTCTCTAAATTCCCGGGCATTCGTGCATTCCCGATTATGCGTCAAGGACTTGGCGGTGGAACAGGTAAGCCCGTGCAATTTGTTTTGGGTGGCTCAACCTATGAAGAGCTTGCGGAGTGGCGCGATATCATCATGGAAAAGGTTGCCGAAAATAACCCCGGATTTAACGGTCTGGATAGTGATTACAAAGAAACGCGCCCGCAAATTGACTTTCAGGTTGATTATAACCGCGCCGCAGATCTGGGCGTAACCGTGGAGGAGATCGGCCGCACCCTGCAAACTATGATGGGCGGGCGTAACATCACGACATTCTTGGAAGACGGTGAGGAATATGACGTGAAGGTTGAGGGTGACCGAAGCAAACAAACATCATTTTCTGATATTGAGAATATCTATGTACGTTCAGATAGTACGGGGAATTTAATTCCGTTATCCAATGTGGTGAATATTACTGAATATGCGGCGGCGGAAACGCTCTCTCGCTATAACCGTATTCGATCCATCACATTAGAGGCCAATCTTGAGGATGGTTATGCGCTTGGTGAGGCGTTGAATTATCTCGATAATATTGTGCGTGAGCACCTGCCCGATCAGGCCGTGGTTGATTATAAAGGGCAAAGCCGTGACTTCATCACCTCAGGAAACTCAATCATCTTTGTGTTTATTCTGGGCTTATTAGTGGTGTTTCTTGTGCTGGCCGCCCAGTTTGAGAGTTATATTCACCCGTTTGTGATTATGCTTACTGTGCCATTGGCAACAGGTGGTGGGTTGCTTGGTTTATATTTAACGGGCGGTACGCTGAATATTTACTCCCAGATCGGGTTGATTATGCTGGTCGGGCTCGCGGCGAAAAACGGTATTTTGATCGTGGAATTTGCGAACCAATTACGTGATGAGGGCATGCAATTCTCTAAGGCTATTATCGAAGCCTCTGAAATTCGTTTCCGTCCGATTGTCATGACAGGTTTGACAACCATCGCTGGAGCTGTGCCTTTGATCCTGTCTAGCGGGGCGGGCGCAGAAACGCGCACAACGATCGGTGTTGTTGTTCTGGCAGGGGTTTTCGCGGCAACGGTTTTCACCTTGTATATTGTGCCGGTCGCCTATAGCCTGATTGCACGCGGCACGAAATCCCCCAATGCAGTGGCAGAACGATTGGAACAAGAGGCCGCCGAATAACGCAACCTTTATGGATGGTCTTCAATGCGCAAAACAATAGGTAGAGCTTTTCTCTCTCTGTTCTATGTATTTATTCTGTGCCTTGTGTTCGCTGTTTTCGCACCATGGAATATATGGATCGCGGCAAAGATAGAATCACAGATGGCTTTGTTGGGTGTTAAAAATCCTGCGCTTTCGATTGATCAAGTTGGTTTGAGCAATCTTAAAATCACTGATTTCAGTGCGGGAGATGATTTATCAGCCGCAATCATTGATGCAACATATAGCCTTGACGGGCTGCAGCAATACCGCGCTCAAAACATCGAAATTGATCAGGCGCATATTACAATGGCGCAGGGTGAGGGGGGATGGTCTGTTGCTGGATATAATCCGCCCGCGTCCGGAAATGCAACCTTTCCCCCGATGCCGCAAGACATCAAAAACCTGCCGTTTGATACACTGTCTATCGCTAATAGTCATCTAAAGCTGTTGGGTGTGGGTTGGTCTGGGGATATGCCATTTTCTGCAAATATAAACAATGATTTGATGTTCTTCTCTCATGCAGTAAGTTTCGCATATGGTGAAATGAAATTTAATATTGCGGGCGCTGAGGTCGCTTTAAGTCCGCATGAAGACGGGGGCTGGCGCGGAACATGGAAAGTCTCGAAATTGGATGTTTCGGATGGCGCGCATTTTAACGGTTCTGGCGATTTGACTGTCTCGCAGGAGGTGTTAACCATAAGCGGGAGCGCTTTGGATAAGGCAAATCAAATCAATATTAGTTTCGCTTTTGAATACCCGTTTGCAAAACCGGAAGCGGCAAAATTAAAAATTATTAAGGCATCTATGCCATGGGGAAATGGTTTAATTTCAACGTCTAATGCGATTGTTTCGATTTTGGCGAAGGGTAATATCACTATGCCCGTATATATTAATAAGGTTTCCGTTGATGAAGTGATGAAAATTATGACAGGTGAGTATGTCAAAGCCACAGGCACAATATCGGGGCATGTTCCTGTTATAATTGATCAGGGCGGTAATATATCGCTTGGCAAAGGATCGCTAAAGGCCGATCAGGACGGCAGTTTGTTTATGCCGCCTGATGTTATTCCCGGCGGCGGGCAGCAAATTGAGATGACACGGGATATCTTGAAGAATTTTAATTATAACCAATTACAGGTGGATATCAGCGAGGAAGGTGCGGATGAAATTGCCATTTTGCTGGCATTAAAGGGGAGTAATCCCAACGTACAAAATGGACGCGCCGTGCATTTAAATGTGCGTTTGGGCGGTGATGTCTTGGAGTTTATTCGTAGCAATGTTATCATGGTAACACAGCCTGAAACGCTGTTCCGACAGGAGAAAAAATGAAAAATCGCCTATTAACATCATTCATCGCATTATGTGTGCTTGCCGGCTGTACACCGACCGTTAAGGTCGAGGCACCGGAAAAGCCGATTGAGATTAATCTTAATGTGAATATCGAACATCGTGTGAAGGTGGAAATCGACCGTGATGTACAACAGGCAATCGCTGAAAATAAGGATATTTTCTAATGAAAACTGTGATGAAACAAAGTTTATTTACGTTACTGTTGGCGGCCGGTTTATTCTGCTCGCTTGCGGCGCATGCTATGGATCTTAAGGTGGCGCGCGACCAAGGTTTGGTCGGGGAATTGCGCAGCGGGTTTGTTGCGATTTTAAAACCCTCCGGCGATGTATCTATGTTGGTTGAGGATGTAAACAGCAAACGTTTGGTTGAGTATCGTAAGATTGCGGCAGAGAACAAGCAATCTGTTGATGTGGTTGCAAAACTGGCCGCGGAACAGATTATTAATAAGCTCTCTAAAGGGCATTATTACGAAACTGCCGATGGTAAGTGGGAGCAGAAAAAGTTCTAAAAGAGCTTTTATTTCTGCATGACCAGCGTCGTCCATTCTCCGATATCATATTGTTTTTTATAGGTCAGGCCTTCGCCCTCATAGGCGGATGCAACCAAGTTTACTTGCTCTGTCAGCATACCGGAGAGCACGACATATCCGTTATCATCAAGTGTGGAAACAAGAGCAGGCGCCATTTCAATTACAGGGCCTGCAAGGATGTTTGCCAAAATCAGCTCATAGGGTTTTTTCTTGGAAACGATCGGTGTGTTGAACCCGTCACCGCAATCACTTAACAGGCATGCCTTATCAAGCGTTAAGCCATTCATGCCTGCATGGCGGTTTGTGACGACAATGCTTTCGGGGTCATTATCAACCGCCAGAATCGGACTTTGCCAAAGTTTCCACGCGGCAATGGCCAAAATCCCTGATCCTGTGCCCATATCCAGGATATTCCATGGGCATACGCCTTTACCTTTCAAATCAAGCATGGCTTTCAGGCATCCGCTGGTTGTTTCATGCTCCCCTGATCCGAATGCTGTGGCCGCATCAATTTGCAGGCCTATTTGTCCTGTGGGGACATCATCTTCGTAGTGCGATCCGTGAATGAAGAACGGTCCGATTGAAAAAGGTTTGAATTCTTCGTACACCTTCTGCAGCCAATCAATATCAGGCGTTTTCTCGATTGAGATATCATTTCCGTTAATCTCACCTGCGGGGATGTCATAAGCCGCAGCCTGTAGGGAAAGGCGGCTGATAACCGCGTCAATTTCTGGCTGGTCTTCTGTGATCCATTCCAAAATCCACGGGGCGTTATGCTTGCGGTTTTCACGAATTGCAGAGCTTGAAAGAGCAATATCAACTAACCCTTCTGCAAGCAGGTAAGCCTGATCATCATTCAGGTCCGATTGGGGTTTGAAACGAATTGTATGCAATGTTTATCTAACCTTATAGGGGGCGTGTATTGAAAAGGGGCTGATCCGCCCCTTTTTGAAATCTATTATCTTAGTCGTCATCTTCGTCAAGAAGGGCGTCATCATCGTCGCCAAGATCTTCGATATCTTCATCGTCCAGATCAGGGATATCATCCAGATCATCATCGTCTTCCAGACGTTTTGTCGGATCATCATTGTCCTCGTCGTCCAAGCTTGACTTTTCATCAACATCGTCCAGGCTTACAACCTCTACGCCGTCATCTTCGTCTAATTCATCCTCATCATCGGCTTCTGCTGCTTTGGTTTCGGCTTCTTTTACTTTTGCCTCATCCTTTTTGTCTGCCGCTGCTGCCGCGCGTCCGCGACGTGATTTAACCTGTACTTCGCCTGTGAATTCTGTTCCACATGACGGGCAGATAATCGGCCGCTTGTTTAAATCGTAATACCGTGCGCCACAATCTGCGCACACTCTTTTCATTCCCATAGGGTCAGATGCCAATGCCGTGCTCACTTTTCTGTCTCTCCTTCATTAATTACTCTGCGAATTCTCTTTTCAACTGCCTTATTTTCAAAGCGCTGTCAAATTATAAATCAGATGGTAGTATTGTAATGTATGTTTGAATGCAAGTGGAAAGATTATAGACCCGTTAACCTTAAAATAGTACCATTATAATTATGGGTATCATTCACACATCCAAAATTGAATAAACAAAGGATATATCATGGAAAAATCTGTTGTCATATGTGGTTTTAAACGCTCGCCGATGCATTTTGCGAATAAGGGCGAATTGGCGAAAGTCCGCCCCGATGATATGGCGGCGGAAGTGGTGAAGGCACTGGTCGCCAGTACAGGCGTTGAGGTTGAAGATATCGAAGACCTTGTTATGGGGTGTGCGTTTCCTGAGGCAGAGCAGGGCTTTAATATTGCGCGCCTTGTTGTCAATCATGCGGGACTGCCGATTTCGATTGGTGGGGTGACGGTTAACCGTTTTTGCGGATCATCAATGACCGCCATTCACAACGCGGCCGGTATGATTCAAATGGATGCTGGCGAAGTTTTTATTGCCGCAGGTGTGGAAAGCATGAGCCGTATTCCTATGGGCGGGTTTAACCCGATGCCAAATCCGGCAATTTATAATGATTATCCGCAAGCCTATATTTCAATGGGTGAAACGGCGGAAAATTTGGCTAAGAAATATGAAATTAGCCGCGCGGATCAGGAAGAATTCGCTGTTAACTCTCATAAAAAAGCCGCAGCAGCAGCTGAGAGCGGTAAATTTGATGATGAGATTGTGCCGATCGGTGATGTGAAAACCGATGGAACGATTCGCGGTGATTCAACCACTGAGAAGCTCTCCACCCTAAAGCCTGCATTCTTGGCCGATGGCACTGTTACGGCGGCAACGTCTTCTCCGCTTACTGATGGGTCTGCGGCAGTGATTGTTTGTTCTGAGGCCTACGCGGATAAGCATGGATTGGATAAGCTCGCCCGCATTAAGAGCGTGGCCGTTGCAGGCTGCGCAGCAGAAATTATGGGTATCGGCCCTGTTCCTGCCACCAACAAAGCCTTAAGTCGTGCGGGTCTGAAGATTGATGATATTGATATCATCGAACTGAACGAAGCATTCGCGGCGCAGGGCTTGTCAGTTCTGAAAGAACTTGGCGCAGATGTGAACAAAGTAAACCTTGATGGCGGCGCGATTGCGCTTGGTCATCCGCTTGGAACGTCCGGTGTGCGTATCACGGGTAAGGCGGCGTCTTTACTCAAACGTGAGAAGAAGAAATTCGCACTGGCGACGATGTGTATCGGCGGCGGCCAAGGCGTGGCAACTGTTCTGGAGGCAATCTAGCCATCCAAGGGAGCCAGCATATGGAGATAAGTACCAACGAACTGGGCTATGAAGAGATATCGCTCTATGACGAAAGAACAAAGCGTGCCGGTACTTATTATGCGGCGACGATAGAAGTCAGTTATGAGGAAGATAATGATCAATTTAATATCTTTCTTTGGAAGGCCGGAGATTTTATCGAGAGTATTTATGACGACTGGGATATGGAGGAATGGCTTTTTGTAAAGTTAAAGCACGGCAAAGATTTGGTTGAGTTATGTTGTGCTGATGCAGGCATAAAACCGCCGGAGGGTCAGTATCATTACCATCATGTTTTTGACGTTCTTTATAGGATTTACAATGGAGATAAAGATGCGTTCACCAAGTTAAAAAAACTTATGGAGCGTCGCAATTTTCCGCATAAGTTTGATTATTATTACTAGGCAAAGGGACATAGGTGACCGAGATCAATAAAGCAGCAATTATCAAAGCAGGCGTGACAATCATTACGGAGGCAATTTAATGTCAGATAATGTTACCGTCACAAATGACAGCGCCGAAAAAACAACATGGTTGTTTAAGCGCGATGATGATTTTGAAACATATTGGGTCGGGTATGAAATAAAACCTGAACAGTTAGTGATCAGTGATTTTCAAATGGGTCAATCTGTCAAAGAAAGCTGGGGAGATGGTGATGTTGAACATTATATCCATATCGAGCGCGAACACGTCCCCGCTTTTATCTCTGCTTGCTGCAAAGCATATAATGTGGACGCTGTATCCGTCCCGCCGAGTGATGCGGAGGTCAAAACGGTTTTACATGCTGCGTTTGAAGGAAAAAGAAAGATGCTCTTTGAAGTTAAGGATATTTTGAAAGACAATAACATTCCCTATGATTTTCAGAGATGGTGATAGCGGTCGGCATCAATTCGTAAAAAGTTTTTTTATTAAAGGAAGGCAATATGACAGAGATCAATAAAGTAGCAGTTATCGGAGCAGGTGTAATGGGGAGCGGAATTGCCGCACAGGTCGCCAATGCAGGCGTTCCCGTTGTTCTGTTGGATATTGTGCCACCGAAATTAGAAGATTTCGGCGGAAACCGTAATGCCTTTGCCGAAGGGGCGGTTGCCAAAATGCTGAAATCTGACCCTGCGCCGTTCATGCGGAAACGCAACGCGAAGCTGATTGAAACAGGAAATCTGGAAGATGATCTGGATAAGCTGGCCGATGTCGACTGGATTATCGAGGTTGTGGTCGAAAATCTTGAGATCAAGCATAAGACCTATGAAAAGTTGGAAAAGCACCGCAAAAAAGGCTCGATTATTTCCTCAAATACATCGACCATTCCGCTGTATAAATTATCAGAAGGGCAGCCTGACTCCTTTAAGCAGGACTTCATGATCACGCACTTCTTTAACCCGCCGCGTTATATGCGCTTGTTAGAGTTGGTCGTGGGTAAGGAAACGCGCACAGATGCCGCGCAAACCGTGAAGGAATTCTGTGATGTGCGCCTTGGTAAGGGTGTGGTGGAATGTAATGACACGCCCGGCTTTATTGCAAACCGTTTGGGTGTGTTCTGGCTGACGGCGGGTGTGAATGAAGCCATCAAACAAGGCGTATCGATTGAAACTGCCGATGCGGTGATGAGCAAGCCTGTCGGCATTCCGAAAACAGGTGTGTTTGCGCTGATTGATCTGGTTGGTGTTGATTTGATGCCAAAGCTGTCTGAAAGCTTGCTCTCAACCCTGCCTGAAAAGGATGATTACCGCGATATTTTCGTCGATTACAAATTTGTTCATGACATGATCGCGGCGGGCTATACGGGCCGTAAAGGTAAGGGCGGGTTTTACCGCCTGAACCCTGATGCGCCAAAAGGCGTAAAGGAAAAGCAGGCCTTGCCGATCAACCCTGATAAATTCGATGAAACCATGTATCAAAAGGCCGATAAGCCAAAGCTGAAGAGTGTTTCGGCGGGGCGTAAGGGGCTTCGCGCTGTTGTCGAAACAGATGATGAGGGCGGTAAATATGCATGGGAAGTGCTCAAGCAAACGCTATGTTATGCGGCGCAATTAGTTGGTGAAATTGCCGATACGGTGCATGACATCGATGAGGGCATGAAGCTTGGCTATAACTGGAAAAAAGGCCCGTTCGGTATGATCGATGATCTGGGCCCGAAATGGTTTGCCGATAAGTTATCCGAAGCGGGCATAGACGTTCCGGATATCTTGCAAAAGGTTGGTGATGGCACGTTCTACCGCATTGAAGACGGTAAGCAGCAATATTTCGGCACAGACGGGCAATATCATGATGTTGTGCGCCCTGAGGGTGTGTTGCTTCTCTCTGATGTTAAACTGACCTCCGAACCTGTTTTGAAGAACGGCTCTGCCAAAGTCTGGCATGTCGGGGACGGCGTTCTGTGTTTTGAGAAAACATCAAAAATGAACACGTTTGATGAGGATATCTTTAACCTGCTGGAGGAAACGAACAGGCTGATTTCATCATCGGATGAGTATAAAGCGCTTGTGATCTATAATGAGGCAACGCATTTCTCTGCCGGTGCTAATCTGGGGCTTGCGATCTTTATGATTAACATCGCTATGTGGCCGCAGGTTGAAAGCTTTGTATCCCGCGGGCAGCAAGTTTATATGGGGCTGAAATTCTCTGACTTCCCTGTTGTTAGCGCGCCAAGCGGAATGGCACTTGGCGGAGGATGTGAGATTTTATTATCCTCTGATGCAGTGCAGGCACATGCGGAAACATATACAGGCCTTGTTGAGGTTGGTGTCGGCTTGATCCCCGGTTGGGGCGGCTGTAAAGAGATGATCTTGCGATTCCAAGAAAAAGAGCGCCAAAAATTCGCCGCTGATATGGCAAAAATCGATAAGAAAAATCTATGGTTCTCGCCTGATACAACGCCTGTGGGCGCGGTACGCAAAGCCTTTGAAACAATCGGTATGGCTACGGTTGCGAAATCCGCGCATGAGGCGATCGATATCGGATATTTACGCGATAGTGATGGCGTTACCATGAACCGTGATCGCTTGCTGTATGATGCCAAACAAAAGGCGTTATCGATGGTTGATGGCTATGAACCACCTGAAAAGCGCGAAGATATTCGCCTTGGCGGTGCAGGCGCGAAAATGGCGCTTGATCTGGCCGTGGCAGATTTACGCAAATCAGGCAAGGCAACGCCGTATGATGTGGTTGTGTCTGATCACCTTGCGCGTGTTCTCTCAGGCGGGGATAAGGATTACACCGAAACCCTGAGCGAGGATGACATGCTCAAGCTGGAGGTGGAGGAGTTTATGAAGCTGCTTCGTCATGACGGCACGCTGGAGCGCATTGAAAGTATGCTGAACACAGGAAAACCGCTCAGGAACTAGACCTGAAGTTTAGGAGATTTTATGCCCACCTCCATGCTGGTGCTCTTACCCTTTGTTGCGGCCATGTGCTATGGGATGGGTTATGTCCTGATAGAGCGCGTTGTCGGTATCCATATCAATACGGCAACGTTTTATGCCATTAATACGGTTATTTGTATTTTGGTCTTATTGTGGTTTGTTTTTTGGCAGGGTGAGCCTGTCGATTTTAAATCATTTTCTACGGCAACGGCACAAACATGGCTGTTAATAATTATGGCCGCCGCTGTGCCGTGTTTGGGCTGGGTTTTCACCATTTACGCGATCCGCCACACATCGGCTGTTTTTACAGCATTCGCGGAAACATCCTACCCGATTTTCACGATGGCGTTTGGCTTTTTGCTGTTTGGCATTCGTCAGGTTAATCTGGCAACCATTATTGGCGGCGTTATCATTTTCATGGGGGCCGTCATCATGGTATACGGCCAAAATATCGGACAAAGCGATGAATGATTATATCGATATCTATTGTGAGCGTTTAGCGCCCGGTCTATGGGCGGAACCATTAAACGCGGTTACAAATTTATCATTTATTATCGCCGCATTTTTTGCATATAAATTCGCCAAAGATCGGAAGGCAATAACGCAACATAGTGCGCTTTTGATTTTCTTGATGTGCGCGATTGGTATAGGCAGCACATTGTTCCATACCTTCGCAACCAAGCTCACACAGCTAAGCGATGTTTTGCCGATTTTGTTCTATCAAATCGCCTTTATCTGGTTTTATTCCCTATATGCGATCAGATTAAACCTGCTGAAAACTGCCGCGTTGTTTATTTTATTTATGGTGATGACGGTTTTATCAGAGATGGCACCCTCGCATATTCTCAACGGGTCGCTTGGGTATGCGCCGTCTATCACATTCCTGCTTGGATTTGGGCTATGGCATTATAAATCTAAACAGGAGCAGCCATTTATCCTGCTTCTCGCGGGGCTGACCTTTGCGGTGTCCCTGACGTTCAGGTCTATCGATATGGCGATGTGCGAAACCCTTGAGATCGGGACGCATTTCCTTTGGCATGTGCTGAACGGATGTGTGCTGTATCTGGCAACGCGCGGATATGTAAACGCAGCAAAAACCCAAAGCGCAAACGAAGTGTAACGCGCGTACTTTTAAAAAAAGAATTGAGGGAATTCCTCATCACTTTTTCATCTTTTTCATGTATAATAACGGGATACATGAATCATTAGGAGGAAACATGCCTGTTTATAACGCCCCGCTCGATGATATCCGTTTTGTTTTACATGATGTTTTAAACGCGGATCAGCTTTCTGAACTGCCCGGTTATGAGGATTACTCAGCCGATCTGGGCGATCAGATCCTAGAGGAAGGCGGCAAGATCTGTGAGCAGGTTTTATTCCCGATTAATTTGAGTGGTGATCAAGAGGGATGCCGTTTTGAAAATGGTGTTGTTTATACGCCAAAGGGTTTCAAGGAAGCTTATGACACATTCTCCGAAGGCGGTTGGTGCGGCCTGAGCGCGGACCCTGAATATGGCGGCATGGGCATGCCTGTGGCCATTGGCACGGTGATGCAGGAAATGATTTGCTCGGCCAACTTTTCATTCGGGATGTATCCCGGCCTGTCGCAAGGCGCGTATGAGGCATTGCATGCGTTCGGCACAGATGAACAAAAAGAATTATATCTGCCAAAGCTGATAGAGGGCACATGGTCGGGCACGATGTGTTTGACAGAGCCGCATTGCGGAACCGATTTGGGATTGATTAAAACCAAGGCCGACCCGAATGATGACGGGTCATATAACATCACAGGAACCAAGATTTTCATTTCCGCGGGCGAACATGACCTGACGGAAAATATCGTGCATTTGGTGTTGGCAAAATTGCCTGATGCGCCTGAAGGCGTGAAGGGGATTTCCCTGTTTGTTGTGCCGAAATTCCTGCCCAAAGATGACGGCAGTGTCGGCCCGCGTAACGGCGTGGCCTGCGGTTCGATCGAACATAAAATGGGTATTCATGCCAACTCGACGGCTGTGCTGAACTTCGATGATGCGAAGGGCTGGCTCGTGGGGCAGCCGCATAAAGGCTTAAAGGCGATGTTTACCATGATGAACGCCGCGCGCCTTGGTGTGGCAATGCAGGGGCTTGGCATTGCGGAGGTTTCCTACCAAAATGGTTTGGCCTATGCGAAAGATCGCTTGCAGATGCGCTCTCTCACGGGCACAAAATCACCTGATAAGCCCGCTGATCCGATTATTGTGCATCCTGATGTGCGCCGTATGTTGCTGACGGCGAAGGCGTTTATCGAGGGCTCACGCGCGCTGTCATATTGGACGGGGATGAATTTGGATATCTCGCACAAACACGCCGATGAGAAAACCCGCACCGAAGCCGATGAATTGGTCGCGCTGATGACACCGATCCTAAAGGCCTATCAAACCGATATGGGTTATGAGGTCACAAATATGATGATGCAGGTTTATGGCGGTCATGGCTATATCGCCGAGTGGGGTATGGAGCAATATGCCCGCGATGCGCGTATCGCCCAGATTTATGAGGGCACAAACGGTATTCAGGCGCTTGATCTGGTCGGACGTAAAATGCCGCAGAATTTCGGACGCTTGCTCCGTCGTTTCTTCCATCCTGTGCAGGATTTCATTAATGAGCATCAAGGCAATCCTGAGATGCAGGAGCTTATCTTCCCGCTTGCTAAGGCTTTTATGAAATTACAGCAGGCCACCGCGCTAATCGCACAAAAGGGGCTTAAAAACCCCGATGAAGCAGGCGCAGCAAGTGTTGATTACTTGCGTCAATTTGCGCTGGTTGCGATGGCCTTTATTTGGTGCAAGATGGCGCTCATCGCCAAGGAAAAACTGGAAAGCGGCGAAGGGGATAAAGAATTCTACCAAGCCAAGCTGCACACGGCAGAATTCTTTATGACGCGTATGTTACCCGAAAGTGATGCCCGCTTTAAAATGGTGATGGCAGGCGCAAAACCGCTCATGCAGATGGACGAAGCCGCGTTTTAAATTAGAAGTTCCATTTAAATTACAGATTGTGTTTGATCTTTGTCTTTTTGAAACATGGTAATTTGTTGTTTAGCCATATTAATTTGTTCTTTTTTTATGTAGTGTTTTTTATCATCAAAGTCTGTAAGCCAAATTTTTAAATCTTTATTTCCTGTAAAAATACCAGTATTTAGAAGAGGAAGGTCAGCCACTTGCCCACTTTCTAAAACCACAGGCAAAAGTCTGTTATTAATTCCATAAGCTGCCTCTGGCTCTTCATACCAGCCAGGGCTACCAGTCATCTGCCCTCCATGTTCTGCTATTCCTGAGAAATAAACACTTTTAAAAGAAATTCTTTCTGTTCCTAAGTTTGCTATCATCAGCACAACAACAGGAAAAATATCACCTGTTCTTTTGTCTTTTTTTCTGAGGAGATAAAAAAAAGTTGAGAATTTTTTCTTTTCAGTGCGTTTTTTGTATGTGAGATAAAGATATTTGATTCCTGCTACAATAGTCAGCATAGTTGATAGTATAGCGCCGTAAATTCCAATCCAATCTGCTGTACTTAATTCCATTAATTTATCTCCTTTACTTCTCTAAGGTCACCATACCTCAAAACAAAGACGAAAAAAAAGGCCGGGGTGGGATCCGGCCTTAATTACGCAGTAAAAGTAGATAAGTATTACTCGAGTTTTTTATTATATTACGCAGTATTACTCTAGTTTTTACGCAGTGAAACTCAATAACGCAGTTAAGACAGTCCTTGTCACCCACCGGCGCGCACTTACTGTGCTTGCAACTGTGACTCTAGTAACTTGATACGCTCTTCATATTGGCGTTGCTGGCGGTAAAGATCAGACTTTGCCGAGTCCAGCTCCTTTTCAAGCGCAGCCAGTTTTGCAAGTTGGCTTTGTTCGGTTAGTTTCGGATCAAAGAGCATTTGCTCCAGCTCCGATTTTTCATGTTCGCATGTGGCGCGCGCCGTCTGTAACTGTCGGCCTATGCGCGCGATTTGGCGCTCTGCCTCGTTATAACGCATTGTTGCACGTTCCAGATTCCAGTTATCGGATGAGACGCTCAGGCGTTCCTTTTCAGATTCCTGAAGGGCGAGCTTTAATTCCTCATCAAGCATTTGGTTTTTCTCACGAAGTGAGATCAGTTCTTTTTCCATGCTTGAGATCTTGTTACGCATGTCAACGAAATTACCGCTTGCCGCAGAAACCGGCTGTGCTTGTGTCGCCTCGGAAAGCTCGCCTGCCAATGCAGCATTTTCAGTCCGTAGAGAAGCCAGCTCTTGCTCCAGAGCGGCGACATTTCCGCGCATTTGCGCCGCATCCCCTGAGGAAACACCGCTGGCGGGCTCAATCTCTGCAACGCTTTTCTCTGCTTGCGTCATATCAATCGGCTCTACTTTTTTCTTGTTCACATTATATACGGGGGCAGGGCTGTGATAGCTATGCTTTGTTTCTTTCTTTTTCGGCGGGATGGGAGCCATCATCGCACCTTCATCAGAGGCTGCTTTTTCCGCCTTTTCTTCAACAGGCTTATATTTTTCGCTCTCTTGCTTTAACTGCTCTGCAAGTATTTCTGTGTAACGCTTATGCGGTTTGTTCGGGCGTGCGCTTGCGCTGGCTTGTGTGGCTGCCTGTGCCGGTGCGCTCTCAGTGTGCAGTTCGGGGGCGCTGTCTTGCAGGGCGACCGTACCGACATCACCAAGTACTGCATCTTCCATGTTTTGTATTTTACTTTTTGCGACTGCTGCAGCGGGGGCAACACAATCATCAAATTGTGGCATGGAGGCTTTTAAGCCTGTTAGGTAAACGCGGAATTCATTTTCACGAATTTGAATGTCCAGAACGCCTGCGGAAGATAACCCTTCGGCAAAGGCAGATTTGTTTGATATATCGCTGGATACTTTACTGACCGTTGACGCTTGTGATGTGACAATTGCACGATCTAGGCCGGGGATAGTGTATTGCACCTCATATTTCATATTAGGTGTGAACGCACTTTGGCGGAAATCGATGTTAATTTTGTCAAACCCTTGCTTTGATCCAGTCATTTCAAGGATGTAGCCATTGTTTAGTTCGTTGGTTACAGAACAGACAGGGTTCATTTTCTGTGTGTTGTTGCCTGTATCTTTGACCACCCATTTATTTTTGGGGAAGAAATACAGCTCCGGTTCTCCCGCTTGTGTATAAGCAGGGATTAAACTTGCCCCGGCAAGGAAAGCAACCAATAGAGGTGTTACAGCTTTTTTGTACGCCATCTTACAGAAATCCTGAGTAATAATAAGTGTGACACGGACGTGTCGAGTGATTCGAAATTTGCATACATATAGTCGCAGCTTTTGAAAAGAGTAAAAAGAAAATAACGTATTTTTAGGCGTTATTTTTGGGGAAAAAACCTGTATACTATTATTATGACTGTTGAAAACTTAAAGAATCAGATCGAAGAAAAGCTAAAATTTGCACCTCCGTTAGGTGTGAAGTTTAAATTTGATCTTGGTAATGATGGTGTGATTTTTATCGATGGTACGCAAAATCCCGCCGTTGTGAATTTGGATGATGCCGATGCAGACACGACTTTTGTGTGTAAGGCAGATGTGATGCAAAATCTGTTGAATGGCACGCAAGATCCTACCATGGCGTTTATGAGCGGTAAGCTCAAGGTTAAGGGTTCAATGGGGAATGCACTAAAGTTAGCCTCACTTTTAGAAGATTAATCTCGTGACTTTGATCGTTCGCACTATAAAGGTTTTAATTTCATCAAAATTCAAACCTCGTATAACTGATGCGACCGCACCGCAAGCGCTTATGTTTCGCGTATTGCCGAATGATCTTGATTTTAATCTGCACATGAATAACAGCCGTTATCTGGCGATCATGGATGTGGGGCGCATTGATTTGCTTATCCGTACACATTTATTTCGGGAAATGCGCAAGATTAAGGCTATCCCTGTCTTGAGCACCGCAAAAATGCGTTATCGTATTTCGCTTCAACCGTTTCAGCGTTACAGGCTGGAAAGTAAATTAGTGTGCTGGGATGAGAAGTGGCTTTATATTGAGCATCGATTTATTATCGCCGATGGGCCAAAGGCGGGCGCAGTTGCAGCGATTGGTCTGGTGAAGGGGGTTTTTTATAACGGGCAGGGTAAGGGCACTGTGCCGACCTCTCAATTATTAGAGCTTACCGGTATGGATAAGCACAGTCCTGAATTTCCTGAGCATGTTACCGACTATATAAAAGCAGATGAGTCATTCCGCGATTATGTACGAAATGACTCACCTAATAAATAAGTCCGATAATTCTGACGCTTAATCTTAGAACTTATAGTTCACGCCAAGTGACAAGATCATAACATTACCATCCGTGTCCGCAGAAATTGTACTGCCGTTACGGGTGACGTTGACTTCTTCTTCTGCAACATCAATATATGTTGCCGCCGCATCAAATGAGACTTTATCATTTAATGTATATGTCGTTCCTGCGGCAAACCAATGGCGGTTACCGTCGGGTGTCAACGTTGTGCGGTATTCATCTGTTGTCGGTGTTTCATCAAACTGGTATCCGGCGCGGAATGTCCATTTATCGTTGTGCATATATTCTGCACCAACGCCATAGGCCCATGTTGTTTGATAGTTTTGGTCGGTTTTTGCGTTACCCAAGCCACTGACAACTGTGATGTTGTCAAAACTGTTCCAGCCAAACCATGTTGCACCCGCCTGAACAGACCATTGATCATTGATGCGTTGGTTAATACCAAACTGAGCAATATCAGGAAGGAATAATTCTGCGCTGGCTGTCAGGTTTGCTGTATTCTCAATGAACAGGCGGCCTTCTAAATTGTGGTGAACATGAGAGCGGTAATGCGCGCCCAATGTTGTGCCGTCCAGTGGTTCATAGAGCAGGCCGACATTATATCCCAAACTGATGTCATCACCGTTTAGAATGCTTGTCCCTTCTGCCGGGCCTGCGATCGGGCGAATGCTCTGCAGGTCTGCGTCAGCATATTGAATGTTTACGCCACCCCCGATAGAGAGTTTGTCATTGACCTTTACGGCAAAGCTTGGCTGAAAGTCGATTGTGCTTAGTTCTGTTTCTGTAGAGTCATAGCGACCAAACCATCCGTCATTATATTCGTTGCCCAAACCAAATGGTGCAGAAACGGCAAAGCCAATCCAGAATTTATCTTCGACGACTTCGTGAGACATGCTCAGGTTAGGGACGGGTGTAATGGAATATGGGTTTCCGCCGCTTCCGCCAACTGAGCCGAACGGGACGCTGGATCCTGTATCTGTTAGATCAGAATCAGGTGCAATAAAGTGCACACCCAAATTTGTGTTTGTTCCTTTTAGATGCGTCATTCCCGCAGGGTTAAAGTAGACGATACTTGAATCGCGTGGTGTAGCAACCTGACCGGCAAAGGCGTTACCTTGCCCGGATACGGATTGTTCCTGCAGGTAAAACCCTGCAGCATTTGCATCGGAAATCAAGAACCCAGTGAGTGCCACTGCAGAAACAGTAGCAAGTGATAGTACTTTATATGTGCGCATCGGAACCTCTATTATTGTTATGCCCAAAGAATATCAGGCGTTATTGTTCACCTGACATGGTAACAGAAATTTTCATTTTGTTAAATGGAAGTATTCCGAAGTATATTGCGATCTATTAATGGGTTTTTAGTTCTCTTTTAGAAATATCTTCTGCAATTTCTGCGGCAGTATCTGTTGAGGGGTAAAGTGCGATCAATTTATTGTCGTGATCGGTGAGATACATGAAGGAGGAATGATCCATCATATATTCGTCCATCATTTCATTCTCTACCTTTGAGGCGAATACCTTGAAAGAATCTTTAACCGCATCGATTTGTTCCTGTGAACCGCCAAGGCCGACAAGACGTGGGTGGAATTGCTCAACATACTGCTTAAGCTGCTCTGTTGTGTCGCGCTCTGGGTCGACTGTAATGAATACAGGTGTAATCGTTTTTGCAACATCTTCACCCAGTTCGTCCAAAATTAATGACATTTTTGACAATTCTGTCGGGCAAATAGCAGGGCAGTAAGTAAATCCGAAAAAGATCATTTTATTGGTGTCTGCAAAATCTGCATTCGTGACAGTGTTGCCGTTATGGTCAACCAGTTCAAAATCACCGCCGATATTTGATTTCATCCCTTGCTTGTCATCACTTTTTGCGCGGCTTGGTCTTTTGATCACTGTGCCGGCCTGCGCTTGATCATCAGGCGATAGGGCGATCACGCCTTCGCTCATTTCTTTTTGTGTAACGAAGTAATCCCATGTTGCGGCAATACCGACACCGATTAAAAGGAATATAACCCATCTTACAAAACGATTTTTCATGACCCAAGCCTGCCTTTCATAAATTCTGATATGGGGGTTATAAAACAGGAATCATCGCTTGACAATTCCCTTTATTCCCGCGAAGCTGCGTATCAATTGAAACCTTAGGGGTGCGGCGCTTTTTGGAAGCAACGCTGAGAGTAAACCCTTAGAACCTGTTGATTAGGATCAACGCAGGGAAAGGACGTAAACTATGCCACATATCATCGTGGAATATTCGCGCAACATTGGTGATGTTGCCGAGATTTCTGATCTTGTACTTAACCTTCATAATGCATTGGCTGATGCGGGCATTGATAAGGCGCGCATTAAAACCCGCGCGGTTGTCAGTGATTATGTTGCAGTGGGGGAGCATGAGCTTCACGGCCATATGCTGCACACTACCCTTCTTTTGTTGGAGGGGCGCGACGTGCCGACCAAGGATAAGTACGGACAAGCCTTGCTCAAAGAATTGAACACGTTTGTCGAGGGCGTCTTTAAGGATTGTGCGGTTTCCCTAGAGGTACGCGACATGTCCAAAGACACCTATTACCAATAATAAAAGATTACAGATTTTAAGATTAAGAAAGGAGAGCATATTATGGCTCCGAAAGATCAACCGAACACAACTGTTGGGGTATGCCCCTCTACAACACACGTAACGCGCGGCGCGCTGCCTGCCTCAAAAAAGGTTTATGTCGGCGAACATAACGTACCGATGCGTGAGATTTCATTAACCAACGGAGAGAGCATCACTGTTTATGACACATCAGGCCCCTACACCGATGAGAGCGTAGAACTCGACATTATGCGCGGCCTGCCGAAAAAGCGCCTTGATTGGGTGATGGCACGCGGCGATGTGGAGCATGTTGAGGGACGCGCGGTAAAGCCAATCGATAACGGTTACAAAACCGAAGATCAGATGAAAAACCGCAAGATCAAGCATGAGAAATTCCCCGCCAGCCCTGAAAAGCCATTGCGTGCAAAATCAGGCCAGAACGTAACGCAAATGCATTACGCCCGCAAAGGCATCATCACGCCTGAGATGGAATTCATCGCCATGCGCGAAAACCAACAGCGCGAAGCCGTTCACGAAATGGCGAAAAAAGGCGATAGCGGTTTCGGCACAGATAAATCATTCGGCGCGAACGTGCCTGATTTCATCACCCCCGAATTTGTCCGCAAAGAGGTCGCAGAGGGGCGCGCCATCATCCCCGCCAACATCAACCACACAGAGCTGGAGCCGATGATCATCGGCCGTAACTTCCTTGTGAAGATCAACGGCAATATCGGGAACAGCGCGGTGACAAGCTCTATCGGGGAAGAGGTCGATAAAATGGTTTGGGCCACACGTTGGGGCGCGGACACGATTATGGATCTGTCCACGGGGAAAGACATCCACGATACACGCGAATGGATTTTGCGGAACTCCCCCGTGCCGATCGGGACTGTGCCGATCTATCAGGCACTAGAAAAAGTCGGCGGTGTTGCCGAAGATTTATCATGGGAAGTGTTCCGCGATACATTGATTGAGCAAGCCGAACAAGGCGTTGATTATTTCACCATCCATGCGGGTGTGCGCTTGCCATATATCCGCCTGACCAATGACCGCGTGACGGGTATTGTCTCGCGCGGCGGTTCGATCATGGCGAAATGGTGTATGACCCACCACCGTGAGAGCTTCCTTTACACCAAATTCGCAGAAATCTGTGAGATTATGAAAGCCTATGACGTGTCGTTCTCCCTCGGCGATGGGTTGCGCCCCGGCTCGATTGCCGATGCGAATGATCGCGCGCAGTTTGCGGAGCTTGAAACCTTGGGTGAGCTTACAAAAATCGCGTGGGATCACGACGTGCAGGTGATGATCGAAGGCCCCGGCCATGTGCCGATGAATTTGATTAAGGAAAACATGGATAAGCAATTGAAGGAATGTCATGAGGCACCGTTCTATACGCTCGGCCCCCTCACCACAGATATTGCGCCGGGTTACGATCATATCACATCGGGGATCGGCGCGGCGATGATCGGCTGGTTCGGTTGTGCGATGCTGTGCTATGTCACCCCGAAGGAGCATTTAGGCCTGCCGAACAGGGATGACGTGAAAACAGGCGTGATTACCTATAAAATCGCCGCCCACGCCGCAGATTTGGCAAAGGGGCATCCGGGGGCGCAATACCGCGATGATGCATTATCCAATGCAAGGTTTGAATTCCGCTGGGAAGATCAGTTTAATCTCGGCCTGGACCCCGATACGGCGCGCAGCATGCATGATGAAACCCTGCCGGCAGAGGGCGCAAAACACGCATCGTTTTGTTCCATGTGCGGGCCGAAATTCTGCAGCATGAAAATCACCCAAGATGTGCGTGATTACGTCGCCGCAAACCCGGAGCCGGAGGATGACCAAGAGAAGGTGGCTTGATTATGTGGAGGGCTCTAAAAACCTTTACATTTTGGGCTGCTGTCATAGCCGCTATTTGTGTCGTTGCGCAATTACTAAGCGTGGAAGCGCAAATATGGTTTTATGATGTCTATAACGGGCTGCTAATTCAGTTAATTTTAATCGCCATCCTTATTGATTCGGTGCGATTTAAAATATTTAGATTTTTGCTTGTTTTTCCGTTGGTTTTTTACGGTGGTTATTATTATGTCTATTTTCAAGAGGGGCAGTTATTAGATGAGTACCTGAGTTACGTAGACGAATATAATGAAAATCTAAATATTCATTTCGACTCAAATTTATATGCTTTAACCATCAACCATCCTGAGAGATTTGTTGCAAATTATAAAATAGACGTAGCGTACAAATTTTCCAGCAGTCCTGTGCCGAGAACGTTAGCAGAGTCTAGCCGTATGTTGGATAAAGAAAATTGTGCTAAATATAAAAAATTGACCGATAATCCCAGGATAATACGTATCAAGGATGTGCAGGATGCTTCTGTTGAAAACGGGAGGTGTATTATCGTATTACTTGAGTTTCCTCAAAAGGATACCTTTATGGTCAATTATCAGCCTATTTTTGGTTCGCTTGATCCTCAATATAAAGATGTTTATTTCGATAATGTAGAAAGAAAAAATGTTCTTTTTCAGGAGAGGGTGCCTTTAAAATCAGAAGTAAAAAAGCGTTACCATAAGTTTATTCAAGACAGGCAAAGTATGTGGAGCGCATTCTTAAAAATTTCCAATAGGAATAATTTTCATTCAAAATGGTATGCCTTTTATGTGAAAAAAGAGTTACTGTCATACAAAGACCAGTATTTTGATCGCATGTATCCGTACCCTTATGTAAGTCTTGGTTGCCGCTATATACCAATAATTACTGATTTAAGGGTTGCTCCTCCTCCAAAAAAGAAATGTGACATTATTCTAGAAACTAAGCCAGTCCATATAGCCAGTGGTGCTAAGCTAGAAAAGCTTGATGTAATAGCGGATATAATTAGTGTCGAAAAATATTCAGAAAATGAGCTTAGGGAGTTTAAGGCCAGTGAGCAGGTTTTGGCAGAGATTGATAGTATCATCGCAATGCCATAAACATTGTATGTATTTATTTTGTAGGCTCTCGACCAAAATATATTCACCTGATATCATCACCCCATGAAAACACTCTCTTGCGATTTATGTGACGCCGCATTTACGGCCGATAGTTTTGAAAACTGGATGGAGCAAATGAAGCCCCATTACATGAGTGACCATGCCGATTTCATGGAAGCCAACAAGGATAAGCCCAAAGAAGAGGCGATGAAATGGATGGCGGATAATCGCGCCCGTTTTGACGCGCTCTAGCCAATAAATATGAATTAATTCCTATAATTACCTTAAAATCAGCTAAATAATTTGTCATAATGTTTCACGGGAAACGGAGCGTGTCAGCGTGTTTTCCCTCCAAATATAAGCGGTATAATAAGCGGCTTAGCTTGCCACTTCGGCGGCTTTCTCTGCCTCACGCACTTTGCGGACATTTTGCTTTTTCATGAAATCTTTTTGAATGCGATCCAACTGTTTCAGGGACATTCCAATGCCAAGGCGGATATCATCAAGGGTGATCAGCTCATCCTCATCCATCTCGCCGTCTGCGGTTAGAATAAACAGTGAGGCGCGGATCAGCTTGTCTTTCAGATTATGATCAAGCGAGTGGGACAGCGTCTTTAGCTCTGCCTGAATATCGCTGCCATATTCCATCATTTCCGCGGCCGTGTAACGGATTGTTTCCTCATCCATTGTGGCGCCTGTCAGGTGTTTATATATCTTTGAAATCTGGGCAATCTCACTATCATCCAGATGATCATCCGCGATTGAAATCGCCAGCATGCATCGAATAAGCCCAACGGAAAACGCCGCCGTATCGCCTTTTTCCAGGCCCTTTTGCGGGGCGAATGCCTTGAACGCAATCATCAGCAAGCCAAGCAGCATACAGGCCAAACCAAGTGCCGCCATCCCGATTCCAACCGTGTAGATTTCAGGGCTTGGCACAAGCTTTAAGGAGAATGCAACAGCCGCAGCAAGCCCGATGATAAACATCAATGTGCCGGTGCCTAGAAATTTTGTACTGATCATGAATAATTCCCTCTCATGGATACACTTCAGGATAGCAGGGAAGCGGCTGATTTAAAAGGGAATTATCTATCTGCTGTTTTGTGTTTTTTTATAAACCCAACTCTGACGGCTCGTGTTCTGCGTCGTCGTCAAAATCCGCGTAAACCCCGTCGGCGGGCGCATCAGGATGATAAAAGAACGTGCTGCGCGCGATATTACCGCGCTCATTGATTTTGTGATAAATACACGGTGCCTGCACCATTTTTGTTCTCGCGCTAAAGGAATCTGTGCGATTTTTAGCGGCTGATTTTGCAAATCCATCAGCCAGCGGAATACGTTCATCATCGCGGCGTACGCGGCGAAGCTCCATGTCCGGTTGATGGTCCAGTGCGGCGCGCAGACGATCGAAAAGCTGGCCGTTATATTTCTCTTCATCCAGCGTCCCTTTGCGCATTTCCATGATGCGCTTTTCAACAAAGGGACAGTCCGTGGTCAGGCGTTCCACGTTGAAATTCTTCATCTGTTCCAACGCAAGTGTGGCCGCCCATAATTCGGCATGCTTACTGTCTCTGATGTCTAATTTCGTGATGTTAAAAGCCTGTACCAGCGCGATGTCATCTTTTGGGTCAGGGCCCTGAATGATCGCCGCGGTGCCGGCTTTGTGTTTTTTTTCACTGTAATAAGAGCCATCCACCCAGATTTGGCAGTGCTCTCGCGCCATTTTTACAGCCACGCGCAGTTTTGCCCATGGTGCATCGTTATCTTGATTTGTTTCCATTTAATCCGTTTTCTAAACCGTTACTCTTTTTCCGTGAGCATACTCTAATAAACGCATAAAAATATGTAAAGAAACGAATCTGTAAACTGTTATGATGCGGGGGAGGTTTCGTCTAAAAACTCTTGTATGAATTGGCTTTCATCAAAGTAATCTTCCATCTCACCGACCCCGCCTGAAAGAGCGGCGCTTAAGACATCTGTTGCGAATTTCGGGCGTGGTTTTGTTTCTATTATATACATGAAATACCTCTCGTTGTTGAGAATCGTTATCATTAATGGCAGGGTAGCATTTTTATCGCCCCTGTCAATGATATTGATAATCATTATCAACTTTAATAAATATGATCGAAAAACCAAAAACGCCCTCTCGAAATAATTCGAAAGGACGCAGTTGGTGTTTTACAAGGGAGGAAATCTTTACAGAACGTCGAGGAGCTCTGCGACGAGAGGGTGGCGAACAATATCGCCCTGATCCAGTCGGCAAACTGCGACATTTTTGACTTTTTCAAGGCGCTCACTGATTTGCGCCAACCCTGATACACCGTCCAGCAGGTCTGATTGATCAGGGTCACCCGTCACAACCATGGTTGAGTGCCAACCAAGGCGCGAGAGGATCATTTTTAATTGCCCGTAGGTACAGTTTTGCGCCTCATCGATAACAACGAAAGCATTGTTCAGCGTACGTCCGCGCATGAAACCGATCGGTGCGATTTCAATGGTACCGTCATCTAAAAGCTGACGTACCTTTTTACCGCCAAGACGATCACCGAGGGAATCGTATAACGGGCGCAGGTAGGGGGCCATCTTTTCGTGCATATCACCGGGGAGGAAGCCAAGCGACTCTCCGGCTTCCATTGCAGGGCGTGAGAGGATGATCCGCTCAATCTCACCTTTTTCGAGTGCTGCTACAGCTGAGGATATGGCGAGATATGTCTTACCCGTTCCGGCGGGGCCGATTGCCATGGTCAGGCTGTAATCTTTAATCGATTGCATTAAAATTTCCTGTCCCTTGGATCGGGGCTTGATATTCTTAACGTATTTCTGGTCTCTGCGGCCATCGATTTCCTCATCTAACGGGTGCCAGCTATCTGTGTGAAATGAAGGATGGACGACGTTTTCTCTGTGATTTTGATTACGAGATTTGCGTGATTTTTTAGCCATGACGAAGGGTTCTCCTATTGGTAAGAGAGTTGCGAGATGTCCGGGGATCGGACAGCGGGGGTAAGCATGTATGTTAGGGTGTTTGCTAGTGGCTTACTGATCTGTTGAGATCGTAGGTTATAAGAAATTAAAATTACAAGATATGTAATAACCACAACTGCACTATAACAAAATTTCAATGCTAATCATAATCTAAACCGTAATTTACGTATTTTTGTTGTGTAGTATTTTGCAAAACAGCGTAAACTGCAGTATTATTAAACTGTATTCTTTCGTAAGGTTTTGAAGAGATGACGATGCGTTTTTTAAACAAATATCTACTTGTTGCCGTTATATCCTTGGGGGTGGCTTTTCCTGTTTATGCTGCTGAAGGTCAGCAGAGCTGCTCTAAAAGTGACTTAAGGGATATTAAGGCTTTTAATCCTTTGGCGAAGAAAAAAGTCGAGGAAAATGAAGAGTTGATTGCCAATACAGCACAGGTGGTGAGTGAACGCGATGCAAAAGAGTTTGCCGAAGATTTTGATCGCATTAAATCATTTTTCCGATCACAGGAATTTGCCGCGATGGAAAAGGTTTATGAGCGTTGCGATATGACCATCCCAAGACCGATGGCAAAGCAGAGCTTTTGGATCCCCGAGGATCAGCGTATTTATTACAGCGGTATCTAAGCGAAGTTTTTAACGCAGGCGTTGCGTTTTCCCGAAAATATATGTAGCGTGTCAGCCTTATTCACATAAGGTAGGTTGTTATGAGCGTTACATTCGAAGATGTGCAATCCGCGCATGAAAAGATCAAAGATTCTGTAATCAGAACGCCGACGATTAAGGCGACGCGTTTATCTTTGCATCTTGGCATTGATTTGTATCTCAAGCTTGAAAACCTACAGCATACTTCGGCCTTTAAGGCGCGTGGTGCGCTCAACAAACTTCTGACACTCAATGAAGATCAGCGTAAAAAGGGCGTGATCGCCTGTAGCGCAGGAAACCACGCACAGGGTGTGGCCTATAATGCGACGCGTTTGGGCATCCCTTCTACGATTGTTATGCCCAACGGAACACCGTTTAACAAAATTAAACGCACAGAGGATTTCGGCGCGACCGTGGTGATCTACGGTAATAGTTTTGATGAATCTGTTGGTGAAACGATGCGCATGGCCGAAGAGCAAGACCTGACCTTTATTCACCCCTTTGATGATGAAGCCGTTGTCGCGGGGCAGGGTACACTTGGTATTGAAATGCTGGAGCAAGTGCCTGATCTGGATGTCATTGTTGTGCCGATTGGCGGTGGTGGTTTGATCGCCGGTGTAGCGACAGCCGTAAAAGCCATGAAGCCTGAAATCCAAGTGATCGGTGCGCAGGCAGAGAATTTTGATGCGATGAAAGCCATGAGCGAAGGTCGCCCGTTTGTCGGCGGTGAGGCGACATTGGCCGAAGGCATCGCGGTGAAAGCGCCGTCTAAGAATGATTTTAAAATCATCGATAAGTTGGTCGATACGATTTATTCGGCAAGCGAGACTGAAATCGAAGAAGCGATTTTTGATTTGCTGAGTGATGAGAAATTGGTCGCCGAAGGTGCGCCGGGTGCGGCTCTTGCGGTGATTAAAAAGCACCTTAAGGAATTTAAAGGCAAAAAAGTTGGTATGGTTTTATGCGGCGGGAATATCGACTCGCGCATGCTTTCAACGCTTATTCTGCGTGGCCTTGTGCGTGATGGCCGTATTACACGCCTGACATTCGAAATTGACGACACACCGGGGCAGCTTTCTGATATCTCCCGCATAATCGGGGAATCGGGTGCAAACGTGGTGGAGGTGATCCACCAACGTATGATGCAGACTGTATCTTTGAAAAAAGCCGAACTTGAGGTGGTGATCGAAGCGCGTGATAAGCTTCATGTGAAAGACATCGTCAAAACCCTGAAAGATGCGGGTTTCAAGGTCTCTGCCTCACGCGACGTATAGCGTCCTTTCTTGCATCCATCACTGCACTGATCTAAGTTATCGAAAATAACATTGATTGGGGCGATGGTTTTAGATCGAACAAAATATGATGGTGCGTATAAGGGCGATGATCCTGCGATTAAGGCCGCCCTTGATCGTGTGCATCCCATTACAATTGAGGCTGCGGACTGGTCAGAAGAGCAAGGCTATGGCGTTATTGACGGGTTCCTAGCTGTTGTGGACGGACGTGAGGATTTAAACGGTGCGCTGGAAAAAGCGCGTGAACTGATTAAGCGCGCTGAGTTTGAAGCCGTAACAGTTATTCGGGAATCCCAAACTCTTCAAAAAACAGAAGGCAAAGTAGATAATCTGTTTTGGAATGCATCCTTTGGGCATGAGGGTGTCGTGCGCCCTGATCGCACCGTCGGGAGTAGACCTGCGCAGCAAGGAACGATTTTAATCAATCCTGATCACAATAATTTTTACATCAAAAAGCCCGGTGAGTTGTTTAGTGCGATGAATACTATTCGTGAATTACTGGGGCATGATGTGCCGCAATTCAAATACAAAAAAGCAGGCCTGATCAATGGCGGCCCCGATATCGGCAAAGATGTGAAAGAGATATTCGGCCAAGCGGGGAAAGTCTTTCCTGAATATATGTCGGTCTATCTCTCCAGCGGCGCTTCGACCAGTGAGCCAGGCTTGATGCATTTTGATTCAGGCTATCAGGTGCAAGAGGTTGATACGCATGGCAGCATAAATAATCGCAGTTATAGTCAATTGCCCAAAAAATTCGTTGAAGCCGCAGATGAGCGCACATTCGAAGCGCTACCGGGTGGGGTTACGATCACCGCCTCAATTATCGGCGGCGGGTCCATTGTACGCAAAACTGATCCAGATCGTTACGCGACCTATAAACAGCATGAGGCGGAAGGAACGCTAAAGGATAATAAAGTGTATTTTCAGGATGATGAAGCTCATGGATATCAGGCGCAAGATGGGGACATCATGATTATGCGCAATGATAAATGGCCTGATGATGCGCAGGGTAATCCGCGCCTGCCGTCTGATCATTGCTCCACGATATTAAATGCCTATGGTAATACAGGAAATCATTTGGGGCGTGTTGTTGGCCTTATGTCATCGCAGGTATGTTATATGTCGCCGCAAGTGCGCGAGCATTTGGGCATGAGCCGTATGCCTGAGCCGCGAGAATATGAGCACGCGCAAAATGACGATGTGCATGAGGTGCCGGAGCAAGCCTAAGGCTTATTCCACGGCATTTTCCTGAGCAAAATCGCCAGCCCGCACCAGCCCGTAAAGCCGGCCACGGCCAATGCGGCGGCAAAAATCCCGGCAAGGGCGAACATAAAAGTCATGCCCAAAAACCCGAAGACCACCAAGGCCGCGATCAACGTGCCCATAATCATTTGCACCTGACGAAAGATGGAGAATTTCGGCTCTGCCCCGCCTATCACGGGCAGGCCGGAGCTTTCCCATGCACCGATGCCGCCCTCAATATTAAAAATCTCGTGCTTGGCATCACTGCGGAGTATGCCGCAGGCTTGTTCCCCGCGTTTGCCCGCCAGACATTGCATGATGATTTTCTTGTCCTGCGGTATGTCCATAAATCCCATCATCTCGGATACAGTGGAGAGGGGGATAGAATGCGCATAGGGAATATGGCGGGTTTTAAATTCATCGGGTTCGCGCACATCTATTAAAACGGCGCCGCCCTGCACCAACATATCATGTGCGTCTTTTGCGGAAATGTTATGTGTCATGGTCTAGTCCTCCTTACAAAAGGCCTCATAAAGTGTGCCCATAATGTCAAATACGTGCGGGTTGGAAATGGAGTAATAAAGCGTTCTGTGGTCGCGTCTAAATGTTACGATGTCTTCATCCTTGAGCTTATTCAGGTGCTGCGACATAGAGGTTTGCGCAATGCCTGTTGCCTCAATCAGGGCGGTGACGTTTTTCTCCCCCTGTGACAGCTCACACAAAATCATCAATCGATCTTTGTTCGCCAGCCCTTTCAGGAAGGAAGCGGCCAGTGCTGCTTTTTCTTTCATTTCCTCCATAAAAAAACCCTTTATTAATTCATAAATATATCATATCATAAAAATATAAATTAACAAGGAGAGAATCATGTCCAAAGATTACAAAGAAATAACCAATGATATTTCCGAATATATTGCAGAGCTTCGTAAGGAACAGCCCGAAGCAATGGCGGGTTTTTCTGCTTTGGCAAAAGGCGCAACAGATGACGGTGCGCTTGATAAAAAGACCAAAGAGTTTGTTGCGCTGGGCATTGCGATCTCAACGCGCTGTGACGGGTGTATCGGGTTTCATGTTAAGGCCTTGAAAAAGCTTGGCGCAACCCGCGCCGAGGTCGCCGAGGTTCTGGCGATGGGCGTCTATATGGGCGGCGGGCCGTCATTAATGTATGCCGCCGATGCTTTGCGTGCCTATGATCAATTTTAACGTGATGCGGCGCTCGGTTTGAACCTGATGCTTATAACTGAGCGCCCTAAGCTTTTGATTGTTAAGACATTTAGCGGTAATTCCAAAAGCACATGCAGAATACTAAGGAATAGCAGAGCCACAAACCCTGTGCGGTAATCGTACAGATAGGTGCCGATGCAAAGCATATAAAGCGCGCATAGCGATATCATGCGGCGTTTACTTATGGCGTTCCATTTGATGATGTTCACTTTTGAAAACCAGTTTAGGTAATGATAAGTGTAGGCAAAGGCCAAAAAGCCCAAAACCGCATGGCCGTCGACCCACCCGCGAAATGACAGCAGGTTCGCCAAATAGGCCGCGATGCCGTCAAACATGCCGATATTGTTTGTAACAAAAATCGGGGCGATCATGGCCTCTGACGGGCGAATGAAAAAGAAAATTGATCCGCATGCGATAAAAACCCAAAATGATATAAAGCCCCAGATATTCTGGCTTTTGAAAGCTCCGTATAAGATAAAGCATCCCGTGAAAATATAAATATGCACAACCGATGGTAGTAAAACAATTAATCCTAAAACAAATCCCGGGAACACACCGCGTATAACCAAAAACACGGCGGCGATAATGATAAAGATCGAAAGGCGTTGCCAGAGTTTGGGGGTGAGTATGACGGCGCAGGCGCCCGCCAGTGCGACAACATAAATATTATAGATGGTGTTATTTCCGCCCATAAACGGCATATAAATGGCGGTGATGATAAGGCTGGTGAGGGCGAGGCCGTACGCCCAAATCATTTTATTATCTGTGAAGTAATTTTTATCATGCATCCATGAAATCTGTGTCAGATAATGCGCGGGGCCCAAAAACGCGTAAGAGAGGAGAACCATTTCGAGGGGCAGCGCATAGGCCATCGCACATGAGGCGAGCATGAGCGCGATATTGACCTGATCAGCATTTTTGGGGTGTGTATGTGTCATGTTTAAAAAATCTCTCTATAAAAAAAGCCATCCCTTATTTGATAAAAGGATGACCGTTTCAATTCAGTGCATTGTAATTCTTATCATGCGGCTTCACCTTCGTTTGTGCCGCCGATTTTTTTGCCGTAATTACCTGAGAAGATATCCTCTGAGAAGACTTCCTCCCATGTGCCTTGGGTTGAGGCTTTGGCATATTCTGTCGCGCGGTTTTCAAAGAAGTTTGTGTGCTCTGCCCCGTTCAGCATTTCATCCATCCACGGCAACGGGTTTTTCTCTACGCCGTATATTGGCTCCAGCTTTAGTTGCTGCAGGCGGCGATCCCCGATATAGCGGATATATTGTTTTACATCCTCAGGTGACATGCCTTCAATCTCCCCCATTTCAAAGGCCAGATCGATAAATGCATCTTCGTGTTCGATTGTAATCTCGCAGCATTCGATGATCTCGGCTTTTAATTCGTCATCCCAGATATCGCGGTTTTCATCAATGAATGCATTAAACAGGCGCATCATCGACAGGCAATGTAATGTTTCATCACGCACAGACCATGTTACGATTTGCCCCATGCCCTTCATTTTATTAAAGCGCGGGAAGTTCATCAGAATGGCGAAGGAGGCGAAGAGCGCGAGCCCCTCTGTGAATGCGCCGAACATGGCCATGGTCTTGGCAATATCGCGGCGAGATTCCATGGAGACATCTTGCATGTAATCAAATTTATCCTTCATTTCCTTATATTTCAGGAAGGCGGAATATTCGATTTCTGGCATACCGATTGTATCCAGCAAGTGCGAGTATGCGGCAATATGCACGGTTTCGATGTTGGAAAACGCCGAGAGCATCATTTGAACCTCCACCGGGCCGAAGACCTGCGAGTAATGCTTCATGTAACAATTATTCACCTCCACATCGGCCTGTGTGAAAAATCTGAAGATTTGCGTCATCAGGTTTTTCTCTGCCGGGGTCAGCTTTTGTTTCCAATCGCGCACATCCTCTGCCAACGGCACTTCCTCAGGCAGCCAGTGGATGCGTTGCTGCGTCAGCCATGCTTCATAACACCAAGGGTATAAAAACGGTTTATAGACGTGGCGCTCTATTAAAAGCGGTGAGTCCGATTGTGCAATATCATTGATTTTGCTCATAATATACTCCTTGGTTGGTGATTGTGTGCTCGGCATTTTACTCTGTTTTTGATGCGCTGCTGAGTCTTTTTTTGAAGTTTTAAAACGTGCGCGTGTGAAATATTTTGTAATTCTTTTAAGGCGCTGATAAAAAATAAAATATGGAACAAAATACCGACGATTTTTATGAGATTATTTGGGTGCGTCACGGGCTGTCGGAGGGTAACGAAGACCCCGAAGTCTACCAAGAGGGCGATCCGAAAGTACATCTCACCGATGAGGGCGTGCGTCAGGGCATTCGCGCCGGGCGGTTCTTGGGCGAATATCTGGGCGATGATGTCGATGATGTTCTGTTCGTTAGCGGTGAATTTATGCGCCACCGCCAAACTTATGGCGCGCTGTGGAAAGGGATGGGGCAGGATGGTTCCCCGCCGGAGCGGTTTGATGCCAGGTTGAATGAGCAGAGCTTTGGCGTGCTTCCCTTTATGATTGGCGAGGGCGGCGAATATGAAACCGTATCGCAGCATTATTCGAAAAAAGTGCGCGATACAAATGCGTTTTCTGCCAGCGCCCTGCATGGGGAATCGGCGCGTGATGCCAGCGGTCATATTAAGAGCTTCATCGATGGCACGTTAAAGCGTGATATGGAGGAAGGGCATAAGCGCATTGTTGTGGTCACATCGGGGCGGGTTATTCAAACGGCGCTGATGAATTGGTTCCATCTGCCCAGTGAATCGATTGAGAACGGGCAACTGAAAAACCCGAATAACTGCGATATTATCTCGATCAGCGGTTCGCCTAAAAACTGGAGCGCGACGAAAATCTATGACGGGCCGAGCGCCACTGCGCAGGATATTGATTATATCGAAGGGATTGAGCCTTTGAGCATTCCTGATGTGCCTGATCATATCGCCGATGAGCCTGAATTTGAGGATCTAAAGCACACAGGCGGGAGCGCGCATGATGATGTTTCGCCTTAAGGCGCTGTTAATCGCTGCGCTAGTTTGTATGGCTCCGTCGTTATCGAACGCGGAGTCTGATCGGTTCACCGTTTTCCTGAATGATTTGCCGCACACAAAGTCAGAAAATGTGCGTCCGTGTTATCCTGTGTTTGCAAAGTTTGAACATCCAAACCCCAAGGTAACCCGAATTCGCATGCGATATCCGTATAATCATGACATGTATAAATTCTTTGATGTGAATTTGGAGGCGAACTTACAGCTACATGAAGATTACATGAGGCAAGGTAAGGTCAGCCTGAGTGATTTCATCGCCGAAGATTATGACGGGAATAGTTACGGGCAGATGACCCTGACATTTATTCCCGTTGATCCCGCCAATGGCGAATTGTGTGACGCGTATTTGAATTCCTAATCAACAGTTGGGTGGCAAACCAATTCGGGGCCATGAAAATGCGTTGCCCCGCCGCTTGCGACACATTCTTCAAATCCTGCTTCGTTCGCAGAAAATACACCGTCAGGGCCCGGGTCGAACGCTGTTTGTGCGGCGTGTTCTGTCGGGATCGCGTGCTCAATTTCCGATGGTGCTGCTGTAACGCTTTGGTCGATAAATGGTGTTGCATCGGTGGCCACGGGGGTGGCCATATCTGAAAACAGTGTCGGGTCCATAAACGCGCCCGTTGATGCGGGGTTGAACAGGTTCGTCAGCCACGCCCCTGCCTGTCCCGATATTTCATACAGGCCGAGCGGGTACATGAATATATGCCCAACAAAGCAGCCAAGCGTTGCCATGGCGGCAAACATGAACGGGTTTTTTAAATCTGAGAATGAATGTTCACCCATAATCGCATCACATCTGTTATGTTATATTGTAACAATTTGTTATAGTATAACACTTATAAAGCATTCGCTTGGCGGGGTGCAAGTTTTTTCTTTACAGAATAATGTAGCGGGTTACGCGCATTTTACGCACTGGCCATGCACTTCGACATTCCAATGGTGAAGAATAAATTGTTCTGTTTCGACTTTGTCTTGTAGGGCTTTCGGGAGAGAGCAAAGATGTATTTCCTCAACCGTGCCGCAACTGTCACAGATCATAAATTGAGAGCCGCCATGTTTATGATTAACATCACAAGGCACATAAGCATTGAGGGATTCAATGCGGTGAATAAAGCCGTGCTCCGTTAGGAAGTCAAGCGCGCGATAGGCCGTTGGCGGCTTGGGGCTTTTGATGTCTTTGCCCATGCTTTCCAACACTTCGTACGCAGTGATAGGCTTTTTTGATTTTTGCACGATCTTAAACGCACTCAGCCGTGGCGGCGTCAGCCGCAAATTCTGGGCTTGGCAATAGTCTTTGAAAGATTGCAAAGGTGTCTTTGTCATACAGGACAGTATAAAACCATTCCGCTATTCTGGCTAGCGCAATGGTTCAGAATTATTCAAACAAAGATTTATATTCGCCGTATCCTTGTTCCTCCAGATTATCCTTATGAATAAACCGAAGTGCGGCGGAGTTAATACAATATCTCAGGCCGCCTTTATCTTTCGGGCCGTCATCAAAAACATGACCGAGATGTGAGTCCGCCTTGGATGAGCGCACCTCTGTGCGCGGCAGGAACAGTTTTGTATCTGTGTGTTCGGAAAGGGAGCTGCCGTCTATCGGCTTGGTAAAGCTGGGCCAGCCTGTTCCTGAATCGAATTTATCGACTGAAGAGAAGAGCGGCTCACCCGAGACAACGTCGACATAAATACCCGGCTCTTTATTGTCCCAATATTCATTTTCAAATGGTGGCTCTGTGCCGTCATGCTGGGTGACGTATTTTTGCATTTTGCTCAGGTCGGTTTTATTCAAAGGTTTGATTTCTTTTTTGGTCATTGATGTTTGCCCTTCATTATCCGCCTGTGTCGGTTGATATGCTGCATAAGCAACCAGTAATCCACCTGCGGCAAGTGTTATTATAGCCGTTTTTCTAAGCTTCATGGCCGTATCCCTTTTTTATTTGTTGTTACTAGGATATTCGCAGGAAATAATATTTCGTTACACGGGCGCATATATGTTGCTGAGCATGAATATTACTGACACGCCAGGCATTCTTCATACATTGATCCGCCTGTGCCGTCGCCGAGTGCGCCTTGTTCATCTTCGCTTTGTTTATCTTCCATAGATCGTTTCCATGAGGCATCGCTTTCGGCGCGCTGGATGGATTTTGACCTGCAGTAATACAAACTCTTACAGCCTTTTTTCCATGCCTGATAATGAATGGCGTGCAAATCGGCTTTGTGGACATTGGCAGGCAGGAAGATGTTCACGCTTTGCGCCTGACAGACGAACGGTGTGCGGTCGGCTGCGTGTTCAATGATCCATCTTTGGTCAATCTCAAAGGCGGTTTTAAACACGTCTTTTTCTTCAAGGCTGAGTGCGTCTAAATGCTGCACCGAACCCTCATTGGTGAAGATACTGCTCCATGTGTCGTCATTATCAATTCCTTTTTCCGCCAGTAGCGCTTTGAGGAATTTATTTTTCACAGGAAAAGAGCCTGAGAGCGTTTTATGCGTATAGGCATTGGCGGCGATTGGCTCAATACCCGGGGATGCGCCGCCGCAAATAATCGAAATTGATGCGGTCGGGGCGACGGCCATTTTATTGGAAAAACGCTCCATCACGCCATAATCGGCCGCATCAGGGCAGGCGCCGCGTTCATGGGCAAGCTTGACTGAGGCATCATCGGCCTGCGTCTTGATATGTTGGAACATACGGCGGTTCCAGACCTTTGCCATTACGCCCTCCATCGGCAGCATCTTTGATTGCAGGAAGGAATGGAACCCCATCACGCCAAGCCCGACCGAGCGTTCCCGCATCGCGGCGTATTTCGCGCGTTGCATGGTGTCAGGCGCTTTGTCGATGAAATCGGTGAGGACATTATCAAGGAAACGCATAATATCCTCGATAAAGGTCGGGTGGTTTTGCCATTCCTCAAATTTCTCAAGATTGAGGGATGATAGACAGCACACCGCAGTGCGGTCATTGCCCAGATGGTCACGTCCTGTCGGCAGGGTGATTTCCGAGCATAGGTTCGACATTTTTACATTCAGACCCGCCATTTTATGGTGGTCAGGGATGGCGTCATTGACGTGATCAATAAAGATGAAATACGGCTCACCGGTTTCTACGCGCGCAGTCAGCAGGCGTATCCACAAATCACGCGCATTGACCTTATCGACAACCGTATTGTCTTTGGGGGATTTTAGTGCCCATTCTTCGTTATTTTCAACCGCCTCCATAAAGCGGTTCGGGATTAGCACGCCGTGATGCAGGTTCAACGCTTTGCGGTTCGGATCACCACCTGTCGGGCGGCGGATTTCTGCAAATTCCTCAATCTCAGGATGCCAAACAGGCAGATAAATCGCGGCAGATCCGCGACGAAGAGAGCCTTGGGAAATGGCAAGGGTAAGGGAATCCATCACGCGGATAAACGGCACGATACCTGATGTCTTGCCGTTGCGGCCTATCTTTTCACCGATAGAACGGACATTCCCCCAATAAGAGCCAATCCCGCCGCCAAGTGAGGCGAGCCACACATTCTCATTCCAAAGGGAGACAATATCATCAAGCGAGTCGCCTGTTTCATTCAAAAAGCAGGAAATCGGCAGGCCGCGGCTGGTTCCGCCATTGGACAAAATGGGTGTGGAGGGCATAAACCAGAGCTTAGAGATGTAATCATACAGGCGCTGGGAATGTTCACTATCATCGCCGTAATACATCGCGACGCGTGCGAATAAATCCTGATATTGCTCTTCCGGCATTAAATATCGGTCGGTGAGGGTTGCTTTGCCAAACTCAGTTAGATTTGCATCGCGTGTACGATCAATCTCGACACGATTACCTTTCTCCATTTGCGCAATGTCAAACATGAGGTGTTCTCCCTAAATTTTTGTTCTGTAACCATTCTGATGATGCGTCTTCATAGAATGCGCCGATATGTCAAAACCACAATCCCTTGTGATTGGTTGGGTGATAACATACTATATATCGTATATTTCGCCAAATTGATTTTATTCCTACGTGACTTGCTCACAGCACCGAATTTGTTGATTCATATTAGGAAAACGGACATATCCATATAGTTATACAATGCCTGAAAGAGTGATTTTGTAATAAAATTCTCCACATGATTTCGTGCGTTTTTTTATATGTCTGTTACACTGATTCTTAAGGGAAGATGTTGGAATTCCAGATAAAAAACACGGAAGGTTTACATGCGTAGAAACAGACAAACAAAGATTTTAGCCACGATTGGCCCCGCATCCAGTGATCAAAACATGATTGAGGCGCTCTTTGCCGCGGGGGTGGATCTGTTTCGGCTGAACTTTTCGCATGGCGATCATGAGGCGCATAAACAGGTTTATAAGAGAATTCGCGCGGTTGAGGCGCAATATAATCACCCGATTGGTATTGTCGCCGATTTGCAGGGGCCGAAGCTCCGCATTGGGAGTTTTAAAAACGATGCCATTACATTGGAAAAGGGGCAGCAATTCAGATTTGATTCTAATTCTGATCTTGGGGATGAAACGCGCGTACATTTGCCGCATCCCGAAGTTTTAGAGGCCATGAGCGCGGGGAGCCGTATTTTCCTCGATGATGGAAAGGTGCGTATTGAAATCACGGAAAAAGGGCCGGATTACCTGATCGGCGTGGTGCAGTCAGGATCTGCGCTGAGTAATAATAAGGGGTTTAATATCCCCGGTGTTTTGCTGCCTATCCCTGCCTTAACGGAAAAGGATAAGAAAGATTTGAAAGCCGCGCTTGATCTGGGCGTGGATTGGGTTGCGCAAAGCTTTGTTCAGCGCCCCGAGGATGTACAAGAAGCCAAAGAATTGATTGATGGGCGCGCTGCGTTGATGGCGAAAATAGAAAAGCCGTCCGCTTTGGCATATCTGGAGGATATTATTTACCATGTTGATGGGGTTATGCTGGCGCGCGGTGATCTGGGTGTGGAAATTCCACCTGAAAACGTGCCTGCGGTTCAAAAAGATGTCGTCCGTAAAGTCCGTAACCGCGGTAAGCCCGTGGTGGTGGCAACGCAGATGCTGGAATCGATGGTGACCAATGCGCGTCCGACGCGTGCGGAAGCCTCAGATGTGGCGACGGCGGTTTATGACGGGGCGGATTGTGTGATGCTGTCCGCGGAAACGGCCGTTGGAGCCTATCCCGTGCGCGCGGTTGAGATGATGGACCGCATCGCGCAGCGCACAGAGCAAGATAATAATTATCTGGATATCATGGATACGGCGCGCCCTGATGCGCTGAATTCCCCTTCTGATGCGATTACTACGGCGGCCTATTATGTAGCGCAAGATGTTGAGGCAAAGTTGATTGTGAATTACACAACCTCCGGCTCCACGGCGCTTCGCACCGCAAGGCAGCGCCCCGAAGTGCCTATTTTATGCCTAACGCCTAATATGAATGTGGCGCGTCGGCTGATGCTGTCTTATGGGGTGCATACAGTGCATGATGAAAAGGGCGAGGAAGATTTCACCGGCCCTGCGCGCTATGCGGCGAAAATTGCCAAAGATAAAGGGTTTGTCGAGAGTGGTGACCGATTTATCATGACGGCGGGTGTGCCCTTTGGTGTGTCGGGCTCAACCAATATCCTCAGAATAGCAAAAGTGGAGTAAAGCGATGCGCATCTTATTCTTATCGTTTTTGGTATTAGTGTGTTCATACACGCCATCATTTGCGCAAGAAATGAGCGTGAAAGAGGCGTATCAAACGCTGCGGCATCAGCAAACCACCTTTAAACGCAGCACTGCCAATATGAGCGAGCGTGAGAGTAAATATCTGGAGCATTTATTTTTTGTGACCGACATGGCGTTTCGGGAACGCATGGTGATGCTGCAATATTTTGGTAAGCGTAAGGATGATCAATATGTCGGCAAATATAACGATCAGATCGGGGAGTTGATAGCGGGCTTGGCGCTTGTTCAACCGCCCAATAGTCGATTGGCGCAGGTCACGAAACTCATCAAGGAAGCCATCACAGAACAAAAGACATTTTATAATGAATGGCACAATGCGCGCGGTAGTGCGCAGTATGATGCGCTTCACAAAAACTACACCAGCCACCGTTTAGTGCAGAGCTCTCACGGGAAATTGATTCAGGCCTATAATGTTTTGCGTCAGACTTATCCGCGTGAGGCGCAGCACAATACCCAATCATTTTTCGATCATTTATGCGCGCTGGATTTTATTTAGGTCATTCATTAATGCGCCCATGTCCTTATAACACGCCTTTACGCCTAATTGCTTGAGTCTGCTATCCTGAGTATCAGGATCATGATGCGTGCCTGTAAATCCCCATACATCCATACCTGCGGCAACGCCTGCTTGTGCGCCTGTGACGCTGTCTTCGATCACCAGACATTTTGATGGCGGGATGTTTTTCTTTTCTGCCGCCAGCAGAAATAAATCAGGCGCGGGCTTTGGGTTTGGCGCCATCAGGCCTGTGATGATAAATTCCTCTTCGAATAAATCTTTCAGGCCTGTGAACTCCAGCGAGGTGAACACGTTATCGCGCTCTCCGTTTGAAACAACGCATGTCTCGGCATGTTCTTGCGCGGCGAGGATTGTTTCTTTTGCGCCCTTAATCGATTTCATATGATCGGGGGCAAGGGCGCGCACTTTGTTTAAATATCTGCTGACCGCGTCCTCAGGGAAGGTAAAGCCCGTATCTTTTGTGATGTTTGCCATGATGGTGCTGAAGCGTAAGCCTACAAATTCCTCCAGCGCGCGTTCCATGGTGAAATCGCTAAGGCCGCACTCATGCAAAATCTCCACAATCGCAAGCGTGTTGAGATACTCGCTGTCGACCAGCGTGCCGTCACAATCAAATATAATAAGGGAATAGGTCATCTTTTAGATCATAAAGAGTATTTTGCGGGAGCAAGGAGAATAAGGCGAAGTGTATCAGTTCATACACGAGCCGTCATTCGACGCTGCCCCCGTTAAATAATCGCAGTGATTAGATCATGGCCATGCCGCCATTCACATGAATGGTCTGACCTGTCACATATCCTGCTTCATCACTGGCGAGGAACACGGCGGCGGCGGCGATGTCTTCGCTTGCACCCATTTTACCTGCAGGGATGGTGGAATTGATTTTATCCTTCTGGTCATCATTCAGCGCGTCTGTCATGGCGGTGGCAATAAAGCCCGGTGCGATACAGTTCACTGTGATGCCGCGGCTGGCGACTTCTGCGGCCATGGCCTTGCTCCACCCGATCATGCCTGCCTTGGAGGCCACGTAGTTACACTGACCGGGGTTCCCTGTAACGCCAACCACGGATGAGATATTCACGATTCGTCCTGCGCGGCGCTTCATCATGCCGCGCTGCACGGCTTGGGCCAGTTTAAACGGTGCGGTTAGGTTCACATCAAGAACATCCTGCCAATCGGCGCCGCTCATACGCATAGAAAGGCCATCACGCGTTAAACCTGCGTTATTCACAAGAATATCGATTTTACCCATCGCCTCGTCTGCGCGCTTTACAAGATCTTTGATCGATTCGTCATCAGAAAGATCCGCAGGCAGGACATGAACACGATCGCCCAGCTCTTTTGCAAGGGCGTTTAGCTTCTCTTCATTACGGCCTGAAATGCCCACAACAGCGCCTTGCGCATGGAGTGATTTTGCAATTTCTCCGCCAATTCCGCCGGTTGCGCCCGTTACGAGTGCACATTTTTCTGTAAAATCGAACATGTTTTATTAACCTTTTTGCTATATATTTTGAATTAATGATTTAAACAACAGAAATACGCTTGTAAAGGCACGTAAAAAGAGTATCATCCGAAATCGGAAGAGAATGGTTTTACAGGCTAAGGTGAAGGGCCATATTTTTGTTTGACATAATGATCTAACAGGCGTATAGAGGCGCCAAAATGCTAACGCAAGAGCATTTTTAGTGCATTTTTATAACATAATATGGTAAAAACAGAGTAATGAGCTTGTCTGCACAAATGAAACAACAGTTTTTTAAAGCTGCTGAGGCCGCTTTAAGCGACCCTAAGTTACAGCATAGGCCTGTTGTTAATATAGAAACAGAGACGTTTAGACAGATTCTAAAACCCATAGAGCGCGTTTTGGGTAATGATCCTGTATATGGCGAGTACCAAATGGGTATTGCCAGACAGATTGAGGAGCTCAGGCGCATGTGTTTGGAAGCGCAAGCCGCGCACACAACAAAAGACACATGCACGAAAAAACGCCGCGCGCAGTTATTAAATGTACTGCAGGGCATTTTAGAGAACGTTCAGGAGGGTGTTGATGCCTGATGGAAATGAATTTGTACCGGTAGATTTTGAAGATCTTTTTGAGTTGCCTGAATTGGTCGATGTGATTCGCGAAGCAGGTATGACACATAGTGAGTTTTTGAATAATCCGGAAGTTGCCAGCGCCCTTATGGAGGTTGCTGATAATCTTGAGGCTGCGCAGAAGCGCCATTGGATGCCTGACCCGAATTACGTTGAGCCCGCGGCGGATGTTACTGCCGATGTGCAAGGTCATGTGTTTGATACGGATCTTGAGGCCGCTAACGAAGAAGAAGTTATCTTTGAATATGATGAGCCAAGCGTCGCTTAAATATTATGCGCTCGGCTCATTATTTATCTCTTTTTATCCCTTTAATTTTTCAATCAAAGCTTCGACTTGCTCAGGTGTTCCTACGCTCTCGCATTTAACAGAGCGATCAATGCGGCGCGCAAGTCCTGATAAAACTTTGCCTGCGCCAAGTTCAACCATTTGGTCAACGCCTTGATCACGCATGTAAAGCACGGATTCACGCCAGCGCACCATGCCTGTGATTTGCTCCACGAGCAGTTCTTTCAAACGCTCCGGGTTATCTTCGGCTTGTGCGGTCACATTTGTCACCACAGGCACAATCGGTTTATTGAATTGCGTATCAGCAAGGGCAGGCTCCATCGCTTCTGCCGCAGGTGACATTAACATGCAGTGGAACGGTGCGCTGACGGGCAGTACAACGGCCTTACGTGCGCCGCGTTCACTGGCCAGCGCTACTGCGCGCTCAACGGCTTCTTTGTGTCCACTGACGACGACTTGACCGTCTGAATTATCGTTTGCTGCGGTGCAGACCTCACTATGGGCGGCGGCTTTGGCGATTTCCGCTACGGCGTCAAATTCAAGGCCAAGAACGGCGGCCATTGATCCGACACCAACAGGAACGGCGCGTTGCATGGACTGACCACGCAATTTCAGCAGGCGCGCTGTATCAGAAAGCGCAATCGTGCCTGCCGCAGTAAGGGCCGCATATTCCCCCAAAGAATGACCCGCAACATACGCGCATGTGTCTTCTAATGCGATGCCGCCTTGTTTTTTAAGGACGTTCACCACCGCCATTGATACCGCCATCAATGCAGGCTGTGTGTTTTCGGTCAGGTTCAAATCGGCCTCTTCGCCGTCAAACATCAGGGCGCTAAGGTTTTGAGACAGCGCGTCATCAACCTCTTGAAATACTTCGCGTGCGTCCGGGAAAGCCTCGTTTAAGTCTTTACCCATTCCGATAAATTGTGATCCTTGTCCCGGAAAAACAAATGCTGCAGTCATGATTGTTTACCGTCCTTGTTGTTGTTTGTGTCTGTTATGATGCGATGAAATTAGGTGAATATGGAATTTTGTCAACATACAGTTGTGCGACATATTGCTGTGAAATTTGCATTACAGATATCTTTTATGCAAATATTTCCTTCTGGTTATGTTTTGAGTAATTTTATTTCAATGCTGTGCTCTGGGGGGAGCGACCGGGAAACTGCGGTTTGAACATTATGCCGACAAAAAATATCGGCGAAATCGTTGGTTTAATGTCTTGAGGGAGGGACACCATGAAACACAATATTATTAGAAGGCGTGTTAGAGTCGTTATAGAGGAAATGGAATCCGCATATGCGGCATTTTCAGAACATAATCATATGAATGGTGATTATGCCGCGTTCACAAGTATGGCTGTTGCAGAATTTCGCAATGTGCTGGATAATCCTGCGTTAACGCGCGAACAGCTGGAATCAATGGTGCGTGAAGGCATGCAAAAACATCGCCGCCGTGACGGGGATGACGCGGATTGGTCACGTTTTGTGGCTTCGCATATTACGCGCACATCGAATGAGGGTACTTTTGTATGATGATGTGATAATCATCAAACTCTTACTGATCCTAAAAAAAAGAATAAAAAACTTGCGTAATTCCGCGAGATCGCTATAGTTGCGCCACTTTTAATATCAACCTCGCTGATGATATAGGCGTCATTGGCTAAAGCTACGGCTCACAAGGTTTGTAGCGATAACTCAGGAGGAAATGGAAATGCCTTATTATGAAACCGTGTTTATCGCACGGCAAGATCTGACGGAAACTCAGGTCAAAGATATGACCGAGAATTTCTCAAAAATCATTACCGATGCAAAAGGTAAGGTTCACAAAACAGAGTTTTGGGGTCTTAAATCTTTCGCATATCGCATCAACAAAGCCCGCAAAGGTCACTATGTATTGGTTGAGCTTGAAACAGAGCCTGCAGCCCTACATGAAATGGAACGTCAAATGCGTTTGCATGAAGATGTTGTTCGCTTCCTGACAATTCGTCTTGAAGAATTGACTGAAGGCCCGTCAGTAATGATGGACAAAGGCGATAAAGATGATCGCAAAGATAGAAACAGAAAAGATAAGAAGGAGGCCGCATAATGTCTGCTGCTGATGCTCCAACTGTAAAACGTCCGTTTTTCCGTCGTAAGAAAACATGTCCTTTCACAGGCCCGAATGCGCCTGAGATTGACTGGAAAAATACACGTCTATTAGGCCGTTACATCTCTGAGCGCGGGAAAATTATCCCAAGCCGTATCACAGCCGTATCTCAAAAGAAGCAACGCGAACTTGCAAAAGCAATCAAGCGCGCACGCTACATGGGATTACTGCCATATGTTCAACACGACACTGACCAAGGTCAAAGCCGCGGTCGTCGATAGTTTGGGAGAAGAAAATAATGTCATCTACACAAGTTATATTGTTAGAGCGTGTTGAAAAGCTAGGTGATCTTGGCGAGATCGTTAATGTAAAGCCTGGTTATGCACGTAACTACCTCTTGCCACAGAAGAAAGCTCTTCGCGCAAGTAAAACAAACATCGCGTATTTCGAAGCACAGAAGAAATCTCTGGAAGCTGAGAATGAGAAGAAGAAACAAGAAGCTGAAAAGCTTGCGAAGAAGGTTGGTGGAATCACTGTATCTTTGATCCGTCAGGCATCTGAATCGGGTCAGCTTTTCGGTTCTGTAAACTCACGCGATATCGCAAAAGCAGTTGCGGACGAAAGTAAGGAAGAAATTACACGCAACATGGTTGATTTGAACCAGAATGTGAAAACAATCGGTTTGATCCCTGTTGATGTTGTTCTTCACCCTGAAGTTAAAATCGAAGTGACTGTTAACATTGCGCGTTCACCTGAGGAAGCTGAAATTCAGGCATCTACAGGTCGTGCATTGGTTGCTGATGCTGCTGATGAAAAGCCGATTGAGGAAATCATCGACGAAGCAGAACAGGAAATCGAAGCTGCTGAAGCAGAAGATTCACCTGAATCAGCGGATGCTGAAGAAGAGAAAAAAGCTGAAGAATAAGCGGGGCCGGATAGTTATTACGACTATCCCCGATATTCACAAGCAATAAAGAATAAGCGCTAGCAGATACATCAAGTGTCTGCTAGCTTCTTTTTTATGAGTACAGATACAGCATTCCATTCTATAGCAGGCGCGCAAGCACCATCAGATGAACAAACGGATAGTCCGCATTACCGGATGATGCCGCACAACCAAGAAGCTGAACAAGGCCTTCTTGGTGCACTTTTGGTGAATAACAGTGCCTATGACAAAATTTCCGATTTGATGAAGGCGGAGCATTTCTTTTTGCCTGTTCATCAACGAATTTTCACCGCAGTAATGCAATTCATTGAGCGCGGCCAAACTGCATCGCCTGTCACACTGAAAAGTTATTTCGAAAAAGACGAAGACCTTAGTGATTTGGGCGGTAGCGCTTATCTCGCTGACCTTGCCGGCAGTATCATCAGTGTGATTAATGTGCGTGATTATGCGCAAACAATCTATGAGCTGTTTTTACGTAGAGAGCTGATTAATCTGGGTGAGGATATCGTCAATGATGCGCATGAGCATCGCCTTGAATCAACGGCAAGTGAAACCATCGAAGAGGCCGAAGCACGTTTGTTCTCTCTCGCGGAGACAGGTGAAACCAAAGGCGGCTTCGTATCGTTGCGCGATTCGGTTATGGTCTCCATTGAGGTTGCTGAGAAAGCTTTCCAAACCAAGGGGCATGTCACAGGCCATACCACAGGTTTACGTGATATGGATAAGCAGCTCGGCGGTATGCACCCATCAGACCTTGTTATCCTTGCGGGTCGTCCGTCGATGGGTAAAACGGCGCTTGCGACCAATATTGCCTTTAACTCGGCCCGTGCCTATGCAAGGACGGGCGGTAAAGAGGGGGCACGCGTTGGTTTCTTCTCTCTTGAGATGTCATCAGATCAGCTCGCCACACGTATTCTGGCGGATGTCGCCAATATCTCAGGTCACGCGATCAAGCAAGGGGATATCAAGCAAGAGGATTTCCAAAACTTTGTGAAGGCCAGTCAGGAGCTTTCCCAAGTTCCGCTTTATATTGATGATACGCCTGCCTTAACCATCGGTGCCGTGCGTACACGTTCGCGCCGTCTGAAACGTCAACACGGTCTTGATATGCTTGTGATTGACTATCTACAGCTCTTGCGCGGAACAGGATCACGTCAGGCGGAATCAAACCGCGTTCAGGAAGTTGCGGAAATTACCCGTGGCTTGAAAGCGATCGCGAAGGAATTGCATATTCCTGTGCTGGCTCTGTCCCAGCTCTCGCGTGCGGTAGAACAGCGTGAGGATAAACGCCCGATGCTTTCCGACCTTCGTGAATCAGGATCGATTGAGCAGGATGCGGACGTGGTTATGTTTGTTTACCGTGAGGAATATTACCTCCACCGCGCTGAGCCTGAGATTGGCAGTGAAAAGCATATGCAATGGCAAGAGGCGTGTGAACGCGCACTGAATATCGGTGAATGTATTGTCGCCAAAGCCCGTCACGGCCCGATCGGGACAGTGCGTATGCACTTTGACGGACACCTTACCCGCTTTAGTGATTTGGATGAATTTCACGATTCTCCCGGTTATTAGGAGTGATCTTCTATGTGCGCAATGAGCGGTGAATTGGTCATTGATCTGGCGGCGATCCGCGATAATTACGCCATCATTAAAAACAAAGTCGGCGCAGGTTGCTTGGTTGCGCCCTCTGTAAAGGCCGATGCCTATGGCCTTGGTGCAAAAAATGTTGTCTCCGCATTATATGAAGCAGGGGCACGTGATTTTTTTGTCGCGACATTAGATGAAGGCGCTGAACTGCGCGCGCTGAAACCCGATATAAATATATATATATTAAATGGTTACCAACCTGATGCGCATGATTTTTATAAGAAAAACTCCCTCACCCCTGTATTAAATTCTCTCACCGAAATTCGTAGCTATGCGCAAAAAGGCGGGGCGGCGATTTTGCATTTTGATACAGGTATGAACAGGCTTGGCATTCCTGCGGATGAGGCGGCGGAATTATTTAATGATATGAGCATTTTATCAGGAATTGATGTGAAATGCGTGATGAGCCATTTGATTTCTTCTGAGGAATCGCAAAACCCGTCTAACGTGGCGCAGCTTACGAAATTCAAAGAGATTACAGCGCATTTTCCCGATGTGCCGCATTCTTTGTGTAATTCGGGCGGGGTGTTTTTACCATCTGATTTTCATCATGATATTGTGCGCCCGGGTATAGCGCTTTATGGCGGCAAGCCGACAGACGGGCAGGATGAAAACCCCATGAATCAGCCTGTATCGTTAAACGTGCCCGTATTGCAGATCCATGCGGTTAAGGCGGAGGAATCTGCGGGTTACAACGCAACGCATCGTTTCCATAAAAACGGCATTGTTGCGGTTATGTCAATTGGCTATGCTGATGGGGTTTTCCGTAAAATCAGTAATGTCGGTGCATTATATTTTCAGGGTCAAAAAATGCCGATTTGCGGCCGCGTTTCAATGGATTTAATTATCTGTGATATCAGTGATATTCCTGCGAAAAATCAGCCCAAGGTGGGGGATATGGTTGAGGTGATCGGCACGCACCAAACCATTGATGATTTGGCGCGCGATTCTGAAACAATTTCTTATGAAATTCTAACCGCCCTCGGGCATCGATTTAAGCGAACCTATAAAGGGTAAGGTTTAAATGCCTGCTGTTTGAAGGCGCTGCTCGTTATCTACACCGGCGGTCAATGTTGCATCTGTGGCTTCCGGCTGGATAACAGATACAGCAATCTCAGTGCCTTGAACTTGCTGTTCAATCTCTGATACGCCTTGTAATGCGTCCGCATATTCACCATTTACGGCCTGATATAGGGTGCCTTCTTCTTTAATGAAGGGTTGTGAGCCATTCATTGGGCTAAAGCCGGGGTTACGTCCGTATAGTTGATCATCCAATGTATCTTGTTTGGCAACCAGTTCCGCATATTCAGGATTTGCGGCAAGGGCGTCTCTGTAGGCTTCGCGGCCTGCATCAAAGAATGCCTGTTCTTCGGATGTATCGTACCAGCTATCTGATTCCATCTGGTCGATTTCGCTAAAGCTATAGGTGTACTCTGCTTCTTGGCCGTCCATTGTTGCGGTGAATGTCACACCTTGATCTTTCATCTCGGCTTGTATTTCGCTCATACGGGCGCGGTTTTCATCGAATTCCGCCTTCAATGCATCCCATTGTGCGGGTAGTGCATCGCGCGCGGTGGTGGCTGTTTCTAACCGCTCTCTTGCTCCGGCAATGCCGTTTTCTTCAAGTGCAGCTTCATAGGCTGCGGGATAATTTGTAAGCAAAGCCTTCTCATCATTGGATAGGATGGTTTTATCTTGCAAGTCTTCAAAACGCTCATGCGTCATTGGCGCGGTTGGGTCATCACCGCTCTTCACCTCAAGTGAGACAATGGCATTCGTATCGCCGGCCGCGATAAACGGGCCGTATAATTCTGTTGGTGACGGGCCAAAATCCTGAATTGTTAACAGGTTGGGCATGCCGTCCAGTTCATCTGAGAAGGCAACAGGGCCAAGTGCGGTTAAATCTTCGGAAGAGCCGATCACGCTGCCTGTTAAGTTAGGATCTTCGACATCCAGATTTGATGCCACTGTCGTGTCAGTTGGTGTTGCCAAGCTCTCGACTGAGGCCAGTATGCCTGTTAAAGAATCGTCGCTGATGCCTTCAGGGACGGACACATCGATTTCCGCGGCGCGCAGTTGGTCTTGCAATGCCGTGACATCAACGGTTAATCCATCAATTTCGGCTTTCGCTTCTGCTACGCTTGCGTTATGCGCCTCTAGCTCATCAGTGTTTAATCCTGATGTGTCGGTTGTTAAGAGGGCGGTATAGGCCGTTTGCTTTTCCTGTAATTCGGCTTGTAAATCAGTTAGCCCGATTTCCTGAGAGCGAATGGCCGCGGCCTCTCCATACGCGATAGACATTAACAGGTCTTCACCTGTTCCTGCTTCGCTTGCGGCAACTTGGCCTAAGAATTCTGCCTGCGCGTAATTCATTTTGACGATACGGTCTTCGCCTGTTTCAAGGGTGCCTGCAACCTCTGTTGTTTCAGGCAGGCGCACTGTTGCCGCATCAACATCTGTTTGCGCGTATAAGGCATACAGGTCTGTATTCAGTTCGGTTGCGTTATCAACGAATTTTTGCGCATCTTCGGTTGTTACGCCGTTGGCTTCGAGGTAATCACGCACCAAGGTCGCATCATAGACTCCTGTGATTTCACTGTCATCGCGTCCTGCGGCGCGTTCTGAGAGGATAACGAGCTTTTGGAAGGCTTCGCTTGAACCTTTACCAAGGATACCATCGGCTTCGCCTGTTTGGTAATTACCGATTTCTGTGCGTTCCATGCCTAAATGTTCCAGAATGTCACCTGTAAAGATAACTTCCTGCATTGCGGCCACGCTGGCGTTAAGTTCTGCCTCAGTTTTTGGGGCGGATGGCGGGGTGCCCTCTACCATTTCAACGGCGCCTTCACCCAAACGGCGGAATTCCGCAACATTCAGCTCTCTGGCTGCGTTATCTAAATGTAGGGTTGCTTCGTCATAATCTTGATTGAATTCGCCGCCCGGATAAAATGCATCAATGCCTTCTTCAAACTGGGCTGCGGCTTCTTCACCTGCATATTCTCTGACATAGTCAATAATCAGGGGCGCGCTGTCGGCGTTATAGCCTGTGTTCATATCTGCGGGTTCAACGCCGGCCTCTATTTGTGCCATCAGTGCAAGAACATGAAGCGCGGTGCTTGTGCCGTTACCAACGATACCGTCAGGAACGCCTTCACGATCACCAATCATTTCTGCTGTAATTGAACGAAAACCCAGCTCTTCCAGGTTGTTGATTAAAACCTGCTGTACTAAAACTGCATCATTAGCTTCTGTATTTGCCATTTCACCCTCGATAATAAATGGTTCATTTTGTGAACTCTATTTTTCGTATTGTTTCAATATAAATGAGCGGAAGCGAAAACGCAAATTTCATATTTATTTTTTTATTTGGCGCATTTCTGGTCTAAGGTCTTGATCTGAAAGCGGTTTGTGGAGGTTATATGTCTCTGAAGGCAGTCTGTAGTCCCACCATTCCTCGGGGAGTAGGAAAATTTCCGTCTTTTCAGCCAGCGCGGCCATTATCATGCATGTATCCAATATGTGGCGGTTTTTCATGATGTGTTCAGGGTGTTTATAGTGCCTGTGGGCAGGGTTTTTATCGGCGTGCGGACTATCGGCGAGAAAATCGAACGTCGTTCCCATATCAATTAACTGCCCGTCTAGGGTTTCCATGCCTATATCGATCGCCATGGCGCGCGGATGTCCGCCTGCGCCGGGCGGGGAAAGCAGGCGCGGCGGTTCCATCCAATGCGGGTTGTCGAGGGCACGTTTCGTCCGCATCATTTTTTCCTGTGCGTCAACCGTGCGCAAACCGTCATATAAAACGAATCGCATCTGATGTTCCTGATAACATGTCAGAGCCGCGCTTAGTACAATGCGAGCGAGATCTTTATGCAGCCATAACGCCGTGTCTTTTTTGTAAATGCGCTCGCCGAACAGTAAATTGTCATCACGGGCATAGGCCAGATCCACGCGAAAATGATGTGTCGCGGCATGCAGGTTCATGCAAATCAGGTCGTCGGGGGAGATGGTTTTGCTGTCAGACATTATCTTTACGTGGACGGAGACATATAATAAGAAGTTGAGTATAGACGAGTATTATGAATTCCTTTAGTGTTTTATGGCTTAAAAAATATATCTATATCGGAAACGAATTTTAAAGTGGGAACATGACAACAAGCGCCACACAACCAGATCAACAAACAAAAAAGAAAACGGGGCCGATTGACTGGGTTCTTGATTTTTTTGCCTTGATAGGCGGAGCAATTTTAAACTTTCTTGCCGCCGTAGGGCGATTGGGCGGGTTTGCCGGGCGCAGTGTGATGCATTGTTTTTCCCCGCCTTTTTATCCGTCGCAATTTATGCGTCAACTAACAGATATCGGATATTATTCACTGCCTGTCGTCGGGATGACGGCGCTGTTTACGGGGATGGTGCTTGCCCTGCAGAGTTACACCGGATTTACAAGATTTAATGCCGAAAGCGCGATTGCAGGTGTGGTTGTGCTCTCTATTACGCGTGAATTGTCGCCTGTTCTGGCAGGGTTGATGGTTGCAGGGCGCGTTGGTGCGGCCATTGCCGCAGAAATCGGAACAATGCGTGTGACAGAGCAAATTGACGCGCTTCGCACATTATCGGTTAATCCGTTTAAATATTTGATCGCGCCGCGCGTTATTGCGGCAACACTGACATTGCCGATTTTGGTTTTGGTCGGGGATATCATTGGTGTATATGGCGGTTATCTTGTTTCTGTTAACTCGCTTGGTTTTTCTGCTGCGTCTTATTTAACGCAAACATGGGATGTCGTAACGCGCATGGATATTGTATCAGGCCTATGGAAAGCCGGCGTTTTCGGATTTATTGTTGCGATTATGGGCTGCTACCACGGCTTTAACTCGGCGCGCGGCGCGCAGGGGGTTGGCGCTGCGACGACCAATGCTGTTGTATCATCCTCGATTTTGATTTTGATCTTTAACTACTTACTGACACAGATATTTTTCTCATGAGCGAACAAGACCAAAGTAATGAACAACAAAAACTTGTTTTGACAAATGTCAGTAAAACGTTTGGCACAAACACTGTTTTGAATAACCTAGATTTATCTGTTCCTGCGGGGAAGTCTTTGGTTGTTATTGGCGGTTCGGGTACGGGTAAGTCAGTGATGCTGAAATGTATTTTGGGTCTGTTAGAACCGGATACAGGGTCAATTCTGATTGATGGTCAGGAAAGTGTGAAGGCCGACCCGAAAGTTCGCGGTGACTTCATGAAGAAATTCGGCATGTTATTCCAAGGGGCGGCTTTGTTTGATTCCCTTAAGATTTGGGAGAACGTTGCCTTCGGTTTGATCCATGGTCAGGGTATGGATAAAAAACAAGCCAAAGCGATAGCGATTGAAAAAATTATCGCAGTTGGTTTGAAGCCTGAAGTCGCGGAGCTTTTCCCCGCGGAATTATCAGGGGGAATGCAAAAACGTGTCGGCTTGGCGCGCGCCGTGGCGACAAGCCCTGAGATTATCTTTTTTGATGAGCCGACCACAGGCCTCGATCCGATTATGGCCGATGTGATTAATGATTTGATCGTTGAGCAAGTGCAAGGATTGGGAGCAACTGCATTATCCATTACGCATGATATGGCGAGTGCGCGTAAAATTGCGGATTATGTTGCGATGATTTTTGAGGGGCAAATCATTTGGAAAGGGCATGTCGAGGATCTGGATCATTCGGGTAACCCTTATGTAGAGCAATTTATCCACGGCCGTGCGGATGGCCCGATTACGCGCCGAGTGGCCTGATACAGGTTTTTCTGGCATAGTGTTGCTTTGAAACACTTGGATTTATGTTTTTATTGTTTACTGCTGCGTTTTATGTTAATTCACGGTCAAATTTGATCATAATCGCTCACACATTCTGGAAATAACAATGAAGAAATATGTTGTTCGCAGCTTTCTCTGGCTTTTCTCACTGGGTTTTATCGGTGCGATTTGTGGTGTCGTGGGTGTTATTGGTCTTTTAAGCTATTACGGGAGTGATCTGCCGGATCATAACCAGCTCCGTAATTATGAGCCTCCGATTGTTACGCGCCTTTATGCAGGTGATGGTCATCTCTTGGCAGAGTTTGCGCAGGAAAAGCGCGTTTTCGTGCCGATCGAATTTATCCCTGATCGTGTAAAGCACGCCTTTATTGCAGCAGAGGATCAGAATTTTTATAAGCATAGCGGCGTAGATCTTAAGGCGGTTGCACGTGCGGCAATTAAAAACATCGTCAATAAACTGCAGGGGAATAATCGTCGTCCGGAGGGGGCCTCGACAATTGCGCAACAAGTCGCAAAGAACTTTTTCTTTTCTAACGAAGTATCCTATGAGCGTAAGATTAAAGAAGCGATTTTGTCTTACCGTATGTATAAGACCCTCGGCAAAAGCCGTATTTTAGAATTATACTTAAATCAGATATATTTAGGTGGTGGTGCGCACGGAGTAGCGGCAGCGGCACTATATTATTTTGATAAATCCCTTGAGGAATTAACTATTGATGAAGCGGCCTATCTTGCGGCCTTGCCAAAGGCGCCGAATAATTATCACCCGGTCAAAAACCATGATAAAGCCCTAAGCCGCCGTGATTGGGTCATAAGCCGCATGCTTGCCGAAGGATATATCACCCAAGCACAGGCAGAGCTTGCGACCCAAGCGCCGTTGACAATGCGTAAGGATTCCAGCAAGCAGGTCGATGCCCCATATTTTGCCGAAGAAGTGCGCCGTGAATTGTCTGAGCAATACGGAGAAGACAGCCTGTATAAAGGCGGGCTTGCCGTGAAGACATCGGTTGATCCTGAAATGCAGTTGATCGCAGAGGAAAGCCTGAGAGGCGGCTTGATGGATTATGATCAGCGCCATGGCTATCGAGGCCCTGTTATGCATCTGGAAAGCATGGATGATTGGCGTACGAAGATGTCAGAAGTGCATCGTCAGGAAGGCATGTTACCTGAGTGGAGTTATGCCACGGTCTTAGAAGTGGGTAAGGACAGCGCAAAAATCGGGTTTGTGGAAAAAGATCAAGGTACGATTACGCTATCGGATTCTAAATGGGCGCGTGAATATTTAAATGAAGGCTATGCACTTGGCCCCGCCGTGTCATCTTTGGACAAGGTCGTTCAAGTGGGCGATATCATCATGGTAGAGCCGAAGCAGGCGGCGGCCGAGCAAGAAGGCGAAGAGGGGCAAGATAGCAACGTCTATTTACTGCGTCAGGTGCCGATTATTCAGGGCGCATTGATTGCCCTAGACCCGCATACAGGCCGTGTTTTGGCAATGCAGGGCGGGTGGAATTATCGTTATGGCGGTAGTGAGTTTAACCGCGCAACACAAGCCAATCGACAGCCCGGATCTGCGTTTAAGCCATTTGTATATTTGGCAGCGTTAGATAAGGGGTTTACGCCGGCAACCTTGGTATTGGACGCCCCGTTCGTATTAGAGGATGAAGTTGCAGGCACATGGAAGCCGACAAATTATTCCAACATTTTTTATGGGCCGACGACTTTGCGGATCGGTGTCGAAAAATCCAGAAACTTGATGACAGTGCGCTTAGCGGACTTTTTGGGAATGGATTTAATTTCCAAATATTCAGATCATTTCGGCATCACAGAAAACATGGCGCCGCTATTGGCAAATTCTTTGGGCGCGGCTGAAACCACGTTACTAGACATTACCACGGCGTATGGAATGTTGGTCAATGGGGGTAAAAAGATCACCCCAAGCTTTATTGATCGTATCCAAGATCGCTATGGGAAAACAATCTTTAGGCATAATCAACGCACATGCCCGAATTGTGGCCCTATGATGAAATGGGAAGAGCAGCCGGTTCCTGATATTCCGGATAACAGAGAGCAGATCGCCGACCCGAGAACGACATATCAGATGGTGTCCATCATGGAAGGTGTGGTGCAAAGGGGGACAGGTGTGCGCCTTCGGTCATTAGGAAGGCCGCTTGCAGGAAAAACGGGAACAACCAATGAATCGCGTGATGCTTGGTTTATCGGTTTTACGCCTGATTTGGTTGTCGGTGTATTTGCAGGATTTGATAATCCGCGGTCATTAGGGCGCCGAGAAACAGGATCGTCTGTTGCTGTGCCGATCTTTAAAGAGTTTATGGCCAAAGCGTTGGAAGGGAAGCCGGCAACGCCGTTTAGAAGGCCGTCAGGCATTCGCAATATTCGTATTAATTCGGAAACGGGTGTGCGTGCGAGACCGAATGACAAAAAGGTTATTTGGGAATCGTTCGTTGCAGGCACGGAGCCGACAGATGATATGTATATTTTGGATGAGGGCGGAATATCGATCATGCCCAGCTATGGTCTGGATGCATATGATTATAACTATGAGGGTGTCTATACGCCCAATTCCAACCAGCAGCCCGGCCAGCCACCTGTGAACAGTCAATCAACGGATGTATCAACCGGAAGCGGTCTGTACTAGGTCGGTGTTATGGGCTGGTTTTGTTATATTGTCGAATGCGCGGATAACACCTACTACACGGGAATTACCACAGATATAGAGCGACGCATCTCCGCGCATAATGCGGGTAAGGGCGCGAAATACGTGAAGGGGCGTTTGCCTGTTCATGTGGTATACACAGAAGAATGTGAGAACAGGTCAGACGCATCGCGGCGTGAACTTGAAATTAAATCTTTGGACAGGCAGGAAAAGATCGCGCTGATATCAAGATAAAGTACAGCCGTTATCGTTGCTTCTTTTTTAAGGTTTCAATCTGCTGTATCAGCTCTTTTTGTCTTGCCTCATCAGCAGGCCTTTTAAAAATAAATTTATTTTCGTCCATGTCGATTTGATACATTTTTGAATGCGTATAGTAGAACGTAATTAAATCATCATATGCCTGGATTAAGTCCTCTTCGCGGGAAAAAAACGTGACATATTGTGCAAGTTGTTCCTGTTGCATATCCATCCATTTTTGAAGAAATGTTTCTTGGATGTCTCCGGTCTCGTCTTTTAAATCGTTTTCTATTTTATCTTGGTAGAGAACGAAGCTTTCTATGATTTCGGACGCTTGAATACGAAGGGAGGGGGCAATTTCTCTTTTGAATACCCCGTAATTTTCTTTTGCAAATTTTTCATTTTCGAAATTATACGGGCTGATCATGTCTTTTAAAACCAAACGGGTTTTTTTGTATTGAGAGGCTTTTTGACGAAGTTCATCTTTGAAATCATTTAGGTATTTATCAAAGAGGGTCTGAAGCTCAGCACGTTTTTTTTCTTCTGCTTCTTTCTGTTTTTGAATTTTGGCTAATTCAAGCTCTTTTTGATGTTGAACTTCTTTTTTATGTTCTAAATCAATATAATATGCGACAGCGCCGCCTGCGACTAAGAGCAGGAGGAGGCCATAGATAAAGAGTGCAGTTACATTTTTTGTGTTTGATTTTGTATTTGCGGGCGCGGTTCGGTCAGAAGAGCCCTTCTTCTTTGTCGATGTCATAAGATTTCTCTTTTAAATTTTTGTGCTCGAGGCAAAGTGTTTTATTGAAGAGTATCTACATCAACGTTTGCCGGCACTTTTTGTTTCAAATGCTGTTTTTGCATGTAAGTAATTTTACGCATTTTGTCGAGGGATTCACCGAAAAAGCGCCATCCTGACAGGTCATAGAACTTAACACTGCGTGATGCACTGTCATAGTAATAGCTTCCACCTTGTTTGATTATGTATCCGACAAGTGAGCGATAGGTTTTCAAAAATGCAAATTGCATATCGAAATATTTTTGCGCATGAATATCGAACTCTTTTATTTTTTCAGGCCATATTTTATCAAGAGTTTCATAGTCGACTTCGCGAATACCCTCTTTGATGATTTCATATTGCTCGTTGGCCTTTTTAATATCATCTTTTACGTTTTGGTGGTTGCGGTTCAAATTATCCATTGCACTTTCAATCGGGCCGCTAAACTCTTTTGAATAACGTGTTGTCTGAAAACGTTCGTAATCAACAAGCGCATAAAGCTTTTTTTGGTGGTTAAGATCGGAAAGAGCGTAGTTCCACAATGATATAAAAAGCTGATTATAGAGGTGGTCCAGCTTTTCTGCTTCTTGTGTGCTTTTGACTTTTGATGAAAAAACCCGCGGAACAGGGCGCGCCGCCGCATCGACATAGTTTTTCTTCTTACTATTGTCATAGGAGCCGTGATATTGCGCAGACGCAGTTTGTGGCGTGGTTGTAAGAACCAAAGCAAAAAAGGAACAGGCAATCAGGGATAAACGGGAAGCTTTACACATATCAATATTCTGTCATGTTGTTGACTGGCGCGCAACTTTTCATATCATAAGTCGCTATAATACCCTATATTTATGCTATATCAGCCACATAAAGTAAAGAATGTAATCGTGTTTCAACCGCGTAAGCCACCTGTAGAGTTTATATACGACCCGCCGCAAGCCCCTTTGGATATCATTTTTAAGAATGAGGATATACTTGTTTTGAACAAGCCGAGCGGTTTGTTAACTGTTCCCGGGCGCAAAGCAGAGCATAAAGACAGTCTGGAGTCGCGTGTGCAGGCAGAATATCCGGAGGCGCGCATTGTGCATCGTTTGGATGAACCGACCTCAGGTATATTAATTATGGCGCGTAACGCGGAGGTGCACCGGAATCTGGGTTTGCAGTTTGAGCGGCGTAAAACCAAGAAAGTTTATATCGCCCGCGTTTGGGGGGATGTGAAAGAGGATAACGGCCATGTTGATTTACCGCTGCGCTGTGATTGGCCGAACAGACCCTTGCAAATGGTTGATCATGATCAAGGGCGCTCTGCCCAAACAGATTGGGAAGTGATCACGCGTGAGGGCGGTGTTACGCGCATGGCTTTGTATCCTGTGACAGGCCGCAGTCATCAGCTTCGCGTGCATATGATGGCAATCGGGCATTCTATTTTAGGTGATGAATTTTATGCCCCTGAGGGTGCGTTTAAGGCGGCAGATCGGTTGCAACTTCATGCGCATAAGCTGATGGTGCATAATCCGCAAAACGGGGATTTGCTCTGGTTTGAATCCCCCTGTCCGTTTTGATTAATACCGTTCAGGTCTGTTCAGCCAACCTGTGGCAAGCCACCAGTCGGGATTATCTTCTTCTATTTCTTTTTTCGCCTGATTGGCTTGATCTATCGTTTCGTACAACGCAAAGCAGCTTGCGCCTGAGCCTGTCATACGTGAAAACAGGCTCTTGCCTTGTGTGTCCAGTGCATTAATAACATTGCCGATTTCAGGGATTAAAGACGAAGCAGAAGCATATAAATCATTGTCGGTTGATTGCAGGAAAGTAACCAAATCAAAAACCGAGGGGAAATGATCAGGCAGGCTTATCTTGTGTTTGTAAATGCCGTTATGGTGCATAAATGTCTGCGCTGTTGGGCAACTGACCATTGGGTTAATCAGTAAAATCGGTATTTCATTGAAATCCGGAGCCTGTGTTAAGCGGTCCCCGATTCCTTCTACCAGAGTTGGTTGGCATCTGTAACAAACCGGAACGTCTGCGCCTAATTTAATCATAAGAGGCATCAGGTAGGGAGGGTTAGGGTCTAAATTCCAATAATTTTGTAATCCCCATAAAGTCGCCGCCGCGTCGGATGACCCGCCCCCTAATCCGGCCGCCAGAGGGAGGCTTTTTGTGAGGGTGATTTTCACTTTAAGGGATTTATTCACCGTCTGTGATAGGGCTCTGGCGGCGCGTACCACCAAGTTAGAGCTTTCAAGCTGCGCGTTTTGTTCCTGCGCGTTGAACTTTTGTGCAAAGGGGCCTGTGACATGGAATGAAAAATCATCGGCGGGCTCTATGTCAATGTAATCACCGATATCTGCGAAGGAAACGAGAGACTGTAAGTCGTGATAGCCATCTTGCTTTTTTCGGATTAAGTGCAAAAATAAATTAACTTTTGCCGGCGCAAAAACCTGTAGTTTTTTGGAGTCGCTCACGATCTCTTATCCGTTTCATCATATTTAAATCAAGATATGGTCCAAAGGCTAAATGTCTGTTTTTAATCCATTCACCAGCTTTTCTTCAATTGCCTTGATTTGATTGTCATCATTGGAATTATTCTTGGCACGTTCCCATTGAAAGCGCGCCTCTAATTTGCGATTAACCTGCCAGTATGCATCACCAAGGTGATCATTAACCGTTGGGTCATAGGGCAGGAGCTCTACCGCGCGTTCCAGGGATTTTACCGCCCCTTTGTAATCGGCATTTCTGTATTGTGCCCAGCCCAATGAATCCGTTATGTATCCGTCATTTGGCTTTAGGTTTACCGCGCGTTGGATCATCTCTGTGGCTTTGTCTAAATTAACGCCACGATCTACCCATGAATATCCCAAATAGTTGAGGATGTAAGGGTGGTCTGGTTGGAATTCAAGGGCGGCCGAAAGTTCGGTTTCGGCTTTTTTCCAGCGATCTGTCTGCTCATATGCGATGCCGCGCACATAATGCAGGTGCCAATAATCTTTTGTGACACTTCCCCCAAGCGCACTGACGGCTTTATTGTACCAGTCTAATGCGGTTTTGTATTCGCTGCGGTGGCGATAAAGATCACCGATTTTAATAAGCGTGTCAGGTTTTTTATCTTTTTCTGACAGGCGTTTTAAGACTGAGAGCGCCTCATCAAATTGTTCTGTATCTTCGTATATATCAACGATATCAAACTGTGCCTGCAAAAAATTATCATCTTCTTTTGGTACAGTCTTATAAAGGGATATAGCGGCATCATATTGTTTGTGACGTGCATTGATATCAGCCAACAGGAATAATGTCTCGCTCATGTCCGGCGCAAGGTAAAGCGCAACATTGCCGAAAACACGGGCACTGTCGTCGTTATTTTCATTGTACATGATCTTGGCAATATCATAGAACGCCTGCGCCATACCATGTTGTACAGTTTTAATCTTTTTGAATAACGGTATATCCGTGCCCTTATTCAGATTGTCGATTTTGTTTTCTAAAAACTGGTTATTCTCACTCTCAGGATTTTTCTTGATAATCGATTGATACAGGCTGATGGCTTTATCTTTCATTCCTACATGCCCGTACAGGTCGGCAATACGTTCAACCTCAACGGCGGAAACATCATCTAAATCCATGGCCTTTTCGATCATTTTTTCGATGTCTTTATGATCGTTCAAGAAATCAGAGATCAAGATGCCGTGATACAGCTGTATTGTGTTTTGGCGTAAATTTTTGATGTTTATTTCACCGTTTGCCGCATCTAGCCAGGCCTTCACGAACGGGCCAATAAAGCGGATTGTGGGGTCTTGTGGCAAAGTTTTGTAGATTGCCATCGCTTTGTCTATGTCATTATGTTTGAACGCATCGACCAATAAAAATACATCTGCGATTGTGCTTTTGTTACTATTGGCTTTTGTCTGTTCAGCCAGCTTAATCGCACGATCATGATCGCCTGCACCCATGGAAATAATCATGGCGCGATAGATGATATCACCATGAGATAAGTCCGATGTCAGGATGGGGTTGATGAAATTATTGGCGCTTTTCCAATCATGATGCGCTTGGGCAAAGCGGCTCGCCAGATAATTTCCGGCTTCCAGATCAATAATCTCTGCACGCTTTTGCTGGGCAGGGGCGCCTTCTGTGCTGTCCGGGGTGTTCTCTTGGGTTGTTTTAGCCAGCTTAAAGAACTGGGTGTTGGCTTCGACATTGCTGCACAGCGCCATAGAGCAGGTGGCTAATACAAGAGACAGAGTTTTCATCATTAGTACAAATCCTATTGCTTTAAATGTCTATAATAGGCCTTATTTATTATGTTTCATCAAAAAACTGGCCGATCATACATTTTTTTACATGTTGGGATAATTCGGCCCGTCTGCGCCTTGCGGAACAGTCCAGTTGATATTTTGTGACGGGTCCTTGATATCGCATGTTTTACAATGGACACAGTTCTGAGAGTTGATCTGAAATTTCTGCGCTCCGTTCTCTTCAATCACTTCATAGACCGCCGCGGGGCAGTATCGCTGCGCGGGCTCTGCATATTCAGGAAGGTTCTTTTGTATTGGAATGGACGGATCTTTTAATTTCAGATGGCATGGCTGGCCTTCTGCGTGATTGGTGTTGGAAAGCTGCACGGAGGTCAGGCGATCAAAGGTAATAACACCATCAGGTTTCGGGTAATCAATGGGCGTATGAAGCTCTGCTTTTTCTGTTTGGGCGTGGTCTGCATGATTAGGCAGTGTTTTTGATCCTGCCCCCTTGGTTAGCGTTTGTATCGCCGCGTTGATCAGGCCGCTCCATAGACCTTTATGGAAGCCCGGGCGAATGTTACGCACGGATTTTAACTCATCCCACAGCCATGTTTGTTTCAGGTTTTCCGGATAAGTGACACATTCCGTGCCCCAATCCTGCGTGTCTTGTAGGTGGGCGAAAATACTTTCTGCCGCAACCATGCCTGATTTCATGGCCGTGTGATTGCCTTTGATTTTTGGAACGTTCAAGAACCCTGCGGTATCGCCGATCAAAACGCCGCCGGAGAAGGTGAGCTTTGGCAAAGATTGAAAGCCGCCCTCAACCAAGGCACGCGCGCCATAGGCAATGCGCTTGCCGCCCTCTAGCAAGGGTTTGATTTTCGGATGGGTTTTAAAGCGCTGCATTTCCTCAAACGGGGATAAATACGGATTTTTATAATCAAGACCGATCACAAACCCGATAGAGATTTGATTATCCTCCATGTGGTAAATCCATGACCCGCCATAGGTTTTATTATCCATTGGCCATCCGATTGTATGCTGGCACAGGCCCTCTTGGTGTTTATCGGGGCTGATTTCCCAAATCTCTTTAATGCCAAGGCCATAAGTCTGCGGGTCACTGTCTTTGCGTAAATCATAATGCGCGATCAACCCTTTTGTCAGGGATCCATGACATCCCTCGGCAAATACGGTTTGGCGGGCGTGCAGCTCCATGCCCGGTTCAAAGCTGTCGGTTTTCTCACCATTGATATCCAGACCCATATCGCCTGTGGCCACACCGATCACTTGATTATCGGCATTATAAAGCACTTCGGCGGCGGCAAAACCGGGGAATATCTCAACGCCAAGCCCCTCGGCCTGTTCCGCCAGCCAGCGGCATAAATTACCAAGCGAGATAATATAATTGCCTTTATTGTGCATTTGCGGCGGGGTTATCATCGGAAACCCGCCTTTTTCCGTTAGGAATACAAATTTATCTTTTGTCGCGGGGCAATTTAGCGGCGCGCCTTTATCTTTCCAATCGGGAATCAGTTCATCCAGCGCGCGCGGCTCAAACACGGCGCCTGACAAAATATGTGCGCCCACTTCTGAGCCTTTTTCCAAAATACAAACAGAGATATCTTGGCCTTGTTCTTCTGCCATTTGTTTCAGCTTGATCGCACAGGAAAGGCCTGATGGGCCCGCGCCGACAATAACAACGTCGTATTCCATATTTTCGCGGTCTGATCTGATGGATTCTGGCATGTTAGGGATTCTCCTCTTTCTTTTTCGGAACAATTATTCTACCCTATTTTTACATCAAAATCTCTTAACAAATCTAAAGAAGGGCGTGTGACTTTGGCTGCAACGCAACAAGAGCTGGTATCTGCACTGCAGTGGTATATTGACCACGGCGTGGATGAGTGCCTTGATGATGCGGCAATTGATCGTTTTGATATGCCCGCAGTGCCCATATCAATGCCGCAGATGACGCCATCTGCAGGGCAGGGCATGCAATCTGTGGCTGCGGGGCAGAATATGCCTGCACAAGAGACATTTTTGGGTAAGTCAGATGCATATGATGAAGCCGTCAAATTGGCAAATTCTGCCAACACGCTTGAGGAGCTCTCTCAAATTATTCAGGATTTTGATGGAATCGCCCTGAAAAAAACGGCAACGAATATGGTTTTTGCCGACGGAAACCCCAAAGCACATGTGATGGTTATCGGTGATGCGCCAGGCGCCGATGAGGACAGAATGGGAAAACCGTTTGTTGGTGTAAACGGGCAGTTGCTAGATCGGATATTGCAGTGTATAAATCTGGATCGTTCGGAAGAGGACGCAGAAAATTCGGTCTATATTTCGAATATATTAAACTGGAGACCCCCCGGAAATCGCACGCCTTCGCCTGCGGAAATCGCGGTTAGTCTACCGTTTATTGAGCGGCATATTCAGCTCGTAAAGCCAAGCATATTGGTGTTTTGCGGTGGTGTGGCGGCAAAATCGTTACTTGGTAGCTCTGATAGTATTTCACGCCTGCGTAAAAAGTGGCATGACTATGCGCCACAAACCCCCGGTATGGGTAATGCAGTATCTAAAATACCTGCAATTGCGACGTATCATACTGTGTCTTTACTGCGTACACCTATCCAAAAGAGATTGGTGTGGGATGACATGTTAAGCTTGCAGGCTAAGCTCAAATCCCTGTAAAATAGTTTACATAATAATAAAAACTGGACAGACATAATTTATTTGTGTATCTAATGCGGCACTATGAGCATGAAGAATGTAAAAACATATGGCTTGCGCCTGTGCGTGGGCGTTTTGACAATAAGCGTTTCTCTGTTACCGATCCAGGCAACAGAGGCCGTACCTGTTCCCCCGCAAAAGCCTGATCTGTACGCTGATCTTGGTGTTGAGCAAACAAAAGTATCACTTGTAGATGGGGTTCCTGTTCCTGACATGAAGCCGATCTTGGATATTGAACCTGCGGCAGGGCCGTCTTTTAAGGCACCGAAGGCATTAAACTTAACCACCTTGCTTATTCCGGAAATATTTAAAGCCAAAACAGATGCAAAGCCTGTAAGAAAAACAGAACAATTTGCGCACGGCTATAAACCTTTATCGTCTCAGCAATCAAAATTATATGCCAAGATCTTTAATCTTCAGATGCATGGTAAGTGGGATATTGCGGATAGTAAAATCACGGAAGTGACGGATACACGTTTGATGGGGCATGTTCTTTATCAGCGTTATATGCATGCAGAATATAAGAGCAGCTTTGCAGAGCTAAGGGATTGGATGGATCAATATGCAGATCATCCATATGCGGATAAAATCTATAAGTTAGCATTATCGAAAAAAGGCGATGATAGCGCGCCTTTACACGAAGCAGTGAAGACACGTGAATTGGCACAAATTAAAGAGCCGACTATTTACTATGGCAAGCGTTATGTCGGTAAAGTAGAGCGTAACAAAGCGCAAAATCGCTCGGTACGTGATTTGGCACGCAAGGTTAAGGTTCTTGTGCGTACGGGTAAGACACAAGAAGCGCAGGATCATGTGATTGCGTCGACTGTGACCTCTGTCATGGATACGGTAGAAATCGATCAACTGAAATCGATAATCGCGGCAGGCTATCTTTATCGCGGTCAAATTTCCAAGGCACAAGTCATCGCGGCAGAAGCGGCAAATCGTTCAGGTAAGTTTGTTCCTGAAGCTGCATGGATTGCCGGCTTGGCTTTTTGGCAGAAGGATGACTTCGCCAATGCAGCCAGATATTTTGAAATTGTCGGTGCTTCTGCATATGCGTCAGGGTGGCGCGCATCTGCAGGGCATTACTGGGCTGCGCGCTCTTACAGTCGTTTGGGACATAAAGAAAAGCTACGTTCATCATTGGCAAGCGCAGCAAAGCACACACACACATTCTATGGTTTGATCGCTCAAAAAATCATGGGTAAGCGTTTTATCTTTAACTGGGAAAAGCCTGCCTTTACTCAGGATGATGAAGCCCGCATTCTGGCCTCTGATGCAGGTAAGCGCGCTTATTCTTTGGTTGCTGCGGGTCAATATGCCTTGGCAGAGGATGAGCTTTTACGATTGAACTATAAAGGCGACATGGATTTGCGCCGCTCAGTTTTGGCTTATGCAGTGCGTGTCGGGCTTCCTGCGGTTGCCATGCGTTTGGGGAATATGGTCGCAAATGATGGGGGGCAATATTATGACAGTGCTCTTTATCCGAATACACCGTGGGAGCCAAAAGACGGTTTTGTCGTTGACCCTGCTTTGGTGCATGCGGTGATGCGTCAGGAATCACGTTTTAACCAACATGCAAAAAGCTATAGCGGCGCACTCGGCCTGATGCAGCTTATGCCAAAAACGGCTGATTATATCGCGAAGAAAACAGGCTATGCAGGGCATGTGAACGCTGTGACTTTGGCTGATCCGGCCACCAATATGACGGTCGGTCAGGATTATCTGGAATATCTGATCAAGGGGCGCTACGTAAAGGGTGATATTGTATCTTTGCTTGTCGCGTATAACGCCGGCCCAGGTAATCTTCTGAAGTGGAGAAAGCGCCGTGGGGATGTTTCTGATCCGTTATTGTTTATTGAGACCCTGCCTGTACAGGAAACCCGTGATTATGTGGCAAAGGTGATGTCAAATTATTGGATGTACCGTTTGCGTGCAGGCCTTGATGTGCCAAGCTTGGCCTCTTTGGCGGGTGGTCAAACACCGCGTTACGCGCTGCAAACAACAACAATGCCTGATACGTATAAAGTATCGTCACAATAATTTTTAAGCGTATGAATTAATCGAGATAGAGTTTTGGCATAGCGTCGAGATATTCTTCTGATGCGTCTTTATCCCATGGCCATAAGCCTTTTGTACTGGGCCAGATCAGTTGATATGCATCAAAGTCCTTTCCTTCATACAGCCAAAGGCAAGATCCTAAATAGTCTGCATAAAGCTCTGGGTCAAAATCCTTGAACATGACCTTGAACCCGTCCAAAAACCCTGAATATAGGGTGTCGATATCAAAATGTTCGCCTTCTGTAATGCGGCGGTTATATTCATTAATAATCCAAAGGGCGAGCTCTCTCTTCAGTCCTGTTACGATGAGTTCAGGCTCTCCGGTGCATTCAAAAATACCAATAGAGTAGCTAAAGCGCGTGTCTGTTTCATTGTCAAAGACATGCGTCACCTGACATCCGTGCTCTTCGATGTTTTTTAAGAGTTTTTCTTCGTATTCGGTCATGTGAAATGATTTTCTAATAAGGAGATTTTCTGATCATGCGTTCAATATCCGGCCAAAGGTTGGGGTCGCCAAGTGCGATAACCTGTCCTTTGGATTCCAGGGTAAGTTCATCACCCCGCCAGTCTGTGATATGCCCGCCGGCACCTTTGACCACAGGAATAAGGGCAGCAAAATCATATGGTGACAGATCTTCTTCGAAGACAATGTCAACAAATCCGCTTGCCAGAAGCCCGTACATATAGCAATCGCCGCCCCAGCTAAAGCGATTTCCTGTCGTTTCAAACAGCTCCCACGCGCGGCCGTAATCAGTTAGCTTTTGAAACATTGTCGGAGAGGTGCTTCCGATTTTTGCATCGTGAAAATCCGTGCAAGGCGCGGTTTTTACAGGCTGTCCGTTGAAGGTTGTTTGTTGTCCCTCAATCCCGATCCAGCGTTCTTGTGATATTGGTTGGTCGATAACGCCCAGTTTTGGCGTTGTCCCTTCGCACAGTGCGATTAACGTTCCGAAGGTCGGGCGGCCAATCATAAAACTTTTTGTGCCGTCAATCGGATCGATGACCCATGTGAAGCCGGTTTTGCTTTCTTCTATGCCGAATTCTTCGCCTAAAATTCCGTCATCAGGGCGCTCTGTCTTGATCATCTCGCGCAGTGCTTTTTCAACTTCGCGATCTGCGATTGTCACGGGGCTATCATCATCTTTTCGTTCTACATCAAAAGGCTGACGGAAATAGGTTTTGATAATTTCTCCGGCTTTATCGGCCATCCTATTGGCAAGTGCTGCAAATTCGTCCATAAATAGTCCTTATGAGTAAGTATATAAAGGAAAGATAGGGGCAAGTTTTGATCGGAGTCAACCGCCAGTATACCATTCATATACTATGTTTTTGTATTTGTTTTATGTCGGGGCTATATGCTGCGCTAAGCTTTGCTGCACAAAAACCTGCTTTTGTTAGCCCTGAGATTGAAGAGGTCATAGAACAGGCCGAACAGGGGGAGCCGCACGCACAGTATTTTCTCGGGCTTTTATATCAGGAAGGAAAGCTGATTTCTGAAGACAAAATTCTTGGTTATGTGTGGCTTGATATGGCTGCGAGGCAGGATTTTAAAGATGCAGAACGTTTGAGCGAAAAGGCGTATTACGATTTATCGAATAGTGCGCGTGCGGTGGCGAAAAGGTTGGCGGAAGATTATTATTCTAAATATGTAATGCCTTATATCCCTGCTTTTGTGATTAATATAAACGGAGACAAGATTAACGGATCAGGAACGGTGTCACCGGATTTACCGATCAATATGATCTTTACCCATATAGATCCGGCCGTTACAAAAGTGCGTATGCAAGATCCCAAAAACCCTGCTTTGTATGAGGATTTTGAATTAGGGCGCCCATATGCCATAACAAAGCATGAAAAATATATGCAGGCAGGACGATTATCTCGAAGTGTCTTCCTTGCGTTGGACGATCAGAACAAAGTATACAATCAAATCAAATTAATTTTTAAACCTGTAGGTGAGCAAGAAGATGAAAACAGTCAATGATATAAGATCCGAATTTTTAGGGTTTTTCAAAGATAAAGGTCATGAGGTCGTATCGTCCTCTTCTTTGGTGCCGCATAATGACCCGACATTGATGTTCACCAATTCAGGTATGGTGCAGTTCAAGGATGTTTTCACAGGCAAGGAAAAACGTGATTACACGCGCGCGACAACATCGCAAAAATGTGTGCGCGCAGGCGGTAAGCATAATGATTTGGAAAATGTCGGCTATACGGCGCGTCACCATACATTCTTTGAAATGCTGGGAAATTTTTCATTCGGTGATTATTTCAAAGAAGACGCGATCGCGTTCGCGTGGGAACTTGTAACAAAGAACTTTGAATTACCTGCGGAAAAGCTATGCGTGACGGTGCATACAACCGATGAAGAAGCCGCGGAAATTTGGAAAAAGGTTGCAGGTTTTTCTGATGATAAAATCATTCGCATCGATAGTGATGATAATTTCTGGCGTATGGGGGATACAGGCCCGTGTGGACCGTGTACGGAAATTTTCTATGATCATGGCGATCATATTTGGGGCGGTCCTCCAGGTTCTCCTGAGGAAGACGGCGACCGTTTTATTGAAATCTGGAATAATGTTTTCATGCAGTATGAGCAAATCGACGCTGATACGCGTATAGACCTGCCCGCACAAAGTGTGGATACGGGGATGGGGCTGGAGCGTATGGCCGCGACCTTGATGGGCTCAAACGATAATTACGCGATTGATATTATGCGCGCCCTGATGGAACACTCTGCCGATTTAACGGGCATTGATGCCGATGGCGATATGACCGCCAGCCATAAGGTAATTGCCGATCACTTGCGCTCTGCGGCGTTTTTGATGGCCGATGGTGTAATGCCTTCAAATGAGGGGCGCGGTTATGTGCTGCGCCGTATTATGCGCCGCGGAATGCGTCATGCGCATCTATTGGGTGCGCAAGATCCGTTGATGTATAAGCTCTACCCGACGCTACTTGGTAAAATGGGTGAGGCTTACCCTGAACTGAAACGCGCGGAAGCCCTGATCACCAACACGCTGGAATCGGAGGAAAAGCGTTTTAAAGCGACCCTTGATCGCGGACTTAAGATGCTGGATGAGGAAGTTGAAAAAGTGGCCTCGGGCGCGAAGTTCCCCGGTGATGTCGCGTTTAAGCTTTATGATACGTATGGTTTCCCGCTGGATCTGACACAAGATGCGCTGCGCGCGCAATCGATTGAGGTGGATGTTGATGCCTTTGATGCCTGCATGGAAGAGCAAAAGCAAAAAGCCCGCGCCGCATGGAGCGGAACAGGCGACGCCGCCAATGAAAAAGTGTGGTTTGATATTCTGGAAGAGGTCGGCCCGACGGAATTCCTTGGATATGATAAGGAACAAGCCGAAGCAAAAATCTTGGCCATCGTTAAAGATGGCGAGCGTGCAGATAGTTTGTCTGCAGGTGAAGAAGGTGTCGTGATTACAAACCAAACACCGTTTTATGGTGAAAGCGGTGGTCAGGTTGGTGACATAGGTAATTTGGAATCGGATGACGTGAAGGCTGTTATATCTGATACGAAGAAGCAAGTCGGCCAATTATGGGCGCATATCGTCAAAGTTGAGGAAGGCGATGTCAAAGAAGGGCAATCTGTGATCCTTAAGGTTGATACACAAAACCGCGCCGCTATCAAATCCAATCACTCTGTTACGCACTTGATGCATGAGGCATTGCGCCGCGTTCTGGGTGAACATGTTGCGCAGAAAGGCTCTTTGCAAGATGCGGATCGTACGCGTTTTGATATTTCTCAACCTACCGCCATGAGTAAGGAGCAAATCGCCGAGGTTGAGGCAATCGTGAATACAGAAATCGCCGCCGATACGGATGTTATCACACGCGTGATGCCACTGGATGAAGCGCGCGAAAGCGGGGCGATGGCGTTATTCGGTGAGAAATATGATGATGAGGTGCGCGTTGTTGCCATGGGTACGCAGGAGGGGAATAAGCAATTCTCTGTCGAATTATGTGGTGGTACGCATGTGAAGAAAACTGGCGAGATTGAAAAGTTCAAGATTATCTCAGAAGGGGCGCTGTCATCTGGTATTCGCCGTTTGGAAGCCGTCACAGGCGCGCGCGTGGATGCGTATAACCAAGCCAAAGAGCAAGCCGCGCAAGAGGTTCTGGATCGTTTGATGGCGGAAAATAAACGCATGCGTGAGGAGCTGTCTAAATTAGGCGGGTCGATTGATGCGGATGTGCCGAGCGATGCAACGGCCCTGGAAAAGCAAAATAAAAAGCTGGATAAGGAAATCGCAGAAGTACGCCGTAAAAGCGCCACAGCCGATGCAGGTGATGATGACGTGAAGGAAATTGGCGGCGCGAAATTCCTTGGCAAAGTCTTGGACGGTTTCCCGCCAAAAGATCTAAAGCCCATGGCCGATGATTTGAAAGCCAAGCTTGGCTCCGGTGTAATCGTTCTGGTCGCGACCAATGATGGCAAAGCATCCATCGTGGTTGGTGTGACGGATGATCTAACCGCAAATATCAGCGCGGTTGATTTGGTGCGCGTCGGATCAGAAGCTCTGGGCGGTAAAGGTGGGGGCGGGCGCCCTGACATGGCGCAAGCCGGCGGCCCGAACGCGGATGCGGCAAATGACGCCGTGAACGCGATCGAGGGTGCAATCGCAGGATAACCAATTATTACAGATCAAGAGGTTCATAATCGAGGGCGGTGATATCGTCCTCGTGATCCAATATGCGGATGCTATCCAGTGACGGCCAGTTATTCACGTAATCGGCAACCCCTGTCTGTATTGCCCCGTCACGATGAATTTCAATCATGCTTTGGACGGTGCCAAGGGTTGTGTGATCCCAACGGGAGGGATGAATGCCTGCTTGCTCATAGAGTTCTATTTGTTTGCGGCGACTTTCATACAGATCGTGCGTTTCGGGATAATAAGTGTTCTGCAGGTCACGATGCGTGATCTGAATTTCAAATGGCGTATATAGGTTTAATTTTCTCTGCGGTTGGAATTTTAGCAAAAACCCCATATAGCCCCATTTTTTAGGGGTGTCGAACATATCTTTTGGCTGTTTTAGAAAGTCGAAATCCGTGCGTTCCAGATGTGTAGAAAATTCGCTTGGGTTTTTACCGGGGATGACACGATCCCTGATTTTATCAATGGTACGCGGATCGTCGAATAAAATCATAAAGCGGCACCCGTCACTCACCGCTTCGACGTGGCCGTCATAATCTGTTTTGGCTTTTTCAATGATGCGGCCTCTCGATTTAATAGGCCCGACAAGGCAGCTATACGGGTTATAGTAATCAACATCGATCATGTCGCAAATGCGGTGCGCGATGCGGGCGGCACTGGAGCGCGAGTACTCGGCTCGCTTAATTAAGTTATCGGCTCTTTCCCCTAATCGCTTTCCCCAAAGGCGCTCTACCATAGTGACTCCCGTATTTTAACTATTCGGCATTATATATTTTGCAATGCTGTATTGCAAAAAACGAATACCATATAACTCTAATGTAGAAATCTTATCAATGTTTTTTTGAAAGGGGGCGTAAGGCGGTAAGCGATTAGATCGGGGTGATGCCTTTGGACAGGCAGAATTCCTTGAATTCATTTTCGCTGACTTTTACGACATCTGATGAATCATTGATTCGCTTGATGACTTTATTGTCTTTAACGAAAATGCCCTTGTCGAAGTCAGGGGTCTCTGCCTGAAAAGGAAAGCTGTCTATGCATGTTACCTTAACGGGGCGTTCCCCGAGAATGTAATATAGGACGGTTTCTTCACCGTCGTCATCATAGTCAAATTCAAAATCCATAATGTTTATCCGGCGTCCAAACCATCTACATCTAACTTGCCGGTTGGCCCTTCAAGTTTTTGTCTGTCTGAAATCTCTTCTAATAGCTCATCGTAGAAAGCATTTTCATCAACGAAACTGAATGATGAATTCGAGATCATATTGATAAGGCCTTTTTGTTCCTGCCAGTTATTCGTGTCAAAATCATATTTCATCGGCTTATCCATTACAAAATCATCGTCATCTAATTCTGCAATAGGGGTGTTTCTGATCGCTTCGATGTCATCATCCGCAGTCATTTGAACGGTAATGAATTCTTTGAAATCCTGACCATCGTTAAAAATTCCGAATTTTGTATAGGATCTGTCATCCCCCTCCAGGCGCTTGCCATCGGAGGTGCTTAGAAAGCTTTGTCCTAATTTATCTCTTAATCTACCTAAATGTTCTTCATTCATAACATTGTTCCCGAATTGTACCGTTATCGTGAAATATTCTTTAGCATATAGTCTTCGTATAAAGCTCTAAAAATTTTCATTTAATTATTCTCTAAACCGTCTTCATCGGACATTATATCCAACTCATCGATCATGCCGCGTAATTTGATCTCTCTGTTTCGCGTTAAGGCAACTTTTGATCGCAGCTCAGGCTTCAAAAGCTTGTCATATCCTGCGTCTCTGGCAGCCAATCCGTTATAGTAACGACATGCCGCAAAGTTGTATGCGGCGGATCGTCTGTCTACTGCATCAAGATCATCTTTATCAAGAATGGCTTCCGCTGCACGCTTATAGGGGTGTGTTTGATCGTAGACGTCTTCGATCTGTTCCGCGACGATTTGTAACTCAACCACCTGAAATTCTTCTTCGCGATGTTCTTCCACGCCGACCGGGATGGCAAGCTTGTAGTTCAAGCATCTATATCCTGTAAAGTCTTTTGGGTCTTCGAAAAAGTCAGTAGCCCGCGCGACGTGAGAATTATGTTTTTGCATAAACGCGGGTCTTCTTTGTGGTGTGTCTGTATCGACTGCACGCAGATGCCTGCTTCTTTGTTGTTCAGATTGTGTCGGTTTGCCGGACATAAGCTTTTTTATGTCTTCGATTTGTTCGGGGCTGGTGACAACGATTTTGGCGCGTACGAAATCAGTGACGCGTGCCATATCACCATTATAGTCACGGTTTGCCTTATTTTTGGCAACGTTGTAATCTTTGTTAGGCCCAAGGATAAAATCACAAGAACCGCTATTTGCAGACACTTCTTTAACAAGATCAATTAAAAGGTCTTTAAGGTGATCCCGTGCTTCGTCTTGCGTTTCAAGCACGCGCTCTATCGGTAATCTTTGACATAAGGCACCGCTTTTGTTGTGGAATGGTTTTGAAACACTTTCCACGTCACTGGATATGCCATAGTCATCATCCGGTAGCTCTTGTTGAGACATTTACTTTCCCCATTATGATTTTTATTTGTTTTTTGCCACTATATCAGTGTTTTTGAATAAAAAGCAAGAATGTATAATGACCCACATTTGTCCTTGCATCGTTAAGGTAAGCCCGATATATAAAAATCACACGATAACAAGGGTATAAGGATTTATTCAGATATGGCTCTAGAACGCACTTTTTCAATAATTAAACCCGATGCAACGAAGCGCAATTTAACAGGTGCAATTAATGCAAAGTTAGAGGCTGCGGGTCTTCGCATCGTAGGACAAAAACGTATTCACATGACACAAGAACAAGCCGAAGGTTTTTACGCTGTTCATAAGGAACGCCCATTCTTCGGTGAGTTGACTGAATTTATGTGCTCTGAACCTGTTGTTGTACAGGTATTAGAGGGTGAGAATGCAGTGGCGAAGAACCGCGAAGTCATGGGCGCGACAAACCCAGAGGAAGCAGATGCAGGAACAATCCGTAAGGAATATGCGCTAAGCATTGGTGAGAATTCCGTTCACGGTTCAGACTCACTTGAAAATGCTAAGATTGAAATCGAGTATTTCTTTAATGAAGATGAAATCGTTGGCTAGTCGTTACGACGATTGAGACCATTTTATAAGGGCGTCGCGGGTTTGATCATTCGCGGCGCTTAATTTTTTAGCATTTTTAATAGCATCGCTATTTTGTGCTAGTTTCGCGGCTTTTTCAGCTTTGCCTGCGATATCACTTACATATTTCATGCCAAAATTACCTGCCATGCCTTTTAATTCATGCGCGCGTGCGCCTATCGCCGCGATGTTGTTTTCCTCTATATGCCCTTCAAGGATTTCAATGATTTCTGTGCTTTTATCTAAAAACCCATGTAAGAGGCTTATGAATTGTTCTTTCCCTAATGTGTCGAGCAGGCTTTGTAGCATTTCACGATCAAGAAGCTCTTCTTGAATGATATCTGTATTTTGCGTAAGGGGCGGTGCAACAGGCGGCTGCTCTGGCTGCGGAGTGGCCTGAGGCTGTGCAGGTTCTTGCACTTGCTGTTCTTGTGGTTTTGGTGTTTGTAAAATCTGCGGTGTTTGTGGCGCTGCCGGCTGCGTTGTCTGTCTCGTCTCTGTCACCTTTTCAGTTGGCGAAGGCGTATGGTCCTGCTGCTGTGCTTGCGGCTGTGTCGTCGTTTCAGAAGGTTGCGGTTTCTTATTAGAAGAGTGCTGCTCCATCAAATAGCGTTGGATCTCAGTCATTTCTTCCTGAGGTTTGTTATAGCCTCCAGATTTGTTTGAATCCGCGGTATTGGCTTTTTGTTTAACAACAATGCCCTCCGGCTTTTGCGTAACGGGTTTTGTCGCCGGCCCTTGTGTTTTTATAATGCGCTCATCAGATGGGTTTGCAGTATCTGTTTCAAGCGTAGTCAGATTTTGCCCGTCATTGGCATTTGATGGTCTTGGAACAACGGTTTCCCCGCGCATTGCCCGAACTGTACCGGTTTCAGATTCAATCGGCACGTCAGTATCGCCAACAAAGTGCTCTCTGTCATCCAGTTGGAAGTCAGTTTTGACAGCTCTCAGGTCGATACCATTATCCTGTTTTTCTTCTGTTGGCTGTGCGGCTGTAGGTGCTTTTCTGTCAACATTGATTGGTTCGTCACTAAATGAAAGTGCGTCGCCTGCGGCGGGTTCGATGCTTTGAATATTATGAGGTTTTATATCATTCTCAAACTTGCCTAATGATGCATTGTAAAGCACCTCGTTTAACTGTTTTGAGTCAATAGGCTTAGGGATGAAGCCATTCATACCAAATTGAAAGAATTCCTCTATATTTTCCAGCATCACATTCCCGGTTAGTGCAATGACCGGAATTGTTGATATGGACGGATCCGGGTTAGCGCGGATTTTCTTGGTGGTTTCAAGGCCGTTAAGCCCATCCATTTGGATATCCATTAAAATGAGTTCGGGGCGGTGTTGTTTACACAAGGCGATAGCCTCAAGCCCGTTTGCAGCCATATATAGGGTGTGGCCTTGCTGCGTTAGTAATCCGTCTAATACTTTACGGTTCATTTCATTATCTTCTGTCACCAAAATGCGCATTGGTTTTGTCTTTGGGCCTTGATCCATATTTTGGGGGTCAAAAAACCTGTCAGTGTCATCAGATGCGGCCTCTTTTAATGGGGTCATGTCGACTTCGAAAAAGAAAGTTGTTCCTTCGTTTACGGTGCTTTCGACTTTTATAATGCTGTCCATTGCCTGAATCAGTTTGAAGGAAATGGCCAGACCAAGTCCTGTACCCCCGTATTTTCTGCTCGTGCTTGTTTCGGCCTGCGTGAAAGGGGTGAATAGCTTTTCTTGAGCTTCTTCTGAAATCCCAATACCTGAATCTTGTACCTCGAAGCGTACTTTTCGTTTATCCCCAAGCTCAATCATGCTGACATTGATGCGAACGCCGCCTTTTTCAGTAAACTTCAAACCATTATTAACCAGGTTTAATAAAACCTGACGTAATCTGGTCGGGTCACCCATAACAATGCGCGGAACGTCATCTTCAATATGGGATGTCAGCTCTAAATTCTTTTGTGAGGCATGGCCTGACATTAAGATGATAATGTCCTGAATAAGGCCGCGAAGCTCAAAGTTTACTTTCTCGACATCCATGCTGCCACGCTCGATTTTTTCAAAGTCTAGAATGTCATTCAAAAGTGCCATCATAGTATCGCCGGATTTACGGATCGTATTTACGTAGTCATTTTGCGTTTTGCTGAGCGACGTGCTTTGCAGTAATTGCACCATGCCTAAAATACCGTTCATTGGCGTTCTGATTTCATGGCTAACGATCGCCAAAAAAGCGGACTTTGCTTGGTTGGCACGGTCGGCAACTTCTTTGGCCATGCGCATTTCTTCTGTACGCTTTATCTCACGCTCTCTTAGCTCAGACATCAGTTCGCGTTCACGTTCGATAACACGTAGCAAGCGGGCTTGGTCTGCGGATTCTTTTGATTTTTGCAATCTGGCGAGTGATTGCTCATCACGCATTTGGTGTTCGCTTTCGTGCTTTTTACGTTTTGTTCTGTGCACGTTTGATTGTAAATAGGCCGCGCAGAAGCAGAAAGCCTGTGCAAAATGGGCGATCCAAAAATAGGTGATTGAAGATACAGGCAGCAGGTCTAACGTAATGGATAATAAGATAGCCAGACCAACCGCAGATAATAACAGCCCCGTACAGAAAGTCGCGATAATATGGAGGGGCTTATCATTTGTAAAAACAGTGATTGTAATTAACAGGAGGATGCTGAGTGTTATCGTTGCAGTCAGGATAATTAACCCTGTAAAACTGGAAAACAGGAATTGGTCAAGTAACGCGGCCAGCAGGATTAAAATGCTTAATACGACCATAGCAATATTTTCTATAGGTTTATGGTCGTAGCTTAATTTTGAGAAAAACTTGGCCGCCATCATCAGTAGGGCGAAGCTCGTCATATAAAGCCAGAACAGCATTGCTCCGTTGATGATGCTATTTGGAAAAATATATGCGTCAAGATTAAAGAACAGAGCCGCTAATACGGTGTAATAGGACATTAAAGCGATAGAGGCTTGATTTCTGCCGATATGGTATGACGTCATAAAAAAGCCAAGGATCAGAACAAATGCCATTGCACTCAGAATTGAACTGGCATTGCCTTGTAAAAGCATCCCTATATAGGTGGTGTGTGAAATAAGCCGCGGATAGAAAACAAGGGGTAGTCCGTGTTGTGCTTCTACTCTGATTGCTATGGTGTTTATTGTATCATGTGGGATCTCAATGGACACCGAAGAGCCTTGAAATGCGTAGGCATTACTTTCTGTCGGCGGGTAGGTTAATAATTGATCTGTATTGGCGTTATATATGGTCATGCTGTCGATCATTCCCATACGGCCATCAAGGGTGTTACCGAAATGTAAAATCCAATTGTCGCTGCGGCTGTTATTTTTAACGTTGAAAACAAGCCATGTCACAGTGTCTGTGTCGTTAATGCTTACGATGCTTTTATTCAATTTTTTGCCGCGCAGGTTGCTATCATGCTGTTTCACAAGGTCTTTATGATCCAGTTCTTGTTTATCTTCCGGCGTGACGTAAATATATGGCGCCACTTCAAAAGGGGCGTTTGCGCTGTCTATGATGAGTGTGTTGAGTTCTTGAGCATGGGCGCTTGGGCCGGGGAATAGTACAAAAAGAAGGCATAATAAAGCAGTGGCTACCGCTCTTAAACGGAGGCACGCGGAAAAAGGTATCGCTTTTTTATATTCTATTAAGGCCATAACTCCGGCACTGACTTTCGTTAGATGAAAACGCAGTGGTGGTTCTACTCAAGCAGGATTATGACGTGAAATAGTTAAGGTTTTATTATAAAAACGCGTTTTTTATAGTGACCTTGAAAAAGGCGGCTGTTTTATGAAAAATCAACCATGATAAACATTAAAAACACCAATATAGCGCAAGAGCCGATCACGGTATATTTTGTGGCAATTGTAAAGTTTTCCCAAGATTTTTCAGCGTGCTCTAATTGCTTTTTATCGACTTCAACGGGTTTCTGGTTTGCCATTTTCTGTTTCCTCTAACTATCTTGATACTATGATAATAAAATAATTTTTGATGTTCTACTGATTTTTTTGTTTTGATTTCGCCAAAAGCTCGATCGCTTCGGGATAGATATCATGTTCTTCGATTAATACGCGCTGCGCAAGTGTTTCGGGTGTGTCACCATCTTTGATCGGAACGCGGCGCTGGGCAATTGTTGGGCCACTATCCAGATCTGCGGTAACAAAATGAACCGTGCACCCGGCCTCTTTCTTGCCGTCATTGATTGCACGTTCATGCGTGTTTAGTCCCTTATAATCAGGCAACAAAGACGGGTGTATATTGATGATCTGGTCAGGCCATTCTTCGACAAAACCGGATGTCAGTATACGCATAAATCCTGCAAGAACGATGAGGTCCAGATCGTATTTTTCTAAACGTTCCTGAATCTCATCTTCGAAATCTTCTCTGCTATTATATGCTGTATGATCAACGAATTCAGTCGGTATGCCGGCATTCGCCGCAATTTTCAGGCCTTCTGCATTCTCTTTGTTTGATAAGACAACAGAGATTTCCGCAGGGTAGTCGGGGTTTTGGCATGCCTTCATGATTGAATGCATATTACTGCCGCGTCCCGAAATAAAGATCGCTAACTTGAGCTTGTTTATGACCATGACTTTGCGCGGTTTTCAATGCTGATAGGGATGTCAGACGTTTTTGCAGATGAAATCTCACCGATTTTGTACACGGCTTCTCCCGTACCACTAAGGGATTTTTCAATCGCGTCCGCATGTTCAGGGGCGCAAATAACGATCATGCCCAGACCGCAATTTAACGTGCGCGCAAGGTCGTCATTATCCAGATTGCCTTCCGACTTTAACCATTTAAATATCTCAGGTAATGGCCATGCGGATGCGTCAATATTGGCTTTAAAGCCATCAGGGATGACGCGTGGAATATTCTCTGTCAGGCCGCCGCCTGTTATGTGTGCCATGCCGTGGATGGCAGGAGCTCCGTTATCTTTTTTGATCTCAAGTGCCTTGAGCAAAGATTTCACGTAAATGCGTGTCGGCGCAAGAAGGGCATCAACAAGTTTTTCTGCCTTGCGCAGTGTTTGTTTCTCAATGTCTTGATCTTGGTCTTTGATCATCATTTGGAACGGGCACGCTTCATCATAGGAGTGACCTGTATCTGCGATGATTTTACGCACCAACGAATATCCGTTTGAGTGAACACCGTTAGAGGCTAGGCCTAGGATTACATCACCTTCGGCAATGTTTTCGCCTGTAATGACAGAGTCGCGATTAACCGCGCCAACAGTAAAGCCGGCCAGATCATAGTCACCATCGGCATAAAGGCCGGGCATTTCTGCAGTTTCACCACCAATAAGCGCACAACCGGCAATCTGACAGCCTTTAGCAACGCTTTCGATCACGTCCTTGGCAACAGTGTTTTCAAGCTTTCCTGTTGCGAAGTAATCTAAAAAGAATAAAGGCTCTGCCCCTTGAACAACCAAATCATTAACACACATTGCAACCGCATCAATGCCGATTGTATTGTGCGTGTCTGAATCAATCGCGATTTTAATTTTTGTGCCGACACCATCCGTGGATGATACAAGGATCGGATCTTCATATCCTGCAGCTTTTGGGTCAAACAGCGCGCCAAATCCGCCAAAGCCATCCATTGTGCCCAAACGTGATGTATTTTTAATGGCAGGTTTAATATCCTCTACCAGCTCTGACGCAGCATCAATATCAACGCCTGCATCTTTATATGCGCTATTTTGTTTTTGTGATTTGTCGTGGCCTAACATATTGTCTGCCCTATTTCATTTGTCTTTCAGGTTGCTCTTCAGCCGTGCTCGTTATAAAACTAAAAGCATACGCATTTTTTAACACTCTACCTCAGGTGCATCATGGGCATACCGTATAAGGCTTTTTACTGCAAGTGTATAGTTTTTTCTGTTTGTATTTATATGTCATTGGCTTTTACGACCTTTCAGGCGCAGGCTTATGATTCATTATTTGTTGTGCGTGGGGTAAAAGTCGATGAAACCGCCAAGGATTCTGTCTCGGCGCAACAGCAAGCATTTGCAAAGGCTCAGTCGATTGCTTTTTCTATTCTGACAAAGCGTATGGTGGCCGAGGCGGATGTAGAGAATGTTCAACGCCCGGGGCTCGATGTGATTGCATCCATGATTAAAGATTATGAGGTTGAGAATGAGCAACTCTCATCCGTTCGTTATGTGGGGGAATATACATTTCGCTTTAACGAGACCGCAGTCAGTAAGTTTTTCTCTGTAACGGGCGTACAATATACAGACAAAAGCAGTAAGCCCCTTCTGGTTTTACCGATTTTGCAAGTAAACGGCCAAAATACAATTTGGTCAGACCGCAATTTATGGATGAGCGCATGGTCACGCGCGCGCCTGTCTGTGGGGGTTGTACCGATAGAGGTGCCGATTGGGGATCTCGATGATATCGCCGATATCGATGACAATGATGCACTTCGGTATGAGCGCAAAAGTCTTGATCGTATGTTGCTGCGCTATGGCGCCAGTGAAGCAGCGATTATGATTGCCGTTCCTGATGCACGGCTATCCTCTTTGCAAGATGAAGATACCGCAGCGGGGAGTGTGCGCGTCAGTATTTATCGCACCGATCGCGGCGTTGCCGAGCGTGTGAATGATGTTGTGATTGAGGCTGAGGGAAGTGAAAAAGTATCCGATCTTTATGATCGTGCGGTTTTACGTGGTTATGGCGCATTGCAAAGGGATTGGAAAAATAAAACGACATCCAGTGCGGCGCAAAGCCAAAAATATATTGTGCGTATGCCGCTTAACGGTTTGGGTGATTTAACAGAGGCGCAAAACATATTAAAATCTGTGCCCGGTTTGGCGGAAATGTCTGTTGTTTCCTTGAAACCTGTTGCGGCTAAAATCTCTTTTGTATATCGCGGTGATGCAATGCGCCTGCGCGAAGTATTAAGCAGAACCCCCTTAAGCTTGGGAGATATGCACAGCGCGGAAAAGCGTTTTGTGAATGGCAGGTCTAATGCGTCTGATGTGTATTATGATCTGTTCTACAAGAAAACGCAGTCAAAAACCTTTTTCAAACCCAATAGTGATATATTGCCTGTCGAAGACGATAGCGATATTCACACATTTTAGACCTATATCTTACAGGATGGTATTTGCATGAGTGTACAGCCGTTAACACCGAGGACGCACGCAATATTTTGGGGCGTGGCAACGTCGCTTTTTATATTAACAATTTTGTTGTTTAAGGCTGTTCTTTTGCCGTTTGTTATGGGTATTGCGGTTGCCTATCTCTTGAACCCGATTGTTAATAAATTCGGTGAAGTCGGCTTTAACCGTGGCCCTGCTGCGATGATGATTTTGGTCGGGTTTTTAATTCTGATTTTGGGCTTTATCGGGATTGTTTCGCCAATTGTTTATCGGGAGCTTTTGCAGTTTGGTGAGGATTTACCCGCATATATAGAACGTTTCTGGGACATGATGACGCCTGTTACGGCCATGGTAGAGCAATATATCGGCGGTGTTGAGAAAGGCAATCTGGAGAGCCTCTTAAAAGAAAATGCAGGCTCTGCGACCAAGGCTGCCAAAATAGTGATTGAACAAATCGCGGCGGGCGGTCAGGCCGTGGTCGATATGATATCTGTGGCCGTATTTATGCCAATTGTTGCGTATTTTATGATGAAGGAATGGCCGGCCGTCACAAAATGGTGCCGTGATTTAATGCCGCGTCATTCGGAAGAGGTTATTATGGGATTGATTAAGCAAATTGATGAAAAGCTTTCAGGCTTTGTGCGTGGGCAGATCACTGTTGCTGTTGTTTTGGGCGTAGCCTATGCGGTTGCATTGACTTTGGCCGGCTTGAAATACGGTTTTCTTATCGGCTTGATGTCCGGCTTGCTTTCCGTTATCCCGATGGTGGGGTCTGCCGTTGGTTTGGTCGTGAGCGTTGCCGTGGCATGGTTTCAAATGGGTGAGCCAACCTTTGTGCTGTTGATTGCCGGCATTTTCATTGGCGGTCAGGTGATTGAAGGAAACTTCCTTACACCGAAATTGGTTGGTGATAGTGTTGGTTTGCATCCGCTTTGGGTGTTCTTTGCTTTGTTAGCGGGGGGAAGCTTGCTGGGCATTCTCGGCATGTTGCTTGCCGTTCCTGTGGCTGCGGTGATTGGTGTTTTATTAGCATTTGCCTTGCAGAAATATAAAGAGAGCGCGTATTATCAAGAGGCTGTAGTTGAGTCGCCGCCAAAGAAAAAAACGCGTGCGAAAACGTCTAAAAAGGCATCACCTTCTAAAGCGCAGGCAAAGAAAGCTAAAGCCAAAACACAAACCACGAAAACAGATAAAGCGTAAGAAATAATGTCGCCAACCACTTTTGCGAATGCAGAGCAGATTCCTTTTGATCTTGGGTCCCGTCATGCCTTTGGGCGCAGTGATTTCCAAATCGGAAAATCCAATGCCGCGGCCGTTGGGTGGATAGACCGTTGGCCGAATTGGCCTGCGCCTGTGCTTGTGCTGCAAGGCCCGGCCGATAGCGGGAAGAGCCATTTGGCATCCGTGTGGCAGGATAAAACAGAAGCCGCCGTGATTAACCCGGAGCAGCTGATTACAAAACAAGCTGAGGATTTATTCAATCTCGGTCATGCGCTGGTGCTTGATGGACTTGATCCATGGCTTGGTGATCGTGATGCAGAAACCACCTTGTTCCACCTCTATAACATGCTTAAGGAAGAGCAGCGCACCATGATGATTACCATGCGCATGGCGCCGACCATGGCAGATTTCATTATCCCTGATCTTGCCTCGCGTTTTCGCGCCGCGCCAAGTGTATGTATTCATGCGCCTGATGATATGTTGCTGGCCTCTGTTTTGATTAAGCTGTTTAGTGATCGTCAGCTCTCTGTCAGTAATGATGTGATTTCTTATGTCTTGCCACGGATGGAGCGCTCCTTTGCCTCCGCGCGTGAAATCGTTGAGCGCGCAGACCATAAAGCACTGGCGGAAAAGCGCCGCATCTCTGTGCCGCTTATGCGCAAAGTTCTTGCAGATATGTGGGAATATTAAAGGCTTTACATCCACCGCGTCGGACGGGCGGGGGCGTTATAATCCATCGGATCGGTAATTAATACCAATTCATTTTCAACGGGCTGGATATCAGCCCATTTTTCACAGGCGCAGTGAATAACACTGAGTGTTGCCGGCTGGTAGCCTTCGGTTAAGCGTTGCATGACGGAATCAGTGCCTTGTGCGCCCAATAAACGAACCAGTTCATAAATGCTTGGGTTATGGGCGATCATCAAGATACTGTCATTGGCATTATCAATTTTTTGAATTTCATGCAGGTAATCGCCTGTTGATCCTGAATAGAGAATGTCGATATTTTGCACATTCTCGACCTGTAATGCGTCTTGCACGCCGTTCATGGTTTCCTGTGTTCTGCGTGCGGAGGAACACAGAATGATATCAGGCGTTAGGGATTTATGCTTCATCAGCTTGCCAAGGGCTATGGCATCTTCCTTACCCTTTGGTGCAAGCGCACGCCCTTTATCGCCATCAGCCATATCATTTAATGCAATGGCATGACGTAGCAAGAATAACCGTTTTTGATGTGAAGCTCCCATAGGTTAAAGCTGTAACATTATTGTGTTTTAATCAATGGGAAATTTGGTTATTTGCCCATCTTTTAAACCAATGGCGAGCTTTCCGTGTTTAATCGCAAGGGCATCATCACCGAAAATCTCTTTGCGCCAGCCTTTCAGGGCGGGCACATCGGCATCATCATCCATGGCTATGGCCTCCAGATCATTGGCATTTGCAATCAGTTTGCTGGCCACCTCATGTTCGGTGCTGGTTAGCTTTAGCAGCATTTTCAAGATATCAATAATCGCCATAACATGGGGCGGAATTGGTTTACGCTGCGTTGGTTGCGGCCATTCATTTTGTGGTGAATTGATCGCCGTTTCCACCGCCGCAAGAAGCTTATCGCCCATGCGGCCATCCGCAACGTCTTTGGGCATGTTTCTGATTTTTGCCAGTTGTTTTTTATTGGTCGGAGCCTGTACGGCAATACTGGCGAGAACCTCATCACGAAATACCCATGATTTTGGAATGTTACGTTTTTGTGCCTGTTTTTCACGCAAGGCAGCAAGTTCACGTAAAATCGCAAGATTTTTGGCTTTGGGTGAACGTATTTTGACGCGTTCCCATGCTTTATGCGGATCATTTTCGTAAGTGGCGGGATCGCTTAGGATTTTATCTTCCTGCAAAACCCACTTTGTGCGCCCGCGTTTATCCAGAACATCTTTCAAATGAAGGTAAATGTCACATAAGTGCGTAACATCACCAAGCGCATAGTTTAGCTGCTTATCCGTTAAGGGGCGCGCCGACCAATCTGTGAACTGGGAGCTTTTATCAACTTTACTATCTGTAATATTATTAACGAGCTTTTCATAGCTAATGGAATCGCCGAAACCGCACACCATCGCCGCCACCTGCGTATCAAAAATCGGCTCGACAACCTTGCCTGTCAGATTGTAAAAAATTTCTAAATCCTGACGGCCTGAATGAAAGACTTTCAGAACCTTTTCATTTGCAAGAAGTTCAAAAAGCGGAGATAGGTCAATATCATCCATTAATGGGTCAATCGCCCGCGCGTCTTTGTCCGGGCCGCTGAGCTGCACGAGGCATAATTTCGGGTAATAGGTTTTTTCACGAAGGAATTCTGTGTCGATCGTGATGAATTCTTCGCCTGATAGTTTGTTACAAAAATCGGCGATATCTTGTGATGTTTGGAGTATGCTCATAATGTCCTTTACATATTAGAGCGTTATCATACAAGACGATGTCATTTCGTCTAGCCCCTAAAAGCATCTGAAATTAAAAAATCGGCGTGACATTATATCTGTATGCGTTATAAAACAGGACTTAAGGGCAAACACGATAAGTATAAGGTAATTAAAAATGCACGCTTTTAGAACGCATAAATGTGACGAGTTAAACAAAAGCCATGTCGGGGAAACGGTAAAGCTTTCCGGTTGGGTACATCGTATCTATGATTTGGGCGGTGTTTTGTTCATAATTTTGCGTGATAAATATGGCGTTACCCAATGTATCGTTGAAGAAGATTCCCCGTTGATGCCGACATTGGAAAAGTGGCGCGTTGAGTCGGTTGTGACCATTATCGGTAAAGTGCGTGCACGTTCTGATGAAACGATTAATGCCAAGATGAAAACCGGTGAGATTGAGGTGTATATCGACGAAGCCGAGATGCAAGGCGCGGCAGATGTTATTCCGTTTCAGGTTTATGAAGATGACGGCGCGGGTGAAGATATTCGCCTGAGATACCGTTACCTTGATTTGCGCCGCGAAGGTATGCAAAAGAAAATCGGTTTGCGTAATGACGTGATCCGCACAATGCGTGAAAAAATGCACGGTGAAGGGTTTCAGGAATTTCAAACACCAATTCTAACGGCAAGCTCCCCCGAGGGCGCGCGTGACTATCTTGTCCCTTCACGTTTGCACCCGGGTAAGTTTTATGCGCTTCCGCAAGCGCCGCAGCAATTCAAACAGCTTTTGATGATGAGCGGCTTTGACAAATATTTCCAAATCGCACCATGTTTCCGTGATGAAGATGGCCGCGCAGACCGTCTGGCAGAGTTTTACCAGCTTGATGTTGAGATGAGCTTTGTGACCCAAGAAGACGTGCACAACACAATCCAGCCTGTCATTCACGGCATTTTTGAACAATTCGCAGATTTTACAGGCGAAAAGCGCGACGTGATCTGGTGTGATTCTATTCCGTATAAAACGGCTATGCTGAAATACGGATCAGACAAGCCTGATCTGTGTAACCCGCTAGAGATTGTGGATGTAACCGAAGTTTTCGCCCGCGATGATGTGGAATTCAAGGCGTTTAAAGGCGTGATTGCAAAAGGCGGCGTTGTCCGTGCGATCCGCGCACCGAAAGTATCTGATCAACCGCGTAGCTTCTTTGATAAGCTTAACTCTTGGGCGCAAAGCGAAGGCGCGCCAGGTTTGGGGTATGTTCTGTTTGCCGATGGCGAAGGAAAAGGCCCGATTGCGAAATTCATTCCTGAGGCTGCACAAGCAGCGATTAAAGAGATTTCAGGCTGTGAAGATGGTGATGCGATCTTCTTTATTTGTAACCAAGAGGGGCCGGCCGCGAAATTTGCGGGCGCGGCGCGTGATGCGATTTGCGATGCATTACCCGAAGGGCATGCAGCCGCGCGTGAGAAGGGCGTTTATAAGCTCTGCTGGATTGTTGACTTCCCGATGTATGAATTCGACGAAGCGCAGCAAAAGATTGATTTCTCTCACAATCCGTTTTCAATGCCGCAGGGCGGAATGGATGATTTGGAAAACAAAGATCCGTTGGATGTTTATGCATGGCAGTATGACTGTGTTTGTAACGGCTTTGAATTGGCATCGGGTGCGATCCGTAACCACAAGCCTGAGATCATGGAAAAGGCATTTGGCATTGCGGGATATGATAAATCTGTTCTTGAGGCCGAGTTTGGCGGTATGTTAAACGCGATGCGTTACGGCGCACCGCCGCACGGTGGTTTGGCGTTCGGTATTGACCGCATTATCATGTTGCTTGCCGATGAGCCGAACTTGCGCGAGGTGTATGCGTTTGTGATGAACGGCCAGTATGAAGATCAAATGATGCAAGCCCCATCCGAAATCGGGCATGAGCAGTTAAAAGACCTTCATTTGAAAGTAAACTTACCTAAGAAAATCACGGACGCGGCTTAGGATTTCTTTCCAAGCCACTTCTTTGGGAGGCGTTTCTTAATCGGCGTTACTATTTTCGCCGCTACGCCGCCGATGATCAGGCCGAATGCCGCGCTGATGGTTGCGCTGCAGAGCCAGTTGATGAAGCCCCCAAAATGAAGTGTATGTAAGAAATGCTCAATCTCATGATGTAAAAACGGCACTGAGTGGATGATGATGCCGCCACCCACCCACAGCATCGCAGCCGTTCCGATTGCTGAAATGACCTTTAAGAATGTCGGCATGGCCTTGATGATTTTCTTGCCAACGGAGCGCGTGATTTCATATTCGCCGTATTTGGCCAAATGCGCGCCGACGTCATCGGCCTTTACGATCAGGGCAACTGCGCCATACACACAAAATGTGATGCCCACAGCAATCATTAAAAGAACCGCAGCCTGAATAAACAGGGCGCTGTCTGCGACCACCGCATAGGTAATCGCGATCACTTCTGCGGACAGAATAAAATCTGTTCTGATCGCACCGTTTGTGCGTTTTTTCTCAAGCTCTTCGGGGGTGATCGTCGGCATTGTGTCGATTTTCTTATGCGCTTCTTCGTACTTTTTTTTGTGTCGAAGTTTATGCAGAACAAGATGCACTTTCTCATATCCCTCATATGACAGATAAAGCCCGCCGAGCGCCAGAATAGGGCTTATGATCCATGGTGCGATACCGCCAAGAATAAGGGCAGCAGGTACGAGATAGAGAATTTTATTTTTAATGGACCCTTTGGTGATATTCCAAATAATCGGAAGCTCGCGCTTTGGGCTGAGGCCGACAACGTATTTTGGCGTAACTGCCGCGTCGTCAATAACAACGCCTGCCGCTTGTGTTCCTGCTGTGCCTGCTTGTGTCGCGATATCATCGAGCGATGCCGCTGTGACTTTCACAATGGCGCTGATGTCGTCTAATAGGGCGAGTAAACCTGTGCTCATGAGGATTGTATGTACATGATTATGATGGGTGAAGCCAGCCCTAGATTACAGATCAAGATTTTGTGGTGGTGCGATGTCTTCGTCTTGGGTGTCTTCGCCTGCATTACCGCCATCATCAGAGCTATCTCCTGAACCGCTTGTATCGTCAGATTTTCCTGTTTCATCGGACTGTGTTGTCGGTTTGGGGCGTTTTACAACGCGCACGCCGCCAATGGTGGTGGCCTCGGGTTTTTCCGGCTTCTCGGCTTCTATAGGTTTTGCAGGGGCGAAAGGAGGAGGCGCAAATTCTGTGCCGCGTCGACTTTTTATGATGGCAGAGATGCTCGAAAAAGGGTTCGGGCGGGGCGGCATGTTTGTTCCGATATTACGATTTTCAAGATCCTCGACATCGCGTGAAAGGTCTGCTTCTACCTCAATGATATCTTCTGATGTTTCGACTTCTTGTAATTCTTGTTTGCGTTGGTTAATGCGCTTCATAAACGCTTTAAGCATCTGACGTTTTTTCTTTTTTGTTTCGACGACGACTTCGCTTTCATCATCCTGAATATCATCGGCGATCTGCTCGTCCAGAATGGCGATTTTTTGCTCAACATTCAGTGCAATCACATTAATGCGGTTTTCGACATGCGCAAAAAGGCGTTCAAATTGCAGGGTTAGTGCTTCTTCGAGTTGGCGCATCAGGCGTTCCAACTCTTCCATGCGGCGGCGTCTTTCTTCATCCCCCTTTAAAACACCAGACATCGCAAGGGATGAGTGCTCTCCATTAGGAAGGTGATGCACGGCATATCCTGTGGAATAGCCTTTAAGCTCCATCATCAGTTGGATCATATTGCGAAAGATTTCTTTCAGATTATCCAGACCGATTGAGTTGGGACGCGCTAAAAAATCGTTGAGAGCTTTTAGATCATCACTTTCGGGGAAATCTGTTTCTGCGTTATTGAACGCCACCATATTATTCATTATCTGACCCGCCTGTTTGTTATGGTGGGTTATAATCCAGATTGAAGATTTTGTCAAAATAAGGGCCCGGGCATAGTTGTGTGGAGAGTAGTATTATGCCCGGGCTTAGGAGAGCGCTTACCGTTAAGGTTGCTTAGGGAGTAGGGGTAAGCGCCAGAGACCGATTAATTGATCAAAGCTTTTTTTCGGTCCTTTTTATTTGCGTACATGCCTGCGTCAGCCTGTTGGATGATGCCTTGTATTGTGTTGCCTCTGGCGTATTCTTTCAGGCCTAAACTGCCGTTAATGTGAACAGTTGAGTCATTCCAGGAAAAGGTCAGGCTGTTCAGTTCATTACCAAGGTTTTTTGCTCTGGCCATTGCCTTGGGTATGGATGTGTTGGGCATTAATATGATGAATTCATCCCCGCCCATGCGTGCCACAACATCCATTGGGCGCACTGCGGCATTGAGGAAGCGCGCAACACATTTGAGGGCTTCGTCGCCTGCAAGGTGGCCGAATGTGTCATTTATGGCCTTGAAATAATCCAGATCAATCATAATAAGCAGGCCGCCGTCATTCTCACCGCGATTTGTGCGGTCCAGTTCGGCCTCGAATCGGTTGTAAAATCCGCGTCTGTTGGTCACACCTGTCAGCTCATCTATTGTTAAGATGCTTTCCAACTCTCTGATGCGTTTTTCTTTTTGCGCAAGCTCGTGCTCGGCCTCTTGTAATTTTTTATATGCTGTTTGGAGCAGTGATTTTACGTTGCTCGCAGATTTTCTATCGGCCGATTTCTTACCCAGACCAAGAAAGTTTGACGTTGTCTGCATAAAGCCCTTATTCGGTTTGTGTGATCCGCCTTTTTTAGAGCCTGCTTGGATGTATTGCTCATATACGATTTCAGAAGTCATTATAGCTACCCTTTCTGTGCCACACGCACAATTTTTACTGTTTCCCGCTGATAGCTATGCGAAAATCGTGCCAATTATGTAATATGATTGATAATATTGTTTTGTTTCAGTGGCTTGTTGTGGTTCTTGCATTCCTCGGTTTAAGGTGCGGGGAGTGTCGGGTCCGGGGGGTAAAAATGCGTACCGGGCAAAAAATCTCGGCAGAAATTACCATTGCAGACTGAATTGTCCTTTAAGCAGTGGGTTGTTTCAGGTAATATATTAAATAGTGGTAATAAAATGATTTTTAACCAACATATGATGGCTAGGACGTATATGGGTATTTTGAAAAAAACGATCAAACCCTGGAGTGTTTCCCTATTTGCTTTCGCATTGATCGCTCCGACGTTTTCTTATGCGGGATTGGACCGCGCATCGAAGGCAGGTTTTGTACCGCATAAAGCGCTCTATGATATTAAGCTGTCTTCGAAAAACAGCAGTTCTAAGATTGCAAATATTAGTGGACGTATGTTTTATGAATGGCAACCATCATGTGATGCATGGGTGTCTACGCATCGTTTTGATATGATGTATGAATATGTTGAATTGCCCGCCGTTCGTGTGAAAAGTGATTTTTCTACCTATGAATCCTTTGACGGTAAGAGTTTCAATTTCACCTCGCAGCGTAAGCGTGACGGAATGGTTTTTGAAGAAATTCGTGGCAATGTTAGCGCCAAAGACGCCGATTATCCGAACGAAGCGGTTTATAGTATCCCCGAAGATTTGGTTTATGATTTACCGGAAGGAACGCTTTTTCCGATGGCGCATACGCTTGATGTGTTGTCGTCTGTAAAAAAGGGGCAGAAATTTTATAAGGCCACAATTTTTGACGGAAGTGACGAAGAAGGCCCTGTTGATATTACGAGTTTCGTAGGCAAGCCTGCAGTTTATAATGTTCCTGAGGAATATAAAGATCATATTGATGCGTCGCTTGTTAACGGTAAAGGGTGGAATATGCGTTTGGCATTCTTCCCGTTAAATAACCCGGAAAGCACGTCTGATTACGAAATGTCGCTGATTTTGCACGATAATGGTGTGATTAGTGATATGGAGATTGAATATAGTGAGTTCTCTGTTACTCAGAAATTGATAGCGCTGGAAAAGCTGGGAAGTGCCTGTGAGCCAGAAGGGGTAACGCCTGTAGAGAATAAAGTAGAAAAGAAATAAATTTTAGGATGAATATTAACGATTTAGCAAGGCCTAGCACATAGGATACGATATTGAAGAGCAATCGCTTGGGACAGTAGCACACAGTATGAGAAAAAAAGTTCTAATCGTTGAAGATAACGAACTCAATATGAAACTGTTTCATGACCTTTTAGAGGCGCATGATATCGATACAGTGGAAACGCGAGAGGGTAAGCGCGCCTATGAAATGGCGCTGGAGCACAGACCGGATCTGATAATTATGGATATACAATTACCGGAAATCTCCGGTTTGGACATTACCAAACAATTAAAGCAGGATGAAACCTTAAAGGCGATACCGGTTGTTGCCGTGACTGCGTTTGCAATGAAAGGCGATGAGCAGAAGATCCGCGAAGGTGGATGTGAGGATTATATTTCCAAACCTATTTCGGTTTCTCGTTTTATTGAAGTTGTTAAGAAGTACCTCGATAATAACCATCAGGAGGCCATTTAATGTCAGCACGCGTTCTTGTCGTCGATGATATATTGCCCAACGTAAAATTGTTGGAGGCCAAGCTTGCTGTAGAATATTACGAAGTGATTACGGCAACCAGCGGGCCGGAGGCACTGGAAAAAGTTCAGACAGATAATCCGGATATTGTCCTGTTGGATGTGATGATGCCCGGAATGGATGGGTTTGAGGTTTGTGAACGTATAAAATCAGATCCCGAAAAAGCACATATCCCTGTTGTTATGGTTACGGCTCTAACGGATATACAAGATAAGGTGCGCGGCCTTGAGGTTGGCGCGGATGATTTTCTGAGCAAGCCTATTGATGATGTGGCGCTGATGGCGCGCGTGCGCTCTTTGGCGCGTCTGAAAATGGCGCTTGATGAATGGCGTATTCGTGAAAATGCGGCCAACCAATTTGGTGTTGTGACTGAGAAAACCAATTTGATGCAAGAGCCGGTAGAAGGCGCGCGCATTTTGTTGATTGAAGATAAAGAGTTCGACAAAAATAAAATTACCGAAGCATTAGCGGCGGATCTGAATATTGTGATGAGCGTCGATAACGGCATGAAGGCAATGGAGCTGACCGCGACACAAAATTTCGATATTTTGATGGTCAGTTTGAATTTGCAAAATGAGGACGGCTTACGTTTATGTTCTCATTTGCGCTCTAATGAGCGTACGCGGTCATTGCCGATTGTTATGATCGCAGAGGGCAAAGATATGCAGCGCGTCGCGCACGGCATGGAAATCGGCGCGTATGATTATATATTAAGGCCGATTGAAAAAAGTGAGTTATTAGCACGCGTGCGCACGCAAATACGCCGTAAGCGTTTTCAGGAGCGTCTGCGTTCAAGTTATGAAATTAGCCTTTCAATGGCGCTGACAGATAGTCTTACGGGCCTGTATAACCGTCGTTATCTGGAAGTGCATCTTGAGAAATTAATCGAGAGTAACGCACAAAGTAAGAAAGCTTTGGCTGTTATATTGCTTGATATTGATCACTTTAAAGAGGTCAATGATACGCATGGCCATAATGTCGGCGATGAAGTTTTAAAAGTGTTTTCAGATCGCTTAAAGGACAATGTCCGAAGCTTTGATTTGGTGGCGCGTTTAGGTGGTGAGGAGTTCGTTGTGATATTGCCGGATGTCTCGCCCGAGCGCGCATATATGGTTGCAGAACGCTTGCGTAAGTCAATTGCCGAAGAGCCGGTGCCATGTTCGGCTGAAGGCGGATCATTGGTTGTGACAACCTCTGTCGGTGGGGCAATCATAAGGAATGGCGGCCATGCCATTGCAAGCGTATTGGACAGAGCGGATAAGTGCCTTTATGAGGCAAAGCATACGGGCCGTAATTGCACGATTTTCGAAGGTAAGGGAAAAATTACCGCCGAAGATTACAAAGAGATGGAGCGTATCACTATTAATGAGGATAAAGAAGCGGAAGCATCTCAAGGTTAATCTGCAGGCAGCGCCGCCGCAAATTAATGCGCCCTTTTTTCTCTATTTCTCGCCTTTATCTTTCTTAAACGCGGTCATCTTGAATATGCCACCTTGGTCCATATAGGTCACCATGGGTATTTTATAGGTGGAAATATCGAATGTGTAACTAATCTTGTTTTTCTCCAGAACAAGAATGAGTCTGTCATCTGAAATGTACCATCCCTGTTCGGGAACATATACATAAGGGCCCGGTTTTGACCAGTTATGCCCTAATGCGCCGTCAGGACGAAGGTGAAGATAAGCTCCTCTAAACCATAGCTCACGGATATTGTGATCAAATCTTATACCCTCATTAACAGGCTGAATCGTTGCAAACATATATTGATATGGCGTGCTTGTGATGGCTGTGTCTGAATTTCCTATGCTGTGGGCGCCGCGCTGGGCTTCGTCTACAATGGTGCTATGTTTGCGTACCGGCGGGTTTGTAAAACCGATATTGATGAATTGTACAGCGCCGCCTCCGCTAACTTCCATTTTTTTAATATCAATCATATGTATTGTTGTCGCATTGATCGAAATATTCTCCGCACGGATAGAGAAGTGATATGGAATATCTGCACTGAGTTTTGCCGAGCGCTGTGCCTTATCTTTTGCGTTTGATCCGAATGCAAGCGAGGTTGGGTATGATGCGCCTGTGTCATCATATATTTTGGTGGTGCTGCCGCCCATTAAATTTAAGACGCGTAGGCGGCCCTTGCTTTTTGCGCTAAAGCGGCAATCGACGGTTTGCTCAATTAAAGTACAGTAATGCAGGGTAATTTCGATGCCATGCATCGCCTGGGTAATTGGTTTGGTTTGTTCTTTGGGGGGGGCGTTACTTGGCGTTTCTTCAGTACTTTGCATGCAAGCGGTTAGCGGGAGAATTAAAAACGCAAGCAAAGTCAGATATATGCGCACTGGGAAAAGCCTCTTTTAAATTATGATGTCCTAAGAGTGACATAAGGGCAGGGTGATCACAATATATAAAATGTAAAAACGCCCGAACAGTTGTTGGGCGTTTCAAAAGCTTTTCTTTCGTAAGAAAAATTAGTTTTTCTTCGAAGGAGGCATCTTCTTTTCCACGAACATAACGTGCATGCCTTTTTTCCCTGTTTCAGGGTTTACGGCCCATGGGTCGTATTTCTTTTTCTTGATCTTATATTCCGCGCGTGTTGAACGCTTTGCGTAATAGCGGTAACCCGTACCTGCTTCGCTTTCCAAACGTACTTTTATGTATGACGCTTTTGCCATTTTTAAAACTCCTGTATTCGAAGGTGGCTTTATGAAATGTTTTGCAGGAAATGTCAAGCATTTCACGTAAGACTTTTATCGTTTTTTTCGTTTCTTATACGAACTTGATCTTTTTTTGCCTGACTTCGGGCCATATTTTTTGTTTTTCTGGCCCGATTTTCTGTCATCTCTCTGTGGTCTACCCCCCGCTTTTGGCGTCGGAAGGCCATCTATATCTGCACCTTTTTGCCCGGGGGCGAGGGCGAAGATACATGATCCTGTGATGCCGTCCGCTTCTTTTATCACGACGCGCATTTTCGCGCCAAGGCGGTATATGCGCCCGCGTCTGCGCCCGATCAGGGCATGCGCCTTTTCGTCATGGACGTAAAAATCATCATCGAGTGATTTCATCGGGATCAGACCATCTGCGCCACTTTCCGCAAGGGTAACAAAGAGGCCAAATCGGGTGACGCCATTGATGCTGCCTTCAAATTCCGCGCCGATTTTATCGGAAAGGAAGCTGGCGGTGAAACGATCAACCGCGCTGCGCTCGGCTTGCATGGATGTGCGCTCAGTTTCTGAAATATGCTGTGCGATTTCCTCGATGCGCGCTTTTTCCTCATCCTCCAGCGCCCCGTCACCAAGGCCGTAAGCGCCAATCAGTGCGCGGTGCACCAGTAAATCAGCATAGCGGCGGATAGGGGATGTGAAATGCGCATAGCGTTGCAAAGCTAGACCAAAATGCCCGACATTATCGACGGAGTAAATCGCCTGACTTTGTGTGCGCAGAACCATTTGCGAAATCAGATGTGAATAGCTGTGCTTTGATGCGGCATGAAGCAGATAATTGATTTGCTTGGGCTTCACCACCTGTCCCTTGGGTAAAGACAGGCCAAACCCTTCGATAAACTCACGCGCGGATTCCAGCTTATCAAAGCTGGGCTTATCATGAATACGGTAAACGCAAGGGTGCGTGCCGAGCCCTTTTTGTCTTTGGTTTTTTGCCTCCAGCGCGGTCGCCGCGGCAACATTAGCCAAAATCATAAATTCTTCGATCAGTTTATGCGCATCAAGGCGTTCGCGTGTTTTAACGCCTGTCATATTGCCTTTATCATCAATCACGATCTGACGCTCGGGTAAATCTAGATCCAGCGCGCCGCGTTTTTGGCGGGCTTCATCAAGGATCGCGTAAACTTCATAAAGCGGGTTGATCACGTTATCCATCAGATGGGTGGTGATTTTATCACCATTGCCATCACGGGCGGCCTGAACCTGTTCATAGGTAAGGCGCGCATGCGATTTAATCAGCGCACGTACAAATTTATATTTCTTTAGCTGCCCTTGCTCATCAATGTACATGTGCACGGCCATAGAGGCGCGTGTTTCATTCGGGCGTAGGGAGCATAAATCATTCGATAATGCCTCAGGTAACATCGGCACAACGCGATCAGGGAAATAGGTTGAGTTTCCGCGCTTTTGCGCTTCGTTATCCAGCGCCGTTCCAAACTTAACGTAATGTGCAACATCGGCAATGGCAACGATCAGGTGATATGTCCCATCATCCAGTTTTTCGGCGAACACGGCATCATCAAAATCACGCGCATCGGCGCCGTCAATCGTAACAAGCGGAATGTTGCGCAAATCCTCACGCTTACCAAGGTCGGGCACTTTCATACCCTTGGTCTGATCAATCACATTTTGCGGGAAATGATCGCTCAACCCTGCCTCATGCAGGCAAATTAAACTGATGGTTCTCGGGTCGCCCTGTTTACCGACAATGTCTGCAACGCGTACTTTTTTACGCTTTAATCCGCGGGAGGGCAGAACCTCCGCCGAAACAAGATCACCATCACTTGCGCCGTTCAAATCCCCTTGGGCGATATCAAATTCATGCTTTGCCTTTTTATGGGTCGGCTGCAAAATGGCGCCATTTTTCTGCAGGCGTACCATGCCGAGCACTGTACCACCCTCATAGCGTGACCCTTCATCGATTAAACGGATGATGCGCGCTTCGTAAAAGTTCTCATCAATGCGAGAGAGGCGGCAAAGGGCGCGGGTTCCCTCACGCACGTTTTTGAAATTCTTTTTATCAGGGATAATTTCAATGCGCGGCGGTTTGTCCTGAACGGATTCATCCCAATCTAATGGCTTTGCAAATACATCGCCGTCAATATCAATTTCATTAATTGTCAGTACGGACACAGAAGGCAGCCCCTCCGGTACAGTGTAAACTCCGCCCGGCTGCTTCACGATTGTACCTTCGGCGCTGAGCTTTTTTAGAATTTGTTTCAGTGCCACACGGTTTTCGCCGCCCTTGATTTTAAAGGCGCGCGCGACTTCACGCTTGGTAACGGGCGTGGGGGAAGTCTTTATAAAATCAAAGACTTGTTCCTTAGAAATTGTGCTCATGGTCTAGGCACTTTTCTTTGATTTGGAAGAAGATTTCTTGGTCGCCTTCTTTTTGGTTGTCTTTTTCTTGGCTTTTTTCTTCTTCTCTTTGGCTTTCGCTTCTTTTTCGGCTTCCTTTGCGGCCTTTGCGGCTTCTTTGGCTGCGCGTTTTTCCGCGGCCAAAGCCAACACCTCAACGGCGCGGTTCATACCGACATGCATCACATCATCGCCTTTTGGCAGGGATGTGAATTTGCCTTCATGTTTCAGGAACGGGCCAAAGCGGCCGATACCGGCCTGAATCATTTCGCCTGTTTCAGGGTGTTCACCAACATCACGCGGTAATGACAACAGGGAAAGCGCGCTTTCTAAGGTCACATCCTCTGCATTTGTACCTGCAGGCAGGCCTTGACGCTTTGGCTTCGGAAGGGCTTTCTTCCTTGGCTTCTTCGGCGCTTTTTTGCCTGCTTCTTTTGCGGCCTTTACCTTTTCGGCGTGTTTCTTTAACGCTTCATCGTTAATCGCTTCGACTTCGGCAACCGCTTCGGGGGCGGGGTCAATCTGCACATACGGGCCGTACGGGCCACGGCGCAAGGACACTGTGCGACCTGTGCCGGGGTCTTCGCCCAGAATTTTCGGCTCGTTCGCCAGCGCGGCATCTTCATTTTCACTGCCGTCAGGCACAACCAGCGGGCGCGTGAATTTACAATCAGGATAGTTCGAACAGCCAATGAACGCGCCAAACTTACCAAGCTTTAGTCCGAGGCGGCCTTGCTCAAGATCTTTATTCTCGGCGCAGGCTTTACATACGCGGCTGTCATCACCTTCGGGGAAGAAGTGCGGGCCAAGTTCTGCATCCAGATGGTCAATCACATCTGTGATGGTGAGTTCCTTTGTGCCGTCAACGGCGGTTTTGAAATCAATCCAGAATTGACGCAGGATTTCTTTCCACTCTGTATGACCTGAGGCAATCGCGTCCAGCTCTTCTTCCAGATTGGCGGTAAAGTCATAATCGACATAGCGCGTAAAGAATTTAGAGAGGAATGTCGTCACCAAACGGCCGCGATCTTCGGGGACGAAACGGCGTTTATCCATGCTGACGTAATTACGGTCGCGCAGAACCTGCAGGATAGAGGCGTAAGTGGACGGGCGGCCAATGCCAAGCTCTTCCATCTTTTTAACAAGTGATGCCTCGGAATAGCGCGGCGGTGGCTGTGTGAAATGCTGGTTCGGTTTTGTATCAACCAGTTTCGTGTTGTCGCGCTCTTTCATTGGTGGCAGGCGGCGATCTTTATCGTCCTTGCTCTCTTCCTCATCATCTTTATCTTCGTGATAAAGGGTAAGGAAACCATCAAACGCCACAACAGAACCGTTCGCACGTAAAACCACATCATCGGTACCGTCAGAGATATCAATCTTCATCTGATCAAGGATTGCGTTTTCCATCTGCGAGGCGATTGTACGCTTCCAGATCAAATCATAAAGACGCCATTGGTCGGGCTCTAATTTCCCTTTTAATGAGGATGGCGTGCGTGTCAGATCAGTCGGGCGGATCGCTTCGTGCGCTTCTTGTGCGTTTTTCGCCTTGGATTTATACAGGCGCGGCGCATCGGGCAGGTACTTTCCGCCGTAATCATTGCCGATGACTTCGCGGCATTGTTTCACTGCATCTTCTGATAGGGTTGTACCGTCTGTACGCATATAGGTAATGAAACCGCCATCGGCGTCATTTCCTTCATATAGGCGCTGCGCAAGGCGCATGGTGTTGGATGCGGACATGCCCAATTTGCGGGAGGCTTCCATCTGTAAAGTCGATGTGATGAACGGTGCAGACGGGCTACGGCGGACTTGCTTTTTCTCAATCTTTTGAACGGACAGAGATTTATTCGCAATGCGTTCAACCGCGGCGGTCGCGTCGGCCTCGCTCGGGATATCAAATTTACCAAGCTTATTCCCCGCAAGATGCGTCAAGCGTGCGGTAAACGGCGCGCCGTCAGGGGTGTGCAGTCTGGCTTCGATGCTCCAATATTCTTGGGGCTTGAACAGTTCAATCTCGGTTTCGCGCTCACAAATCAAACGTAGCGCAACCGATTGCACGCGCCCTGCAGAGCGAGAGCCGGGGAGCTTTCTCCATAAAACGGGGGAGATGTTAAAGCCCACCAAGTAATCCAGTGCGCGGCGCGCAAGATAGGCATCGATTAAGGGTTGATCCAAACCACGTGAATTTTCAAATGCATGCTGTACGGCGGTTTTTGTGATCTCATTAAAAGTCACGCGGTTAACGCGCTTACCTTCAAGAAGGTTTTCTTCATTCAGCAGTTCATATATATGCCAAGCAATGGCTTCTCCTTCGCGGTCGGGGTCAGGTGCGAGGAACAATGCATCGGCTTTTTTAACGGCCTTTTTAATTTCGCGGACATTTTTCTCGGCGCGGTCGCCCAGTTGCCATTTCATGGCGAACTCATCATCAGGTAAAACAGAGCCGTCTTTATTCACCAGATCACGGACATGACCATAGGAGGCCAGAACTTCATAATCAGGCCCTAGATATTTGTTAATCGTTTTGGCCTTCGCCGGAGATTCAACTATAACGAGGTTTTTACTCAAAACACTTCCTCTTATTTATCGCCTTGTTCCAGAAGGCTTATTTTGTTTCCGGGGAGCCTTTTTATGCGCCCCGCGAGCTCGAGTTCTAACAAAATTGACTGGAGCTCAGCAATAGTCACATGACATGCTCGAACCAATTCGTCAACATAAATTGGCGTAAAAGACAGGTTCGAAATGACTTTTTCTTGTAGGATTTCTCCTGAATTTTCATCAAACTCATCGGAGTTTTCAACAATCTGCGGTGTGAATTTTCTTTGTGTGATGATGGGCTCGCGCATCGCGTTTCCGGAAAAGTTCATCAGATTTTCCATCACATCATCCGCGTTTCTTATTAATGTCGCCCCCTCACGGATGAGGTGATTAGGCCCTGAGGCACGCGGATCAAGCGGCGATCCGGGTACGGCGTAAACATCGCGCCCCTGTTCACCCGCCATGCGCGCAGTGATGAGCGAGCCTGAGCGGTGGGTGGCCTCGACCACGATCACACCTTTTGATATGCCTGAAACAATGCGGTTACGGCGCGGGAAGGCGGCGGCGTATGGTTTCGCGCCAAGCGCGCTTTCGGCGACAATTGCGCCTTTTTCTGCGATTTCTTCGTAGAGTTTTTGGTTTTCCTCGGGATAGACTACGTCAATACCACTGGCGACAACGGCGATGGTACCTGTGTTTACTGATCCCTCATGCGCGGCCGTGTCGATGCCGCGTGCCAGTCCCGATGTGATGATCTGCCCGCGCGCGCCAAGGTCTGATGCGATTTTGCGTGCGAATTTCTTCCCGTTGAGGGAGGCATTACGCGCCCCGACAATGGCGACGCATGACTTGTTCAAGAGTTCCGCATTGCCCAGAACGCTTAAGACGGGCGGCGCATCATCTGTGGCGGTGAGCGCAAGCGGATAAGCAGCATCACGCACGGTGATGATTTGCCCGCCAAGTTTTTGTAAGGCGCGATATTCACGCTCTACCGCGCTTTCTGGCGGAGGCGTTAGCGGCTTTTTACGACCGCCGCGTTTGGAAAGCTCTGGTAGAGCCTCAAGCGCGGCAGTGGCACTGCCGAAACGCTCTACCAGTTGGTAGAAGGTCATCGGGCCGATATTATCTGTACGAATTAAACGCAGCCACGCAAGGCGTTCAGTTTCATCAAGGTCAGTCATGGGTGCATTACTTTGAAACCGGCTCACTGGCATCCTCTTCCGGGTGGGGTTTGTTCTTTTGGCCTATCTTTGACTCTTCGCCCTTTAACAGGCGTTTGATATTGTCTTTATGTCTTACCCATATCAACAAAGTGATCAGGGCGCAAATTGCGGCAGGGGATGCACCATAGATAAACAGCGTAACAATCGGTGCGATTAAAAAGGCAATCAGCGCGGAAAGGGAGGAGTATTTAGTGATTTTGGCCGTGGCAATCCACGCGGCACAAGCCGCGAGCCCTGCATAGGGTACAGCGACGAGCAATACACCAATCCCTGTGGCAACGCCTTTACCGCCCTTAAATTTTAACCAAATCGGGAAGCAATGGCCGAGGATTGCCCCTAAGGCAATAAGAGTGCTAATCACAACATAGCTGTCCTTTGGTACACATTCATGAGAAATTGCTTCTGGAGAAATGACCATAGGTGTGAGGAGTATTATTGGTATAATACCTTTAAAGGCGTCTAAAAATAGCGTTGCGAGTGCCAGCTTTTTGTTGCCTGTTCTTAAAACATTAGTAGCCCCGATATTGCCCGATCCGATTGTTCGAATGTCTTTTTTGATGAGGGTTTTGGTAAGAATTAAACCAAACGGGATGCTCCCGCAGATGTATCCCACTATCAACAAAATGGATGAATGAATAATTGATATGGATAATGTTGAGAAGGGGGCGTGGCCCAGAGGGCTTGAGATGTTGCAATAGATATCTACAAAGTTACCATCCATCCCCATCACTCCGTCATGAGCATATCAAGGATCGCCATGCGCGTGGGGATGCCGTTGGCCACTTGTTTTAAGATCAAGCTGCGTTTTGGATCATCGGCGACTTCATCACTCATCTGAATGCCATGGACGAGCGGGCCCGGATCCATGATTTTGGCGTTGGGCGCGTTTGCTTCCAAACGTTCTGCCGTTAGGCCGAATTCATTGAAATAGGCCGCATCGGTGGAAATCAGCGCCTTATCCATGCGCTCTTTTTGCAGGCGGATCGTCATAATCACATCTGCGCCTTTAATCCCCTCATCCAGATCGGTGAAATGCGTGATGTTATCATAGGGGAGCTTTTCAGGCATCAGGATCGGCGGCGCAACCACGCGGATATTCGCCCCCATCTTGGATAATAAATGCATGTTTGATGAGGCGACGCGGCTATGGGCGATATCGCCCACGATTGTCACGGTTAGCCCCGCAATTTTATCGAATTCCTGCTGCATCGTCAGCGCATCAAGCAGCGCCTGTGACGGATGTTCGCGCCAGCTATCGCCCGCGTTAATCACGGGGCAGGAGGCGCGCTTTGATACGGTAATCGGCGCGCCATATTCACTGTGGCGGATGATGATGGCGTCAGGGCTCATCGCGCAGAGCGTGTCGACTGTATCAAGGAAGTTTTCCCCTTTGTTCAAAGAGCTTGAAACGGAATTCCAATTCACCACATCTGCGCCAAGGCGTTTGGCGGCAATATCAAATGATGTCAGTGTGCGCGTCGAATTTTCAAAAAACAGGGTCAGGATAATCTTATTATCCAGCTTGGCGCGGTCCCAACGGCCATCGGCCAGTGCACGCGCGTAGTAATCCGCACGGTTAAGGATATCCTCGATCTGGTCGGCGGATAATTCTTCGATGCCTAATAGATGTTTCATAAAATAATCCCTTATTTTGATATGCGCATAGATATAGGACATGCACCGAAATGCATGCTTTGTCTAGAGTAAATTTTGCTGCAGTAGCGTAGGCAGGCTATGGAATTTTATGATACCCATCAAGATGATACCAATAATAAATCCGGGGCCTGCGGGGATGGAAAAGGTGGCGAAATTGACTTTTTCGCCCGTTGTTATGCGTTTCCACATCACCACAATGATACCGTGAATAATGCCTGCAATCGCTCCAAGCGAAATGGCCAAAAAGATGGAGTCTGTGCCAAGCCACAGCCCCGCCGCGCCGATCAGCTTTACATCCCCCAGGCCAAGCGTGTCGGTTTTATATATTTTGTTGCCGACTGTCCGTATCGCCAGCATCATGCCGCCGCTGAGAGTCATGGCAATAATCATATTGAATGGTGTGGTGTAATGCATTCCTGTTAAAATATGAAACGCGATCCCGAAAAACAGAAATTGCAGCACAAATTTATTCGGCAGCAGGCGCGTGCGCAGGTCTATGACCATTAAAACCAACAGCACAAAAACCGAGTAAATTAGAATTGCGGGGATAATATATGGAATCATGGATTGTCTTATATCATATTTACTCTAATATTAGGATGATCTTTACAGGGATCGTGTACTCTGTGTGTGTAAAATAAAATTATAAAAAAACGGGAATTAAATTCGTGTCAAAGAAAACAGTGCTGGTCGTAGAAGATAATGATTTTGTCAGGATGCAAATCTGCAAGTTCCTGAACGATGAGGGCTATGACACGGTTGAATCAACAGATGGTCAGGAAGCGCTTGAGATTATCTCGGGTGGTGCGGATATGGCCATTGTTGATGTGCGTATGGAGCCGATGAGCGGTTTTGATTTTGTGCGCACGCTTCGCAGTAATGATGACGACACCCCTGTGATTGTTATCACGGGTGATGAGAATAGCGACATTTTAAGTGAGGCGTCGAAGCTTGATATTCTGGCTGTCCTCAAGAAGCCTGTCGAAAAAGAACGGTTGATTAAATCGGTTAGCCGCGTATTACGCATAGAAAGATAATTTCACGAATGGTAAACTTTCGGTGGTTTGATTCTAAACCACTTTAATTTCTATGCGGTGAAAATCGTTTTGTTGCTATCACTAAGGCGGATCGCCTTTACTTTTCTGGTTTTATTATTCGTGAGTCCCCTTGGGGGCTGTGCGCCTGTTGACGTGCCCGCAGCGCGAAATCTGACCATTCCGTCGCCTGTTTCTGCCGCGAAAAGGGCTGAGGGGGTGAATGAACGCCCTGATAGTGTGATTTACCTACCGCTCGGCAGCGATGTTTTGGTTCCTAAATCAACAGGTGGTGTTGGCTTGCCCAGTGAAGTGATCGGGCCTTTTGAGCTTAGATCGGAAACTGTTGCGGGGGCGCTTCAGCTGATCCTTGCGGATTATGAAATTTCAATGGCGTTTGAAAGCAATGCCGCATTTGAACGTACTGTCACGGTCGCAAATTTACGTGGTCCGTTGAACAAGGTCGTGCGGCGTGTTTGCGGTCTGGCTGACTTATATTGTTCTTATGATGACGGGCTTTTGGTGGTGAAGGAAACGCAAACTTTTACAGTTTCAGTGCCGCCAATCGGGGGCGATACAGATATTCTAACCAGTCTTGCCACCGGCTTGCAGGCGATTACGGGAACGGTGCCCATTACCGAAGGCTCTACACGGACAATTATCTATGAGGCCACAAACAGAACCGCCGAAATGGCAGAGCGTTATTTTCAGCGCGTTCGAGCCAGCACAGCCCTGATTGTCTTTGAGGTGTATATCTGGGAAGTGTCACTCAATAACGGAAATTCAACAGGTATTGACTGGGAGGGGATTAATTCCTTCGGTAAGTTTAATGCGGGTGTCAGTATTCCGGGCACAACAAATGCAGACTTAAACCCAATCAGTATCGGTTTACCGACCACGGGTGATGTGACATTCGGCGCAGATGATGTGCTGCAATTTATATCAGAATATGGCGCGGTAAAGACAATATCCCAGCCGCAAATTACTGTGCTTTCTGGCGCGCAAGCGAGTTTGCGTGCGGCGGATACGGTGAATTATGTCTCTGCCCTCACGCGGTCAACAGAAGACGGGGAGACGACGGTTTCGACGGAAACGGATTCTGTTGATACAGGGTTCACGCTTACAATCTCAAGCAATTGGGATAATGCCACCGTATATGGAACGATTGAGATTAACCTTGAAGAGTTTAGGCGTTTTCAGGATTTTGATGCGGATGGAACGGTGTTACAGCTTCCTGAAACGACGGAGCGTGAACTGACCACGCAAGTGCGTATTCGCCCCGGTGATTCCCTTCTGATTGCAGGGTTGGTGCGGGAAAATGATGAGTTTGATAATGAAGGGCCGGGCTTTGACTCTCCTTTTATCTCAACATCACGCAGTGTCTCAGTGTCTAATACAGAATTGGTATTTCTCTTAAAGCCGCGTGTCATTGTTTATACTTCTGATGAACATAAAGTGCCGGGTGCGCATTAATATTACGTACGTTGGGATTAATGCCTGTTTTTCCACAAGAAAATCATGTAAAATATGATTCGTGGCGGGGTCTTTCGCCATGACTTTTCCTTTTCAAATCTTGAAATTTCATTCTGGAAAAGTGTTTTTCGGTAAATATTATGCGTTCAGTCTGGGTTATAGCGCTATTTCTATTGGTATTTGCTTTCGCAGTGAGTGAAAGCAGTAGGGTTTCTTTTGCCCAATATCCGGGTTTTGAGGCGCCGACAAAAATGTCCGGTGGCGCCAATAGTGGCGGATTACGTCCGGTTCAACCTGTTATTGATGGTGGCGCAATTGCGATCGGGGCATCGTCGCAGGTGGTGGTGTTGTTCCGAAATGACAGTGCGCAGGCTGTTCAGACAGGGCAAATAAAGCTTTATCCGTCTTCTAATGCATCCGCTAGTGTGTCGTTAAACCAATGTGCAGGTGACGCGTTACCATCAGGCGCCGAATGTGCGGTCGCGATCTCTGTTAAGGGGCTGCAGCCCGGGGCATGGCGTCTGGAGATGTTGATGTTACATAGTGGTCGTGCGCGTTTGGTGACGGCAACCTTGTCGGGAAATGTTGAGGCCAGCGGGGATTCTGCAGACAGGCTTGCCAGCGATATTGAAACGATCCCTGCGGAAATTGATTTTGGCGCGATGGCGAATAGTCAGACTTTGGTCGAATCTGTGATCTTGCGCAATATCACATCCAATCCGATTACAGTAAAAGATGTTTTTATTAACGCAGCAGAAAGCGCAGGGTATCGCGTTGATGCGGAATGTGGAATTCTGAACGCGGGTCAGGCATGTGTTGCTGCGGTGACGTGGGCGCCGAAACAAAAGGGGATAGCCGCCGGGATTTTGGTTGTTAAACATGATGGTCCGACGGCTGTGTCCAGTGTGTCTTTAACGGGTGATTATAATCCTGATGAAATTGAAGAGGCGGAGATTTTCCCCGAAGCTGTCCCGGGACGCGGTCTTTTGGTGTCGTCACAAAAAGAAATGGATTTTGGCGATACGGTTACTGCTGCGTCTACGATTACTGTGTCTTTGGTGAATACGGGTGATTCTGCATTAACGTTGAAGCGTATAAAAGTTTCGGGTTCTGATAATGGTTTAAGCGTGGCGGATAGCGGATGTTCTGATGGAATGGTGTTGCAACCGATTGAGGCATGCCCATTGACATTAACATGGTCACCCACGCGCCTTGGTACGATTTTAGATGATGTTCAAATTGTGCATACGGGCGCACGCGGTGTTCTTGTTATCCCCATTACGGGTGAGGCGGATGGCGTTGTCAGTCAGGATCAAAAGGCAATTATATTGGCAAGTGCCACCCCCACGCGTGTGATTGAATCTGACGTGACCGGTGAAAAAGGTAAGTCGCAAGGGGCGGGCTTGCTAAATGCATCCAGCGCACTTGATGGTTTGAAAATTACTTCTTTTTCGTCCAATCGCGCAATTGTAAACGGCCCGGGCGGCAGCAAGCTCATATTCAACGCACAGCCTGTTATGCTGGGTGGTGTGATGTGGGATGTGGCCATTCAATCCAGTGGTATTGAGTTTACAAACGGAGATGACCGCGTGCTTTTGCTTTTTGACAGATCTTTATCTTCTGTTAACCGAGTTACCGGACAATCAACGGTCAGTAAGTCGGCATCACAAGCGCGAAGTGATAGCAGCAGCGATAATTAGGAGCTGATCTGATGAGCAAAGAAGCCAAGAATGATAGCGGTAAAGCAAAAAGCCGTAAGTCGTTGAGGGTGCAAGAAGGGCGAGAGCGCTATATTGATATGGTGCAAAAGGAACGCGCATTGCTTCTGGAACGCGGGATTGCGCGTTCAACTGAACAACTTCTGGATATGGCGGGGGCGTCGGTTCCGTCTGATTTCGAAGATGATGCAGTGAAAGATCGTGCAACGGGCGATCAATTGCGTTCAATATTGCCCGTTCAGGCATGGCTTCCGTTACGCATTCATTTAATTGGTCTAAGTGACGGGGTTCTCAGAATTGCCCCGCTTCATGATATGAATGAGCGTCAGGTTGAATCCCTAATCTCTACTGCAAATCGAAGCGGGTTAAAGGTTGAACGTGTCGAGGTTGAAGTATGGGACCGCAAAGAGCTGACGGATACGTTGCGCGCTGTGCAGGATCTGTCCGCAGACCGCAGTGAAAAAACATTGGCGCAGTGGTTGGGGGATATTGATAACGGCCTTTTATTAAATCAATTTCAACGCGATATGATGGCGGAGGCATTGCAAATGCGTGCTTCGGATATTCATTTGGTACAGGATAATAATCCCGATGCGCCAAACTGGATTCAGTATCGTATCGATGGTGACTTGTTACCGATGCACTTGCTTCCTGCAGAAGCGATGGCGCGTTTGACGACCCTGTTAAAACGTGATGCGGGGTTAAATTTTGGTGATCGAGTAACGCCGAAGGACGGTCGCTTTGGTTTTCAGTGGCAGGGGCGGGCCATTGATGTTCGTGTGGCTGCAGGGCCGCAGGCTCAAGATGGTGAAAAATTAACGCTACGTTTGTTGGATCGCGCGTCATTAAAGGGATTTGAGGAGCTGTTTCGTCGTCATGAAGATGTGGCCGATTATTTATCGCGTCTTTTATCTCCGGAAATTAAAGGCGGCGGTGGGCTTATTTTGCTTTCAGGGCCAACCGGCTCTGGTAAAACGACAACGCTATACGCCTGTATTCAGCAAATTGATCGCCGCAGAAAGCATGTTCTGACGATTGAAGACCCGATCGAATATGAATTGCGTTATGCAACCCAATGGCAGGTAAGGCCGGGTATGGCGGGTGGTGGTTTTGCCGAACTGATACGGGCGGCAATGCGTCATGATCCTGATTATATTGTTATTGGTGAAATGCGCGACTCTGATACGGTAGAAACATCATTGAGGGCGGCGGAATCAGGGCATACTGTGATCTCTACGATCCATGCGGATACGGCGCTGCAGACGTTTGAACGATTGCGTTCATTGATGCCTGCAGAGCGAGAGCGCGCATCAACCTATACCTTGGCACAGCAGGTCGGTGCGATTTTAAATCAACGATTAGTGCGTACATTATGTCAGGGCTGCGCGCATCCTGTTAAGGCGAATGAGGTTCTAACCAAAGACATGTTGAGCCGTTTGGGCATAAAAGCATCGCAAGAGGTGAAAAAACACAACTCCAGCGGTTGTGATTTATGCAGCAGAACCGGAATTTCGGGCCGAACTTTGCTTTTGGACGCACTTTTAATAACTTTAGGGCCCGGAGAACGTAATAATATTTACGAAGCTTTAATAGGTAATGTGAATAATATACTCGAAGAGGAGGGTGTTGTTGTTCACACACGTAAAGAGGGCCTCGTAGATTTGGTCACATCAGGTCTAATTGATGCTCAGGCGGCACTTTCCTATCTTGAAGGGTAACTACTGCGTATGTTTTCTTACTCAATGATGGTGAAATCCAGTGCAACAATGGCTTGCAGAGATAGCTTATGAAACGCGCTCCGGACCGAAAAAGGTTACGGAAGCCTTCTTTTTGCCAACAATTGATGATGTCAGGACAGCGATAACGAAAAAGGGCGGCTTTGTTCTGCGCATACGTCCGTATTCAAGATCACCGTTGGAGCGCCTTTTGGCGCGTTCTGCATGGTGGCAGGTTCGTCTTTTAAGGGGAATTCAATTCCGCACCCATACGGCATCGCCGGGTGTGGCTCTGTGGAAAATTATTCAGGCGGAAAACAACCCCAGACGACAGAATATTTTGGCGCCCGCGCGTGAGGCACTGACGAGGGGGTTAGGTGTTATTGATGCCCTTAAGGCATTGAATGTGTTTGACCACGGCACGCTCGCTATATTAGCGGGTTCAGAGCGCGCGAATAAATTAAACGAAGGTATTCCGCATGCTATTCACTCTATTACAGAAAAGCGGAAAAATGCACGCGCCCTGATAGGGACGATGTCATGGCTTGCGATTGATGTGCTGACTATTGTCAGTTCGCTATGGATGGGTAAGGATATGGTTCTTGGATGGTTTAGGAACAATAAACCAACCGAAGAAGCGGATCGCGCGAAGTATGAGTCGGTTGTGAATAATCTTGACTTAACATGGGATATTTTGATCGCGCTGGCGGTTGCAATCGGGTGTTTTCTGGCGTGGTGTATTATATCATTTTGGTTAAATCGCGGTAAGCGTGACTGGCCGACAGCAAAAATAGTACGCAAGATTCCGTTGATCGGCGCCTATTTGCGTGACTTGGCCTTCGCGGATTCTATGATGGCGGCCGCACGTATGCTTAAGGGGCGCGTTCCTATTGATATGGCGTTAAAGCAATCTGAAGAGGCATCAGGCTCACCTGATGTTGCGGCATACTGGGCAGAGGCATCAAATAACCTGAGCCGTGGTGTCGGTTTGGGGGTTGCCCTTGATCGAAAGCCGCTAACGCGAAGTGAGCGCCTGGAGATTGCAGGCTTGTCTGATTTGGGGCAGGTTGCTACAGTTATGGAATCTATTGCCGAAATGCGTTCTGCATCGGCAAAAACCAGACATAAACTGATTGTGTGGATTGCGTTTGCTTTAACGGGTGTATTTTTGATGGTGGCCTTTGGTAGTGCCATTTACGCCCTTACTGTGATGAATATGAGCATGGACTCGATGATGGGCGGGCTCATGAAGGGGGCTATATAATATGGGTGTTGTCAATGAAGATAAAGGGGGCGTAATACCTTCTGAAGCTCAAAAACCAGCAGGTATTAAGCCACGCATATCCGATATTTTGGCGGGTGAAAAATCAACGATCGTTGAGCAGTTGACCCCTTATTTGCCGGCTGATTTGATCGGCGGGTCGTTGCCCCATGTTCCGGGTGCGGAAGATGAGGCCGTATGGAATGCGGCGGCGCAAGCGTGCGGCAGTGAAAAAGTTCATTATACATATACCGTTGATGAGGGGCGCGTCTGGTATTTGGCCTGCCCGTCTTCATCTCTTGCATCTAATCCTGATAGTTGGTGCCCGCTTGCGGCTGCCTTACCCGGGGAAAGCGAGCATTGGGATAAAGAGACTGTTTATCTGTATGAGCAAGAGGGGATTGCCTCCGCATTACGTTGGGACCCGGAAACAATGCGCATGCAGGTGTATTTAGGCGCGTCGAGAACAATCCTTCCCCGTGTTCAAAGTATGGATGCCAATTTTGTGACGATTAATCCCAAAATTGCAGATATTAAATCTTGGCGTAGCCGCAGTCTGCACACGGAAAAATTATCGCGTGCCATGGTGAGGGTTTTGTTTTTCTCAGGCCTTGGTGTGAATTTCATTGCGGCGCTTATTTTGTTGATCAGCCTTATTTCCATGGGCTTTGTGCAGAGAGATTTAGACGGTGTGAAACAGCAAACAGATGCTGCGGCATTGGCATTAATGGAAAATGCTGCGGGTGTTATGCAGAGTGATACGATTAAACATATGGTGCGCGTGCAACAGCTGTTAGATAAATTGGCACCCTATAACGGATATCTTGTTCGCTATCAGGTTGCAGGTAATAAAACGGAATGGGATGCCATCGTGCCAATGTCTGTTTCAGAACAGGCCAAGAAGGATACAACATTTCCTGAGGTTAAGCCAAGTGGCGGGGTGCGCTTAATCGTGCCAAAGGCGAAGATCGAGGATGATGATCACGTTCGCCTTAAGGGTGCGAGGTAGTATGGTGATAAGGGGCAGATGAAAAATGGATTTTAAAAAAGTAAATTGGCAAGCGGTGGGCAGTGCGTTTAGCCCAAGTTCTTTGGATAATTTGAATAGTTTCCTTGAGCGTCTGCCGTATAATACCAATAAATTTGTTGTCATTGTGATTGGTATTGTATGGCTTGTGGCTGCTTTGTTGGGGTTATACACAACTGTAAAAATACAGGAAGTTGCGCAGTTACGCGCTGAGCGCGAAGAGGAAAAGGCGCTATCTCCTATTGTGCCTATGGTTACAGAGACATCTGTGTCAGAGCATGAGCTTAAGGCGTTTGTGGATGAATTACAGGGAATTTATAAAGGTCTTGAAATAAAGGTAAGTTCAGCCAATATTATAATATTCGCCAAATCTACGGCGATGTTTGGGCAATTTCGTGAAGCAATTGGTCATATACAAAATGGCGGGCTTGGATGGCGTGTAAGTGTTATAAAGCTCTGTGTTGGTAAGGAATGTGATTTGAATCCGTTATATGCCACTTTGAAAGTGAGCAGGGTTGCGGTAAAGAAATGATCAGTAAGTTACGCATTAATGCGGAAAAAAACAGAGAGCAGATTATGCTAAGACATAAATCTTTTATAGAGTTTAGAGAAAAACAGTCAGGAAACGTGCTGTTTCTGATATTGATCGCTGTGGCTTTGTTTGCCGCGCTATCATATGCGGTCACGTCCTCAACACGATCGAGCGGTGAAAATGCAAGCCGTGAAACAAACTTGATTAACAGTGCGCAAATTACGCAATACCCGACCAGTGTGAATACGGCAATTATTCGTATGATTATGTCAGGAACTGTGGCGGATGAGATTCGATTTAACCGCCCGGGCGATGAATTTGATGATTTGGATAATAACACAATAGGCGTTTTTCACCCTCAGGGCGGCGGAGCGACATATGTTCCTGCGCCCGCTGATGTGATGGTTTCCGGAACGCCTGGTGAATGGGTCTTTAACGGAGAGTTGGAGATCCCTGAAATTGGCCTGGAAGGGGCAGGTGGTAATGACATTATCGCGTTTCTGGTTGGTATCAGGCAGGGGATCTGCTCAAGAATTAACGAAGAGCACGGAATGGGTACGACCGTTCCTGTTTTGAATGGTGATCGTTCCTCACAATATACTGAGCGCATGTATGATGACGGCACGACCGATTATGATATGCCTACAAATGATGTGCCTGATATTGATGATGGTGCAGGTGCATTTGACGGGCAGCCATTCGGATGTTTCCAAAATGCAGGCGGCGGTGATTATGTTTATTATCACGTCGTTGTAGAGCGTTAATCTCAAATGAATTCCAAGACAACACAATGCATTAAGCGGCGCAATAAAACAGAGCGCGGCAGTGCGCTTGTTTATATCTTAATCGCGATTGCATTATTGGCGGCGTTGACGGTGACTTTTATGCAATCTTCGGGGCAGCAAACGTCATCCCAGAATAGTTTCCGTATGGTGTCAGATGTGAAAAGTCAGGTTGATACCATTCGCTCGGCGATTGTTGAATGTGTTCTCTCTTATCGTAAGGGTGATACAAGCATCGATATCTCAGGCAGTGGAACGGACACTGATGCGCGCCGCAATTACCCGATTAAGCCAAATTCCGACCATTACCAAAGCGCAACAATCGGGCCGACGGCTGGCCGCCTTGTGCAAGATATCAGATGCCCGGGCGACCCCGGAAATAATGATGAAAATCATGTGCCGATATTCCGCGGGGCGTATGGAAAATTCCTGCCCCCCGCGCCTGATTTATTTGAGGATTGGCAATATTATAACGGCACAGATGGTGTGTTTTTCTGGATTCAAACTAATAAATCCGATGCGTTTATTACAACCGCGTTACAAAAACTTGATGATGAATACGGGGAGTGCGAAGCCGATGTCATCGATGCGACAGGTGGCGCAGTTGATCTGGATAGCGCAACGCCATCAGAAACAGAATGCCCAAGCGGGTATCGATGCTTCCGCATTCGTATGATCACGGAAAGTACTGCGGTGTTTAATGGGGATACGGACGGCGAAGAAGCGGCGGCAAGCTGCCCTTGATATTCAGAGTAAAGTGCCGATTTCTGCCTTCACCCGATCAAATTCCTCAATGATGGCTTTGATACAGCGCACGCAGCCGCGTTTGGCGCTGGCGCGTTCTTGCAAGTCATCCGCCAGATTGCCGAGTTTTATACAACAGGCCGAGCGCGCACCGCCCTTGAGGCTGTGGCCGAGTTCCTCTAATGCTTTAAAATCCTTATCTTTTTGCGCGGCTTGGATTTTATCGATCAAAGGCGCGGTCATGTCGACAAACATATTCATCATTTCAAACGTGCTTTCATCAATCGCCCCGACATGTTTTATCAGGCATTCACGATCTATGGCATGATCTGATTTGGGGCTGAGGGCATCCGGTGCTGCCTCGGCATCGCCCATGCTCTCATCCAGCAGGCGCCAGCGGATAAGCAAGCCACGCAGTTGCCCTAAGGAAACGGGTTTGAGGAGATATTCATCAAAACCATGTTTCATATAATGTTCGCGCTGGGTGATTTGGACATCCGCACTCAGGGCGATGACAGGAAAATCTTTTTTGATTTTGGCTTCCTGTGCGCGGATCATTTTCACAAGTTCATACCCATCAACATCGGGCATGTGCAGGTCAGTAACCAGAATATCATATTCACCGCTGTTAATCGCCTCGAGCGCTTGGGCGCCGCTTTCTACGAAATCGGCATCGACGTTCAGATGTTCAAACTGTCTACGTAAAATATCGCGCACACTATCCGTATCTTCGGCAACGAGAATTTTTGCCGATCCTTCGATTTTCCCTTGGTTTTGGCGTGCGGCACTCTTTACGGTTTCGCCAAGCCCGACGCGGCTTGCGGGTTTTGTGATGTAAAACGCGCCAAGCGACTGTAGGGAGTGCGCAAGGCCGATATCATCACGCACCGTATACATCACCATGCCCATATAGGGGCGTAAGGTCATCATTTCCCTGATCAGATCCAGGCCAAGCCCATCGGGCAACCCCTGATCGACCACGGCCACATCAAACGGGCGTTGCTTCACCAGCTTTATGGCCTGTTCGCAGGATGTGCAATGCTCTACGGTTGCCCCCATCGAAATGAGGGAGTTTTGAATTTCCTTTGCGCCTTGCGGGTGATCTTCTACTGATAATACGGATATTCCGTCCAGATCAGGAAGTTCAACGCGGCTTTCGTCGGTGAAGACTTCTTCGGTTGGTATTTCAAACCAGAAATTTGACCCTTTGTCCGGCTCACTGATAACGCCGATTTGCCCCTCCATAAGCTCAACAAGCTTTTTACAAATAGACAGGCCTAAACCTGTTCCGCCATATTTTCGCGATGTTGTGTTATCGGCCTGCGTAAAGGAGGTGAAAAGGCGGCTGCAGACTTCTTCGGACATGCCGATGCCTGTATCTATGACTTCAAACCGAAGGCCGAGCGCACCGCGCGGCGGGTTGATGTGCTGCACGTTTGTAGAGACGCGGACAGTGACATGTCCCTCATGGGTGAATTTAAGGGCGTTGCCGCATAAATTCATCAGAATCTGGCGCAGGCGTTTCGGGTCACCCATTACGACAAAGGGCACATCGGTGCCGATATCATCCTCTAATGTTACATGTACGCCGCGTACTTTTACCAACAGGGCCTCGATAATGCCTTTGACCATCAGGCGCACAGGCACTTCATAGACATCAAGCTCCATCGCGTCCGCATCAATTTTTGCAACATCCAAAACGTCATCGAGAATCTCGAGCAGGCTGCTTGCTGCGCCTTGTGCGGTCTGAACCATTGTGGCGATTTTTTCATCGGGCTTTTCTGCTGCGATAAGTTCTAAAATACCATAGATGGTTTGCATGGGGGTGCGAATCTCATGGCTCATCGTGGCCAGGAAATTCGATTTTTGCTGCGCCAAGCCATCTGCATAGGCGATGGCCTCTTGAAGCTCCTGAATTTTTTGTTCTGTGCTTTGCTTTTTCTTGGTCATGTTTTTGCGGCAATAATGAAGGAAAGGCTTGCATTACAAGCGAATAATAGAGTATCACAATCATTCTGCGATCCATAGATACAAATGAGAAGATCAGGAGAAATAAGATGGGTTATAAAGTCGCTATTGCTGGTGCAACAGGTAATGTCGGACGTGAAGTGCTTAATATTTTGCATGAGCGCGAGTTCCCTGTGGATGATGTTGTCGCTCTTGCCTCAAGCCGTTCTGTCGGTAAAGAGGTGTCTTTCGGCGATGATGATATTAAGGTTCAAGAACTTGCGACATATGACTTTAAGGGCGTTGATATTGTGCTGTCCTCACCGGGCGGCAGTGTGTCTGCGAAATATTCCCCTGTTGCGGCGAAGGCCGGCGCAGTTGTGATTGATAATACAAGCCATTTCCGTATGGACCCCGAAGTGCCGTTGGTTGTGCCTGAGGTAAATCCGGAGGCAATCGCCGAGCATACGAAAAAAGGCATTATCGCCAACCCGAATTGTTCAACCATTCAAATGGTTGTTGCACTAAAACCGTTGCATGACGCGGCGAAGATTAAGCGCGTTGTGGTAAGCACATATCAATCTGTGTCGGGTTCAGGTAAATCTGCGATGGATGAACTGTTCAATCAGACAAAAGGTGTTTACATGAATGAAACGCCAACCCCGTCTGTATACCCAAAGCAGATTGCGTTTAATGCCATCCCGCAAATTGATGTGTTTATGGATGACGGCATGACCAAGGAAGAGTGGAAGATGGTTGTTGAGACCAAGAAAATCCTTGATCCTTCGATCAAAGTTTGTGCGTCATGTGTGCGTGTTCCTGTGTTTATCGGTCACTCTGAGATGGTGAATGTTGAGCTTGAGCAGGAGTTATCCCCTATGCAGGCAAAAGAGCTGTGGCGTAATTTCGAAGGCGTTACACTTGTTGATCTTGAAAACGAAGATCTGGAATATGTGACCCCGCAGGAAATTCAAGGCGATGATGATGTCTATGTATCACGCGTGCGTGAAGATATCTCAGTTGAAAACGGTCTGAATTTCTGGTGTGTTGCAGACAATCTGCGCAAAGGCGCGGCGCTCAATGCGGTTCAAATTGCAGAAGTTTTGATTAAGCAAAAAGCTAAGGCCGCTGCTTAAGGCCTGAGATAGGGGGGATTATGTCCACCGAAGATATTGTCATTCATGATGAAACACTCGCGGAACTTGAAAACTCCGTTCAGGAAATGGCTGAGCTTACCACTGTTAATGACGTATCACAGGCGATTATGGATCGTTTGACAGCTTTTAAAGAGCAGCACCAGCCGCACGAAACAACCTATGAAGATTTATCTTTATTGGCAGAGGCGGCGGTTGGTTTGGAAATTCTGCGACAATTACCTGTCTCTAATGAGGATACTTACGGGCACAAGCAAGATGCGCTTATGGTGCATGCCGATAATGTCGGTGGTTATCTGGCCTCAGTTTTGGTTCATAAGGATCAAACGGGAATTCCTGAGGCCAAGGTTGTTTATGACCGCCTTGTCTCACACGGAATGGATGTGTTGGCAGAAGGTATGGAAGCCGACGTCACCGAAACTTTAGAAATGTAGTTATCCTTCGAACAGGTCGAAAAACCATCTCAGGACAGGGCTTTTATAGCTTTCTTTGATGCGTTCTTTTTCAAGTCTGCCTTCTTCTTTGATATTTTTTAGAATGTCGCGCACTTCGTCTTGGTTGATTTTGCTGCGCGCCAAATCATTTAGGTGCTGAACCATTTCGTCCTCTGACGGGTCATAATCACCGTCTTTGTGCGCGGTTAACCGAGAGAAGTAAACAACCTCCGAGCGATGTTTCGGCTCATCAATTTGGTCAAATAATTCTGCAATATCACGTTGTTCGGTAAAGTCTGAAATCAGTGTGTCGTGCTGTTCTTGACTGAGGGGGAGGCGATTCATCATGTTTTCAAGATATTCGCGCTCTTCGTCGTGAAAAACACCATCGGCATGTGAAATGGCAACCAAGCATCTCATCATGTTGAATTTACTGTTGCTTACGGAGCCTTCTTGTTCTTGTGCCATGACTTAAAACTACCTTCTTGATGAAAAACACGAAATCATATTACAGCATCAAATGGTTAAGAATAGGGAAAAATTTATCAGCGATATTAAGAGTGATTATCATTATCGCAATTATGGCTAATGATCGGAAAAAAACTTTATAAAAATCATTGATTTGACGTGAAAATAGGGTATTTGTGCCTTTAAAATACATGTCTTTGACACTATGATAGTGTCGAAAAACAGAATGTTCACCTGAACATGCATAAAACAGGAATAGTTAGGATCATGTCTGATACGACCAAAAAAGTGGAAAGACCACTTTCCCCCCATTTACAGGTTTATAATCTTCCACTTACTGCCTTGTTATCGATTTCTCATCGTGTGACGGGCGCAGGTTTGGCATGTGGAACAGTTTTGATTGCGGCGTATTTGATCGCGGCGGCAACAAGTGAAACGCATTACAACACTGTGGTGGCAATTGCGACAAGCAAGCCGGGGCAAATTGTAATGTTCTTATGGTCATTTGCGCTGTACTTCCACATGTTTAACGGTATTCGCCATATGTTCTGGGATACAGGGCGTTTTCTTCAAAAGGCGCAGGCCATGCGCACGAACTATATTGTTCTGCTCTGCGCTGTTGCGGCAACGGCCGTAACATGGGGCGGCAGTACGTTTATTGATTTCATGGTTTATGTTGGATTGAAGTAAGGGGATAATTTTTATGGATAATAAATATAAAGACAAGTACGCATCACCCCTTAAGACTGCAAAAGGCATGGGCTCTGCGCATGAAGGTGCTGATCACTGGATGAAACAAAAAATCACGGCTGTTTTGAATATACCGCTTGTGCTTTGGTTTGTCTGGTCAATGGTTAGTTTGCAGGGCGCAACACACGCGCAGTTCATCGCATGGCAGGCACAGCCGACCAATGCTGTTTTGATGATTATGTTGATCATCTCTGTTCTCTACCATGCCAAGCTTGGTTCGCAGGTGGTTGTTGAAGATTACATTCATAATGAATGGTTTAAATTAGCGAAATTGACTGCACAGAAAATTTTCTTCTTTGCTGTTGGTGTTATGTGCATTTTCTGTGTGCTGAAAATTGCCTTTACTGCGGGTATATAAAATTTAAGGAAGTGATATGTCTGAATCATACGAAATTATAGATCACGAATTTGATGTTGTTGTTGTTGGTGCCGGCGGTGCGGGTTTGCGTGCGGGCTTTGGTTGCGCTGAAAAGGGCTTGAAAACGGCGATTATCTCAAAGGTTTTCCCGACACGTTCGCACACAGTTGCGGCGCAAGGCGGTATTTCTGCGGCCCTTGGTAATATGGGCGAAGATAGCTGGCAGTTCCACATGTATGACACGGTTAAAGGGTCTGACTGGCTTGGGGATCAGGACGCGATTGAATATATGTGCCGTGAGGCGATCCCCGCGATTGTTGAGCTTGAGCATTACGGCGTGCCGTTTTCAAGAACAGCTGCGGGTAAGATTTATCAGCGCGCATTTGGTGGTATGACTACACATTTCGGTAAAGGCACGGCGCAACGAACATGTGCGGCGGCTGACCGTACAGGTCACGCGATTTTGCACACGCTTTATACGCAGGCTCTAAAACATCAGGCGCAATTCTTTATTGAATATTTCGCCCTTGATTTGATCATGGATGATGAGGGGAACTGTGTTGGTGTTATGGCATGGGACCTTGATACGGGTAAGCTTCACCGTTTCCGTGCGCATCAAACCATTTTGGCAACAGGCGGTTATGGCCGTGCGTATTTCTCTTGTACTTCGGCTCATACTTGTACAGGTGACGGTAATGCGATGGTGTTGCGTGCAGGTATTCCTTTGCAGGATATGGAATTTACACAGTTCCACCCAACAGGTATCTACGGCGCGGGCTGTTTGATTACGGAAGGTGTTCGCGGTGAAGGTGGTTATCTAACCAACTCTGAGGGTGAGCGCTTTATGGAGCGTTATGCACCTTCTGCAAAAGACCTTGCCTCACGTGATGTTGTATCGCGCTCAATGACAATTGAGATTCGCGAAGGACGCGGCGTTGGCGAAGGGCAGGATCATATTCACCTGAACCTTATGCATCTGGAGCCTGAAGTTATTCATGCGCGTTTGCCGGGTATTGCTGAATCAGCGCGTATTTTCGCAGGCGTTGATGTTACGAAAGAGCCGATCCCTGTGCTTCCGACTGTTCACTATAATATGGGCGGTATTCAAACCAACTATAAGTGTGAGGTGATTAACCCGACCAAGAAAGATCCGAATGCAATCGTGCCGGGCTTGATGGCAATCGGTGAGGCGGCATGTGTATCCGTTCATGGTGCGAACCGTCTTGGTTCTAACTCATTGCTTGATTTGGTGGTCTTTGGACGTGCGGCGGCGATTACCGCGGCAGAAACCGTTACTGCAGGTGAGGCGCATAAGCCGTTAAATAATAATGATGATCAACGTGCAATTGATCGTCTGGATCATTACCGCAATGTATCAGGCGGCACAGCGACATCAGAGCTACGCGCAGAAATGCAAAAAACAATGCAAGATCACGCGGCTGTTTTCCGTACGGGAGAAGTGCTGGATGAAGGTGTTGTAAAGATTGATAAGTGCTTCGCAGGTAAAGAAGATCTGGGCATTAAAGACCGCTCTATGATTTTTAACACTGATCTTGTTGAAACGCTTGAGCTTGATAACCTTCTTTCACAGGCTGTTGCGTCTATGCACTCTGCGGCTAATCGTCAGGAATCACGCGGTGCGCATGCACGCGAAGATTATCCTGATCGTGATGATAAAAAATGGATGAAGCACACAGTTATTAATGTTGATGAAAAGGGTAAGACCAAAATCGGATATCGCCCTGTTATCATGACAACATTAACAGACGAGATTGAGCCGTTCCCGCCAAAGGCTCGTGTTTACTAGTCATCATTTATATTATTAAGAGACATCATCCAACCCGGCGTGAAACTCCGGGTTGATTTTTGCGTGAATGGATGGGCTCGCGTCGTGGTAATGGCTGACCGCTCTATCTAATGCTTTGGCGTAAGTTTGCACATCATTGGGGGCATCATCTTGTGCCGCCAGATTTTGGACGATTTGGTTCGCATCGTCCAAACCGGCCAGTATTGTGCCGAGCTCCTCTGCGCTCAAGACGTTCGCTAAGTCTGTTTCGCTGTTTTGTTCTGCGTGCAAAATCTTTTGTGCAATTTGGGCAGTTTCACCGGCCGTACTTCCAAAAAAACCATCGGGTGATTTTGCGGCAAAATTAATCGTGCCTATTGCGGTTTCGGCTGCCTCTATATCGGGCTTACCGTCTGCCATGCGTTCTAATGATTGAAGGGCGCCGCGAATATAGAGGTGGGCGGTGCCTGTTACATCCCGCCAATTTTTTGATTCAGGTTGATCTTCGGGAATGCCGATGGCAGGTCGAATTTTATCCCCGCGCAGGCCGATGGCATCAATGATGTCAGGTGTATTCATGGAATCAACGGGTGAGGCTGGCGCAGCACTATCGCCGGCAGGTTGGTCAGACCTGTCCTTAAACATGTCCAGAATGCTTCGTAAATTCCACTTCATTATCAAACCCGAAATATTATTTCTTTATCTGTAACCTACATGACAAGAATAATATTCGTCAAAGAGGGCTTAATGAATATGCATTCCTTGGTCGGCACCGCCCATATCGGCATCACGACCAAAACGTATATGGTTATTCAATTTGGCATCAAATGTGTTGGCAACTTCTTTGATGAATTCCTGCCCTGTAAGGGGCTTTGCGCCGATATAATGCGAAAGGTCACCTGTCATTTTACCATTGGAAATAGTGTCTAATGTTGCCTCTTTCAGGAGAACGGCCTTTTCTGCCAGATCAGGCTGCCCCTCAAGTTCGGCCTTGTGACGTAAGGCCTCGGCATAGGCGAATATATGCGCAGTCGGGTTGGCGACCAGTTTCCCTTCCTCATGCCAGAAACGTTCCAGATCCGGCGCGGTTCCGTGCGGCGGATCGGCGAGGAGTGTACCATCTGCACTGACCAATGTTGAATCCATCATCCCCAAAGACAGGGATTCCCCAGCAACCTGATCAGACATTACATCACCGTCATAATTTTTAACGGCGATAATCCAGTCATTGAATTTCCCCTGCGGTATTTTTGATACAACCGCATCGATTAGATCATCGGGACGAAATTCTAACCCTGCTTCTTCAAAGTCTGCCTTATATTCGCTTTCATAAACATCATTAAGAATATCAATAAAACGTCCGTCATAGGCGGGCAGGATGGTTGATTTTGATGCAAAAGCAACGGATTTATTCAGTGATAACCCTTGTTGTAACGTAGCATGTGCAAAATTACGGATTGCTTGATCGCTCTCGGTTGTGATCAACGCGACGCCTTGATCAACATCGCGCGATGACATGATTTGCTCGGTGCCGTCCTCGGCCTCGAAGACAACTTTTAACTTACCTTGACCCGGGACTTCGAAATTCGGTGCGCCGTATATACCGCCCACGGCTTGGCGCGCGGTTGTTACGCCGTACATTTGATGGGCATTCTTCGGCAGATTATCTGCGGTTAGGGGCGTTCTTAAAATAACGGCGCCTTCTACTGCGCTACGGATGATACCGTTTGGTGATTTTAATTGTTGCGACAAACCCATTTCCGCAGTTTGTTCTTTGGTCGGGGTGATTGTGGGGCCTTTAACGCCCGCTTTGTGTTCTTTAAGGTCTGCAATCGCTGCGTTTAGGGCGGTGTCATTGGTTTTGTCACGTGTTGGAACGCTGATATCATGGACAAGCCAGTCCACATCAAAGTTCGGATCGATTAAATTTTCTCTAATTTCACGCGACATTTCCGGCCATATGCCGTCACCCGTCATATCAACAATTTTCAAACTCATTTATAAACCCTTTAATTTAATATTTGTCATATATACTATAGACAGCGGAAATAAACAAAATCTAAAGGTTTTTTATATAAAAACTATTGTGTTTGCGCGGAATAGACCTTAACAAAGCAGACGAAACGCATTACTATCCTATTGCAATGTAAGACATATGTGAAAGAAGCAAAAAAATGGCCGAATTTACACTTCCAAAAAATTCAAAAATTCTTAAAGGCGAAAAGATCGATGTCTCTGAAGGGGCAAAGAACGCCAAAACATTTAAGGTTTATCGTTGGTCTCCTGATGATAAGGACGAAAAGGGTGAAGTTAAGAACCCGCGTCTTGATGAGGTGACAATTGATTTGGATAAATGCGGCCCGATGGTTTTGGATGCCCTTTTATATATTAAGAATAATGTCGATAGCACGCTGACACTACGTCGTTCTTGTCGCGAAGGGATTTGCGGATCATGCGCAATGAATATTGACGGTACAAATACACTGGCCTGCACGAAGGACATCAAAGATGTTAAAGGCGATGTAAAAGTAACGCCATTACCGCATATGCCGGTGGTTAAAGATTTGGTTCCTGATCTGAACCATGTTTATGCGCAATATACTGCCATTGAGCCATGGTTGAAGTCGGACACACCTGCCCCCAACCGTGAGCGTTTACAGTCAGAGGAAAATGCCCTTGTCCTGAACGGCGCTGATGGTCATGGCCCTGCGGCATGTATTTTGTGTTTCTGTTGTTCAACATCATGTCCGTCATATTGGTGGAATGGTGACCGTTTCCTTGGGCCGGCTATCTTGCTGCAGGCATATCGCTGGATCGTGGATAGTCGTGATGACGCAACGGGGGAGCGCTTGGATCAACTCGAAGATCCGTTCCGCTTATATCGTTGTCATACCATTATGAACTGTACGAATACTTGCCCTAAGGGATTGAATCCTGCGGCGGCAATTGCAGAAATTAAAAAAATGATGGTTGCACGCCGATAAGGCTCAAATAACTGTTGATTTCCTGAATTACAGCTGTTATTCACCCCAGCTTCATTATTGAAGTTGAAGGATGAAGAGTAATGTCTGATATCAAATTTGCAAGACGCCCACTATTATCACATTCTGCGACTGAGCGTGCAAAACAAGGCGCAGGGGTGCTTGCGCTGTTATTTGGATTTGCCGCTGTGAATATGCTTCCTGAGGAAGAGCGCACGCAGGAAGATTCAATTCAAGGTCAGGCGAGATATTATGAACGTCAGGGATGTGATGTGAGTGAATTTCTGCAAGGTGGCCTGGTACATTGTCCGCCAGAAACCGCTGACAACGAATAATGTTCATTCGTCTGACAGGTTTTTATCAGAGATTATTTCCAAAATTTTGATGCGGCTGGTTTCACCACGAATGATGGTGATGCTGCTTTTTGGGACTTTCCAATGTTTGGACAGTAGGGCGATGAGCGCTTTATTCGCCTTTCCTATTTCAGGGATGGCCGTGACCTGTACCTTGAGCGTCCGATCACCCAACAAATTTTCTTCCCATCCGATGACTTTATTTTGTTTCGCGCCGGGGGTGAGTTTGACGGTGATGGTTTGTTTTTCGCTCATATGAACAAGCTATTGTCTTAGGCATAATCTATCAAGTAAGATCGCGTTTATGAGTAGTATTCACATTATAAAACTGGTTGTTGGCGTTGATGATATTCGTCATTTTTATGAGATCCAGCGCGCCCAAGAATTTGATTATCACGGGCAGGCGGCTACGCCTTGTTGGACGCGGTATAAACCGAAATCGGCTGATGAGATTTTACGCGAAGGCGGATCGATTTACCGCGTGATTAAAAACCGCATTGTCTGCCGTCATAAAATTCTGGGTTTTGAAATGGTAGAAACGCAGGCCAAAGGCACAATGTGTATGATTGTCCAAGATGCGCAAATGATTGAAACAGTGCATACACCGCGCCGCGCGTTTCAAGGTTGGCGCTATCTCAAACCCGCAGATATTCCTGCCGATAAGGGGATATATACAGGCGGTGCAATCGAAGACACCATCCCCGAAGATATGGAAGATGAGCTGAAAGAAGCGGGGCTTTTATAAATCAATATCCAAACCGATATCAAAAGCGCTGGCTGAGTGCGTAAGGCCGCCGACAGAGATATAATCAACGTCAGTTTCCGCGATGGCGCGTACAGTGTTGAGGTTTACACCGCCTGAGGCCTCAGTAGTGATTTGACCGTTAACCAAGGTTACGGCCTTTTTCAGGTCATCAATCGCAAAATTATCCATCATCACAACATCTGCGCCGCCATGTTTGAGGACTTCCTCGAGCTGGCTCAACGTATCGACTTCGATTTCAATTTTAACCATGTGGCCTGTATTCTCGCGCGCGACGTTCAGGGCGTTTTCCACGCTTCCTGCCACGGCAATGTGATTGTCTTTAATCAGAACCGCATCATCTAACCCAAAACGATGGTTAAATCCACCGCCTGCGCGCACGGCATATTTCTGCGCGGCGCGAAGGCCCGGTAATGTTTTGCGGGTATCGCATATTTTGGCGTTTGTGCCTTGTACCTCTAACACGTAACGACGGGTGAGGGTGGCAATCCCTGACATATGGATCAAAAAGTTCAGCGCCACGCGCTCCGCCGCCAATAAAGATGTGGCAGGGCCTGTGACGAGTGCGATGTCTTGTCCTTTTTCCAACACATCCCCGTCATTGGCGAGAATTTCAAATTCAAATTCAGGATCAACATGCATGAATGTTGAAAACGCAAAAACCAGTCCCGCCAGAACGCCTCCTTCACGCGCACGGAACGTCGCGCGCGTTTGCGCATCTTGCGGTAAAATAGATTGGCTGGTGATGTCCAGACCATGCCCCAAATCTTCTTTCAAAGCGGCTCTGACCATATCTTCGACGAGTATTGAGGGGAGTTGCATTATATATGTCCTTTACGCCACGTTTTCTTGGGCGCTTGCTGCTTTTTCTTTGCGCTTGGCGGCGTTTTTCATCAGTTCATTCATTTTCTCAAGCGGCACGCGCGCACCTTCTAAAATTTCCTCTGAAATTATAATCTCGTGCTGCTCTAAAACCAAGGCATCGAAAATATTGCGCAGTGTAATGCGCTTCATGTGCGGGCACCCTTTACAAGAGGAGCTCACGATTTGCGCTTCGGGGTATGCCATCGCGATTTGATAGCCTTGCGCACAATCAGTGATCATTGCCAAAACTTTCGGGCGGTGTTTGGCTACGTAATCGGCCATTTGGCCTGTTGATCCACTGAAATCTGCGGCCTCTATAACTTCGGGCTTACATTCAGGATGTGCCAAAATCAGAATGTCAGGATGCGTGATGCGCAAAATTGCGATCTCTTCAGGGTCATATAATTCATGCACTTCGCAAGAGCCGGGGTGGGTGATGACTTCGATTTTACGGTCTAACTCACCGCGATTATACATGCCATCAAGGGTGACTTGCGTATTGCGGGCAAGGAACTGATCAGGTGATAAAATAACTTTATCAACGCCCCAATCCTCTGTGATTTCGATTGCGATATCAACGATATTTGCAGATGTGCACAGGCAATCAGATTTTGCGCGTACATCAACATAGGTGTTGGCGTAATTTACAATCGGTACGCCGGGATGTGTGATACGCATCATATCAACATCTGCGGGCTCAATTGACGCCGCCAAGGAACAGCCCGCATCCATGCTTGGTTGCAAAACTTTTTTATCAGGATTAAGCGTTTTGGCCGTTTCCGCCATGAACTTCACGCCTGCATTTACAATGATTTCTCTGTCATTAAAGGCCGGGCTGGAGGCCGCCTCACCCATTTTAAGGGAATCCCCTAAAAAGTCACAGACGAACGATACGTGCGGATGCATGTAATTATGCCCGATCACGGCGGCGTTCTTATCTTTTTTGATCTGTTCAATCGCGTAGATATAAGGCCCGACCCGGTCGGCTTCCCATTGCTCACGCGTTAGAAGCGGATCCGCAATGATTGCTTTGTCGAAATAATGGTCAGTCGCCCCGCGGACGTCAGGATCATTAGGATCGAGGCCTTGTAACAGGTCTTTATACGCATCTGTCTGCGTGGTCATGTTTTCAGCCCTTCACAGGTGACAAGTTAAGAGGGTATATTTCATATTCATTAACACTAGGTCAAGTATATGTCGGACTTATTCGCGCAAAAAACGTCAGAAAGTGACGAAAATCACAATAAAAAACGCCCGCTCGCGGATTTATTGCGTCCTGATGCATTGCAGGATGTGGTCGGACAGGCGCATCTTTTGGGTGAGGGCGGAGCCCTTAAAACCATGGTGGATGGTGGGGCGCTGTCTTCACTTATTTTATGGGGGCCGCCCGGTTGCGGGAAAACCACCATCGCGCGGATACTGGCCAATCATAGCGATCTACATTTTGAGCAGATCTCTGCCATTTTTTCAGGCGTTGCGGATTTGCGCAAAGTATTCGAAGGCGCGAAGATCAGAAAGGCAAACGGACAGGGCACGTTGCTGTTCGTTGATGAGATTCATCGTTTTAATAAATCACAACAAGACGCGTTTTTACCTGTGATGGAAGACGGAACGATTACGCTGATCGGTGCGACGACGGAAAACCCGTCTTTTGAGCTCAACTCTGCGCTGCTTAGCCGGGCGCAAGTCTTTGTGCTTAAACGCCTTGATGAAGAGGGGCTGAAGGAACTGGTCGAACGCGCGCAAGAGCGAATGGAAAGGCCGCTGCCAACCGACGAAGATGCCACCAATTTGCTTATGACGATGGCTGATGGTGACGGGCGTTATATGCTTTCGATGATTGAACAAATTTATGCGCAAGTGGCGGATGGGAAATCCCTGAACAGTGAATCCTTGCTGCAAATGTTGCAAAAACGCGCACCCTTATATGATAAGGGGGATGATGCGCATTTCAATTTAATCTCTGCTTTTCATAAATCTTTGCGCGCTTCGGATGTGGACGGGGCGCTATATTGGATGGCGCGGATGTTACAGGGCGGTGAAGATCCTGCCTATATTTTACGGCGTATGACATGTGTTGCATCAGAGGATATATCCAACGCAGACCCGCAAGCGTTGCAAGTCGTGATTGCCGCGTGGGACGCCTATGAGCGTTTGGGACTGCCGGAAGGGGAACTTGCCATGGCGCAGGCCTGTACGTACCTTGCCAGTGCGCCGAAATCGAACGCAAGCTATATGGCGCTTGCGGCGGCGAAAGCAGCGGCGAAGCAGACAGGCTCTCTCATGCCGCCAAAACATGCAATGAACGCACCGACAAAGTTGATGAAGGAGCAGGGCTATAAGCTTGGTTATCAGTATGATCATGATACGGCGGAAGGCTTTTCAGGGCAGAGCTATTTCCCTGATGATCTGCCGCGGCAAGAGTTTTACAAGCCTGTTGAACGCGGATTTGAGCGCGAGATTAAAAAGCGCCTTGAGTATTGGAAAAAGTTAAGGGAGCAGAAGAGCAGCTAAGCTTTTTTTCTGCGCCCTTTTTTTGCAATCAGTAAAAGCCCGCTCATGATGATAATGCCTGCACCGATCATCATGTAGAAATCAGGTATGTCTTTAAACACAAAATACCCCAGCATCAGCGCGATCACCATTTGTGAATAATGCACAGGCGCAACCACCGAATAGGGGGCAATCCGAAACCCGTATGCGATACCGCTAAGGCCTACAAGCACGCCAATCCCGTCTAAAATAAAGATCGGCATGTGTGCCGCCGCGGGCAGGTGTATGTCAGGGATCACATGGAAGGCCAAGCACAGAACAATAATTAATGATGGATAGAAAGACAGGGATAGTAAACTTTCATTTTGGTCTATCGGTCTGGCCATCAGCCCTAAGCACACAATGAAAAACAGTGCGCAAAACGCATACATAACCTCTGGCGTGATGGCATTTAAACCGTCATGAAAGGCCACAATAATTCCCGAAAAACCAAGCGCGATGATTCCCCAATTCTCAGCCGGAACTTTTTCTTTATAAATCGGTATGGCGGCAAGGGTCGTTATAAATGGTGCCAGGAATAAAATCGTGTAGAGCGTTGCAAGTTGCAATCCGTTTGACAGGGCGGTTACAACAAATAACCCAACGGCCAGGGCGCTGATACCCCGCCCGATATGAAAATGTAGTTTTTTGGTATTGAGGGTGCGCTTTATTCCGCCTAAAAATCGCGCAAAGCACAGACCTAAAATCAGGGATATCAAATACACCCAAAACAGTATAAAAAGCGTGTCATATGTTGCACCAAGCCATTTTGAGCAGGCATCTGCCACGGCAAATCCTGTAAAACCGCAAAAGGCGGAAAGAATTCCCTTTTGTGATGTGGTTAAAGCGCTTAACATGCGGAAGAAAAGATCCTTCAATGGATAAAAAAACACTCTAAGAGGTTTAGATGATTAGTACAATAGTCGCTGTTGCAATTGGGGGAGCCTTGGGGGCAACCGCACGCTATGGCGTTGGTGTGGGGGCTGTGCATGTGTTTGGTCACGGCTATCCTTGGGGTACTTTGATTGTCAATATTGTCGGGTCGTTTTTAATGGGGGCGATGATTACGAAATTTTCCCAAATGGATGGGGTGTCCCATGTGATGAGGGTGATGCTGACGACTGGTTTTTTGGGTGCGTTTACAACATTTTCGACGTTCTCGCTTGATTTTATGGCGATGTGGCAAAAAGGTGATGCGCTGCAAGCATTCATCTATATGTCCGTATCGGTTATTTTATCTATACTGGCGCTGGGGCTGGCAATGTATTTAATGAGAGGAACAGCAGCATGAGCGGCATTCGAATGATTACGGTAAAAGATGATGATGACGGCCAGCGTTTGGATCGTTGGATTAAAAAATATGTGCCTGATATGCCGTATGTGCTTGCGCAAAAATTAATGCGAAAAGGCGCAATTCGTGCAGACGGAAAGCGTGTTAAGCCTGACACACGTCTTAAAGGCGGTCAGGAAATTAAAATTCCGCAATTTGACAGTAAAGCGCCCAGCAAAACCCCAAGGAAGACAAAACTAAGTCCGGAAGATGCCGCTTTTATTCGTTCTCTTGTGATTTACGAGGATGAACATGTTATCGCTTTGAACAAACCCCACGATTTGGCGGTACAGGGCGGAACGAAAACCAAGCGCCATATTGATGGCATGTTAGAAGCCTTTAAAAATAAAGAAGGTGTAGTGCCGCGCCTTGTCCATCGTTTGGATAAAGAGACAAGCGGCGTTTTATTATTGGCACGATCAGCAAAATGCGCGCGAGAGCTTGGTTTTGCATTTAAGAAAAAAACGGTTCGGAAAATTTATTGGGCCGTTGTTTCTCCAACACCTGACACCTATGAAGGCACCATTAAGGCGCCGATTGTGAAGTCGGGTGGGGATTTCGAAAAAATGGTTATTGATGACGAAGACGGAAAATATGCTGTCACGGAATATGCCGTTATTGAAAATGCAGGACGCGCGGCTGCGTTTGTGGCTTTTTGGCCGCGAACAGGGCGTACGCACCAAATTCGCGTGCATGCGGCACAAGTGTTACGCACCACAATTTTAGGTGATCGAAAATATCGCGCGGAAAAAGACGAAGAAAGCAAGCTTATTGATGCTGACTTAGCTGGCATGAATGTGGCCAAACGCTTACATTTGCATGCACATCGCCTGATTTTGCCGCATCCGATGAAAAACGGACAAGTGCTGGATATTAAAGCGCCATTGTCGCCTGAGTTGGCGAAAAGTTGGAAAAGCCTTGGTTTCAATTCGCGCTATAAACAAGACCCTTTTGCTGAGCTTGATTGAGCCGCTTCTTAAACTATAATGATGAAAACCTAGATCGAGACATAACATATGACTGATGATTCCTATCTTTTAGATAATAAAGATAAAAAGCCTAAAACAGGTTCAAAGTGGCTGGGCCGTCTTTTTAAGCTAATATTCTTTATATTGGCTTTCGGGCTTATTATTCTGACCGTTCTTTATAATATGGGCGGGTCTAATGACATGTTGAAAGAAGGGGTCGTAAATACATTAAGCGATGTATTTGGTGGTCGTCATGTAAAGCTTCGACGTTTAAATCATATGGGGTTCTTTCCGCAAGTCGCGCTTAATATTGAAGGTGTGAGTGCCTATGACAAAAAAGACGGGCGCGTTCCTGTGATTGAGTTGCGAAAGTTCGAAGCCTATATGCCGTTTTGGAATGTGGCAACGCGCTCCCCGCAAATCAGCAGCCTTTACATGGAAGGGCTGAAGGGGATTAAGGGCGTATTCTTCCCCGAAGAGGTGTATTTAGAAAAGGTTTATATAGATCACGATGTGGATGAAGGCACAGCAAGTCTGAGGGGGAACGGCACGGTGGGTGTCCATGACTGGTCCTTTGCTGTTGGTCTTGATATTGAGGGCAGTTCAGGTCGTTATAAATATGGCCTTGCTGAGGTTGCTCCGGTTGTTTTTGACTTAGGGGATGTACATTTCGATGCGAATGTTCGAAAAGACGGCTCTAATTACATGAAGATCTCAGATATTCATTTGACCTATGCCGATAAAAAAATTGAAGGGGAAGTGACGCTTTCTGCATTGCCGGGAAGCTTGCTTAAGATAAAAGGCGAATTATTGGCAAATGGCGGCAGTACAATATTAGTGCCTGATCTGATCGTCAGTATGGTCGGTAGTCAGTTTGCCGATTTTTCCGGGAGCATATCAGCAAAAAAATTCGTAATGGATGACCTGTCAGGGGATAAATCTGTTTTTGAAATACTTAATCGGTTTAATGAGCTGTTAGGCTATAAACGCGTTCCCGGGCAAAAAACCGATAAGCTCGCGCTTTTTGGTGGTAACAACTTTAACGTCGATATCACACTGGAAAATGCGCAGATTGCAGAGATGACCAAGGATAAAATCGCTTTTAACGTCTCTCAAAGCGCCGGAAACCTAAGAGTGAGCAATGTACAGGCCGATGAGGAAGACATTATGCCTCCGGTGATTTTACTTTATGATTATCAGGCGGAAAAAGTGATTTCCATCTTTCAGAACGGGCATTTTGACTCATCTGTTATGAAATTGTGGCTGAAGCATATTCCGGCTCCTGTTTTACAAAAGGGGTATATTGATATCGAATGTGGTTTAGGCATGTTCCATCAAGCAGAGAAAGGCCTAATCGTAGAAGATTTCGCCATCAATACGACAGACGGAAACCATGTCGGTATTCAGGAAACGCAACTGACGGAGGGGCTCTCTGTTGCGGATTTGCATTTTGTGCAGGTTAATGGGAAAGCTAATTTGCCTGAGTATGAACTGCCCGGTGATCTGTATAATTTGGTTATGGGAAGCTTTGAAAAAACGAAAGACGGCTCGCCTTGTGCAAATTATTTCAAAAAAGCACCTGAGCAGGTAGACGGGCCGAAAGTAGACGCGGAAGACGTGCGTAGGGATATTCAATAAATGAAACGCTTTTATACTTTGGTTTCTCATGAGCGGACGCAAGACGGTTATGAGATACATCTGGATGGTAAAACGATTAAAACCCAGACCGGCGCAGTATTAAGCGCGCCGACAGCGGCGGTGGCTGATTTGGCAGTGAAAGAATGGGCACAACAGAAAGATCAGATCATTCCTGATACGATGCCTATCACGCAAATTTTAAACACAAAAATTGATCAGGTCGCCATCAAGCGTGAGGCCATGTATAAAGAGGTTATTCGTTATCTGAATACCGATTTCCTATGTTACCAAACCGCAGAGCCAAAAGCGTTGGCGATGGCACAGGAAGATGTTTGGGGGCGTTGGATTTCATGGGCAGATACGTTTTATGAGGTTTCCTTATTGAAGACATCGGGCTTGGCTGTCTTACAACAGCCGGAGGAGTATCATCAGAAAATAAAATCTTTTATCGATACGATCGGTGATGATGAATTTACGCTTTTGCAGATATTGGTGCCGTTAACGGGCTCCGTTATTCTCTCGATGGCTTTGCTTAATAAGGCGGCCTCTTCGGAAGAGGTTTTACAGGCGTGCTTCTTGGAAGAAGATTTTAAGAATGATCTATATGATGCGGAAAAATACGGCGTTGACCCGCATATTGAAGCGCGTAAGAAGAACGCACTTCGTGATTTGATAGCCTGCGAACAATATTTGGGCGCCCTTTAACTGATTTAAAAAGCCAGGGCACCCTTATTGTGGTTTTAGGCGTTTTGCTTTTTCGCCAATCCTGAAATGATTAGGAATGAAATGCTCAATAGGGCATAGCATGAACCGGCAATAATCAGTGTCTGATCAATACCAAGCGCAATGTTAAAGGCAATTGCAAGGGAGCTCCCTAAAACGCCTGCCGCACCGTTAATACCCCAGAACCACGCTGTCGCACGAGAGTCAAAGCGCTCTGTCAGGGCAAGGCCTGTCGGGAAGCCAAAGCCCATCAGCATACCTACAGGTGACATGATCGCAATACTGATCAGTACACGTGTATAGATATCTACCTCGGCGTATTGATGGAAAACGTCACCAAGGATGCTTGACATGAGTATACCGTACCCACAGGTCAGGAAACACCACACTAACTGCCTTGGAAGTGTTACAAGCGGCAGTTTTTCTGAGATGAAGCTTCCGATACCGGCAGAGATAATCAAGCTGAATAGCACTACGCTTAGGCCGTAAATAGGATGACCCAAGAACACGCCAAGCGCCTGTAATAATGATATCTCCATGAACATGAAACCAAGTCCGATCAGAATGAAGTAGAGCGTTCCGGCTTTGATAAAAGTACTGCCCTTATCTTCTACTGTTTTTAATAGTGGCCCCACGATAACAAAACCAACCATTAAGAATGAAAAGATGATGATCAAATAAAGGTTAAATGTTGCTTTTGCTTGCCCTTGCGAAACATGGTGCGATTTCACTTTTGGTGCAATCGCAAGCTGTGTCACTGCCAATGGCATTGTTAAGCGCGCTTGGTTAAAGAAGAACGGCTTCATGTCTGTTGACGGTGAGATGTCGAAGAATTGCTTAGAAGAAATTTCTTTAATTTCATCGACACTCTTCGCGTTGATCAGATCTCCTACCAAACCTGCCGGTGGCTGTCTGTTGGGCATTAGGACGATTCTGTATTCCTTTTCCATCGAGGCTTTTTCAATGGCGGCCAGCTGTTCATCTGTGAAAGGAGATTTAGATATAACAAGTGTCGCAATAGGACCTGATGTTACCAATACGATATGATCCCGCGCATTTGTAATACCTTGCTTGAACAATGTTGCCATAGCGACAGACAAAGAGCGACCGGTGTCATCCATAACACTCGCAGACCAGCGACTGAGTGTGAAAACACCATTTTCACTTAGGTCGTTCATAAAGATGGTCCAAGCATCTGTTGTATATAAACCGTTTTCAGACAGAGCAAAAGCACCGGCACCTGTTGCTGCCCATGTGTCGATCAAACTCATTTGAACCAAGTCTAACTTTTCTTCATTTTGGCGGAACCAGCTACGGGCTTCTTCGTTCAAAATGGTTACACCGGGCTGATCTTTCAAATTTGCATATTTTGAATATTCAGGGTGATCTTTCAAAAGTTTGATTTGAACGGGGTTTACATCAAGTGCCGTAACCTTTTCTACACCAAAATATTTCGCAGACATCAAGTCGCGGCCGCCACCAACACCAATAATAGCGGCCTTTTTGATGTTCGGCAGGTTATAGGCGATGTTTGTAACATCATACTCAAGGTATTTGTGTTTGCTGAAATCACCGTCAAACTTTGTGATCGGAGTACCTGCATCACCGTCGATAATCAGCATTTTGATAGTGACGTTTTCATCACTTGGAAACTTAGGCGATGGTCCCCATGCAAATGGGGGCATGTTTTCCTCATTCATCACTGTAACGCGTGATATTGAGTTCCATTCTTCATAATCAATTTGAGACATAGGAATATATCTATCCTTAACCCAGTGCGGGTAAAGAATAGGGGATGGGGATAGTGTATTAATCAGACCAACACCAAAGGTCGCGATTAAAAAGATATAGGCGGTTTTTTTCAAGTTGTATGATTTTGCACCAAGCTGAACGGCCTTAGGAGCATCAGCAGATACAGGAAAAGCCAAGGCTGAAATAAACGCAAGGCCTGACAGGAATAAGATAGCCGACGGCGCATCAAGTGTTTCCATCATTACAAGTGCCCCGATACAGCCTAAACCGGCGCCGACAAGGTCAATTCCGTATGTTTTCCCGACGGGGAAAGGCGCACGTGTAAGACATACTGTGATAGCTACTCCGGCATGGTAATAAGCGATACTTGTCAAGATGGCCGCAACCGGCAGGGTCGCGATTGTTTTCATGGCGTCATCAGAAAAGATGGGGATGTATAGTTGGGATGCAAGTGCAATCAGTATGAAAAACCCAAATGCCATGGAGTGTTTTCGTGCAATAAGTCCATAATTTTTTCTCTGTTCTTCTTCAGACGAACGGTAAATTTTTAACGCACCGAGTGTTAACCCAAACATCGCCATACTGATGACCAAAAATGATAGGTGGTACCATGAGGTCACTGAGAATAAGCGTGATTGCAAAATCTGTAGTGACATGACAAGGCCGGAAATTAAAAACACCCCCGTATAGAAAGAAAAAGCGTTGTTTTTCATAGTTTTTCCCTAATTATGGTTATGATTATTATCGTTGTGATTTTTAAAGCTTAGCGTCCGGAACCATTTTATATTGCACGATCAGAGACCAGCCTTTTACACACCGGAGCAGAAGATATAGTAATACCGGAAAAAATGCAATAAACGTCGAAATCTGAATGTTCAATAGGTTTTTTTGATAGAATATTTCAGAGCAAACCTTGAAAATTTTTCCGATAAGAGTGAAGTTTCCTTTATTGAGGGCATTCGTAAATGCGCCTGGGCATGCGGACAGGGATTCATAATCAATCATTACCAAAATGAACAGGAATGCGACAAAGCTTGTTATGATTAAATATAGGCAAGCATGCCAAAATGTTCTGATTAAATAGGTTGTATGATTTTCCAAAAGGCTGTCTTCTTGCGCGTTCATTCTAAAAGAATAAATAGTAGAAAGCGTACATACGCATATCATTAAGGCGAAGACGGAGGCGGCGCTGACGGGAATGATCGCGACCGCGAATGATAAAAAAAAGACGATATACATCACGATTATTTTTTGGCGCTCCAGCTTTTGCTGGCTAATGATGTTTTGTATTTCTTCAACTTTTTCCTGCATAAAAACTCCGCAGCAACCTGCCGCCTGAGATTAGTCGTGCAGTAATCGCGTAAAATGCATGATGAGTTTAGCGCCGACCAAAGAGGCGTTCAATCTCTTTTAACGATAATTGTACATAAGTCGGCCTGCCATGGTTGCATTGCCCTGATAATGGGGTGTCTTCCATTTGCCGTAAAAGGGCGTTCATTTCCTCGGCATTAAGGCGTCGGCCTGACCGAACAGAGCCGTGGCATGCCATTGTGGAGAGGATATGGTTGATTTGTTCCTCCAGTAAATCGGCTTTATCATATTCGGCAAGTTCATCGATTAAGTCTGTAATGAGCTTTTTTGTGCCGATACGATCCCCCAGTAAGGTTGGAACGGTTTGAACCGCGATGGCATTGGGACCGAACGGTTCAATTTCCAATCCGAGCTTTGAGAGCGTGTCGGTATACTCTAACAATCTGTCCTTATCCGTATCATCAAGTTCGATGATATCGGGCGTGAGCAGACCTTGTTTTTCGACACCATTCTCAGCGACCTGCGCTTTAAAACGTTCATAGACCAAGCGCTCATGCGCGGCATGTTGGTCGACAATAACCATGCCGTCTTGTGTTTGTGCAACGATGTAATTTTCATGAATTTGTGCGCGTGCAGCGCCAAGGGGGTAGCTCTTCTCTTCTTGGCTCATATCCTGAACCAGCTCTACTTTTCCGGCAGGCGCTATGTCATGGGATGTTTGCGGTTGGTAAAGAAGGCTTTGTGTTTCGGCCAGATTTCCATGAGATGACGGTCTGGCATAACTATAGGGAACTGATTTTGTGTGTCCGCGATATAAAGGGAGGGGAGAAGCATTCGCTGCTTCCGGTCTTTGCATTGCGCTTAATGTTTGGCTTGCAACAGTATTAGAGCTCTGAAAGCCGCCCTCATATATCGCATGTTTTAAAGAGCTTATGATCAGCCCCCTTATCCGCTGCGGGTCGCGAAAGCGCACTTCCGTTTTTGCCGGATGCACATTTACATCTACTTCTGACGGGGGCAATGTAAGGTAAAGCGCCAAAACCGGGTGACGATCACGGTGTAAGACGTCTGCATATGCGGCTCTGACACATCCGTGTAGCAGTCGATCCTTAACAGTGCGCCCATTAACGAATAAATATTGTTGTTGTGACGTGCCGCGATGGTAGGTCGGTAACGCCGTATAGCCAAAAAGTTCTATCCCATCGCGTTCGGCCTTAACCTCAATAGAATTTTCAGTGAAGTCTTTTGTAAGGATTGAGCTAAGCCGGCTTTGTGCGTCCAACACAGCCGGAAGGTTCATCTTGGATGACCCGTCATGTGATAATGTAAACCCGATAGAGGGGTGCGCCATCGCAAGGCGTGTGACGACATCCTTAATTGCGCCAAATTCTGAACGTTCGGTTTTAAGGAATTTTAGTCGTGCAGGGGTGGCAAAAAATAAATCACGGATTTCAATGCGCGTGCCTTTTGGATGAGAAGACGGGCGAACATCGGATTTTTGACCGCCTTCACAGGTGATTTCCCAACTGTGGCCCGATGCTTGGTCATGTGTGTTTATACGGACCTTTGACACAGCAGATATAGATGCGAGGGCTTCACCGCGAAAACCCAAATGCTTTATGTTTAACAGATCATCATCTTTTAGTTTTGATGTCGCATGACGGTCAAGAGCCGCCTTGAGCTCATCATCATTCATGCCATGGCCGTTATCCGAAATAACTATTTTGCTTTTACCGCCGTCGACTATATCGACATCGATATGGGATGCGCCTGCATCAATAGAATTTTCAAGTAATTCCTTAACTGCGGCAGAAGGTCTTTCGACAACTTCGCCGGCGGCGATCTGATTGATCAACGTTTCAGGTAAATATCGTATACGCATAGTATAACTATAGCGCTCGATATATATGAGTGCAGCAATTCTGTGTCGGGATAATAAAAAAGACGGTGGACGAAATTTTATAAAGTGCTGAGATCTATTGTCGTTCCGGCAAGCTGGGTGTCATCAAATTTTGCACCTTTCAAAATGGCCCCTGTAAAATCGGCTCGTCTCAAATCCGCTCCGCTCAGATCGGCTTGTGTTAAATCTGCGCCCATCAATATGGCGTCTCGCAGGTCAATGTCTTGTAAGTCACAAAACCTTAAATCTGCCCCGCTTAGGTCGACACGGTTAAGGCGGATGCTGCCGTCTTGGTTTGTGAATTGTAATGGGCTGAGGCGTGCATTTCTAAGATGTGCCCGTGTTAAAACAGCATTCCTTAATAAGGAACCGCGCAGGTCTGAATGCTCCATGTAACAATCGCGAAAATCAGCCCCGTCAAGCTCTGAGCTTTGGATTGAGGCAGAATTCAAATCCATCCCAATGAAAGATGCGTTAATGGCTTTAATAGCTGTGAGCGGATAAATATTAAGGTCTTCTACGCTTCGAAGGTCATAACCGCTTAGATCCATTTGTTGGCCATGTGTACCAATAGATTTAATCCAAAGGGCATGTTCCTCTAACATATCGGTTAGCGTTTGTCCGCTATCCTCTATTTTCATGCCGATATTTTGATGCGTTATAGCATCTTGTTTATTGACGCCATAATTTTCAGTATCTTGCATGACAATGCCTGAAATAATAGCACGTTGCATATTTGCATGGGTCAGGTTAGAGCCGGAAAAATCTGTATTACTGAGATTGGCTCCATTAAAACGCGCTCGTTTTAAATCTGCATCATGTGACACGGCGCTCGACAGGTCCGCATCTGTGAAATCTGCGTTACGTGCCCTGATACCGGAAAGATCTGCATGCGTTAAGCGCGCCCCGATAAGCATGGTTTGGCCGCCTGTTGCGCCGGTTCTTATTCTGGATACCAGATCGCCTTTTTCGGCTTTATGCATAATTGTGCCTTCGCGCATATCAGCATCGGCCAAGTTTGCGCCCGAGAGGTTTGCGCCGGACATCGTTGTACCACGCAGGTCGGCGCGCGATAAATCGGCATGCGATAAGTCACAATCACGCATATCGCAGCCAAAGAAACTGGCGCTCCTGAATTTACAGAGAGAGAGGTCGGCCGCCACCAACATAGAACCCGTAAAATCGGATTGGGATAAATCATTATTGTGAAAATTTAATCCGGAAAGATTTTTATATTGAAAGATAGCCCGACAACCGCCGACTTGCCCACGTAAGAACATACGATGCTTTTCCAGAGCATGATCAAGTTCCGGTTGGGTAATAACAGTCATTGCCCCGGGTTGGGGGATTTCTGTTTCTGGGATGTACAACATAGGTTAACTATACCTGAAAAACGTTTGTTTTTCTTCAAAATAATAGCGTTAAATTACAATGTACGCAGAAAATCAGTGTTACGAAGATTCTTTTATTAAATCTAATAATGCCTGTGTTGAACTGTCTTGATTCGGCATGTCTTCATTGTTTTGTGTTGTTGCAATGATTTGTTTCGCAAGAATTTTTCCCAGCTCAACACCGCATTGGTCAAAGCTGTTTATATTCCAAATAACGCCCTGAACAAAGATTTTATGTTCGTAAAGCGCAATCAGCATACCAAGCGTATAAGGCGTAAGCTCGTCCAGAACCAATGTGTTGCTGGGTCTGTTACCTTTGAATTGTTTGTGCGGGTCACTGTCGTCTTTACCGTCCATAAGCGCCTTTGATTGGGCGATTACGTTGGCAAGAAGCTTTTGTTGGTGATCGCCCAGATCATTTTGACTTTTTAATGTCATGATAAATTCGCACGGTATGATTTCTTTACCCTGATGGATCAGTTGAAAGAAGGCGTGCTGAGCATTTGTGCCCGATTCACCAAATATGATTGGGCCGGTTTTATAGGGAATTGTCCTGTTGTTGCGGTCTATCGATTTACCGTTGGATTCCATGTCTAATTGCTGCAGATAGGCAGGAAATCTGTGGAGGTATTGGTCATAGGGAACGACAGCTAAGCTATTATGATTTAAAAAGTTGCGGTTCCATATACCGATGAGTGCAAGTATCACAGGTAGATTTTGCTCCAGCGGCATATCCAAGAAGTGCTTATCGATTGCGTGTGCGCCTTGTAGCATTTTTGAGAAGTTCTCATATCCTATGGCAAGGCAGAGCGGTAAGCCGACTGCCGACCAAATTGAAAAGCGCCCGCCAACCCAATCCCATATCGGGAAAATGTTCTCTTCATTTATGCCGAACTCTTTCGCGCCGTCGATATTTTTCGATATGGCAACAAAATGATCCGAGACATCGTCTTTGCCGAGTTTCGCACGAAGCCAATCTCTTGCGCTTGTTGCATTTGTCATTGTTTCTTGGGTCGTGAATGTTTTTGAAACAACGATAAATAGAGTTTTTTCAGGGTTAACCCGGCGAAGAGCCTCAGAGAGGTGGGTTGAATCTACGTTTGATACAAAGTGCGTTGTAATGCCCCGATCAGTAAAGGGCGCCAATGCTTCGCTTGCCATAACCGATCCAAGGTCGGAGCCCCCGATGCCGATACTGATAACATCAGTAAAGTTTTTTTCGGAGCGAATACTGTCGGTAAAATGTTGCATCTTTTCCAGTGTTGCCCGGATGCCGTCGTAAATATTTTTATCGTCTCTAAAGATATCCTTACCGCATTGGCCGCGAAGGGCAGTGTGCAGGACTGCGCGGTTTTCGGTCATATTTATACGATCACCGGTAAACATTTTGTCTCGCCATTCTTCTAATTGGCAAGCCCGCGCAAGGGCACACAGTTTGTCTTTTGTTTCGCGGGTTATGTTTTGTTTGGAATAGTCCAAAAGCAAAGAGCCGGCACGCACATGAAAGTCATCAAAGCGCTTTGGGTTGTCTTTGAATAATGTATCAATACGAGTATCGGAAAGGCGGTCAGCTTCTGCTTCCAGAGCCTTCCATTCAGGTAGTTCGGAGCGTAAAGCAGTCATGATTATTCCACGTTAGGAAGTGTTGTTACGGTTTCGGCGTTCTCCAGCCCAACAGGTGCGCCGACAATGACGGTCAACATTTTCTGCGTATCCAATAAACGTTGGGCAGCGGATTGAATGTCGTTAATCTGTACGGCGTTGATTTTCTCTGCGCGTGTATCAAGATAATCAACCGGTAATTCATCCAACTGCAGGGAAAGTAAAATAGCCGCGATAGAGCTGGTGGACGTTAAGGAAAGCGGAAGTGAGCCGATAAGGTATGATTTGGCTTCGCTTAATTCCTGTTCACTTACAGGCTCATTTTTCATTTTATCCCATTCTTGATGAATTAAGGAAATCATTTCGGGCACACTTTTATTCACGGTCGATGTCGTGACATTTAAAGTGTCCATTTCATCATATTGGCGGAAGTAAGAATAAACCCCATATGTCAAGCCGCGTTTTTCGCGAATGACATCCATTAATCTTGATCCAAACCCGGACTCACCAAGAATAAAATTCATAACATAGGCGGCGTAGTAATCTTTATCTTTTCTATTAATACCGGGTTGCGCGATTTCGATAGAAGATTGAGGAATATTTTGTTCGTACAAATATGTTTTGCCTAAATTACGTAATGGCTCTTTATTGCTTTCTGTTGTCTTGACGGTAGGTATAGAACCGAAGGTTTTAGATAGTGTTTCTTTTAGTTCTGCCGCCGTAATATCACCTGACACAGCGATGACGAGTTGGTTTTTACCAAGTGTTTTGTGGAACTCTTTAAGATCTGCGGGGGTGATCTTATCAAGAGTGCTGAGCGTTCCGCCGCTATTTAATGCGTAAGGGTGCCCTTCAAAGAGTTTATCGTTTTGTATGCGTGCGGCGATCCATCGCGGATTAGATATAGAGGACTTGATGCGGCTTTTGTTACTATCGCGCATGCGATCCAATGCATCTTGATCAAAACGTGGTTTTGTTAGGGCAAGGGTAAGAAGGTGAAAAGCATCTTCTTTGTTCTTTGTTAGTGTTTTCAAACTACCGCTAAAATGGTCTCTTGAAACACCGAATGATAGGGAAATAGATTTATCCCTTAACTGTTTTTGAAATTCTTGTGATGTCAGGTCACCAGCGCCTTCATCCATCGTATTGGATGCCAATCGCGCCAAGCCTTGCAGGGCGGCGTTGTTGTTTTTAGACCCGGCACCTTTAAACGCGAACTCCATTGCGATTATAGGGATAGAATGGTCTTCCACCAGCCACGCCGTAAGGCCGCCATCGGTGTTGACCACCTGAATATTCAAGAATTTATTCTGTGGTTCTTTTGCTTGCGACCAAGAAGGCAGTAAACAAATAACAAATAGGATTGGGGTGCAAATTCTGAGAATCATTTTGCATCTCCTTTTTGTATTTCATCATTATTTTCAGGCAGCAAAATACCTGTTACCGGCGGGGTGGCGGTTGGTGATTTCGGGTTTAAATATGTTTCTGCGACTGATTTAATTTGTTCTTTCGTAACATTGGCAATTTGATATGGCCAATATTCAATATCATCGAGGGAGCTTCCTGTGATCATGTTATATCCGATAATCATGGCAGGGCCGCTCAGGCTGTCTCTTGCGTAGATTGCGTCGGCCTGAAGGCGGGTAAGCGCATCTGACAATTCCTCATCGGTAACGCCATCTTTAATGAGAATATTTAATTCATCATTTAATGCCGTTTTCAGGGCGTCTATTTTTTCGGGATCGGACACGTTTGCAGAGACCGTAAGTTTCGCATCATCCCAACTGATACCCATGTAGGAAAATGAAATATTGGTGGCCAGCTTTTTCTCTATAACAAGTGATTTATATAGACGTGATGTTGATCCCCCGCCCATGATCTCTTCTAAAACCTGAAGAGCCAAAGAGTCCTGTTTGTTTTGGCGATAGCTGGGGACGCGGTACATTTTTGTTAAAACGGGTTCTTGCACCGTGGCGTGAGATAATGTGATTTCCGTTTGTGCATTAAATGTTGGCGATGTAATCCGTTTTCGTTCCGGTATCTCAGAGGGCGGCAAAATGCCATATGTATGAAGCGCCATATCAAAGACGTTTTCGGCTTTTACATCACCGGATACAACAAGGATCGCATTATTGGGTGCGTAATATGTTCTGTAGAAGTCCATAATGTCTTTTGAGCCGAGTGCCTGAATTTCATGCATCCAGCCAATAACCGGAATACCATATAAGCTGTTAGGGAACAGGGCTTCGTTTAATTGCTCATATAATTGTGCGTACGGTTTTGTGTCTGTGCGCTGTCTGCGCTCTTCCTGTATGACCTTGTTTTCTGATTGGATTTCTTCCTCAGGTACACTCAGCCCGCGCATTCTGGCCGCTTCGATGGTCATCATTTTTTCCAGATGCTCTTTCGCGATAGACTGATAATATGCCGTGTAGTCCTGAGATGTGAATGCGTTATCCTCTCCCCCTAGTGCGCGCACTATGCGGGAAAATTCACCAGGTGCGTATTCTCCAAGCCCCGGATAGGCGTGTCCTTTAAACAAAAGATGTTCAAGAAAATGGGCTATCCCTGATTTCCCTCGCGGTTCGTCGGCTGATCCGACCCGATACCAAACCATATGCGTGACAACAGGCGCGCGATGGTTTTCTATCACGACAATCTGCAGCCCGTTATCCAATGTATGGGTTTTTGCGTTGAATATTTTTTCTTTTACTTCCTGAGGGGCAACGGCTTCCGGCGCTTCTTGTGCATAGGCATGATTTATCGGGAACGCCGAAAAGGCGCAAAAAGCAAGTAAATAGAAAGAGCGTTTAATAATCATAGAAAATATAGGCCTTGTATTTATTCTTCGATAATTGCGGTTTCGCCTGCGTTTGCGGGCTTGCCTTCAGCTTTGTTTTTCTGAATTCGTTCCAGTTCCTTGGCAGGATCAACAACCGTTGCAGATGCCTTGTCACGATCTCCGCCGATATTAAATAGCTTTTCTGCGACAGGTTTGTTGCGATCATGCATTTCATCAGTTTCTTTATTAATAGTAGCACGGATATCTGATGAGGCATTATTAGCGCCTGTTTTGTTCAGCAATGCGGCCTCTGCGCTGCTGGAGGTGCTTTGTGTTTTTTCAGAATGCCCGAGAACCGCTTGTTGCGCTGTATCAATCGTTGATGTTTCCTGCGGTCTTGGCATGCCCGGTACAGGCGGCGGCAAAGCAAGGTTCGCGGGGATTTCAAGTGGTGCGCGTTTGAGTACGGCAAATTCATCAGGCGCATCTTTTTCTAAGCCTAATGAGTTTTTGATATTGCCACAGCCCATAACAGGCAGAATTATTATGCTTAGCGCTGTTAGTGATAGTATGTTTTTTGATTTCATTTTTTTATATCCAGCTTGAAACGTTGTCTTAATCTGTTTTGACGATGTCTTTTTTCACTCATTTGCTTACGATATCGATGTCTTGACGAGGTTTCAACGAACAAAGACACAAATACTAACAAGCATATTCCTATTACGATGCACATATCGGCTATATTAAAGGCAGGCCAGTGATGCTCACCGATGTGAAAATCAAGGAAATCAATAACTGCACCGAAACGAATGCGATCCAAAACATTACCGAGTGCGCCGCCAATCACGAGCGCGTTGCAGATACCGTGAAAATGCTTCTCTGCATTCCATAGCCAAAGGCTGAAAGTGCCTGTGATAATAAGGGCGACGATAATCAGGATCAGTGGGCCATATTCACCGATATCACCAAACATGCTGAAGCTTACGCCTTTATTCCAAGCAAGTACCAGATTAAAGTATGAGGTGACGTAAATCTGTGAAAACGGGATGATACCGGTGGCGTTTGTAATCCAATCTGTGAATGTTGCACCCTCTGCTCCCATGCGATATGGGCGCATGACTTGCTCCATCACATACCATTTAGAGAGTTGGTCAATCAGTACAAAGAAAGCAGCGCATAATATCCAAAAACTTCTGCGGAATTGCACGGAGCGTACGCTTTTTTTGTTTCGGGCAAGCGTGCGCGCTCTCTTGCGCTCGTGCATAGCTTCCAGCTCTTCATCGGTCATCGGACACCCTGTGATATAATCAATGATTAACCACAGGGTAGTTATTTATGCGTGACAATCAAGCTTCTTTTTCAACCATTTCAGGTAATGCACCTGTTTCTTGGTTGTCCTGTCTTTTTGCTTGGTGAATGAATTTTGATGCAACATGGTCAACGGATATAGGGCCGCCGCCTTTTATTAAAGGAACTGCGAGTAATAGCATCCACATATAATGTTGTGGGTTTGCAACGCCGTAATCTTCGGGGACGGCAAATTGTATGACGAGGGTCATAATGATAAGCCCTGCGGCGCTAAATCGTGTGAAAAGACCTAATGCCAAAAGGGCAGGTAATATCAGTTCCCCTGAGACGCCGCCAAGCGCTGCCCAATGAGGATCCAGACCCGGTACGGGGTGATAATCACTAAAGAATAAGACAACTGCATCCCATCCTTCGTTCATATATGTGTCGAATTTCTGTTTTCCGGAAACGAAAAAGATTTTGGCCATGTATATGCGAATGGCTAAATCAAGCACGGGTGATAACCATTTTTCCGCATAGTGTGTTAGGGCTTCATATGCGCGTAAAATCTTGATCATTATATTTCCTTTGAGTGATTATTATTAAGTTTTTATTTTAAATAATATTCGTTCAAAGGCTGCGAAAGGTTTCAAGGGATATATGCTTTTCCAAGAAATGCGTAAAGTTGAAATTTTTATATATTTCAATTGCTTGCTCGACTGCTCTGCCAAGAGGTTGTCCTTCGTTTAGCTTTTTGAGCAAGAAGAATTCGTCATCCGATAGGGGGGCTATGCAGACATCAAGATTTGGCCTGTATATTAATAGCTTAGTGTTATGTTCTTGAGATAAATCGGGGGGGGGAGTGTTGTTCTCATCGTTGCAAAAATCACGAATATCTAAAACCGGGTAGCGGGATCTGATTAAGGACGCAGAGTATCGTAAGTTTAAGTGTATTTCCGCAAGTTGTTCTGCAGGGATTTCTTGAAGGTCTGCGCCTGTTAATGGCGTATCGTCAGTCGCGTAATATGCATTATTTTGTGCGATTTCCAATTGAGCGATATCAGGGAGGTAGGGAAGCGCACGCACGGGTTCGTATGACGCGATGAATGTATCAAACCCAATACCATAGCGAAGAAGGCACGCTTCACGCGGCGGGTGCTTGAAAATAAAGGCTCGAGCCATAGACTTAAAGAAATCTGTACCAACCAGTTGTTCTGTAATTGGAAATGTTGCGCGTAACGCCTCAGTTAAGCTGCCAACTACATTATTGTGATAGATTTTAAGGCGTTCTTTTACCGGGGCTCCGCTATTATCAAATAACCCCAGAAACCCTGCATCTGTTTCCTCCAGGCTGTTCGCGGGGGTGAGCATTGTATCCCTGAATGTTTTTTGTACTTTACCCAGTGGCATATGCGTTGTCATTTTGTTTGTATTTTTTCAGTATCTTACGCGCTTTGCCTGCTTCGTTAAGTAAAGTTTGAAGCGGCGGAAAATCCTGATCCCATTCGATGAGTGTCGGGATTATTCCTAAACGTTTGACGGCATGTTCGTAAAGTGCCCAAACCTCATCGCAAACCTCTTGATTGTGTGTATCAACCAGAATTGTCTGATTTCCTGCCGGTTTTTCTACGTGGCCTGCCAAATGCATCTCACGTACATATTGTGGGTCGATTGTGTCTAGATATTGGTGCGGGTTCAGGCCGTGATTGTGGCTTTGGACATATATATTATTGATATCAAGAAGCATAAAGCAATCAGCCTCAGCGCAGAGTGCATTCATGAAATCTTGTTCGCTCATGTCATTGTCTTTGAATGCAATATATGTTGATGGGTTTTCAACCAAGATCGCGCGCCCGAAATAGTCCTGAGTTTTCTTGATGTTGTCTGTAATTTTTTTCAGTGTTTCTTGTGTGTAGGGCAGCGGGAGTAAATCATTGAGGTGTGCGTTGCCGCTTGCGCTCCACGCGACGTGATCTGATACGTTGAATGGATTATAGCGATCAATAAGGGCTTTGAATTGCTGTAAGTGATTTTCGCTGACACCTTCATCAGAGCCAAGTGACAGGCCGACACCATGTAGACTAATCGGGTATATTTGTGAAATTTGCTCCAGAAAAGATTTATGTATACCGCCGCAAAAATAATTTTCGGGGTGAACTTCTATCCATCCGATATTGGGGCGGGTATCCAGTATTTCCTCATAATGTGGAGCTCTAAGTCCAATGCCCACCGGATCAGAGAGAGACTGACCCGATGGGCTAGCGGAAAAAGCCTGTAAGGTATGAGGGATCGTTACAGGCTTATTCATGACAATGACCTAGTGCTCTTTGTCATTCTTTTCATCCATGATGGGCTCCAGTGAGCCGCCGACAAGCTTTTCGCATGTCCCTTTAGGCAGCGCAATCCACTCTACGCCGCTGCCGTCAACTGTTGCCATGCCTGCGCAACCATGTGCCTTATCAGCAGAACCGCAAGAATTTTTTCCGGCTTTTACAACGCCATAGCATTTTTCAGTGTTTTTATCTTTGCCCATCGCATTCGCCGCAGATGACATTGTACCCATCGCCGAAACCGCAACCGCGCCGGCAAGTAATGTGTTTAAAGTTTTCTTCGAATTCATAATTGTTCCTCTTAATGAATTAATATGCCTTCACTTTATATCGATTCGCCTTCAGGCAAAGGGGCTGCGATAAAGTGACCGTTATCGTGCATTTCGTATTCTTTAAAATTAAAGTTACAAAATTTAATGCAATTTTTTGTCTCTGGATTTTCGCGTGAAATCATGGTTTTGTATGGCGCTGGACAGAGTAAGGGTTTGATTGCTTATGCAATGTTTTGAGACATATAAAAATTTGCCTGAAGATGCGCGCGGATGTGTGGTTGTAATCGGTAACTTTGATGGTGTTCATAAGGGGCATCAAACATTGTTGCGTGATGCTGCGATCCTGGCCAAAGATCAGGGGAAGCCGCTGGCCGTTCTAACCTTTGAGCCGCACCCAAGGCAATTATTCAGGCCGGATGACAGGCCGTACCGCATAACCCCAAAGGGGCTGAAGCGAGAGCGGTTAAAGGCCGCGGGCGTTGATATTGTTTACTCACTTCCGTTTGATTGGAATTTTGCAAGTCAGTCTGCGGAAGACTTCGTACAGGATATTTTGATTGGTGGCTTGAATGCCGCGCATGTTGTTATCGGCTATGATTTCAGGTTCGGGCAATTGCGCAAAGGGTCTGCGGAAACGATCAAAGCGGCCGGGCTTGGTGTAACGGTGATTGAAAAAGTAACAGATGCGGATAATGGTGAAGAATTTTCATCCAGCAGGGTGAGGCAGCTTCTGCGTCATGGTGATATCGCACAGGCAAATGACGTGCTAGGCTGGGGTTGGGAAATTCGCGGTACAGTGCAAAAAGGCGATCAGCGTGGGCGTGAGCTTGGATACCCGACCGCAAATATGGAATTAAATGAAACCGTTCATCCTGCCTATGGGATTTATGCCTGCTTTGCACGTGTAGAGGGTGAGGCGCAATGGCATATGGCGGCGTGTAATATTGGCATTCGCCCAATGTTTGAGGTTGAAACTGCGCTTGTTGAAACCTTTATTTTTGATTTTTCTGATGAAATATACGGTAAGACGCTCTGCGTGCGGCCTGTGGTCAGATTGCGGGGCGAGGCTAAGTTCAATTCTCTTGATGACCTTGTTTTACAAATGGAAAAAGACTGCACTCAGGCCAGAGAGATATTGTCTGATTCATGATGATTGTCATGATGTCAGTTAGAAATAGTCTGGTGCATTTTTTGTTTACGGCTGTGTACTTGTCAAAAGACGATATTTAAGACACAGTTTTTCTGTCTGAGAATGCAAGCAAAGGAACCTTTATATGGCTGCGTTTTTCTCACTCTTTATGAAACTCTTTCCGCTCTATTTACTTATAGCGGCCGGCTATGGCGCCGTCAGATATTTACAGGTTGATCGCCAAAGTCTTGGTACGCTTGCGATATATATCTTTATGCCGCTGGTTGTTTTTGGATTTGTTGCGGATATAGAGTTCCAGCCTTCCTACATCGCGTTGCCGATATTTTTCTATTGTGTCAGCGTCATAATCGGATTGGGTTTTTTTAAACTGGGTGAGTATGTCTATGAGGATAAGCAAAAGAACCTGATGGCGATGCTGACCTCCATGGGGAATACGGGATATTACGGTTTGCCCTTGGTGTTGCTGTTTTTTGATAAAGACACGGTGGCGATTTATATTTTCATGACTCTGGGTGGTTTGGTTTATGAGGCCACTGTCGGGTATTATATCGCGGCGCGCAGTAGTTTTACTGTGAAGGAGAGCCTAACGAAACTGACCCGTTTTCCTGTGATGTATGCCATGGCGCTGGGGTTTGTTGTGAATGCTATGGATGTTCAACTGCCCGAAATTTTCTGGACGTACTGGACCCATTTCAAGGGCGCGTATGTGATTGCGGGAATGATGATTATAGGCGGCGCGCTTGCGGGGCTTGAGAAATTTGTATTCGGGCCCAGGCTTTTAGGTCTGGTGTTTCTGGGGAAATTTATTCTAACCCCGTTACTTAGCCTTTTGTTCATAGGCTTTGATAAAATGGTGACGCAATGGTACGGGCCGGATATTTATAATCTTCTCATTATTGTTGCGATCGTGCCTCCTGCTGCGAATATTGCCGCCTATGCGACACAGATGAACATCGAACCTGAAAAGGCCGCGACCACGATTTTGATCGGAACAGTCTTTGCGCTGTTTTATATACCTTTGGTTATATGGCTTATAGGCCTTTGATTTCTGCGATTTTATGCCGGTTTTTGCAATGCAATAATTGCATGGCTGGTATGATAACTTAACGGTTCCTTTTTGAATTTTAGGGGCGTACAACTCGCCTCCACATTTACACTCCCTAATTATCAAATATTAGTTAAACCCTCTTATCATTTGATAATTTACTTTAAGGCAAGGGCCCACTATTTATAGTGGCTCTTGCTTTTTTTTTCTTCTTTCCCGTATATTATGAAATAATAATAAAAAGAAACAGGTGAGTGTATATGGGGATTTCTGATCGTTCACGTTTAGATGGCCTATTTAAGCAGGCATTATTTGAGGGTATCTCGGAAGAAGAGTTATCAGGTGTGACTATGCATGGAAAATGCAAATTAATCACAGACTTGGTTGGGGCTCTTCGTGGAAAGGTACCGCAGCGCGTTCATGGTAACGCTAAGGTTGCTCGTTCATCTCTTGTTACGATTGTTGATACGTTTGAGCCTTCGGAAAATTTCATGACATATCAGATGCAAAAGCGTGAACGTTTTTTTAATGAAATTTCTCAAGATCGATATGCGGGATTGAGGGACCGCATCATGGGATGGGGGGATTTGGAAACAGAGGTGCGGCAGGATACGCTGATAGAGGCATCGTCGTTACATCAATATTCTTATTTGTCAGGTGTGGCTGACAGAATTCCGATTAACTGGGTTTTTCATGATGAGTCGATACCATCACGCAGGCATGGGGTGATATCGGTTGGAGGCTTTTCGGGGGATTTAACCTCAGAATATGGACGTATCCGTCAAGATATAAGTGCAAGAGCCCATTTTGAAGATGCGCTTACATCATTCAACACAGGTCATCACGAAACGACACATGCAATACAATTTACTTTTGCAAATGCTTTTCATCACAACCGTATTAACGCAACGCATAAATTATATGAAGATGCGCGGATGTTTCATGCGATAGAGGTCAATAAGGCCGTTATACCTTGTTCTGTTTTGAAACATAGTGATCAAAGCGCGTATCAGCATCAGGTCCACGAGGTCTTAGCCGATGCAGAGGGAAGTGCCATAAGTGAGGCGTTGCTTGATCTGTCGCAGTAAAAATTACTGCTCTTATAGTGTCTGGCTCTTGATCTTTCCTTTTCTTCCCGCCATAGTGCCGATTATGAAACGCACACGCAGCATAATTATTCGAATTACAGGCCCGGCTCTCATATAGCAGAGACCGGGGTATAGCCGTTTTAATTTCCTTGAATACATTAAAGTTTAAAGGCGCATTTTTAATATGCGTAAGAGATCATGACAGAGAAGACAGATAAACCAGATTACAGAGACACCGTATTTTTGCCGAAGACGGATTTTCCGATGCGTGCGGGCTTGGCAAAGAAAGAGCCGGAGATTATTGCCAAATGGGCGGAGATGGATTTGTACGCAAAGATGCGTGAGCAAGCAAAAGGCAAAGAGAAATTCGTACTTCATGACGGGCCGCCATATGCCAATGGTAATATTCATATGGGCCACGCGGTTAATAAAATTCTGAAAGATGTCGTGGTTAAATCCCAAGGCATGATGGGTAAGGACGCGCCGTATGTTCCGGGGTGGGATTGTCACGGTTTGCCGATTGAATGGAAAATCGAAGAAAAATACCGCAATGCGGGTAAAGACAAAGATGAAGTTGACCTTCTGGAGTTCCGTGAAGAGTGCCGTCAGTTCGCAGGTGAGTGGAAAGATATCCAAAGCGCGCAGTTCCAAAGATTGGGCGTGAGCGGTGATTGGGAAAACCCGTATTTAACAATGACCACGCGCGCCGAAGGGAAGATTGTGCGCGAAATTCATAAATTCGCACTGAATGGCGGATTATATAAAGGCGCAAAGCCGGTGATGTGGTCTGTGGTTGAGAAAACCGCATTGGCCGAAGCGGAAGTAGAATATAAAGAGCATAAATCGGTAACAATCTGGGTGCGTTTCCCCGTGGTTGAAACATCATGTGACCTGTTGAAAGGTGCGGATATCGTTATCTGGACAACAACCCCTTGGACAATTCCGTCTAACCGAGCCATCGCCTTTGGTGAGAATATCGAATATGGCGTGTATGAAGTTAAATCGTTGGGCGAGGGCGCGAAGTCAGAAGTTGGCGATAAAATCGCGGTGGCGACATCACTGGCGGACGATGTTCTGAAACAAGCCAAGATCGAAGAATTTGAATTGCTTGGTACATTTACTGGGGCAGAGGTTGAGGGCACAATCTGTAAACACCCGTTTGCTGACTTACATGAATACTATACGTATCAGGTGCCTGCATTAATGGGTGATTTTGTAACCGATGATGCGGGAACGGGCTTTGTGCATATGGCCGGTGGTCATGGTGAGGATGACTTTAACCTTATCCGATGCGTTAATGCGACCCGCAGTGCGGATGATCAAATCGAAATCACCGATAATGTCACTGATGACGGGAAATTCCGTCCGCATGTTGGCCTGTTCGCAGGTGAAGAAGTTTATGACCAAAAAGGAAAGCTTGGCGGCGGTAATTTCTCCGTTCTGCGTGAATTGGTCAATGCGGGTAAATTGCTCGCAAAAGGCTCATTGAAACATGAATACCCACATAGCTGGCGTTCTAAGGCTCCGCTAATCTTCCGCACCACCCCGCAATGGTTTATCGCGATGGACGGTGATGGTAAAATCCGTGAGAAGGCCTTGGCGGAAATTAAAAACACAAACTGGCATCCTGCAAAGGGTGAGGCGCGCATCAATGCGATGATTGCAAACCGCCCTGATTGGTGTATTTCGCGCCAGCGCGCTTGGGGCGTGCCGATTGCGCTATTCCTGCATAAGGAAACAGGCGATGTGCTGAATGATAAGGCTGTGTTTGATCGTATCGGCGAAGCGTTCGAAGAAGAAGGCGCGGATGCGTGGTGGCAAGAAGGCGCGGTGCAGCGCTTCCTTGGTAATGAATATGACGCCAATGATTACACGCAGGTGTTTGACATTGTCGATGTGTGGTTTGAGTCGGGCTCAACGCACGCGTTTGTGGTTGGTGATACACAAACATGGCCATGTTACGAAGGCGTGGATCAGATTGATCTGTATTTAGAAGGCTCTGACCAGCACCGCGGGTGGTTCCACTCATCCTTGCTTGAAAGTGTCGGAACAAAGGGCAAAGCGCCATATAAAAACGTTCTGACCCATGGTTTTGTTCTGGATGAGAAGGGCTATAAAATGTCCAAATCGCTGGGCAATGTCGTTGATCCTCTTAAGATGATGGAGCAATACGGCGCGGATATTATCCGTTTGTGGGTGATGCTGTCTGATTATAATGAGGATATCCGCATTGGTAAGGACACGCTGAAAAACACCAGTGACCTATATCGTCGTTTGCGTAATACGCTGCGTTTCCTTCTTGGTGCGCTTGAAGGATTTACCAAGGATGAGCAAGTTGATCTGAGCAATCCGAAAGACCTGCCCGAGTTGGAGCAATATATGCTGCATCTCTTGGCGGAGATGGATGTGTTTGTGCGTGAGTCGATTGAAAATTATGAATTTGGAAAACTCGCTAAGCGCTTGCATGATTTCTGTAACGCAGAGCTATCCTCATTCTATTTCGATATCCGCAAAGATCGTTTGTATTGCGACTCGGCGGATAGCTATGAGCGTAAAGCATGCCGTACTGTGCTTGCCGCGGTTTATGATTCATTGACAGCCTGGCTTGCGCCGATTTTGTGTTTCACAGCCGAAGAAGCATGGAGCCATCGCCCCGAAGGCGTGTTTACGGATGCACAAAGTGTGCATTTGCGTGAATTCGCCGCGGTGCCGCAGGCTTGGAAGAATGATGCGCTTGCGGGTAAATGGGCAGATGTGATGGCTGTACGTAAGTCAGTGCAAGAAGCCATCGAGCCAATGCGCGCTAGTCAGGAACTTGGTTCTTCACTAGAGGCCGCGCCTATCGTGAGGACATCATCTGAGAGTGTTCTTGATATGGCTGCTGATATGGCTGATATCTGTATCGTTTCACAGGTTAGCGTTGAAAAGGGTGAGGCTGTTGTTTCGATTCAAAAAGCCGAAGGCGAGAAATGTGAGCGCTGCTGGAAGGTTCTGCCTGAAGTATCTGCTGAAACAGGTCACCTGTGTAACCGCTGTGCGGATGTTGTGGAGCAGCAAAAATCCAGCAAAGCCGCCTGATGCAAGGTGATCGACAAAAAATTTAAAAAAAGAATATTTTTTTTCTGGCAATTTCAAAAAAAGGGGAGTAAGTAAGCCTCGTTTTAGGGATTTCGTCATGATCTTATGTTAAAATCTCTATGAATGTTTGATAGGGACTGTATTATTGTGCTATAAATTTACAGTTTAAAAAAATTAAATTTCACATTGTGTGGGATTGGGTGAATAAAACACAGGAATAAGGTTATGAGTGCTGAAGATATTGAGTCAAAGCCTCTTACACAAGCGGGTAGCAAGGGAAATACTACTAATTCAGAGCGAGCTATATTGGTTGAGCCAAAAGTTCCTAGTGATGATGTGGCCCCCGGTTCTGAAGATATTTCAAAACAATTACAAGAGATGGTGCAGGTTGCGCAGGTTGCTGTCAGTGTGGCAGAAGACATGGTTCGTAAAGTAGAAGAGCAAGCGGATAACCCTGATGCGAATCCGGAAGAAATCGAAGCGGCGCGCGCAGAGACATCTGATGCATTGGATCGTGCGCAGCAAGCCTATGAAAAGGCGCAAGAGCATGCGGAGAAGGGCGGAGTGAAATCGAAGAAGGACTTCACTCCTGAAGAGTTACGGGAAATTGCAAGTCAGGCTATTGATAGAGCCGAGCGCCGTGCGCGGATAGAAAGAGACGCGAGAGAGCGTGAATTAGAAGAAGAGCGCAGAAAGAAAAGGCTGGCGGATGAAGCCATCGAAATAGAGCGCCAAAGAAAGGCAAATGCGGAAGCTGCGCGTAAAAGAGAGCAAGAAAAATTAGACGAAGAAGAGCGCCAAAAGAAACAAAAAGAAGCGGAAAAAGCGGAGCAGGAAAGACGTAAAAAGCTTAATGAAACGCCTGAAGGGCGCGCACAGCTGGCGAAAGAAGTAAAGGATCAGCGTATTGCTGTGAATGCGACAAAACGTCGTGCGCTGGAAACCGTTATGGAGGCTCTGAAGCCTCGTTATGCTAAAATGAGGGGGAACTTGTCGACATTGTTTATGTTCCCTCACTTGAAACCCCTACGCATTGAGCAGCGTGGCAAAGAAGATGAGCCGAAATTGATTTGTAATTTCGGGCTTTTAGAGAAAACTACATATGGCCACAGAACCGGTAAGTTTAGATCAGTGATCCGTTCCGGTCCGAAAGGTATTAGGTTTGAGGTTGACCACCAAGCATGGCGTTCATGGATGGACGGCAGAGCGGAGGTTGGTTTAACGCGATATGATTGGGGTACTGATTTACACGGCCCTAAACCGAATCCTAAGAAAAATTTGACCGCGCAAGAAGCGATTGAAGACATGAATAAGCGTTTGGATGATGTTGAAGCAGAGCATGATCATCTTATTACCGGACGTTTGTTAAGGGCTGGTGTATTGGTTGCTGCTTTGGTTGGTGGTGTTGCCTATAGTGAATATTCGAAAGCGGAGCCTTTTGAAGGTCCGGCCTCTGATAATGATGATACTCATATTATTGTAGGTCAAGAAGCTGTGAATAAGCTGCCCGGATATATGGCTTATGATGCAGATGCCAATGAGTTACTTCTTGCGTCATCTGAGCACAGCGATGAACCCGGTCTTTAAGGCATTCACCAATTATTATAAATAAGGATTTATCCGTTTACGACCTGCGGGTGTAAGTTCGGCTCGAAGCTATGCTCATCCGCGTCGGGTTGTGGCTGGCTTATCATTTCATGTAAAAGGCCATGCCTTAGCCCGTGTTTGGATGCTGTGATTTTTTGGATGTTAAGGTTTTCGGAAAGCTGCGAGACGAGCTGCGCCGCTGCAGGGACAAGCGTAAGGCGTTTTTCACTGATATAAAACTCATCCTTTAATGTGTCTTCTGAGGCATCAATAACGTCTTTTGAAAGTGTTGCGGCCTCAGATACGGGGATAGTGTAGCCATGTAGCTTTCCTGCAGTGTCTGTGCGCTTTTTATGTGATTTCAATAAACGGCGAGGGCTTCCTCCTACGGCGTATAATGTTTCAAATTCCCCGGATCTGTATGCGTCGGGAAGTTTTTCTAGTTGCTGTTTTATGTATTTTTCAGGGTCTTTTTGCTCTGCGATTGCAAAAGTTCCCAGAGGTAGGCTGACGGGATCTGTGAGTTGCCCGTTTTGAATAATAACAAATTCTGAAGAGCGACCACCCTGATCAAACATAACGCCGTTTGCGTTTTTAAATGATGAGGCAACCCCCAAGGCGGCGTAGTATGCTTCTTCTTCTCCGCTCAACACTTGCACATCGATGTCCAATTCATCTTTTAAATAACTGAGGAACTCTTGCGCATCCGTTGCTTCGCGTAATGCGCCGGTGGCAATTGCTGCAAACTCGGTGAATTCAATTGGGTCGATGAAATTTCTTTTATACGCAGCGATCATCTCAATCGCCTTTTCTTTGCCGGTTGCATTGAGGGCTTTGCTGCCTGCTTCATAATTTCCCAGGCCACATTTTACTTTTTCATCAATGGTGCTTTGGATGTTGTTGTCAGGAAATGTAACAGAGAAATGTACTGTGTTAGAGCTAATTTCAAGAATCCCATAGGGGCCGTATGTATTTGGCGTTTCAGGCATAATGATTTCCGTTCCTCGTGCTTGTAATTTTTATAGCAAGGGACCGTTTTAAATTGCCAGAAATTTCTTGTTATTTCGCCGATGCGACAATCGTACTTGATGATCTGTCAGATGCAGGGGCGGGTGTTGTGTGAAGCCACCATGCGGTTCTGTTAATAGAGAAAATCGGTTTGTAGTGCTGGATGCTGTCAGCCCTGCGAACTTCTTTGATTTGATTGTCCAATATCACAACGCCCTTATCTGAATATACGATGAGTATGGCATGAGGCATGTTTTTGATCTGATCTTGTACAATGGCAATGCGCATACGTGCCTCAGGAACGCCAAGCGCTCTTAATGCAACGTATTTCGCGATGGCGAAATCTTCGCAATCTCCACCGTTTTTCATGAATTCCACCGGGGTCGCCCAATAGTCAGATTTACCCCAATTTTTGCTGTCAATGATGTAACGTTGCTTGTTCATCATTGCATTGACGTTTTTGGCCATTTCATGAATAGAGTTGGATTTATATTGCGCGATTTCCTTTTTGACTTTTTCGACGATCTTTTGATTGCCGGAGTGTTTTAACTCTTTGTCAAAACGATCGAACATATCAATCCATTTAGTGAAAGCTTTTAGGTTCTTGGATTGTTTTTCATCTGCCCCAAATAAAGAGGGGTAGCGATGTATCGGTTTAAATGATGATGCGCTTGCGGAGGCAAGGGTCACTTGTGACGGGATGTCTTTAATATCCCCTGCATGTGATGTTTTCATGAATCCGCCGAAAGACATTGTGTAAAGCATAAGAGCCGCTGATACCCTGATGGCCTTTTGCCTCCACAACAGGCGCGTAAGTTGCCCTTTGCTGATAAGGTTAAGCTCTTGCAGGATCATGCCTAACGGCTTGTGTGTATCTTTTTGTAATTTTAAGATATGACGAAGCTGGTTCGGGCTGATAATTCCTTTAATGACAAGAAGTTCACCGATTTTATTGCGGTGTAAATGGTGCTTAATTCTGTTGAAAACACCTGTTTTTTGTACAGTGGCCGTTGTTTCGTTTGTCATTATTTTATCTATTTTCACCTTCTCGCCCTTTAACCAGAAGCCTTGATTGCCTAATATCGCTATACTATTAAACATGAGAAAGATTGACGAATTCCTAACAAACGCTCATAAACAGGGATATTTTTTAATAATATGCAGGTGAATTTAATATGAACGCCCATGATCAAAATGATGTGAATATTGTGAAGTCGATGGAAAAAGCGTCGGTTTTGGTTGTTGGGGACATTATGTTGGACCGTTTTGTCTATGGTAAGGTGGAGCGTATCTCCCCCGAAAGTCCGGTTCCTGTTCTATCTGTTTCGAGAGAGACCATGATGCTTGGTGGCGCGGGTAACACTCTGGCAAACCTTATTAATTTGGGTTGCACAGGGTATGTGCTTTCGACGATAGGCAATGATGATGAGGGGCGTATTTTAAAATCTGTGGCCGAAAAAGGTGGGGTGGAAACCGGCGGTCTGTTGGCTGTTGACGGGCGCACTACGATCGTTAAGACCCGATTTTTGGCCGGCCATCAGCAATTATTACGCACGGATTATGAGCGTATCGAGCATATTTCAGAAGACACTGTGAAGGAATTGATGGCCAAAGCTGTGGAGATTTTGCCCAATGTGCAGGTCATGATTCTGTCTGATTACGGGAAGGGGTTGTTAACTCCGAACTTTATAAAGGCTTTGATTGGCGAAGCGAATAAAAATGGTGTTCCGGTATTGGTTGATCCAAAGGGCTATGATTACAGCATTTACAGCGGCGCAGATATCGTCACGCCGAATAAAAAGGAGTTGTCAGATGCAACCGGTGGTATGGCTGTTGATTCAGATGAGGATGTTAGGGGCGCGGCTCGTAAATTAATAGAGCAAAGCGGTATTAAGTCGGTGATCGCAACACGTTCAAAAGACGGGATGAGTGTAATTGCGGATCGGGAGAGTGAGCCGGTGCACATCAGAAGCGCATCAGATATTGAGGTGTTTGATGTGTCAGGTGCCGGCGACACCGTTATTGCGACGATTGCGGCCTCTTTGGCGGCAGGTGCGAGTATTGTAAAGGCAGCCTCTTTGGCGAATGTTGCCGGTTCTATTGTTGTGTCGAAAGTTGGTACTGCGCCGATAAGGGCGGATGAGTTAATGAAAACGTTAGAGCATCATGATGCAGATTTCGACATTGTTAAGGCGGGGCAGGAAAAACGCCCAAATATTGAGCGCGTTCGTCAGGCTCCGGTTTTAAGTTGGTCTGAGGCGAGGGAAGAAGTTCAACGTTGGAAAGCACGGGGCTTGAAGGTTGGTTTTACAAACGGGTGTTTCGATATTTTACATTTCGGGCATGTGACGTATCTAAATGATGCGCGTAAGAAATGTGATCGTCTTATCGTTGGTTTAAATAGTGATTCTTCTGTTCAGGTTTTGAAGGGGCCGGAGCGCCCCGTACATGATGAAGCATCCAGAGCGCGCGTTTTATCCGCGCTGGGGTCTGTTGATATGGTCGTGTTATTTGGCGCCAAACAGGCGGGTGATGACAATACGGCGTGTGATCTATTGGATCAGATACAGCCTGATATATATTTTAAGGGCGGCGATTACACCGTTGATCAAATACCTGAGGCACCTACGGTTGTTCGAAATGGTGGTGTGGTTGATGTTATGCCTGTTTATGATGGCCATAGCACAACAAACTCCATAGAGAAGATGCGCGCTTAACAGGCGGGCGGCTATGCTCTTAACAGCTTTGTGATGCCTTCTTTTCAATAACGCTGTACCTATTGGCAAAGAGTTGTTAGAATCACCACCCAGAAGTTCTTATTCTTTCTGTTTTTAAAGGTTGGTGTTATGCGTTCTTTTCTCTCTTTCGGTACAATATGTGTTGCTACGTTTGCTTTAACAGCATGTGCGGGTAAGCCTAACCCATTTCCTCGTGGTTATGCATCATATGGTCAGCCATATAAATCAGCGCCCGGGCCGAAGACGAAGGATATCGGCTATAGTTATTCTAATCAAAAAAATGCAACAGCATTGAAGGATATGAGATATGCTGCAGAGGATTTGGTAGAAAAACTTGACCAAAAACTCTCTTTTAGCGTTGATGAAATTTATTTAAAGATTTCTGAGAATTCTGCATTTTATACAAGCTTTGATCATCTGGTTCGTGAGGAACTGACAGAGCGTGGTTATCTTCTTACAAACACGCCTGTTAATGCGGTAACACTTGATTTTGTTGCTGTTGATACTGTTCCGGAATGTTATGCAAGTAACGCTGAAGGGGGGTATCAAAATGTATATTTAGCCTTGGCGATCAATGTTTCAAAGAATACCCCTCAGGACGTTGTCGGTGGTTTTTATGAGGTCCCGCTTTATGATTTCAAGAGTGTGAATATGCCTGGTCTAACCGTACCGTCATGTCACATGTCTGTTGATCAAAGTGAAGAGGGGTAGGCGTTAAATGCAGATCAGGAACATATCGACTTATGTGTTGTTGATTGCTTGTATGCCTTTTATTGCATCTTGCGGGAATGAAGTTCTGACATTTAAGGCCGCAAGCGCGACGTTAGCCGCAACGTCTTATGGGGTGTTTTCGGACCCCAAAGTAAACTTAAAAGAAAAGAATTATGCTGCGGCTGACTTTTTGCAATCACAGATAAAAAAACATGTGTCTGCACATAATATTCTTGTGGCTATGCCATTGGATGAGGTTGATCAACCGGGCATTACATCACCATTTGGCTCTTATGTGTCTGAGGGGATTGGCTTGCGTTTGCAAGAGCTGGGCTATCAGGTTTTGCTGCACAATGTTACACCCTACGGTAACCAGTCTTTATACCCAAAGCCGAAAGTAATGCCGCAAGCGGATTTCGTATTAAGAGGGTCTTATGCCGTGAAGGTTAAAACTGTCGATGTATATTTGCGCGTGGTTGATACGTCGTCTCAGAATATTGTAGGCCAGTTTGATTACACGATGCCATTGTCACGTGAAATTAAGAAAATGTCAGAGAATGAACCTGAGATTTTTCGCGTGAAGAAATAATTTACCGCACCATCAATACATACACATAATGGTAACTTCCGTCGCTTACGCATTGAATGCATGCTTGTGAAACAGGGGTGATTGAAAATGTGCCTGTTGTTGTTGTGTTTGGCGATGAATTAAATTGGGTTGTGTCATCAAATCGTCCGGACGACCCGCTATTGACGCAAGTGCCGCTGTCACGCGGTTGTGCAGTAAATCCAATATCTTTGTTGATTTGTTGGCAAAAGGTCTCTGTCACGTTGGGGAGTACGGCAATTAACTCTGCTGCGTCTGTTCCTGTGCTCGGCAGGTTGGTTTGTCCGTAAAACTCCCAATTGCTTCCGTCATTAATACCCTCAGGTGCCGGTCTGTATGTGGCGCTTCCGCCGTGGGGGGAAAATACCTGATCGGTCGTATCGCTATCATTGTCAAGATCGCCATAATCTGTCGGGGCATCAGGGTGTGCAAACCTGATGTCGCTTTCGCTTTTTCCGTTTTGCATGATGTATAAAATCGCTCGCTCAATTTCGTGCGCATGGCTTTTAACTTCGGCGGCTTTTATAATCAGTTTCTCTTTGTCTATGTGCGCGCTGCTTTGTGTGGTGCCCCTCAATGCTGCGGTTAGGGCGCCGATTAAAACGATGGCAAGCAATACGATAAATAAAACATTTCCCCGCTCATCTGATGGGGGTCGTGGGGGTGTTTTCTTGGAGGTGTCCGTCATGCTCGGACCTTTGTATTATTTTGCATTTGGAGAGATTGCTATACAGTCATCAAGGATTTTACATGCGTCATTTGCTGCTGCTTTGCTATATCCTTCCAGGCGCCCTCTGTATATCCACCCTTGCGCAGTTTTAAGGGGGGCGATACTGCTTTTGCCATGTCTTAAATCTTCGGGTAATTTTTGTATGGTTTTGGCGATGGCCAGGTCAACGCGATCACGCGTGGTAAAGGCGCCGATTTGAATTGCCCAAACACCCGGTTGCGCAAAGTCATTGTTAATTGCTGCGTTTGTTATTTCGGGTTTTTTGTCGGGCGTAATATTGATGGCGGCGTAATTAGTGTGCTCGCTTAGGTGGGCTGAAATTGCAATCAGGCCGGTTTCAATACGGTTGCGAACAGTGATGTCATAATCACCTTCACCAATCATACGGTTAAACATGGAATTGTGCACCGAAGAATCCAGCATGTCCCAACGGGATACCTTCGCGGGGCGAATATCGGGCAGTGGGGCTTCTTTATTTTGCGCCTGTTCTAATATTTGGGCGTTTTGTAGGGCAGGCTCAATATTGGCAAGCTCAAGAACGGCCTCGGGCTTTTTCTGCGGAATGGGGACGTGCGCGTTTGCGATTTGCAGGTTATCAAGCTTTTCAAAGGCCTGATCCAACAGTAACTTCATTTGTGCGTTTCTTAGCTTTCCTGTGCGGCCACCAAAAACAACGCCGATGACACGGCGGTCATTTCTTACTGCTGAACTCACTAAGTTAAAGCCGGATGCGCGGATATATCCGGTTTTCATGCCATCCATACCTTTATACGTTTTCATCAGCCTGTTGTGGCTTTTGTATGTTTTTCCCTGATAGCTGAATTTTTCAGTAGAGAAATAATGATAGTATTTCGGGTATTTTGTAATAATTGTTCTGGCAAGGCGCGCCATGTCGCGCGCTGTGCTCACCTGCCTTGGGTCGTGTAAACCAGACGCATTTTTAAATCGGGTTTTGGTCATGCCGATCTCGCGAGCCTTCTTGGTCATCATTAATGCGAAGCCTGCCTCTGATCCGGCAAGTTTTTCTCCTAGTGCAACTGCAACATCGTTGGCAGATTTTGTGACCAAAGAATAAATGGCGTCTTCTACTTTGATAGAGGAGCCCACAGGTAAGTCCAATTTACTGGGAACCATGCTTGCGGCGTGTTTGGATATTCTTACGCGGCTGTGTAACTTTATCTTTCCTCGCTCAAGGGCGTCAAACACCATCAGCAAAGTCATCATTTTTGTAAGTGAAGCGGGGTGGAGTGTTTTATTTGCATTTTCTCTATGAAGGATTAGTCCCGTATCTGCATCCATTATAAATGCCGCGTATTTTTCAGGTTACACACGGTCGGAATTTTGTTTGGCGTGTGCATGCGTTGGTATGAGTAACAGGCTCCATACCATCAACAAGCAAATAAATGTGAACAGGCCGAGTGATTTGGGAATAGCCAATTCCCAGCTGTTCCGGAGCTGCGATGTATTTTTTTCTGTAATCATAAGAGCCAAGATAAGAAATAAAATAACCCAATAAATCGCTGGAAACCCTGCGAAAGAACAAGGACACATTATACATTTTTTTGCCGTGTCTGTCTATTTTTACAAAGTAAAGATCTTGTGCTATTATGTAATTGTGCAGTGCACAAAAAAATTATTGACAAAAGGTGCACAAAATTTTATAAAAAAGAAGCGTTGTGCAACGCAAAATAGTTTGATACTTTTTATTGCGTAGAGGGATGGTTCTCTGCGTCTCGAGTATCAGTAAAATTATGGAGATTATTATGAGCAAATCAACAACACAGTTTGATAAGTTGATGAAGGAAACGACAGATTTTGGTACTCAGTATTCAGATGCGTGCACAAAATCTTCAGCCATTTTTATGAAAGGTGTTGAAGATATCATTGGAACAGTGATGTCGTTGGCGCAAAGCTCTGCTGAAAAGCAAGCTAACTTCGTGAAAGAAGCAATGGGAAGCAAGACGATTAATGAGTTTGCAGAAGTGCAAAATAAAATCGTTCAAGCTAACTTTGATGACTTCATGGCTGGTGCGACAAAGATTTCTGAAATCGGTGTTAAAGTTCTGACAGATAGTGCAGAGCCTGTTAATACTGAAATCAACAAGGCGGTTCAAAAAGCTACACAAGCTATGGCTGCTTAATTATCAGTTTATATTTTCGAAAAAGCCCTGCCATGTTGCGGGGTTTTTTTTGTCCTATTGTCGGCTCTGTGCAAACATCCACTTCCACATTTTATTTGAATATAGGCTTTTATAGGAGCAAGTATGGGGCATGGAGTCGTAGGCTTGGAATATAGTTTTGCCGCCGCTTTTATTGATTTGGTTAGAAAGACTTTGTGCAATAAAACTTGAAAACACGCCATTCTTTTTCCCGTTTAACATTAGGATTGGTGTCTTTGTTAATTTGTTTTGGGTTTGAGTGTCCCATGCGCTGTTTATAATAACGGCCGATGCAAATTTTTGTGGCCTTGCTTCGATCAGGCTAAATGCGGTTGCGCCGCCATAACCGCACCCGATCAGATATATTTGGTTTTTGTCGATGGGCAGTTCTGATTCCAAATCATCCAACAGGGCAAGTATGGGTTTGGTGACCAAGGCAGAATCTTCGCGCAGTTTTTTATAATCGACTGTATCTCGTTCTTCTTGATAGCGTTCATGCGCAAATTTCAAATCAGGAAGGTTGTTATAGTCTTTTGATAGTGCGCCGCGAAATTGGTTTCTAAGGTCAGGCACGATTGAAAAGGCGGGAAAGTGGTACGCCATTTGGTCTTGTGTGATGTATTCTGCGCTAAAGGCTGTGTCGTTATTATCGCGCAGATGTATGATGACAGGAAATTTAATTCCCTTCGGCCATGGTTTTTGCGGGGAATGGATCAGGTAATTGAGGCTGTTTTGGATTTTGGTCTTTTTATCCGTCTTTAGGTGGCGCTTCTCTTCAAAGCGCTCCGGAGAGAGTATAAGCGCCTTTGCCGGTTCTTTCGATGCTTGGATGCTTCGTTCCGGCATGCTGGGCGCACTTGTCAGAGGGGTTTGATCTTCAGTTTTTAGGTTCGGTGGCGAAACAATCAGGCCGATCACCAAGACAAAAAGCGCCAGTCCGCAAATAATAACAATTTGTACCCGCGTCAGCTTCATAAGGTGTGCTTTCTGATAATCTGTGCGTTTGGATGTAATCTTTATAAAGCAATTTTACGGGTTTGTTAATGGTGCGCGTTTTGTTCGGTTTTCTTCTACCATGTTTACGGCAAAATCAATGATACGCCCTGCAACATTTGTTCCTGATGTGCTTTCCAGTCCGGTAAATCCCGGGGCTACGTTAATTTCAATCACAAGAGGGCCCTTGTTCGATCTGATGATGTCCACGCCAGCGATGTTTATTTTGATTGCTTGTGCGGCTTTCAGGGCGATATCCTTCTCTTCATCCGTCAGGACGACACTATGTGTGTCACCACCTAGTGCAACATTTGCGCGGAAGTCTCCGTCTTGTGATTGGCGCTGCATTGATGCAACAATCTCTCCGCCAACGACAAATGCGCGAATATCTGTGCCTGCGGATTCTTCGATGAACTTTTGAACAATCAAAGGTACGGATAGTTGGCTGAATGTTTTGAGTAAGTTAACCGCATGTTTCATATCATCCGCAAGGAAAACGCCCACGCCTTCCGTGCCTTCGACCAGTTTGATGATCAACGGAACGCCGCCAACTGTATTAATGATGTTGTCAAAATCTTCGGTTGAATGTGCGAAACCGGTCGATGGGAAGGGGACCTTTTCACGTAGCAACCTCTGAACACATCTCAGTTTATCACGGCCTAACTGTATGGCGCGCGGGCGATCTGTTGTCAGGATGTGCATGGCCTCAAATTGCTTTAGGATTGTAAGGCCATACTCTGTTTGATCCGTATCAATACGGGGGATGATGATATCGAAGTCATTAGAAATGGACACGCCGTCATAATAAACTTCAGGCTCATTCATACATACACTCAGGCTACATCTTTTGAGGTCTAGCAGTTTAACATCGTGACCTTTGTCCTCCCCAGCTTGCTTAAGGCGGTTGTCTTCGTGCTCATTGCCGGATGTTAAAATACCTATTCTCATGTCGTTTACCTTCTAAAGTAAAAGAGTGCTTCGTAATCGAAATCCCTATGTGTTGATAATGTGCCTTGCGTGCGTATGCATCGCCAGACTGGCTTTTAGACCGCTTCTTTCAGAATGCCAAGCGAGCCATCATGCTGCTTTTTTAGCTTTTGCTGAATGGCATAGTCAATGATTTTACCTGCCACGTCAACGCCTGAAATGTCCTCAAGTCCCCATTTGCCGCCAAAGTTCGGCGAGGTGTTGATTTCTATCACAAGAGGCCCTTTTTTCGATCTGATCAGATCCACACCGGCAACATTAATGCCGATGGCCTGAACGGCCTTCATGGTGATTTCTTTTTCAAGATCGGTGAGCTCAACAGTTTGACTCTCTCCGCCAAGAGCGATATTTGCACGGAAGTCACCATCTTTAGATATGCGTTGCATTGTTGCGACAATTTCGTCACCAACAACGAAGGCGCGAATATCTTTACCTGATGATTCTTCGATAAATTCTTGAACCAATAACGGTGTTGAAAGCTGGCTGAATGTTTTTAGTAGGTTTACGGCGTGTTTCATATTGTCTGCGAGGAATACGCCAACGCCTTCTGTGCCTTCAACCAATTTGATGATCAGCGGAACGCCGCCAACTGTTTTAATAATATTGTCAAAGTCTTCGGTTGAATGCGCGAACCCGGTCGACGGGAAGGGCACGTTTTGACGGAGCAACCTTTGAACGCATCTTAGCTTATCACGTCCAAGCTCCAGCGCGCGTGCTTTGTCGGTCGTAAAGATGTGCATGGACTGGAACTGTCGCAAAATGGTAAAGCCATATTCAGTGTGCGGCGTATCAATGCGAGGGATAATAAGATCGATTTCCTGCGCAATCGGTTCCCCCTCATAGTAAACTTCGGGGAAGTCAGGGCATACACCGACACTACATTTTAATAGATGTAGTAAGCGTGCCTCATGACCGCGTTCTTTTGCTGCTTCTAGTAGGCGATTGTCTTCTTCTTCATTGCCTGATGTAAGAATACCGATTCTCATAATCAACCCTTTCCGTGTTTATTTTACATAATTATATTCAGTTTGTTGAAAGCGGGCCCTAATCTTATTATTACTAAGTGAGGGTGGAACTAGCTGTTTCCGCCGATTTCCTGAAATTTGCGCAAATTATACTTATTTTATGGCTTGAGTGCAAATACAGTGCACAGATTTATGTTTGTAATTGATGTTTTTACTTGTGTAAGGGTGAGTTTTTTGTAAGCTTTATAGTGCTTTACAGCAAATTCTAATCTTTTTTATTTTTTTTATTGAGAGTAACTACTTATGTGCCGCTGGATCGCCTATTCTGGGCAACCGATTTTTATTGAACAATTAATTACGCTTCCTGCCCATTCTCTTGTTGAGCAGAGTTTTAACACAGAAATGAACTTTCGCTCTGACGGCAGTTTAATGTCTACAAACGGCGATGGGTTTGGGATTGGATGGTATGCTGAAAAGCCTGAGCCGGGGTTGTATAAAGACCCAAGGCCTGCGTGGAGTAATCAAAACTTACGCGAATTATGTAAGCAGATTCGCTCTCGAATTTTCTTTGCGCATGTGCGCGCCACCACAACCGGGGCGGTGCAACAGAGTAATTGTCATCCGTTTAAACATAAAAATTGGCTGTTTCAACATAATGGCGATGTGTCAGAGTTTAAAAAAATACGCCGTGATTTACAGATGGATATCGCGCCCGAACTTTATCCTGATTTGCGGGGAACAACAGATAGTGAGACGTTTTTCTTCTTGGCTTTAACATACGGTTTACAGGAAAACCCGAAAGAGGGATTGCGTAAAATGGTGGAGCGCGTGGAAAAAGCGTTGGTTGATAACGGTATGCGTGACGGTAGGTTAAATCTGTCTTGTGCCATTAGTGACGGTCAAAAAGTTCATACTTTGCGTTACGCGAAAAACGCGAAGAGCAAAACGCAGTTTTATTCCGCAGAGTCAGGGTGGATTGATGGGGTTGATTGCCCGGTAGAAGGGGCAAGTTATTTCCCTGAGGAGAATATTGTCGCCGTGTCAGAGCCCTTGGATGATTACGATAATAAGTGGAATGAAATTCCTGACAATTCCTTTGCGACAATCTTTCAAAGTGATGTCACCATAGAAACGTTTATGGAATAGTATAATCCAGCCTTTAATAGCATTTGCCTAAGAGGAATCCTTTGACTATAACAGGGATATGACTGGATTATACGAACAAGCCGTTCACGATATTATTGCCGCAGGAAAGCGGTTGGACGCACTGCAGCTTGCGCCCGCGACCAGCGGAAATTATTCTGTGCGTACGGGTGATAATGAAATGGCAATCACTGTTTCAGGATATCACAAGGGGCACTTGAAACCAGAATGCGTCATGCGTGCTGATTTGCAGGGCAATCCGCTGGAAGATAAAAAGCCGTCGGCAGAGACGTTATTGCATTGTGTGATCTATGATTTACACCCCGAAGTAAACGCAATTTTGCATACACATTCGGTGCCGAATACTGTTTTAACAAGGCCTTTAAAAGATGGTGATGTCTTCCGTCTTGAGCAGTATGAAATGCTGAAGGCGTATCCCGGGGTCGAGACGCACGATATTGCCGTTGATTTACCCGTGTTTGAAAACACTCAAGATATCTCAGAGCTATCTGATCGCGTTATGCCTGTTTTAAAATCCGCGCCGCAAACACCTGTCTTTATGATTAGGTGCCATGGTATTTATGGTTGGGGCAAGGATATGAATGAAGCTTTGCGCGTAATAGAAGCAACAGAAATGCTGCTTTCATGTGAGATGCATGCTAGACTTATAAATATACAGGAAGGAAAAAAGGATGAGCCGATTAACGCTATACCCGGACACGCAGCCTGATAACATTATTTTGGATACAACAGATGGTTCTGTTATCGCGGAAGAACTGAATAAAATTAATGTTCGTTTTGAGCGATGGGAAACCCAAGAGCCGCTTCCCGAAGATGCGGATGATGAGGCAGTAATGCGTGCCTATGCAGATGATATTGACCGTTTGAAAACAGAAAACGGCTATCAGTCTGTTGATGTAATTCGTTTGGCTTCTGATCATCCGCAAAAGGATGAGCTTCGTAATAAATTCCTAAGTGAGCATACACACAGCGAAGATGAGGTGCGCTTCTTTGTTGAGGGCGCGGGGATCTTTTACTTACGCGTGGATGGCAAAGTTTACATGACATTATGTGAACGCGGCGATTTGATGAGCGTGCCGACAGGAACCAAGCATTGGTTCGATATGGGGCCTGAGCCTCATTTAACATGTATTCGCATGTTTACATCCAAGGAAGGCTGGGTTGCTGATTTCACAGGTGATGAAATTGCCGAAGCATTTCCAAAGTTTGATAACAATCAAGAAGAGGCCGCTTAGTCGATGTCAGATAATATCAGAGCGATCGTAACAGATATTGAGGGGACAACATCCTCATTGTCTTTCGTGAAAGATTCGTTGTTTCCTTACGCATATAATAATCTTCCTGATTATGTGTGGGATAACGATGCCGAGATTGCCGATCTTTTAGATGCTGTGCGCGAAGAGGAGCGCAACCCGGAGCTTAACCTGGAAGAGGTGATTGAGGTTATGCTGCGTTATATTGATGAAGATCAAAAGATCACGCCCCTGAAAACTTTGCAGGGTATGATTTGGGAAGAAGGTTATAAGAGCGGTGAGTTGGTTGGGCATATATATGATGATGCCTTGCACGGTCTGAAACGTTGGAAAGATCAGGGGATTGACCTGTATGTTTATTCATCAGGGTCTGTGCCTGCGCAAAAACTGTTGTTCGGTCACACAAAAGAAGGGGACTTAACGCCGCTTTTCTCAGGGTATTACGACACGAATATAGGCGGTAAGAAGGTTCCTGAAAGTTACGAAAAAATCGCGCAGGATATAAGTGTACCGGCCAGTGAGATTTTGTTCTTGTCCGATAGTATTGAGGAAATTACAGCTGCCTCTAGCGCAGGGTTTAATGTGATTATTTTGGATCGTGAAAGGGCGATGCCGGATTCCTATGGTCATAAAGTTTGTGCAGATTTCGATGACATCCTTCCCGAAGTCGTAGACGCATAAATACGGAGATATTTTATGAAAATTGATGGTGTGCATTATCGTTCAATCGCGGTAAATGAAGACGGTTGGTCTGTTCGGATATTTGATCAACGCCAACTTCCTTGGAAATTAGAGCATGTAAAGCTGACGGAAATGGAGCAAGCGGCGCGTGCGATTAGTGAAATGTGGACGCGCGGAGCGCCTTTACTTGCTGCGACCGGTGTTTACGGTTTGTGTCTTGCGCTTCGTAAGGATGCGTCGGATGAAAATCTTGAGGCCGCTTATAAGACACTGCTTGCAACGCGGCCGACGGCCGTTAATTTGCGCTGGGCTTTGGATGAGATGGTCTCTGCGGTAAAACCTTATCAGGGCGAGGATCGCGTTTCTGCCGCATATAAGCGCGCGCAGGAAATTTGTGATGAGGATGTCGAAATTAACCGTAATATTGGCCTGAATGGCTTACCGCTGTTGCGTAAGATGGCAGAGGCGAAAAACGGCGCGCCGCTTAATATTTTGACGCATTGTAATGCTGGGTGGCTTGCGACTGTTGATTACGGCACGATCAGCTCGCCTATATATATGGCTCATGATGAGGGCATAAATGTGCATGTATGGGTCGATGAAACACGGCCGCGTAATCAGGGGGCGCTGTTAACGGCCTATGAATTACAACAGCACGGCGTGCCGCACACCGTTATCGCCGATAATGCGGGCGGACATTTAATGCAAAAAGGGCAAGTTGATCTTTGTCTGGTCGGAACAGACCGCGTTACACGTAACGGGGATGTTTGTAATAAAATCGGCACGTATCTGAAGGCTTTGGCGGCGAAAGATAATAATGTGCCTTTTTACATTGCGCTGCCTTACCCGACTATTGATTATACAATGGAAAGCGGCGACCTGATCCCGATTGAGGAGCGATCCGCCCGTGAAGTCACCCATATGACGGGTATGAATGAACAAGGCGGCGTGGAAGATTTCCAAATTACGCTCTCAGAAGGGGCGAATCCTGCCTTTGATATTACGCCTGCGCGCTTGGTTACCGGATATATCACAGAACGCGGAATACTTGAGAAGGTATGCGATGGGGATAGTGATGAGCCTGTTTTCATGCGTGATGCGGCGTGAAAAAGGCTTTTGACGTAATTTGTTTGCGTTTATACATGTATATTGTGTAGAATGATGTTAACTAATAATTAACCAGGTGGTATTGAAATATGGTTGCGCAACCTCCTTTTGAGGATAACAATCCTAATGATTTAAACTCTGAAGCAGAACGTGAGCAGTATTTTGCAGATGTTCTGATTAATCCTGACTTTGAAAAATATGATGCGGATATCATTTCTTTAAAGCTGGGTGATACCGGCAATGAAGATGCTTTGGCAGATTTGAAAGAGCGTGCTGATGTATCAAGCGGTGAGCTTGGTTTGATGCATGCCATTGAGCGTGATGTTGATCAATCCATGTTACGTTTTCAAGGTAGCCGCAGTCAGAATTTGAGTGAAGGTGCGCAAATGGTTCATGAGGCCATGGAGGCAGGTGATTTCCCGCCACCGTCTGATACAAATCAAGTGATTCAAGCCGTTTACGGATTTATGATGTTTGCCGGCATTCCTGAGGCGCAATTGGCTGCAGGTATGGGGGCTGATGCAAAAGAGGGTGATCTTGAGATGGCGGAGCGCTCTAATCAGGCAGAAGATAACGTTGCGCTCATTGCGTTGTATGAGATAGCAGATAAAGCCAAATTAGGCGATGAGATGGCTGAATATTTACAACAGGCACACGCCGCGCACATTAATGATATGGCTGCTTCCGGTATAAGGGACTTACCGCAAGTTGTTGGTACTGAACCGGATCCGGAAGAGAATACACCACAAGTTGCTATGGAATTGAACGTAGATAATACGTTAAACAATCCGATGAACATGAATGTTAATCAAGCGCCTAGTGGTCCGGCATAAAGTTTCTTTACAAGACTGTATCTAACTTAAGCCTGCTGAGTTTTAGCAGGCTTAGTTTTTTTTTGTATAAAACGAATGTTTCTTCTTTCTTTCACGTATTATTCAATAAGATAAGAATGGGAGAGGGAAATATAGTGGCGTATAATCCATATATTGTGGCTCATAGATTCGGTTTTGGCGCGGATGCTGACGGAATGCGGGAAATTGCGTCGAATTCTCGTTCATGGTTCGATAGGCAACTAAGCGCTCGCGCTGATACAGCGTTGCCGGGGAAATATAAAACATCAGATGAAATTTCAAGAGCTCTCAGTAAATACATAAAGGCTGAAAGAGAAGAGCGTAAGGCCATTCTTAAGAGCGGCTTTGATCTTTATCAAAGGGAAATGAAAGCACGTTTTGAGCATGCAGTCACAACTGATACGCCGTTAATTGAGCGTATGGTGATGTTCTGGAGTAATCATTTCGCTGTTTCTTTTAAAGGCAAGCCTCAAATGGCCGGTTTAGTCGGGGTCTATGAGCGCGAAGCCATCAGGCCGCATGTTCTGGGCAAGTTTTCCGATATGTTGCGGGCGGTAGTCGCGCATCCGGCGATGTTGGTTTATCTTGATAATGTGCAGTCTTTTGGTCCGAATTCTGTTGTCGGTAAGCGGCGCGGTAAGGGGCTTAATGAAAATCTTGCGCGGGAAATTCTGGAGCTTCATACGCTTGGGGTTGGGGGTGGTTACACGCAGGAGGATGTCATTGGCTTTGCAAAGGTTTTGACAGGATGGACGGTGAAACCGCCCCGATTGGGTGGCGGTGGCTTTGATTTTATTAAATATGTGCATGAGCCGGGCGCGCATAGAGTGTTGGGCAAAACGTATGATCAAGACGGGCAAGCGCAGGGAATTGAAGTTTTAAAGGATTTGGCGCGGCACCCTTCAACCGCGAAATTTATTGCAACAAAAATGGCGCGGCATTTTATTTCTGATAAGCCGCCCGCCTCAGTGGTTCGAAAGTTAGAGCAAACCTTTAATCGCACAGGCGGGGATTTAGCCGATATGATGCGTGCCATTATCGGTATGCGTGAAACGTGGGCGACCCCTCTGCCAAAGGTGAAAACCCCTTATGACATGATTGTTTCCAGTTTTCGTGCCCTTGGAGCATCCCCGGATGTTTTAGATTTTAAACGGATTGCCCAATCTTTGGCGCTTCTTGATAACGTGCCTTTTCAGGCGCCATCACCGCAAGGGTGGCCGGATACAGCGCAGGATTGGCTTTCCCCGAATGCAACAATTAGCCGGGTTGAATGGTGCCATGCGTTTGCGCAAGTGATACGACCGACCGAAAACCCGCTTAAGCTTGCGCAGACTGTTATGGCGGGCGCAGCCAATCCTGACACGCTGCTGTGGATTGAGCGCGCACCCAGCCCTGTTGATGGCCTTGCTTTGATGTTGGCCAGCCCTGAATGGCAAAGGAGGTAATTCATTATGGTTTCAAGACGCGATTTTATAAAGGGGATGTGCTCGACGGCGGCATTGGCGATGGCGGGTACGTTATACCCGGGTATGGTTTTTGCCAATGCGATCACAGATCGGCGTTTGGTCGTCGTGATCTTGCGCGGTGGTATGGATGGTATGGCGGCGCTTGCACCATATGGTGATAAAAACTATGCGGCTTTGCGCGGTGACTTGGCCCTTGATCCTTCTGCTTTGCTGCGGGTTGATCCGTTTTTTGGTTTGCACCCGTCGCTCGGGCCTTTGGCAGATTTATATAAAAATGGTGAGATGATTGCAGTGCCTGCCTCTGCCTCGCCATATCGGGAGCGCTCTCATTTTGATGCGCAGAACATCTTGGAGCTCGGCTCAACGAAGCCGCACGGTTTGGATTCCGGGTGGCTCAATCGTTTGGTGGGTGCAATAAATGCGACTGAGGACACTGCGCTTGCGTTTGGTCAGGGCTTACCTACGATTATGCGCGGACGTGAAAGTGTGAATTCTTGGGCACCGTCTGCTCTGCCTGATGTGGGGGATGATTACTTATCCCTGATCAGCAAAGTCTATGCGCATGACCCGCTTTTTTCGAAAAACTTTGCAAAAGCCATAAATATTCAGGATATGAGCATGGATGTGCTTGATGGAAATGAGCGCAGCATGACCCGTCAAAGCCGTTCACCGCAAGCCTTTGTCACGATGGCAAAAACGGCGGGGCAATGGATGGCAAGGCCTGATGGCCCGCGTATTGCGACGCTGGAGTTGGGCGGCTGGGATACGCATGTACGGCAAGGGGCAGAAGGCGGGCGCATGGCGAATAACCTGTCTTTATTTGCGCGCGGTATTGGGGAGCTTAAAAGCGGGCTTGGTTCGCATTGGTCGAGAACAGTTGTGCTGGCGGTGACAGAGTTTGGCCGAACGGCGCGCCCGAACGGTAATTTAGGCACAGATCATGGTACGGCCGGCACATTATTTTTGTTCGGTGGAGCCATAAAAGGCGGGCGCATCGTCCATAAATGGCCCGGTTTATCTGATGCGGATTTGTATGAAGGGCGAGATTTAAGGCCAACAATTGATATCCGCGAAGTGGTTAATGGCATTTTGCATGAGCATTTCGGCATTTCTCATAACACTCTAATCAATGATATCTATCCGGGTAGCCGCGGAGTAGGTCATATAAAGGGGCTTATTCGCATATAGCCGTTACGCATTATTTTTCTTGATTTATGGTTTTGCTTTGTCTATTGTCCGCGACTAATCAGGCGTGGGAGGTTTTCTTGCGAAGGTCCATGTAGGAACCGCACCACGCACTCCTGCGAAGCAATGTGAATGCATTGTTCGTGTTTGTTAAAACCGCTATTGCATAAAGGAGAAAGACAATGGCAAAGAAAGTATCAGGTACAATCAGCCTGACAATTCCGGGTGGCGCAGCCAACCCATCTCCACCGGTTGGTCCCGCTTTGGGTCAGCATGGTGTGAACATCATGGATTTCTGTAAGGCATTTAACGCCAAGACAGAAGAGAGCAAGGGTATTCCTATTCCGGTCATTATTACCGTATATGAAGACCGTTCATTTGATTTCATCACAAAGACACCACCTGCAAGTTACTTCCTGAAGCAAGCAGCGAAGCTGAAAAGCGGCGCGAATGCACCGGGTCGTGAAGTTGCCGGTCAGGTTCGTAAGTCTCAGGTGAAAGAAATTGCTGAGAAGAAGATGGTTGATTTGAATGCAAATGATATCGACGCAGCGATGAAGATTATTGAAGGTTCAGCCCGTTCTATGGGTCTTGAAGTTGTGGAGGGTTAATCATGGCTAAGACAAAAAAATCAAAAGCAATTGCAGAAAAAATTGATCGCGAAAAGTTCTACAGCTTAACTGATGCTGTGGCTCTTCTTCAGGATCTTGCAAAAGGCGGCAAGTTTGATGAAACAATCGAAATTGCTATGAATCTTAATATTGATACCAAGCACGCAGACCAGCAGGTTCGCGGAATGGTAACTTTGCCAAACGGTACAGGAAGTACAGTGCGTGTTGCTGTATTCGCAAAAGACGATAAAGCAGAGGAAGCGAAGGCTGCTGGTGCTGATCTTGTTGGTGCGGAAGACCTTGTTGAGCAAATTCAGGGCGGAACAATTGATTTCGATCGTTGTATCGCAACACCTGATATGATGGCTCTTGTTGGTCGCGTTGCTAAAGTTTTGGGTCCGAAGGGCATGATGCCAAACCCTAAGCTTGGTACGGTTACGCCAAATGTTGAGAAGGCCGTTAAGGATGCAAAGGGCGGTGCTCTTGAATTCCGCGCAGAAAAAGCCGGTATCGTGCATGCACGTGTTGGTAAGGCGTCATTTGATGGTAAGAAGCTTGAAGAGAATGTTGTCGCATTTGTTGATGCAATTCAAAAAGCAAGACCGGCAGGCGCAAAGGGAACATATATCGGTAAGGTATCTATTTCCTCGACTATGGGCCCGGGCTTGAAGCTTGATCTTGACACTGTTAAGGCAGCTTAATTTAAAAAATACTTGACGAGCCTGTTTTTTACCGTTAAAAGCGGGCTCGTTAAATAGATCTGTCCAAGACTGTAGGCACTTTTTTGTAAGCCCTGCATAGATAGAAAATAAAGAGCATCCTGACGGATGTATGTTTATTTTATGTTGATTGGGCAGGTGGCTTTTTAAAAGGCCACTTTTTTATTGGGAAAATTTAAGAATTTAGGAGTAAGACCCATGGGCATGAGCCGGGCACAAAAAGAAGCAGAGATTAAAGAGCTTAACGAGCGCTTTTCTAGTGATGAACTCGTTGTTGTAACACACTATTCAGGTTTAACTGTGACAGAAATGTCTGACCTGCGTGCAAAGCTACGTGAAGAGGGTGGCACTTTTAAAGTGACTAAAAACTCTTTGGCAAAGCTTGCTCTGAAGGGAACGCAGTTTGAGCAAATCGGTGATATGTTCGCCGGGCCGACTGGTGTTGCGACATCGCAAGATCCTGTAGCTGCAGCTAAGGTTGCGCACAATTTTGCGAAGGATAATGACAAGCTAATCATCTTGGGTGGAGCCTTGGGTGAGATGATTTTGGATGCGGCAGGCGTTGAAGCGATTGCTAAGTTGCCATCACTTGATGAGATCCGTTCCAAGCTTGTTGGTCTGTTGCAGGCTCCTGCACAGAAAATCGCTGGTGTTATGCAAGCGCCGGCTCGTGAGTTGGTTGGTGTGACCAAAGCTTACGGCGAAAAAGGTTAATCGAAGTTTAAACAGCAAAATTATTTATGTATTTAAAAAGGAGAAAATATTATGGCTGCTGATTTGGAAAAAATTGTTGAACAACTATCTGAACTATCTGTTCTTGAGGCTGCTGAGCTTTCAAAGCTTCTTGAAGAGAAGTGGGGCGTGACTGCCGCTGCTGCTGCACCTGTTGCGGTTGCTGCTGTTGGTGGTGAAGCCGGTGGTGCTGCTGAGAAGGATGAATTTGATGTTATCCTTGAAGCTGCTGGCGGTAACAAAATCGCTGTTATTAAAGAAGTTCGTGCGATCACAGGTCTTGGCTTGAAAGAAGCTAAAGAGCTAGTGGAAGCTGGTGGTAAAGCCGTTAAAGAAGGCGCTGCTAAGGACGAAGCAGAAGAAATTAAAGGTAAGCTTGAAGCAGCTGGTGCAACAGTAGCTCTTAAGTAATCCGTATTTATTTATCGTAGCATTTCCCGCTTTCAATATGGCGGGAGATGCTTTTATGCGTTTAGGCGCATATAAAAGGTTGACAATGGCCTTCCCGTAGGCCATATAGCTAGCAAAGTTTTTGGGATAGACGTGATACCGACAGTTTATACAGGCCTGAAAAAGGTTCAAAAAAGTCGTTAATTATTAGAAACCGCTTTGGCATACAGTTAGTGATGCTGAGAAGTGGTTATTTTGCTTTTCGAAGCATGGGAATTTTAAAAAAGGTAGGATCATTATGTGCGCAGCCAAAGCCAAAAAAGAATCATCTAACTACATTTCCGCAAACAGTATCGAAAGTTTTACAGGTCGTAAACGTGTACGCCGTAATTTTGGTCGTATCGATGAAGTTGCGAAAATGCCTAACTTGATTGAGTTGCAGCGTGACTCATATGAGCGTTTTCAACAAAAAGATGTTCCTGCTGATGAAAGAGATATTACAGGACTTGAAGAAGTTCTGGCATCAGTATTCCCGATTCGGGACTTTGGTGACAAGGCCGAAATTGATTTTGTTAAGTATGAATTTGAAGAGCCGAAATACGATGTTGAGGAATGTCAGCAGCGCGGCATGACATACGCGGCGCCATTGCGTGTTACATTGCGTTTGTCGGTCTTTGATGTGGATGAGGAAACAGGTCTTCGCTCTATCCGTGATATTAAAGAACAAGATGTCTACATGGTTGATATGCCGATGATGACGGAAAACGGTACATTCGTTGTTAACGGTACAGAGCGTGTTATCGTTTCACAGATGCACCGCTCACCCGGTGTGTTCTTTGATCATGATGGTGGTAAGACACATGTGTCCGGTAAGTATTTGTTCTCTGCGCGTGTTATTCCATACCGCGGTTCATGGTTGGATTTTGAATTTGATGCGAAAGACTTGATGTATGTGCGTATTGACCGTCGTCGTAAGTTGCCTTTGACAACGTTCTTACGTTGTTTGGATAGTGCTGAGACGCAAAGATTGCGCGCCGAAGCCGAGGCGAATGATGAGGAGTTGGATCCGTTGCTCGTGCAAGGGATGTCAAATGAAGAGCTTTTGGGCGTTTTCTATGACTCCATCACATACTCAAGCACGAAAAAGGGCTGGAAAACACCTTTCGACGGTGAGCGTATGCGCGGCGTAAAGCTTGCTTATGACCTTGTTGATGCAAAGACAGGTAATGTTGCGGCAGAGGAAGGTACCAAGATTACACCACGTAAAGCTAAGAAATTGGCTGAAGACGGTTTGGCGGATATCTTGCTTCAGGCTGAGCAACTGATCGGTCAATATTTGGCGACAGATATATATGATGCAAAAACAGGCCTTGTTTTGTTTGAGGCGGGTCACGAAATTGAAGAAGGTGACTTTGAGAAATTGGAAGAAGCCGGCGTTAGTGAGCTACAGCTTCTTAATATTGATTACCTGAATGTTGGCCCATATATGCGTAATACATTGATGGCCGATAAATGTGATACACGCGAAGAAGCGTTGATCGATATCTATCGTGTTATGCGTCCGGGTGAGCCACCAACAGTTGAATCAGCGCAAGCATTGTTTGATTCATTGTTCTTTGATGCAGAGCGTTATGACCTGTCACCTGTTGGTCGTGTGAAAATGAATGCACGTCTTGATTTGGATGCAGAAGATCAGTTCCGTATCCTTTGTAAGGATGACATTCTTGCGATTGTTAAATACTTGCATGACTTGAAAGACGGTAAGGGGGAGGTTGACGATATTGATAACCTTGGTAACCGTCGTGTTCGCTCAGTTGGTGAGTTGATGGAAAACCAGGTACGTATTGGTTTGCTTCGCATGGAGCGCGCAATTCGTGAGCGTATGTCATCTGTTGAAATTGATACATACATGCCGCATGACCTTATTAACTCTAAGCCTGCGCAAGCGGCTGTTCGTGAGTTCTTTGGTTCATCACAGCTATCTCAGTTTATGGATCAGACAAACCCACTATCTGAAATTACACACAAACGTCGTCTATCGGCGCTTGGGCCGGGTGGTCTTACGCGTGAGCGTGCGGGCTTTGAGGTTCGTGACGTTCACCCGACACACTATGGTCGTATTTGTCCGATTGAAACACCGGAAGGTCCGAACATCGGTTTGATTAACTCACTTGCGACATTTGCGCGTGTGAACCAGTACGGCTTTATTGAATCGCCATACCGTAAAGTTGAAGACGGTAAAGTGACACCGGAAGTTGTCTACATGTCAGCGATGGAAGAGGCGCGTTATACAATTGCTCAGGCGAACTCGATCCTTACGGATAACGGTGGCTTTGAAGCGGAATTCGTATCATGTCGTCAGGCTGGTGAAAACGTGATGGCAACAGCCGAACAAATTGAATATATGGACGTTTCACCGAAACAGATGGTGTCTGTTGCGGCGTCGCTTATTCCTTTCTTGGAAAACGATGATGCGAACCGTGCATTGATGGGATCAAACATGATGCGTCAGGCTGTTCCATTGCTTCGTTCGACAGCTCCGGTTGTTGGTACGGGTATGGAAGCAACCGTTGCACGTGATTCTGGTGCGTCAGTTGTTGCAAGACGTGAAGGTGTTGTGACAAAAGTTGATGCGCAGCGTGTCGTTGTTCAGGCAACGAAGATTGAACGCGCGGATGAGCCTGTCGTTGATATCTATAAATTATCGAAGTTCCAACGTTCAAACCAAGATACATGTATCAACCAACGTCCGCTTGTGAAGGTTGGTGACAACGTGAAGCCGGGCGATATCATCGCTGACGGTCCGTCGACTGATCTTGGTGAATTGGCTCTTGGTCGTAACGTGACTGTGGCATTCATGCCATGGAATGGTTACAACTTTGAGGACTCTATCCTGATTAACGAAACCATTGTTCGTGACGACGTATTCACATCCATCCACCTTGAGGAATTTGAGGTTATGGCACGTGATACACGTTTGGGCGCGGAAGAGATTACACGTGATATTCCAAATGTTGGTGAAGAAGCTCTGAAGCATTTGGATGAAGCAGGTATCGTTCACATTGGTGCGGAAGTTCACCCCGGTGACATTCTTGTCGGTAAGGTAACACCAAAAGGCGAAAGCCCAATGACACCGGAAGAAAAACTTCTTCGTGCGATCTTTGGTGAAAAAGCGGCGGATGTTAAAGATACGTCACTTCGCCTTCCACCCGGTGCATCCGGTACAATCGTTGAGGTTCGTGTGTTCAACAGACGCGGCGTTGATAAAGATGCGCGTGCGATGTCTATCGAGCAAGAAGAAATCGAACGTCTTGCAAAAGACCGCGATGATGAGCGTAAAATCCTTGAAGACGGTTTTTATGGGCGTCTGGAGCAAATGCTTGAAGGTGAAACAGCTGCGACATCTCCGAAAGGAAGCGGCCTGAAGAAGGGCGAGGCAATCACGAAAGCCGTTCTTGGTGAAATGAAGCGCGGTCTGTGGAGACAAATCGCTGTTGAAAATGAAACACGCATGGAAGAAATCGAAGCCATGTCAAAGACATTTGATGCAGCTGTCGAAGACCTTAAGCACCGTTTTGAAAACAAAGTTGAAAAACTTCAACGTGGTGATGAATTGCTTCCTGGTGTGATGAAGATGGTTAAAGTCTTTGTTGCTGTGAAACGTAAAATGCAGCCGGGCGATAAAATGGCCGGTCGCCACGGTAACAAGGGTGTTGTATCCCGCATTATGCCGCAAGAAGACATGCCATATCTGGAAGATGGCCGTACAGTTGATATCGTTTTGAACCCGCTTGGTGTTCCATCACGTATGAACGTTGGTCAGATTTTGGAAACGCACCTTGGCTGGGCGTCTGCAAACCTTGGTAAGCAAGTTGGTGAAATCCTTGATAGCTTCCAAGATCGCAAAAACCCAACCAAAGAAGAGCGTGAGGAGCTGGATAAGAAACTTCAGGGTATTTACGGTGAACGTGAATACAAAGAGAAGGTATCTCAGCTTGATGACGTCGAAGTCGTTGAAATGGCCGGTAACCTACGCACTGGTGTGCCAATGGGAACGCCTGTTTTTGACGGTGCGGAAGAAATGGACATCACTGATTTGCTAAAAGAAGCAGGTGTCAATGAATCCGGTCAGATGCGTTTGATTGATGGTCGTACGGGTGAATATTTCCACCGCAGTGTAACAGTTGGTATTATGTACATGCTTAAACTGCACCACTTGGTAGATGATAAGATCCACGCGCGTTCAATCGGTCCGTACTCTCTTGTGACGCAACAGCCTCTCGGCGGTAAGGCCCAGTTCGGTGGTCAGCGTTTCGGTGAGATGGAAGTTTGGGCACTTCAGGCTTATGGTGCGGCGTATACCTTGCAGGAAATGCTAACGGTTAAGTCCGATGACGTTGCCGGTCGTTCGAAGGTTTATGAATCTATCGTTCGCGGTGAAGATAACTTCGAAATTGGTATCCCTGAATCATTCAACGTTCTGACAAAAGAACTGAAAGCACTTTGCTTGAATGTTGATATGAAACAAGGCGGATCTAAATCGTAATAATTGGTGAGCTAGAGACATAGCCCAGAGAAGAAAAGGGAAAAGACAATGAATGAATTAATGAACTTATTCGGTCAGCCAACAGGACCACAGAGTTTTGACAGTATCAGAATCTCTATTGCATCACCGCAACAGATCAATAGCTGGTCATTTGGTGAAGTGAAGAAGCCTGAGACGATCAACTATCGTACATTCAAGCCTGAAAAAGACGGTTTGTTCTGTGCGCGTATTTTTGGCCCGGTAAAAGACTATGAATGTCTTTGCGGCAAATATAAGCGCATGAAGTACAAAGGTATTATCTGTGAAAAATGTGGTGTTGAGGTCACATTGACCAAAGTGCGTCGTGAACGTATGGGCCACATTGATCTGGCCTCTCCGGTTGCGCATATTTGGTTCTTGAAATCGTTGCCATCGCGTATCGGTTTGATCATGGATATGACATTGAAAGAGCTTGAGCGCGTTCTTTACTTCGAAAACTTCATCGTTATTGAGCCGGGCATGACTCCTCTAAAGCCATTCCAGCTTTTGACAGAAGAAGAATATTACGATGCGCAAGATGAATATGGTGAAGAAAACTTCCGCGCGGGTATCGGCGCCGAGGCGATGAAAGAAATTCTTTCAGAACTTGACCTTGAAGAAGAGCTTGCAAAAGTTGAAGAAGACCTGAAAGAAACCAATTCAGAAGCCAAGCGTAAGAAATATGTTAAGCGTATTAAGCTTCTTGAAGCCTTTATCAGTTCAGGGACACGCCCTGAGTGGATGATTTTGGATGTTGTTCCTGTTCTTCCGCCTGAACTTCGTCCGCTTGTTCCATTGGATGGTGGTCGTTTCGCAACATCAGATTTGAACGATCTGTATCGTCGTGTGATTAACCGTAACAACCGTCTGAAGCGTTTGATGGAATTGCGCGCACCGGATATTATTGTGCGTAACGAAAAGCGTATGCTTCAGGAATCTGTTGATGCATTGTTCGATAACGGTCGTCGTGGCCGTGTGATTACAGGCGCGAATAAGCGTCCGTTGAAGTCACTATCTGACATGCTTAAAGGTAAGCAGGGTCGTTTCCGTCAAAATCTACTTGGTAAACGTGTCGACTATTCCGGTCGTTCGGTTATTGTGGTTGGTCCTGAATTAAAACTGCATCAATGTGGTTTGCCTAAGAAGATGGCTCTTGAGCTGTTTAAGCCGTTTATCTATCACAAGCTTGAGCTTTACGGCATGGCCTCTACGGTTAAAGCTGCGAAGAAAATGGTTGAAAAAGAACGTCCGGAAGTATGGGACATTCTTGAAGAAGTTATTCGCGAACACCCTGTTATGCTAAACCGTGCGCCAACATTGCACCGTCTTGGTATTCAGGCATTCGAACCTGTTTTGATCGAAGGTAAAGCGATCCAGCTTCACCCACTTGTATGTACAGCGTTCAACGCGGACTTTGACGGTGACCAGATGGCTGTTCACGTTCCGTTGTCTATCGAGGCGCAACTAGAAGCGCGTTGTTTGATGATGGCGACAAACAACATTCTTTCACCTGCGAACGGTAAGCCGATTATTGTGCCGTCTCAGGACATTGTCTTGGGTCTGTACTACATGTCGATTGCACTTGATGGTGAAAAGGGTGAGGGCATGATCTTCCGCGGCGCGGGTGAGATTATGCACGCGCTTGAAAATCATGAAGTCTCTTTGCATGCAAAGATTAAATGTCGTTATCACGGTGTTGATGAAAATGGTGAGCGTAAAACAGAAATCGTAGAATCCACACCGGGTCGTATGATTTTGTCTGAATTGCTTCCACGTCACCCGAATGTACCGTTCAGCGTTTTGAACCAGGTTCTGACAAAGAAAGAAATTTCAAACATGATTGATACTGTGTATCGTCACTGTGGTCAGAAAGAGACTGTAATCTTCTGTGACCGCATGATGAAAGTTGGTTTCAAATATGCGTGTATTTCAGGTATCTCCTTCGGTAAAGATGATTTGATCATCCCTGAAGAGAAGCAAAACCTTGTTGCGGATGCAAATGACAAAGTTGCTGAGTTTGAACAGCAATATATGGATGGTTTGATCACAAAAGGTGAGAAGTACAACAAAGTTGTCGATATTTGGTCAAAAGCAACAGATGATGTTGCCGATGCGATGATGGCGCGTATTTCTGATGTTTCCGAAAATTTGAACGCGGTTTACATGATGGCGCACTCCGGTGCTCGTGGTTCTGCCGCTCAGATCCGTCAGCTTGCAGGTATGCGTGGTTTGATGGCTAAGCCGTCAGGTGAAATTATCGAAAACCCGATTATCTCTAACTTTAAAGAAGGTCTGACTGTGCTTGAGTACTTTAACTCCACGCACGGTGCGCGTAAGGGTCTTGCAGACACGGCTTTGAAAACTGCGAACTCAGGGTATCTGACACGTCGTTTGGTTGATGTTGCACAAGACGCAATTATCACAGAAACAGACTGTCATTCAGAAAACGGTATCAGCATGCGCGCGGTTATGAATGGTGCGGATGTGGTTGTGCCACTATCTGAGCGTATTCTTGGTCGTACACCGGCAACGGAAATCAAAGATCCGTTATCAGGTGAGGTGATTGTCAAGGCATCTGAAGTGATTGACGAAGTCACCGCAGAGCGCATTGAAACAGCCGGTATTGATGAGATTATTGTTCGTTCTGTTTTGACGTGTGAAGCTGAAAGCAACGGCGTTTGTGCGAAATGTTATGGTCGTGACCTTGCACGCGGTACCGAAGTTAACATCGGTGAAGCGGTTGGTGTTATGGCTGCTCAGTCAATTGGTGAACCGGGTACACAGCTTACAATGCGTACATTCCACATTGGTGGTGCGGCGCAGAAGGGTGCTGAACGTTCACATGTTGATGCAAACATCGAAGGTAAGATCGAGATCCGTAATCAAAATGTTGTTAAGAACTCTGACGGTATTGAAATCGTTATGGGACGTAACACAGAGGTTGCTATTCTTGATAAGAAGGGCGATGAGAAAGCCACACACCGTATTCCTTATGGTGCGCGTCTTCTTGTTAAAGACGGTGGTAAGGTTAAAATCGGCGATAAAATGGCCGAGTGGGACCCATACACATTGCCTGTTATCACTGAAAAAGACGGTGTGGCGCATTACTTTGACCTTGTTGAAGGTGTGTCTGTTGCTGATGATGTTGACGAAGCGACAGGTATCGCGTCTAAGAAGGTTATTGACTGGAGATCACAGCCTAAAGGCGGCGATCTGAAGCCACGTATCTCTTTGTTGGATAAGAAGGGCGAGGTTATTAACCTGCCAAACGGTATGCCTGCGAACTACTACTTGTCTGTGGACTCTATTTTATCTGTAGAGAACGAGCAGGAAGTTAAGGCGGGTGACATCGTTGCACGTATTCCTCGTGAAACTTCGAAAACACGCGATATTACAGGTGGTCTGCCACGTGTGGCGGAGCTGTTTGAAGCGCGTATGCCGAAAGACTTTGCGGTTATCTCTGAAATTGACGGTTACGTTGAGTTTGGTAAAGACTATAAGTCTAAACGCCGTATCGTTGTTCGTCCGGCAAGTGCGGATGAAGAGGCAGCGGAATATCTTGTTCCTAAAGGTCGTCATCTGGCCGTTCATGAAGGTGACTTCGTGCGTAAGGGTGACCCGCTTCTTGATGGTGCGCTTGTGCCGCATGACATTCTTAATGTTATGGGTGTCGAGGCGTTGGCTGAATATCTTACAAACGAAGTTCAAGAAGTTTATCGCTTGCAGGGTGTTAAGATTAACGACAAGCACATTGAGGTGATTGTTCGCCAGATGATGCAAAAAGTTGAAATTAACGGTGTTGGTGACTCAACGTATCTTGTTGGTGAACATGTTGATCGTCAGGAGTTTGATGAAGCATGCCAGAAATATATTGAAGAAGGTAAGCTTCCTCCGGAAGGTCGCCCGGTTCTTCAAGGTATTACGAAGGCATCATTGCAGACACGTTCATTCATCTCTGCAGCGTCATTCCAGGAAACAACACGCGTTCTTACAGATGCGGCTGTTAACGGTAAGGTTGATAAGCTGTTCGGTCTGAAAGAAAACGTGATTGTTGGTCGCTTGATCCCTGCTGGTACGGGTGCTTACGTGAATGACGTGAAGCGTGTGGCTGCGGACCGTGATGAAGTTGCGATCGCAAACATGCCCGAGCGTGAAGAGCTTGTTGCTTCTGTATCCGGTGATGTTGCCGCGATTGAAGGAAGCAGCGACGGCGATGAAGGCGACGCGAAAGAAGCAGCGAACGGTTAAGTGCTGCTGCCGGATATAATTCGATAGGAAAGGGGGGCTTATGCCTCCCTTTTTTTACGGGCGTCTTAATATGTGGGCATGCATGCCCTTCAGCGCGTTTAATAAGAGAATTACAATGCCGATCATGGAAATGAAGAGGCCTATTTTCTCTTGCGGAAGGAGGATTAATTTCAGTTCCAGCATGTACGCACCCTTAGGTAAACTTATTTGGATTTGGCCGTATGGTTCGGCGTCTTTTAAATCGAATTGGGCGGTTACGTCTTCTCCGTCTTTAAATAAACGCCAGCCGGTAAAGTAAAATTGCCTGTAATGCAGCACTGTTTCAGTTTTTGCATCAACAGAGAGTAAGATATGACGTGCGTTTTGTCGCTCGGCCGTGATCGTCGCGTCCCCTGCTATGACGGAGTATTCCGGGTATGGCTTTGCTTTTTGGATATCCTTATAAGACATGCTGAGCGAGGGGTTGTTCGGGATATGCTCCTCTGTTAGCATTTTCTTTGCTATGCTGTCTTCGAACTTATGAAGAGGGGGCGCCCAAGAATTCTTTGTGTAATCTGCGATTTTGTATGTGACGAAGGTAAAGGGGATTGCCGTCATGATAGCGCAAATTAAGACTGATTTTGGGTTTCTGTCCTTTGAGAGTTGATACAAAAACATCATCGTGGAGGCAGTGAACAGAAAGTCGGATAATACAAGAAGGCGCCAAGGGAATTGTATTTTTTGTAAAGGCGGGATTACAGACCAAATAAAGGAAGATAGCGGGGTCATCATAAAAAAGCATACCAGTGCTAATCCTAAGAATTCATATCCCTGAATGTTGTGTTTTCGTTTGGTTTTCCATCGCAGTATGACCATCAGAATAAGCGGTACAGTAATTTGCAGTAATGCAATTATCCATAATTTGTTGCATGCCTCATCAATCGGGCAGCTATGATCGAACCATAAAAACCATAGCTGATAATCATAGAAGCCGCGCCACAAATAGTCTGTGTTTGCGAGATCAAGCATTGAAATGGCAGGGTATAAATATAGCGCGGATATGAGTAAGCCCGTGATATATGCCGCACCTTTATAGAACGTATCCTTGATCCAGCTTTCGAATGAATGGGAATATTTCAGGTTGAACGTAAGGTAGAGTGGGATAAAGAAGGATATAAACACAGCAGTCGGGAGGTGTGATAAAACCAACAGGGCATAGCACAGAGAGAGTTTTATAGAAAAGTAAGCTGTATTATGTGCCGATATGCGGGAATAGTGAAAAATTAGGGGAATCCAAATATAAGCGGAGAGTTCGGCAATAGCGTTTCGTTCATATATTTCAAACCAGCTATGGTAGGGCAATATCATATATATGCCGGAGGCGATGACGCTGAAATTCTTATTGGTTAGTGGTGATGCAAAAATATAGAATGTAATGCCTGATAAAAACACAAGCAGCGTACTGTTTATGATCATCAGTGTTGTAGTATCAAGAATGTATCCGGATAATGTATCAATGAAAAATGCGGTGTAATAGGTGAATGGCGGGTAAAAGAACAGGTTGGCGCTTCCAAATCCTCTGTTCGTGTCATATAGCCACCTGGGGTACAACTCCCCATTTACGATTTGATGTGCCACTTCTTCATAAGCTATAAGCAAGTTCTTGTAATCATATCCGACAGGGAATCCGTGCCTGAACATTAGAAAAGATAGGATAAGGCTCACGCAGAACAATAGTCCTATATCGATGGATGTGCGGTATTTCATTATGTTTTTCTCGGATATTTTTAGGCCCTGTAAATCAACATATTATGAGATTTTTAGATCGTAAAACATTTAGGTAATAAAAAGTATAAAACTTTTCTTGACGGATAAGAATCAATACCCTATATTCCGCGCCACAATGATGGGCGTCCCGAATGATTTTTATTAAATAGTACGGGCGTGCAACATCCGAAATAAACGAGCTTTGGTTCACTTTTATTAGCGTGGTACAAAACTCTCGGATGCTCTGCGGAAAATATATCACCTCAAGCACGATTTGTGTTTGACATGATATGCAAATCCGCGCTAAATGCCTCCATCTTTTTGAATTGAGATTATTTTAAAGAAGGTTTGATAAATGCCAACCATTCAACAACTGATCCGCAAGCCTAGAAAAAGGGTTGTGAAAGCGAAGAAAAACAGAGCGCTGAAAAGCAATCCTCAACGTCGTGGTGTATGTACGCGTGTGTATACGACTACGCCAAAGAAACCGAACTCAGCTTTACGTAAGGTTGCTAAGGTTCGTTTGACTACAGGTATTGAAGTCATTTGTTACATCCCTGGTGAGGGGCATAACCTTCAGGAGCACTCAGTTGTTCTTGTGCGTGGTGGTCGTGTAAAAGACTTGCCTGGTGTGCGCTATACAATTATTCGCGGTACTCTGGATACTCAGGGTGTTAAAGATCGTAAACAGTCACGTTCACGCTACGGCGCGAAACGTCCGAAATAAGAGGTACTAAATATGTCACGTCGTCGTAGAGCAGATAAACGCGTTATTTTACCGGATCCGAAATTTGCGGATTTGGTGCTTTCTAAGTTCATCAACAACATTATGTTGGATGGTAAGAAGTCAACTGCAGAGGGTATCGTATACGGTGCTATCGAGATTCTTGATGGTAAGAAGCCTGTGAATGATGACAAGTCAGAGGGCGGTGAAGCTTCTGATGTTGCTGTGAATTCAAAGAGCGTAGGTTTGGGTTTGTTCCATTCTGCTCTTAAAAACGTGAAGCCACGTCTTGAGGTTCGTTCTCGCCGTGTTGGTGGTGCGACATATCAGGTTCCTGTTGAGGTTCGTCATGATCGCGCTGTTGCTCTTGCGATGCGTTGGTTGATTGATGCAGCGCGTAAGCGTGGTGAGAACACTATGCGTGATCGTTTGGCGGCAGAGCTTTATGATGCTGCAAATGATCGTGGTTCTGCGGTTAAGAAGCGTGATGACACGCACAAGATGGCTGAGGCAAATAAGGCCTTCGCTCATTACCGCTGGTAATAAATACGGATTAAGAGATTTAGAAGATAAGGAAAACGGATTATGGCACGCGAACACGCTATTGAAAATTATCGTAACTTTGGGATTATGGCGCACATTGATGCGGGTAAGACCACAACAACTGAGCGTATTCTTTTTTACTCTGGTAAGTCACACAAGATCGGTGAAGTGCATGATGGTGCTGCGACTATGGACTGGATGGAGCAGGAGCAGGAGCGTGGTATTACAATCACCTCAGCTGCGACAACAACATTCTGGGATGCTCCTAAAGATGGTCCGTATAATGGTGAGCGTTTCCGTCTAAACATCATTGACACACCGGGTCACGTTGACTTCACAATTGAAGTTGAGCGTTCATTGCGTGTTCTTGATGGTGCGATTGCTGTTTTTGATGCGAATGCTGGTGTTGAGCCTCAGACTGAAACTGTTTGGCGTCAGGCTGATAAGTATCAGGTTCCACGTATGTGTTTCGTTAACAAAATGGATAAAATCGGCGCGGACTTCTACAACACTGTAGATATGATCGTTGATCGTCTGGGTGCTGTTCCTTGTGTTATCCAACTTCCTATCGGTGCTGAGAGTGACTACGCAGGTCACATTGATCTTGTGCGTATGAAGGCGATTGTTTGGGATGGTGAGCAGTTGGGTGCAACTTTCTCAGAGCAAGAGATTCCTGCTGATCTGGCTGATAAGGCTGCTGAATACCGTGAAAAGCTAGTTGAGCTTGCGGTTGAGCAAGATGATGATGCAATGGAAGCGTATCTGGAAGGTAATGAGCCTGATGAAAAGACATTAAAGGCGTGTATCCGTAAGGGAACTATCGGTAACGTGTTTGTTCCTGTTATGTGTGGTACAGCGTTTAAGAACAAAGGTGTTCAGCCAATGTTGGATGCTGTTGTTGAATACCTTCCTTCACCACTTGATATTGGTGAAACAAAAGGTTTGAAGGTTGACTCTGATGAGGAAGAAAACCGCCAACCTGATGATGATGCGCCGTTCTCTGCGCTTGCATTTAAAATTATGAACGACCCGTTTGTTGGTTCTTTGACATTCGCACGTATCTACTCAGGTACAATCGAGTCAGGTTCTTACGTTAAGAACTCAGTTAAGGACAAGCGTGAGCGTGTTGGTCGTATGTTGTTGATGCACTCAAATGATCGTGAAGAGCTGTCAGTGGCGCATGCCGGTGATATCGTTGCGTTCGTTGGTATGAAGGATACAACAACAGGTGATACTCTATGTGATATGCAGGCACCGGTTGTGCTTGAGCGTATGGAATTCCCTGAGCCGGTTATTGAGATCGCGATTGAGCCAAAAACAAAGGCTGACCAAGAGAAGATGTCTACAGCGCTACAGCGTTTGGCTGCTGAAGATCCATCGTTCCAGGTTTCTGTTGATCATGAATCAGGTCAAACGATTATGCGTGGTATGGGTGAGCTTCACTTGGATATTCTTGTTGATCGTATGAAGCGTGAATTTAAAGTCGAAGCGAATATTGGTGCGCCGCAGGTTGCTTACCGTGAAACAATCACGAAGCCTGCTGACATCAGCTACACACACAAAAAGCAGACTGGTGGTTCTGGTCAGTTCGCTAAAATCGACCTTACATTTGAGCCGGGCGAGCCGGGTTCAGGTTTCGTATTCGAAGACACGATTGTCGGTGGTAACGTTCCTAAGGAATATATCCCGGGTGTTAATAAAGGTCTGGAGATGGCCAAGGAAACAGGTATTATTGCCGGCTTCCCTGTGTTGGACTTCAAAGTTACATTGACTGACGGTGCGTATCACGATGTTGACTCATCTGTTATGGCGTTTGAAATCGCTGCTAAGGCAGCATTCAAAGAGGGTATGGCTAAGGCCGGCGCTCAGTTGCTTGAGCCGATGATGAAGGTTGAGGTTGTTACTCCTGAAGATTACATGGGCGATATCATTGGTGACTTGAACTCACGTCGTGGTCAGGTTGCCTCAATGGATGATCGCGGTAATGCGAAAGTGATTACAGCAATGGTTCCGCTAGCGAATATGTTCGGTTACATCAATACATTGCGTTCTATGTCTCAAGGACGTGCGCAATATACGATGCAGTTTGATCATTATGAGCCGGTACCTGCACAGATTGCAGCAGAAGTTAAAGAAAGTTTAGGTGCTTAATAGCATTAAGATTTAGAAGGAAAGGACTAGAAAATGTCGAAGGAAAAGTTTGAGCGGACCAAGCCGCATTGTAACATCGGAACAGTAGGTCACGTTGACCATGGTAAGACGACGCTAACAGCGGCGATTACGAAATATTTCGGTGATTTTAAAGATTACGACCAGATTGATGGTGCACCAGAAGAGAAGGCTCGTGGTATCACGATCTCTACAGCGCACGTTGAATATGAGACAGAGAACCGTCACTACGCACACGTAGACTGCCCGGGTCACGCTGACTATGTTAAGAACATGATCACAGGTGCTGCGCAGATGGATGGAGCTATCCTTGTTGTTAACGCAGCGGACGGCCCGATGCCACAGACACGTGAGCACATCCTGCTTGCACGTCAGGTTGGTGTTCCTGCTCTTGTTGTATTCATGAACAAAGTCGATCAGGTTGATGATGAAGAGCTTTTGGAGCTTGTTGAGATGGAAATCCGCGAACTTCTTTCATCATATGAATTCCCTGGTGATGATATTCCGATTGTTGCAGGTTCAGCGCTAGCAGCTCTTGAAGGTCGTGACCCTGAGATTGGTGAGAACAAGATCAAGGAATTGATGGAAGCAGTTGATTCATACATCCCTCAGCCAGAGCGTGATGTTGACAAAGACTTCTTGATGCCTGTTGAAGATGTGTTCTCGATTTCAGGTCGTGGTACAGTTGCAACCGGTCGTATCGAGTCAGGTGTATTGAACGTAAACGATGAAATTGAAATCGTTGGTATCAAGGACACAACAAAGACTGTATGTACAGGTGTTGAAATGTTCCGTAAGCTTTTGGATCGCGGTGAAGCAGGCGACAATATTGGTGCGCTACTTCGTGGTACAAAGCGTGAAGACATTGAGCGCGGTCAGGTTCTATGTAAGCCTGGTTCAATCACACCACACACAAAGTTTACAGCCGAAGCTTACATTCTTTCAAAGGATGAGGGTGGCCGTCACACACCATTCTTTACAAACTACCGTCCACAGTTCTACTTCAGAACAACAGACGTAACAGGTGAAGTGACATTGCCAAGCGGTACAGAAATGGTGATGCCAGGTGATAACATCACAGGTATGGAAGTAACATTGATTGCTCCGATTGCGATGAACGAAGGTCTTCGTTTCGCGATCCGCGAAGGTGGCCGTACAGTCGGTGCCGGTGTTGTTTCTAAAATCGTCGAATAATTACGTATAGCGAATAGGATATAAGAAAATGGATACGCAAAGTATTAGGATCACACTCAAAGCATTTGATCACCGTATTCTTGATACGGCGGCTGCTGAAATTGTGAACACAGCGAAACGAACAGGCGCCGGAGTACGTGGTCCTGTACCTTTGCCGAACAGAATAAAGAAATTTTCTGTTATTCGTTCGCCGCACGTGAACAAAGGCTCTCAGGAGCAGTTCGAGATGCGCACGCACAAACGTCTAATGGATGTTGTTGAGCCAACACCTCAGACAATTGATGCGCTGATGAAGCTTGATCTACCTGCTGGTGTTGACGTTGAAATTAAAATTGGTCAGATGGCTGCATAAACCATAAGCCGAAATTGACAGACTAAGTTGGCCAAGGTGGTCAACCTCTGGAAAGGAAAAGAAAATGAGAACTGGATTGATTGCACGAAAAGAAGGCATGAGTCGTATCTTTGATGAGGATGGGCGTCACATTCCTGTGACTGTTCTGAAAGTTGATGAGTGTCAGGTCATTGCTGTGCGTAATGAAGAGAAAGACGGCTATGTTGCTGTTCAGCTTGGTGCCGGTAAGGCGAAAGTTAAGCGCACATCGAAGCAAAATCGTGGGCATTTCGCGAAAGCAAAAGTAGAGCCTAAGAAGAAGCTTGCAGAATTCCGCGTTTCTAACGAAAACATTCTTGAAGTTGGTGCAGAGTTGGGTGCGAACCACTTTGTTGCCGGTCAATATGTTGACGTGACAGGGACATCAATCGGTAAAGGTTTTGCCGGTGCGATGAAGCGTCATAACTTTGGTGGTTTGCGTGCGACGCACGGTGTGTCGATCTCTCACCGTTCACACGGTTCGACAGGTCAGTGTCAAGAGCCGGGCCGCGTTTTCAAAGGTAAGAAAATGGCCGGTCACATGGGTGCGGAACGTGTTACGACACAAAACCTTGAGATTGTTGGTGTTGATCTTGAAGACAACCTAATTCTTGTTAAAGGTTCTGTACCTGGTGCAAAGCAGGGTTGGGTTCTTATCAGTGATGCTGTTAAAAAGCCGGCACCTGAAGGTGTTCCATTGCCAGCTGGCTTCAGAGAGTTGCCAAAGGCAGAAGAGCAGGATGATAACAAGCAAGATGCAGATGCACCTAAAGCAGAAGATCAAGTAGCTGAGCCGGACAATAAGCCGGAAGAAAATAAGGAAGACTAGTGATGAAAGCACAAGTTAAAACATTAGAAAACAAGGCTGCCGGGGAAATTACTCTGGATAAAGCGATCTTCGGTGTTGAGGTTCGTCAGGACATTCTACATCGCATGGTGAATTACCAGTTGGCAAAACGCCGCTCAGGTAATCACAAAGTGAAGCAACGCCATGAAGTAAGCGGTACAGGTAAAAAGCCTTGGGCGCAAAAAGGTACAGGCCGCGCACGTGCGGGTGATCTAAAGCGTAACATCGACCGCGGTGGTGCGACTGTGTTTGGTCCTGTTGTGCGTTCACATGCTGTTGATCTTCCTAAAAAGGTAAGAAGACTTGCATTGAAAACAGCATTGTCAGTAAAGGCAGCTGAGGGCAAGTTGATTATTTTGGACGAAGCAAAAGCGAAGTCACACAAGACGAAGCCGATGGCGGATGCACTTGGTGCGTTTGGTATTGATTCTGCTTTGATCGTAGGTGGCGCTGAAATCGATGTGAATTTTGCTCGCGCAACTGCGAATTTACCACGTATCGATGTAGTGCCTGCACAGGGTGCGAATGTTTATGACATTCTACGCCGTGATGTTTTGGTACTGACAAAAGAAGCAGTCAATGATTTGACTGAGAAGTTGAAAGGTTAAGACAATGGCAAAAGCGAAGAAAAAAGAAGCTGCGGAGTGGATGTACGAAATTATCCGTGCGCCGCACATCACAGAAAAAGCAACTTTGGGAAGCCAGTATTCTCAGGTTACTTTCAAAGTGCCGACATCTGCGACAAAGCCTCAGATTAAACAAGCAGTTGAAGTTTTGTTTGATGTAAAGGTGAAAGCTGTTAATACGCTTATCCAAAAAGGTAAGACTAAGCGTTTTAGAGGTATTGCCGGTCGCCGTGCTGATATGAAAAAAGCGGTTGTGACATTGGAAGATGGTCAAACAATCGACACAGGCGTTGGTGTTTAATAATTTTTAGGTTTAATGCAATTATGGTGACCCGCCGATAAAGGGTGTAAAAAGAAGGAATAAGACAATGGCATTGAAGAAGTTTAACCCGATCACTCCTGGTACACGCCAGCTGATCCAGATCGATAGATCAGATCTTTATAAAGGTGCGCCAGAGAAAGCGTTAACCGAAGGTTTGAGTAAAACCGGTGGACGTAATAACCACGGTCGTATGACTGCACGTCACAAAGGTGGCGGTCATAAGCGTAAGTACCGTATTATTGATTGGAAGCGCACAAAGTGGGATGTAGAAGCGACAGTTGAGCGCATTGAATACGATCCTAACCGCACGGCTTTTATTGCTCTTATTGAGTATGCAGACGGTGAGAGAGCTTACATCCTTGCGCCACAACGTTTGAAAGTTGGCGATAAAGTTATTGCTGGCGAGAAGACAGACGTTAAGCCCGGTAACGCGATGAAGCTTAAGAATATGCCTGTTGGTACTATCATCCACAACATTGAGATGAAGCCGGGTAAGGGTGCACAGATGATCCGTTCTGCGGGTACATATGCGCAGCTTGTCGGTCGTGACCAAGGTTATGCTCAGATTAAGCTGGCGTCTGGTGAACTTCGTATTGTTCTTTCAGAATGTATGGCATCTGTTGGTGCGGTATCAAACCCGGATCATATGAATACAAATATGGGTAAAGCCGGTCGTAATCGTTGGAAGGGTCGTCGTCCACATGTTCGTGGTGTTGTTATGAACCCTGTTGATCACCCGCATGGTGGTGGTGAAGGTAAATCTTCTGGTGGTCGTAACCCAGTTACACCTTGGGGTGTACCGACAAAAGGTTACAAGACTCGTAAGAAAAAGAAAGACAGCGATAAGTACATTATTCGCCGTCGTAAGAAGTAAGGTTTAAAGGAGCATAAGTAATGGCACGTTCAGTATGGAAAGGCCCGTTCGTAGAAAAAAGTCTTCTTAAGAAGATTGAGAAAGCACGCGCGGAAGGTAAGAACACAGTGATTAAAACATGGTCACGTCGTTCGACAATTTTACCGAACATGATCGGTTTGACATTTGGTGTACATAACGGAAAGAAATTCATTCCTGTTCTTGTGACAGACCAAATGATCGGTCATAAACTTGGTGAGTTTGCACCGACACGTACTTATCCAGGTCATGGTGCGGATAAAAAGGCGAAGAAATAGTAATTAGCCGGAAGAGATATAAGGAATAGGAAAATGGGACAGTCTAAAAACCCGAAAAGAACAAAAGAAAATGAAGCAAGAGCGTTTGCTAAGTATGTGCGCACATCGCCACAGAAGTTGAACCTTTTGGCACGCACTATTCGTGGCAAAAGCGCGTCTCGTGCTTTAGTTGATCTGGAGTTTTCAAAACGCCGTGTTGCACAAGATGTGCTTAAGCTGTTACAATCTGCCGTCGCGAATGCGGAAAATAATCATGGTCTTGATGTAGACCGTCTGGTTGTCTCAGAAGCCTATGTCGGTAAAAGCATCACGATGAAACGTTTTCGTGCACGTGCTCGCGGTCGTGGCGCACGTATCAACAAGACAATTAGCAATATGACAATCGTCGTTAAAGAAGCAGAAGAGGCGTAGATTTATGGGACAGAAGATTAATCCAATTGGTTTGAGAGTAGGTATTAACCGTACATGGGATTCCCGTTGGTACGCTGGCCGTGATTATGCGGACAAGCTTATCGATGATTTGAAATTGCGTGAATATGTTCAAACTCACCTAAAAGCAGCCGGTATCAGTAAAGTGATTATCGAGCGTGCAGCGAAATCAACCAAGGTAACAGTGCACACTGCGCGTCCTGGCGTGATTATCGGTAAAAAAGGTGCAGACATTGAAAAATTACGTCAGCAGCTATCACGCCGTGCCGGTGGTGAGGTTAGCCTTAACATTGTTGAAGTCCGTAAGCCTGAAGTTGATGCACAACTGGTTGCAGAAGGTGTAGCACAACAGCTTGAGCGTCGTGTTTCATTCCGTCGCGCAATGAAACGTGCGGTTCAAAATTCTATGCGCTTTGGTGCACAAGGTATTCGTATCAACGTGTCAGGTCGCTTAGGTGGTGCAGATATCGCGCGTACTGAATGGTATCGTGAAGGTCGTGTGCCTCTACATACTCTGCGTGCTGATGTTGATTATGGAACAGCCGAAGCGTTGACAACATACGGTATTATCGGTGTTAAAATCTGGCTTTATAAAGGCGACATCATGGAGAATGATCCGATGGCTCGTGATAAGCGTCAGTCAGAAGCACAGGGCGGAATGCCACGTAATTAAAGTTTTTTTAAAAATCCGGCGAAAAAAGCTGGATTTTTAAATAAAAGTGCGATAAGGTCGCGCGAAATTTAGATATAGCTTTATTTGAAGCGCCATATGGGAACTAGAGTTCTAAGAGCTAAAAGTCCATGTGAACGAAATTTTTTTATGCTCGGAACTGTGTGAAGAGCAAATAAACGAAAGACGGAAGAAGACATGCTAAGTCCTAAGAAGTTTAAACACCGTAAGCAGTTTAAAGGCCGTATCCACGGTAATGCAAAAGGTGGAACACAGCTTACTTTTGGTGCTTATGGCCTGAAGGCTTTAACACCAGATCGTGTAACTGCGCGCCAGATTGAGGCAGCGCGACGTGCGATTACGCGTCACATGAAGCGTCAAGGTAAGGTGTGGATCAGAATTTTCCCTGATGTGCCTGTAACGTCCAAGCCTTTGGAGGTTCGTCAAGGTAAGGGTAAGGGTTCTCCTGATTATTGGGCGGCACGTGTTAAGCCCGGTCGTATTATTTTTGAGCTTGACGGTGTCTCTGAAGAGGTTGCCCGTGAAGCGTTATCGCTAGCAGCTATGAAGTTGCCGGTTAAAACAAAATTTGTTAAGCGCGTTGGCGCGTCAGAGGAGGCAGCTTAAAATGGCAAATCCAGCAGAAGATTTAAGAGCAAAGTCAGTTGATGAGCTTGTGAAGTATATTGTTGATCTTCGCAAGGAGCAGTTCAATGCTCGCTTTCAGCAGGCTCAGGGAGCTTTAGAGAATACATCACAGATTCGTAAGAATCGTCGTGAAATCGCAAGAGCAAAAACAATTCTAAACCAAAAGCGTAGCTTCGAAGCAGGTAACTCAAACGAGAAAAAATCTGCTAAGAAAAAAGCATCTGGTAAGAAGGCAGCATAAGAGGAGATATTATCCATGCCACGTCGCATACTAGAAGGAAATGTTGTAAGCGCAAAGACTGACAAGACAGTGACTGTTCTTGTTGAGCGTCGCTTTATGCACCCAATGTACAAAAAATATATTAAGAGCTCTAGCAAGTACACTGCTCATGATGAGGCGAATACAGCCAAAGAAGGCGATCGTGTGTCTATTATAGAGTGCCGTCCGATCTCAAAGACAAAGCGTTGGACAATCGTTACCGGTGATCAGCCGGCAGCAGAGAAGAAGGCTGCTCCTAAGAAGGAAGAAGCGAAAAAAGCTGCTCCTAAAAAGGAAGCAAAAAAAGAAGATAAGAAGCCGGCAGCAAAGAAGAAGGCCGCTCCTAAGAAAACTACAAAAAAGAAGGATGCGTAAGACATGATACAGATGCAATCCCGCATGAATGTAGCTGATAACAGCGGCGCGAGAGAAGTCCAGTGCATTAAAGTGCTTGGCGGTTCTCACAGACGCACAGCAAACATTGGTGATGTTGTGGTTGTTTCCGTTAAGGAAGCTATTCCACGCGGTAAAGTTAAAAAAGGTGATGTTCGTCGTGCGGTTATCGTTCGTAGTCGCTTTGGTCTTCAGCGCAAGTATGGTGAGAAAATTCGTTTTGATACGAATGCCTGTGTTTTGATCAATAACAATGGCGAGCCCATCGGAACACGTATTTTTGGGCCGGTAACACGTGAATTGCGTGGTGGCGGTTACATGAAGATTATTTCATTGGCGTCGGAGGTACTTTAGATATGGCGAAGCCTAAGTTGAAAATTAAAAAAGGTGATCAGGTCGTTGTTTTGACCGGTCGTGATAAAGGTGCAAAAGGCGAAGTTCTTCAGGTTTTGACTGAGAAGAAGCGTGTGGTTGTACAAGGTGTGAATTTAGTTACGAAACACCAGAAGCCAACACAAGTTTCACCTGGTGGTATCCAGAAGAAGGAACTTTCAATTCACGTATCTAACGTGGCGCTAGCAGATCCTAAATCAGGTGAAGCAACACGTGTTGGTTACAAGACGTTGAAAGATGGTAAAAAAGTACGCGTGGCGAAGAAGTCAGGCGAAACTGTAGAATAAGTGTAAGAAGCGAGAAGAGACATGAAACCGCGCTATAAAGAGTTATACGAAAAAGAAATTATTCCGGCATTGGATAAGCAGTTCGGGTATGACAACCCGCACAAGCGTCCGCGTTTGGAAAAGATCGTAATCAACATGGGTGTTGGTGAAGCGACGCAGGATCGTAAGCATATTGAAAATGCTGTGAATGATCTGACTTTGATTGCCGGGCAAAAGCCTTTGGTAAATAAGGCGCGCGTGTCTAACGCTTCATTCAAAATTCGTGAAGGTCAGGCAATTGGTACAAAGGTAACATTGCGCGGCGACCGTATGTATGAATTTTTAGATCGTTTGATCACTATTGCTATGCCACGTATTCGTGATTTCAGAGGTATCAACCCAAAGAGTTTCGATGGTCGCGGTAACTACGCAATGGGCGTGACTGAGCATATCATCTTCCCGGAGATCGAATATGACAAAGTGGACAAAGTTCGCGGTATGGACATTGTAATCTGTACAACTGCGGCAAATGATGAAGAGGCAAGAGAACTTCTACGTGCGTTCAAAATGCCGTTTAAGAAGTAAGATATTAGGAAAGCGAAGAAGGAAGAGCTGAACTATGGCAAAAGTCTGTATGATAGAAAGAGATAAGAAGCGCAAAAAGCTTGTTAATAAATACAAGAGTAAGCGTGCGGAATTGAAGGCGATCATTAAAGATCAGTCAATTCCTGCGGATGAGCGTTTCCAGGCTGTTTTAAAATTGGCTGAATTACCACGTAATTCATCTAAAACAAGAATGCGTAACAGATGTGCCCTAACAGGTCGTCCGCGTTCTTATTATCGTAAATTTAATCTCTCACGTATTGCGTTGAGAGACCTAGCATCTCGCGGTGAGTTGCCAGGTGTAACTAAGTCAAGCTGGTAGAAGGAGGACAAATATCATGGCAATGAGTGATCCCCTCGGTGATATGCTAACCCGTTTACGTAATGGGCAACAAGCTGGTAAGAAAATCGTAGAATGTCCTTTTTCAAAACTACGTGAAAACGTATGTAATGTTTTGAAAGATGAAGGTTTCATTCGTGGTTATACTCTTGAAGAGCGCGAAGGTAACAAGAAATACCTTCTGATTGAGCTAAAATACGCAGAAGGTCGTGGCGTTATTCGTCAGATCGATCGCGTATCAAAGCCCGGTCGTCGTGTTTATTCTAATGTTAAAAGCATGCCACGCTTCTTTAATGGTTTGGGTATTTTGGTCGTTTCAACACCACAAGGTGTGATGGCAGATCATAAGGCTCGTGCAGCAAATGTTGGTGGTGAGGTATTGTGTCAGGTCTTCTAAGGATCTGTTCATAAGAGAATTTAAGGAATTTAAAAATGTCACGTATTGGTAGTAATCCTGTAACAGTTCCTGAAGGCGTTGAGATTGAACTTAACGGTCAGGACATTAAGGCAAAGGGTAAGCTTGGTGAGCTGGTTCTGCGTATCCATGACGAAGTGGCTGCGAAGGTTGAAGATGTTGCCAATGATGAAGGCAAGACATCTAAAGTCGTTACGCTTAGCCCAAAGTCTAAATCAAGAATTTCTCAGCAAGTATGGCCGACTATGCGCACACTTGTGAATAATATTTGCATTGGTGTTAGCCAAGGTTATGAGAAGAAGCTGGAAATTCACGGTGTTGGTTATCGTGCAAACTTGCAGGGTAGTACACTTGTGTTATCACTTGGTTTCTCTCACGAAGTTAGATATGAAGTACCTGAAGGCGTTAAGGTTGAAGTTGAAAAGCAAACTGCTTTGACGATTACTGGTATTGATAAGCAACTTGTTGGTCAGGTTGCGGCTAAGATCAGAGAATTCAAGAAGCCTGAGCCATATAAAGGTAAAGGTATTCGTTATGCGGATGAATACATCCTGCGCAAAGAAGGTAAGAAAAAGTAAGGAATAGGAAGATGGCAAAAGCAGCATCTCAGAAATTAACTCCGGCTAAGCGTCGTTCATACAGAACACGTAACAAAATCCGTCGCGTCAATGTTGATCGCGTTGGTAACCGTGAGACACGTCCACGTTTGTCTGTATTCCGCAGTGGTAAGCAGATTTATGCACAGATTATCTGTGATATTAAGGGCGAAACTTTGGCGGCGGCTTCTTCTCTTGAAAAAGATATGAGAGAAAAGCTTAAGAATGGCGCAACTAAAGAAGCAGCCACTGAAGTCGGTAAACTTATTGCCGAGCGTGCAAAGAAAGCCGGCGTTGAAAAGGTTGTCTTTGATCGTGGTCGCTTTGTTTACCATGGTCGCGTTAAGGCTTTGGCCGATGGTGCTCGCGACGGCGGACTAGAATTTTAAAAAAGGGATTTGAGAAAAATGGCAAGAGCGCAACAAGCAGAATTTAATTCAGAACGCGATGAACCGGAACTAATTGAACGTTTGGTTGGTATTAACCGTGTCGCCAAAGTGGTGAAAGGTGGACGTCGTTTTGGTTTTGCGGCTTTGGTTATTGTTGGTGACGGTAAAGGCCGTGTTGGTTACGGTCATGGTAAAGCCAAGGAAGTGCCTGAGGCGATTAAGAAAGCAACGGACCAAGCTAAGCGTAAAATGATTCGTGTGCCACTTCGTGAAGGTCGCACATTACACCATGATGTGTCCGGTAAAGACGGTGCGGGTAAGGTTTTCCTTCGTTCGGCCCCTCCAGGTAAAGGTATTATTGCCGGTGGTCCGATGCGTGCGGTATTCGAAGCATTAGGTGTTCAGGACGTTGTTGCTAAAGCAATCGGTTCAAATAACCCATACAGCATGGTAAACGCCACATTTGCTGCTTTGGAAAATATGCAGAGCCCAAGACACGTTGCGTCACGCCGTAATAAAAAGGTAAGTGATATTGTTTCTAACCGTGAAGAGCAAGCAATTGCCGGTATCGTAGAAGCAGACGAGTAAAGAATATTGAAAGTTTAAAACTTAAGGATTTGAGTGATGGCTGAAGAGAAAAAAGAGAAAAAAGCACCGGCAAAAAAGAAGCCAGCTGCGAAAAAAGATGCTCCTAAGGCTGCAGAGAAGAAATCTGCACCAAAGAAGGAAGCTGCGAAAAAAGCGCCGGCTAAGAAGGCTGCTGCTAAGAAAGACGCTCCTAAGGCTGCTGAGAAAAAAGCTCCTGCGAAGAAGAAGACTGCACCTAAAAAGGCTGCTGGTAAAACAGTTCGTGTGACACAAATCGGTTCACCGATCGGACGTAAGGCATATCAACGCGCGACATTAATCGGCTTGGGCCTTAATAAAATGCACCGCACACGTGAATTGGAAGATACACCTTCTGTACGTGGTATGATTAACAAAGTTAGTCATTTGGTAAAAGTTGAAGATGACGCAGCTTAATTGCTGAGAATTAAAGGAAGAATACGATGAAACTTAATGAGCTAAAGCCAAAAGAAGGATCTGTAAAAGACCGCACACGTGTAGGTCGCGGTATCGGTTCCGGTAAAGGTAAAACTTGTGGTTCCGGTCAAAAGGGTCAGAAGTCTCGTTCAGGTGTTGCGATTAAAGGTTTTGAAGGTGGTCAAATGCCTTTGTACCAACGTTTGCCTAAATTTGGTTTTAATAACACAAAGTTTGCGACAAACCTTGCGGAGCTTACATTGGTTCAATTGCAGCATGCGATTGATACAAAGAAGATTGACGCGAAAAAAGAAATTGACGAAGATACACTTGTTAAGGCCGGTGTTGTTCGTCGTAAGCTTGACGGTATCAAGGTTTTGGCGACAGGTGAATTGAGCGCTAAAGTTAACTTGAAAGTTACAAAAGTTTCAAAAGGTGCGCAGGCAGCTATTGAAAAAGCAGGCGGTAAGGTTGAACTTATTGAGCGTAAAGTTGCACCGATTAAAGGCCGTGAAGATAAAAAATAGTCTTCGCCTTAATTAGTAAGAATTTCTCAAAGCCTCTATGAAAATAGGGGCTTTGTTTATTTTGACAGTTTCGTGTCAAGGGGTTACACTGTTTTCTGGTTTATTTGTAAGCTTCTACAGCAGGTTATATCTTTCATGCGTAAATTTTCTTTTCTGTTCCTTTGCTTTGCATTCTTTATGTCGGCAACTTTTTTTATCACTTCGTTAGAGGCTTATGCGGTGACAGACCGTTGCCCCAGACATGAGATTAAGACAACTCTAAAAGCGAAACGTCTGAAAACAAAATTCCAGCGCTCCTCAATGGCGGGTATCAACGAATATTTGAATACACACAGCGTTGCCGCTTTTGTTGATAATCCGTTGGATATCGAAACACATTATAAGTTTGAATTAAAAGACATCGGCTATGGGCGCTATTGCGTCAGGCTGCAAGAGGTTAAAGCTTACTATATTTCTGCGCCTTTGATCGTGATGCCGACTGATTACAAAAGTAATAGTTGTGAGTATGAAATCATTTTGAAGCATGAAAAAAGACATCTGCAAGTTCATTATGATTATTACGACAAAAGCGTTCCGCAATATGAGGCATTTCTGGGGCGTATTGCACGTGATGTTCCTATTCCTCCGCCTGTAACAACACAAGAACAAGTAAATCAAGTACAAGAAGCGATTCAGGATTATTTTGCCGATAAATTTTTTACACATGTTGGGGAATCTATTCTTGAAATGCGCGCATTACAGCAAAAAATTGATAGCCCTCAGGAATATTTGTTCACAAATAGAAAAATCGATCGATGCAAAGCTAAGGAAGATGCAGAGAAGTCTCAGAATCCTAAGGTCTTTATTGATCATAAGAGATGATCCTCCTCTCACGACTTTCATTAATAATATTATTATGTGCCTATATGAATTTGGGCACAGCATTCGCTCGGTGCGGTTCTCATAAGCCGCACAGCTTTATCTCCTATGAGGTTGAAGATACCGAATATATTATCACCAAGAATGTTCGTGGTTTAACGGCAATGCATGGCCAGTTTGGCGCAAGCAATGTCTTGGGATTGGCCGGGGGGGAGGTCGGCGCACGTTTAGTGGCGGAGTTTGAGTTAAAACACGAGCGTGGCGATAAATACTGCCTTTATGTTGATAAGGTAGACACGGTGTTTTTTGCGCAGCCGAAAGTTTATATCGCGAATAATTTTAAGAAAGATACATGTGAATATTCTCAAGTATTGAAGCATGAAGAGAAACATGTCGATACGCTGATAAAGGCGCATAGAGAATATATGTCCAAGTTTCGATCGCATATGCGTTGGTCGGTACGTGATTTACCCGTTTTGGAGCCGATGACCCTAGATGAAGCTCATGAAAAGCGCGCATTTTTTATCAATATAATCAGTGGGCATATAACAAGCTTTATCCAAAAAATTAACGAGGATGTCGCGCAGCGCCAAAAAAAGGTCGATTCAAAAGGGGAGTATGAGCGCGTATTGAACAATTGCAGTCGGTGGGATGAAAAAATTCAGGACAAGCGGTAGAGCGCCGATAAGACTTTCTTTTATTATAAAAATGTCTAATACCCTCTTTTTTAAACGGGGAGGGCTTGTATAGGGTCTGACTTTTCTTTATGTATAGTCGACCCTAACAGTTTTTTTAAGGAAATAGTCACATGGCATCTGCTGTAGAACAGCTTGCTAAAAATGCGAACTGGGGCGCATTAGCAAAAGCAACTGAACTAAAAAATCGTATCTTATTTGTTCTTGGTGCACTTATTGTGTATCGCTTGGGGACTTATATTCCAGTACCCGGTATTGACCCTCATGTTTGGAATGAAATTTTTGAATCCAAAGGCGGCGGTATTTTAGACATGTTTAACATGTTCTCGGGTGGTGCGCTGTCTCGTATGACTATTTTTGCTTTGAACATCATGCCGTATATTTCTGCATCTATTATCATGCAGCTTGCTACGGCGATGTCTAAGCGCCTTGAGGAAATGAAGAAAGAGGGCGAAGTCGGGCGGATGAAAATCAACCAATACACCCGTTATTTAACGGTGTTATTGGCGACTGTTCAGGCCTATGGTTTGGCCGTGGGCTTAGAATCAATGCAGGGGCAGACAGGCTCTGCGGTTATTAATCCGGGCATGTTCTTCCGTGTTTCTACTGTTATTACGATTGTTGGCGGTACGGTATTTTTGATGTGGCTGGGTGAGCAAATCACAAGCCGCGGCGTGGGTAACGGTATATCCCTTATTATCTTTGCCGGTATTGTCGCGGAATTGCCGCGTGCAGTCGGTAGCACGCTTGAATTAACACGTCAGGGTACGTTTAGTGGTTTTGAATTGCTTATGCTGGCGGCAATGGTGATCGGTGTGATTGCTTTGATCGTTTATGTTGAGCGCGCACAAAGACGTGTTGTGGTTCAGTATCCGAAGCGAATGGTCGGTAACCAGATGAGCCAGGGGCAAACCAATCATATTCCGTTGAAGCTGAATACTTCAGGTGTTATTCCGCCTATCTTTGCATCATCTTTGTTGCTTTTACCGCTGACAGTGGTGAATTTTATGGGTGCGGGAGGATCTGATTTCTGGTCGGATGTTACGCGTTACCTTCAACATGGCCAGCCGATTTATATGATTCTTTATGGGCTGCTGATCGCATTCTTTAGCTTCTTTTATACCGCGATTGTATTCAATCCGGAAGAAAACGCAGAAACACTTCGTAAATATGGTGGCTTTGTACCGGGTATTCGTCCGGGACGTAACACGGCGGACTATCTGGATTATGTTTTGACACGTATTAGTACGGTTGGCGCAATATATCTTGTGTTTATCTGTCTTTTACCTGAATTTTTGATTTCAAAATATAATATGCCGTTCTATTTTGGTGGTACCAGTTTGTTGATCGTTGTCAGTGTGACAATGGATACGGTTGCGCAAATACACTCTCATTTGATTGCGCATCAATATGAAGGTCTGGTGAAAAAGACTAAGCTGCGTGGTAAAGGCCGTCGCAGATAATAAATTGAACAGGAGAGATGAAACCAATGAATATCATCATGTTTGGCCCACCGGGCGCAGGTAAGGGCACACAAGCGCAGCGCATTCAGGAAAAGCACAAAATTAAGCAGCTATCTACGGGTGACATGTTGCGCGCAGAAGTAGCAAGTGAGAGCCAGTTAGGTTTGACACTTAAGGCGATCATGGAAGCAGGTGAGTTGGTTTCTGATGAAATCATTATTGAGTTGATTGGTAACTGCATTAGTGAGCCTGAGTGTGAGCGTGGATTTATCTTGGACGGTTTCCCAAGAACCGTTCCACAGGCAGAGGCGTTGGATAATATGCTGAACCACATGGCGCGTAAGATTGATCATGTGATTGTGTTGGATGTAGATCAAAATGCATTGTTGGAGCGTATCCAAAAACGCGCCGAAGAAACAGGCGGCGCGCGTGCAGATGATAATGCAGAGGTGTTGAAAAACCGCCTGGAGGTCTATGACAATCAAACGGCACCTTTACTGCCTTATTACAAAAATAAAGACGTTTTGCGTATGGTTGACGGTATGCAGTCTATCGATGATGTGACGACGCAGATCGAAGCAATCTTAGCGGGCTAATTCCGCGGAAATCCGACGCTTTATTATTTTTCGTAAAGTATCATAATTTTATTGACGTGTGCGCGCAAAACCCTATAATGCGCGCATTCTTGTATGTTTCAGGTTTTGTGCGTATGTCAAAAATGCGTATGAGCACGGGGCTTGCAAGGGAAATAGTTTACAAACCGGCGCAGTGAAAGTGTAACGAGCGGAGCTGTATACGGTTTGGTTGAAGCAGGGTGCTTCTGTAAATATTGAAAGGAAAATGAAATGGCACGTATCGCCGGGGTCAATGTACCCGATAATAAGCGTATACCGATTTCCCTGACTTATGTTCACGGGATTGGGCGCACAACAGCATTCAAAATCTGCGAAAAACTAGGTATCGATGTGCAAATGCGCATGGGGCAAGCGGATGATGAAACACTTAACAAAATTCGTAATGAGATTGACGGTGCAGAATACACGATTGAAGGGGATCTTCGTCGTGAAGTATCAATGAACATCAAGCGTTTGATGGACATGAAATGTTACCGTGGTCTTCGTCACAGATCTGGTCTTCCTGTTCGTGGTCAAAATACACGTGTTAATGCGCGTACACGCAAAGGCCCGGCGAAACCGATTGCCGGCAAGAAGAAGTAGGAGGATTGATCAATGGCTAAACCAAGAACTAAGAAAAAAGAGAAAAAGAATATCGTATCCGGTATTGCTCATGTTAACTCGACATTCAACAACACATTGGTAACAATCTCTGATGATCAGGGTAATGTTGTTTCATGGTCATCTTCCGGGATGATGGGCTTTAAAGGCTCTCGTAAGTCTACACCATATGCATCGCAGGTTGCTGCAGAAGATGCGGGTCGTAAGGCACAAGAACACGGTATGAAAGAACTTGACGTTCGCGTTAAGGGCCCGGGTTCAGGTCGTGAATCAGCATTGCGTGCGTTGCAGGCAATCGGCTTTTCGATCAAGTCTATTAAAGACATTACACCAATTCCACACAATGGTTGCCGCCCGCCAAAGCGTCGCCGCGTGTAAATAAGAATTGCCGTTGGGTGCCTTACATGGTGTAAGGCGCCTGACACAATATTAAATCAAGTAACAAGAGGCCGGTTAAGAGCCGGATGAAGTGAAAAGGAAATATTATGATACAAAAAAACTGGCAAGAATTAATTAAACCTCAAAAACTGGATGTTGCTGAAACAGGCAATAGCAATCTTGGTAAGGTTATCGCAGAACCTCTGGAGCGTGGCTTTGGTCTGACGCTAGGTAATGCGCTACGTCGTATTCTATTGTCATCTTTGCAAGGCGCGGCTGTAACCGCAGTGCAAATTGATGGCGTTTTGCATGAATTCTCTTCTGTTGAAGGTGTTCGCGAAGATGTAACTGACATCATTCTTAACCTAAAGGCGCTTGCAGTTCGTATGCACGCAGAAGGTCCAAAGAAGATGCGTTTGTCAGCAGAAGGTCCATGTGAAGTGACTGCGGCACAAATCGAAGCAGGCGCAGACATCGAAATCATGAACCCTGACCTGATTATCTGTACATTGGATAAGGGCGCGAAGTTGAACATGGAAATGACCGTGGATACAGGTAAAGGCTACCGTCCGGCGGCTCAAAACCGTCCGGAAGAGTGCCCGGTTGGTATGATTCCGATCGATTCAGTATTCTCACCTGTTCGTAAAGTAACATACGAAGTGACAGACACACGTGTTGGTCAGATCACAGACTATGACAAACTAACAATGGTTGTTGAAACAAACGGTGTTCTTTCACCTGAAGATGCTGTTGCTTTTGCGGCGCGCATCATGCAAGACCAGCTTCAAATCTTTGTAAACTTCGACGAGCCGAAGGAAGAAAAAGAGAAGGAAGAAGAGGAAGAACTGCCATTCAACAAGAATCTTCTACGTAAAGTGGAAGAGCTTGAGCTATCTGTTCGTTCTGCAAACTGCCTGAAAAACGATAACATCGTTTACATTGGTGATCTTGTGCAGAAGAGCGAGAGCAACATGCTGCTTACACCTAACTTCGGTCGTAAGTCTTTGAATGAAATCAAAGAGGTCCTACAAGGTCTTGGTCTGTATCTTGGTATGCAGGTTGAGGGCTGGCCTCCTGAGAACATCGAAGAGCTTGCAAAGAAGCTTGACGATCAGCAGTTCTAAAAAATTTGGCATGTGCCAAGAACCGGGCGTGTAACGCACATGTGTGCAGGCCCGGTAATGTAATGGCTCTCATACGTGAGGTCGCAACGCCCAAAGTGGCAAAGAGAAAGGAAATACGATGAAACACCGTATTAAACAAAGAAAACTTAACAGAACCTCCAGCCACCGTAAGGCGATGCTGGCAAACATGGCTGCTAGCTTGGTTAAGCATGAGCAGATCGTGACAACATTACCAAAAGCAAAAGAATTGCGTCCCTATGTTGAAAAACTAATCACAATGGGTAAGCAGGCTGCGGCTAATCCTGACAGAGCGGTTGCAAAGCGTCGTCAGGCAATCTCAAAAATGCGTGATGAAGCACAAGTAAAGAAAATCTTTGATGTGCTTGCAGAGCGTTATGCAGACCGCCCGGGTGGTTATGTGCGCGTTCTTAAGGCGGGTTTCCGCTATGGTGACGCGGCGCCGATGGCTGTGATTGAGCTTGTTGATCGTGATGTTGATGCAAAAGGTCAAGATTCAGGACCGGTTCAGTTTAATGATGAATATGATGAATCAGTAGAGCAAGCAGTTGCTGCCGGTTAATCAGCTCTAAGCATAAAGAATTTAAAGCCCCGAAATTCGGGGCTTTTTTTATTATTGGGGGATATTATCAATGAGGCGGGTTTTACCAAGCCATGCTGCGCCTAAGACGCGGTTCCACCGGCCATCAACGTAATCTACCTTATCAAATCCGTTTTCCAGCAACTGCGCTTTTGCAGCTTCAAAATCTCCGCTCTTGGCGGCGTCATGTAGAACAACATTCAGGGTACGCGCAATGTGCAGTTCATCATCGGACAGGTATGCATTGCGAGAGGATAGAGCAAGGCCATGTTCATCACGGGCAATTTCGGCGCCAATAATCTCAATCGGCATATTCAGGGTTTCAACCATTTCGGTGATAACCTGAAGTTGTTGAAAATCCTTTTGACCGAAAATGGCGATGTCAGGCTTTACGGCCTCAAACAGGCGGTGAACAACATTGACTACACCATCAAAGAAATGCGGGCGGAAGTCAGTTTCTAATCCTTTGGCGGCTTCACCTGCCTTGATGTCTGTTGCATGCCCGTCGGGGTAGAGGAGATCTTCTGTCGGCAGGAATACTATATCAACTCCTGCATCATCCAGCCTTTTCAGATCCTCTGCTTCATCACGGGGATAGCTGTCAAAATCTTCGTTTGGGGCAAATTGCGTGGGGTTTACGAAAATGCTGACGGCTACAAAATCGGCTTTTTCTTGTGCAAGCGATACCAATGACAAATGCCCGTTATGTAATGCGCCCATTGTGGGCACGAATGCCATTTTCCCTTTAAATTCGGCCTTGGCATTTTCCAATCCATGAAGCGTTCTGACGACTATCATGACTTCTTTCCTTTGTATGTGTGCTCTGATGCGGGAAAGGTGCGGGCGCGCACGTCTTTTGCGTAATTTTCCACGGCCTGTGAAATTGTGTCAGCAAGGTTTGCATATTGTCTGACAAATTTCGGCACATGGTCTGTAATCATACCGAGCATATCATCAACTACCAGAATCTGCCCGTCACAGGCGGGGGATGCCCCGATGCCAATAGTCGGGATTGAAACCGCATTTGTGATTTCTTGGGCGGCTGATTCAATTGTGCCTTCTATTAATATGCCGAATGCGCCTGCGTCTTCGGCGGCTTTGGCATCCTCAATTAAATCGGAAACTTCCTGATTGGTTTTGCCTTTTATTTTATATCCGCCTTCTTTTAAGACGTGTTGCGGTTTTAGGCCGATATGTGCCATCACCGCATAGCCGTTATCAACGATATGTTTAATGATATGTTTGTTCGATGCATTACATTCAAGTTTTATGGCATCGCACCGCGTTTCACCGATGATGCGCTTTGTGGTTTCCAGTGCGTGTTCGGGCGTGTCTTCATATGTGCCATAGGGCAAATCGATGATTACGAATGATGTGGGGGCGGCGCGCATAACGGCCTGCCCGTGGTTAATCATCATATCCAGGGTAACGCGCGTGGTGTTTTCCATGCCGTAAATGACCATCCCTAAGGAATCGCCAACCAGCAGAACATCACAATGCGGGTCTAGAATTTTTGTCATGGGGGCGGTGTAGCTGGTGAGGCATACAAGAGGATTATCCGACCCCTTACTGTCTTTGATGTTCTGTATTGTAAATCTGTTTTGAATATTTTCCTGCGTCATTTTTGACGGATCCTCTTGTTTTTTTTGTAATCAGGATTTAAATTTCTCACATGCTTATCAGAATTTTTATGGCCTTTCTAGTATTGGTTTTTCCTATTGCGGCACATGCACAAGACAGTGTCGTTCCCCAAAGTGATACTGAAATAAAGCTGTCCTATGCGCCTTTGGTGAAAAAGGTGGCGCCTGCGGTTGTGAATATATATGCAAAACGCAATGTCATGGGGGGCTTTAAAAACCCGTTTATGGATGACCCGTTTTTCGGCATGTTCTTTAATAAGGACATGTTTGGCGGGCAATTGCGCCAATATCTTGAAAGTGCGCTTGGTTCCGGAGTTATCGTAACAGAGGACGGCTTGGTCGTTACCAATGCGCATGTCATCAAAGGGGCGCAAGAAATAAAGGTCGGTTTGGCTGACGGGAATGAGTATGAAGTTGATGTCGTGCTTATTGATGATGCTTCGGATTTGGCGTTGTTAAGGGTTAAAAATGCGAATGTCACATTGCCTTTTGTAACGTTAAAACCGAGTGAAGCACTGGAAGTCGGGGATTTGGTTTTGGCAATTGGTAACCCATTTGGGGTCGGTCAAACGGTTACCAGCGGTATTGTCTCTGCGCAGGGGCGCTCTGCTTTAAATATCAATGACTATAATTTCTTCATTCAAACCGATGCGGCGATTAACCCCGGTAACTCGGGCGGGCCTTTGGTCGCCATGGATGGAAAGGTTGTCGGGATTAATACTGCGATTTATTCAAGGAGTGGCGGATCGCTCGGGATTGGTTTTGCTATTCCCTCAGAAATGGTGGCGAGCGTTATCGCAGCGGCGGTTAACGGTCAGGTCGGTGCGAAGGGAATTATCCGCCCGTGGCTGGGTGTGAAGACGCAAAACATAACGTCTGATATTGCCGAAAATATGGGGCTTGCAACACCTTCGGGTGCGCTGGTGTCAGCGGTTCATTCGGCCAGCCCGTTTGGTAAGGCCGGCTTGGGGCAGGGCGATGTGATTGTTTCTGTCAATGGCCGTGTTATTCGTGATGCGGCAGAGCTTAAGTTTCGTATGGCCACTGTGCCAATCGGTCATGATGCAGAGGTTACGGTTTTGCAAAATGGTAAAAAGCGTACGTTGAAAGTGAAGGCGATGGCACCACCTGATGTTCCCGCCAGAGATACAACAGTTTTACGTGGTAACCATGTTCTGAAGGGGGCGGTTGTCTCAAATCTAAACCCCGCTGTTTCTGTGGAGTTAGGTCTGATTGGTGAAGAAGAGGGCGTTGTTGTTGTTCAGGGGCCTCAAGGGTTCTTTTTCGGGCGCACATTGGTGCCCGGCGATATTTTGTTAGAGATCAATGGTCGTCAGATATCAAGCCCGTCTGATGTTGATAAGGCGCTGAATGCGACCTCTGGTGGTTCGCGTGTGATTTTGCGTCGTGGCGGCCGTGATGTGCAATTATATCTTAGATAGGTGAAAAATAAAAAAGACGCCGATTTTTCGGTCGTCTTGTCTTAGTTCCCAAACGCTAGGCTCTTCAGAGCTTCTTATTTTTGTGAGCTTTTCGCTCTTTTTTTTCTTCAACCTGTAGAGAGTTTTCTCTCTGTTTTTTTCCCAAACCCAAAGGCTTCTTGTTTCGCCTTCTTGTGTCTTTGTTGAGCTTTTCGCTCTTTTTTCAACCGATAGAGA
>JBQDYD010000002.1:348243-554873 GCA_051967755.1 Alcanivorax sp.
GTTTTCTCTCTGTTTTTTCCCAAACTCAAAGGCTTCTTGTTTCGCCTTCTTGTGTTTTTATTGAGCTTTTCGCTCTTTTTTCAACCGATAGAGAGTTTTCTCTCTGTTTTTTCCCAAACTCAAAGGCTTCTTGTTTCGCCTTCTTGTGTCTTATTGAGCTTTTCGCTCTTATTAATTCGTTCAACTCGCTTATAAATTCTTTTTAGTAGTAATCGTGTTTCCCGTCTTCCCAATCCCAGTTTTGCGCAAAGTTTGATGCAAAACGGCTGACGAACGATCCCTCTTTTATTGCTGCCGGAGGTGGTTTATCAAATGGGTCTGACGGAATTTTAACGCCGCCTGTATCGTTGCTGACTTTGGAACCCTTACCACGTTCCTGAGCAGAAACCCTGTTACCCTCTGTACCACCAAACGTTTTCTTAACATCGCCTGTTTGGTTACCGAAATTAACGCTTTCTATACTTCTGCCAGCCATCTTTTAAACCTCTGCCTTGAGCATGTTCTAATACTACATGAATCACTTACGCACCGTCAAGAAAAAAAGATGTAAAAAACAAGTACTTAAAATACTTTATTAGTTTGTAAAAACAAGTGTTGGCAATCTTTATTTAAAATAATACGGGTATTTTATTGAGTAAAAGTTCGATCAAATACTAGATAGTCCCGCTTTTGAAAAAGATTGTTTCGCTTTTGAATTATTTTACTGTTTTGACGAAAAATGTCAACGTTATCCCTTGTTTTCTCTTGTTTTTCACGCCATGATGCGCATGAAAAAAATATAAAAAAAATTTTTAAAAGTGCTTTTTTTCGCAATTATTCAAGTAAAAAACGGAAATATTTAATAATGAAAGACATCGTATCCTTGTGTAAAAGACGTGGTTTTATCTTCCCTGCGTCAGATATTTATGGCGGTTTAAACGGATTTTGGGACTATGGTCCACTAGGGGTGGAGCTAAAGAACAATCTTAGAGATCGTTGGTGGAAGGATATGGTTCTCTGTCCGCCGATAGGTCCTGACGGCAATCCGATTGATATTTTGGGTGTTGATTCTTCAATTATCCAAAACCCTAAATGCTGGGAAGCATCCGGTCATGTCGGTGGTTTTAATGACCCTATGGTGGATTGTAAGGAATCAAAAAAGCGTTACCGCGCGGATCACATTAAAGTGTTCATCCCAAAGGATGGTGAAGGCGTAAATATTGCCTTTGATAAAGATGCTGAGGATGATGAGATTGCATCGCGCCTGAAAAAATTGGCAAAAGGCAAATCTGCCGAAGATTATGATGTAACAACATTTGAAAAGATTGATGCTGATCAAATGGCGAATACGGTTGGCCCCGATGTCAAAAAACCGGGCAGCCTGACAGAGCCGCGCCAGTTTAATATGATGTTTCACACATATGTCGGTGCAACGGCGGGCGATGATAATAAAGCCTATTTAAGGCCGGAAACATGCGCGGGTATCTTTCTGAACTTTAAGAATGTGGTTGATTCCAGCCGTGCGCGCGTGCCGTTCGGTATTGCCCAAGTGGGGAAAGCATTCCGTAACGAAGTCACCCCGCGTAACTTTGTATTCCGTTCTCGTGAGTTTGAGCAAATGGAGCTTGAGTGGTTTTGTGAAGAAGACGAAGTGCCGATGTGGTTTGATTTCTGGGTGGATGAGCGCACGAAGTTTTGGGAATCAGTTGGTATTCCAAAGTCAGAGCTTCATTTCCTTGATGTTGAAAAGGATGAGCTTGCACATTATTCAAGCCGCACAATTGATGTCGAATATCGTTTTCCGTTCTCAGCCCCCGAGTTTGATGAGCTTGAAGGTATTGCACATCGCGGTTGTTTTGACCTGACGCAGCATCAAGAGTTTTCAGGCACAAAGCTGGAATATTTTGATCAACCAACGAATAAGCGTTTTATGCCGCATGTGATTGAGCCATCGACCGGTCTTACGCGCGGTGTTTTGGCGTTGTTATGTCAGGCATATACAGTTGATGAATCACGTCCGTCTGGTGTGTATATGGATTTCCATCCTTCTATGGCGCCTAAAAAAGCCGCGATCTTGCCATTAACAGCGAAAGATGAGCACGTGCCGATTGCACAACGTTTATATCTGAGTTTGCGTGATGAGTTCGCGGTGGATCTGGATATTAAGCAAAATATCGGTAAGCGTTATGCGCGTCAGGATGAAATCGGTACGCCGTTCTGTTTCACGATCGATAATGATACAATTTCTGATGAAACGGTTACTGTTCGTCATCGCAACACAATGAAGCAAGAGCGCATTCCGCTTGATAATATTAAGCCGTTCCTGCGTGCGGAAATCGGAAAATAACCAAGTAGGCTTGATGTCGCATACATCGCAAGGAAGCATTTCTGAAAAAACATTAATTGTGGGGCATCATTACCCCGCAATTGACGGGCTTCGGGGGATTGCTGTGTTGCTTGTGATATGGTTCCACGCCTCTATATTTGCTCATGAAGTAAATCCTGCCGCTTATACTGGGTTTTTAAGGTTTTACTATAATTTTACAGTGTTAGGCTCTACGGGGGTCGACCTCTTTTTTATTTTATCAGGCTTCCTGATTACAGGTATTTTAATTGATACGGCCTATGAGAAGGGGATATTCAAAAATTTTTACATACGAAGAGCACTACGGATTTTTCCCTTATATTATCTGTGTTTGGCACTGTTTACAGTTGTTTGTCTGGCTTCAGGAAAAGACATATTTTCTGGCATGCGTTGGCTGACCCATCTTTTTTATCTTCAAAATTGGTCGGTTCTTTATAATTTTGATTCCTATATGTATCTCAACCATACTTGGTCATTAGCGGTTGAAGAGCAGTTCTACTTACTGTGGCCATTTCTATTCTTGGCTGTTTATAAAAGGTCTATGAAAATGACAATTGTCATGTGTTTGGTTTTGATTATATCATCCGGCATTCTTCGATCTGTATTTTATCATCAGGGTTTTCAAAAATTATATTATTCGGCAACAATATGCAGATTGGATGGTCTTATACTGGGCGCTCTGTTGGCTGTATTGTGTAAAAATTATAAGGCATACATGCGTAAAAATATTGATGTATTTTTGTATGGTATGGTGGTTACCTCTTTGGTGGTTGTTGTTATGGCTTTATCAAGCGCTGATTACAATGCCTTCCATGGTTTATTGATTAGTCTAGGTTTGGTAGTTTGCAATGTATTTTATACATGCTTATTGGCCTGTATTTTCTTGGGGGATACGCGCTCCGGTATCTGTGCTTTGTTTCGTAACAAGTATCTTCAGGGGATAGGGCGCGTGAGTTATGGTGTGTATATTGTGCATGTCCCTGTTATGATGGTGATAGGGTATTATATGGTTTCTTACGAGATGACATATTGGTGGAACCATATCTTACTGCTTATTGGCGGGAGTGTAGTTTCCGTTATTCTTGCTCTCTTAAGTTATAAATTTTTCGAAAGCCCGATATTACGTCTAAAAAGTAAATATGCTCCGCTTACAATGACTGAGAAAAGTAAATGAAGGAACAACGCACGTTGATCGTTGGGCATCATTACCCCGCAATTGATGGCATGAGGGGCTTTGCTGTGTTGCTTGTGATATGGTTCCACGCCTCATATTTCGTGACGATCGGAATGGAAGAGCAACTAGGCGGCATCACCTATGGTTATTACTTGCTGTCAATCCTGGGTGAGACAGGCGTTGATTTATTTTTCGTGTTATCAGGGTTTTTGATTACAGGAATTCTGATAGATACGGCAAATGATAAGCATGTATTTAAGAATTTCTATATTCGCAGATCATTGCGTATTTTCCCCCTATATTACATGGTGATCGGTCTCTTTCTGATATATTTTGTCGTGATGATCGGCGCTGAGAACCTTGATGGCACAAAGGCGCTTTTGCATCTTTTTTATCTTCAAAACTGGACGTTTTCGCATAATCAAGATCAGTTTATCCTGCTTGATCACACATGGTCTTTGGCGGTTGAGGAGCAATTTTATCTGCTCTGGCCATTAGTCTTTCTGTCTTTTTATAAAGGGGCCCTCAAAGATGTTATTTTGATTTGCCTGGGTTTGATTGCGATTTCCTGGGGGCTTAGGGTCTATCTTTCCGGTATTGAGCAATATAAATGGGCGTATACCTTCACCGTATCCAGAATGGACGGTTTGGCATTAGGCGCATTGCTGAGTGTTTTGTGCGCGCATCATATGGATACAATTCGCGGGATGGCGAAGTTTTTACCGGTGGTGATTTTCGTTATAGCCGCCGCTATCTTATATCTCTTATTTTCTCAGAATACGAAAATGGACAGCCACCATATTATGATTAAATATGGCCTTATACTTTTTTCAATTTTGTATGTGTCATTACTGGCTTATGTTTTTCTATCCTCAGATCGTAATCCGGTTAAGCGCTTTTTCTCTATGTCATGTTTACGGGGGGTAGGGCGCGTAAGTTATGGGATGTATTTGTTCCATACCCCAGTCATGATGATCGGTGTGCGTATGTTGTATTCATATGAGTTGCCATATTTACAGGCGCACCTGATCCTGCTTGGCGGCGGGCTGGGGGTGACTTATGCTTTGGCGTTTATGAGCTACCATCTCTTTGAAAAACGTTTGCTTGGTTTAAAGGCAAAATATGCCCCTCTGGCGGCTGATTAATCTTGCCGGATTTTCCTTGTAACATCCTTTTAAAAAGTCTCTTATAGGGGGTATATAATTTTACCACTTAAAAGAGGAGCATTTAAGAATGGCTAATGGTTATTATGAGATCAAACAAGCGAAGGATGGTCAGTTTCATTTCAATCTAAAAGCAGGGAACCATGAAATTATCCTGAGCAGTGAGCTATATACAACAAAAGCGGCATGCGAAAACGGTATCGAATCGGTTCAAAAGAATAGTGGTGATGACAGCCTGTTTGAAAAACGCGAATCAAGCAACGGTAAGCCGTATTTTGTATTGAAGGCGAAAAATCATCAGGAAATTGGCCGCAGCGAAATGTATGAATCTGAGGCGGCATGCGACAATGGCATTCAATCTGTTAAAAAGAACGGTGCTTCTGAGGAAGTGAAAGATAAAACCGAAGCTGCCTAAAAGTTTCTTGATATAAATTTATAAAGAGGCCATGTGACGTAATATGTCATTGGCCTTTTTTGTATAGCTACCGTCGGCTTCGTGCATGATGATGCCCGGATGTATCGTTGTTCCGGCCTTTTTATGTTTATAGGCACGGATTAAAACGCGTTTTGCGGGGGTGTCTGCTTTCGGGTACAGAGGAATAATTTCAACAGCCCCAAAGCGGCGCCGACCATTCTCACTATATAATGCATGAATAATGCTGTCTGCTTGCTCTGCTTCATGAACGATGGTCAGGCTTCCTTGGCCTTTTATGTGGTGCCATGCGCGTGTAATCCAACTTTGCAGGTTTGAGCTATCTTCTAAATGCCCCATTGCTTGGGCCTTAGAGGGGGAGGGGGAGTGCTTGTGTGCGCCCGCCCTTTTATATGGGGGGTTACATATAATGTGGTCGAACGTTGCGATGTCCAGATCGTTTCTGATATCGGCACACAGAAAGGATGTGCGCTCTTCCATATTGTTATTTATTGCATTTTTACGGCTTAGTTCTATGTGATCATTTTGAATATCGATTCCCGTCAATTGCGTTTGGGGAACACGTTTTAATACGCATAAACCTGCGCTGCCGACGCCGCATCCTAAATCAAGCACGGTTTGCTCCGGTTTGATCGGGCATGCTGCCGCTAGCATGACACTATCCATAGAGGTGCGAAACCCCTCCGGCGCTTGAAGTAGCGAGAGAGATCTGTTTAAAACATGGATCAAAGGCTCTTGTGTCATGCTTTGTTTTACTCAAAGCATTAGCTTTTGTCACGAACGACTTTGTTGGGGGATGTTGTTTGTGTCATCACCATCAAATCCAGTGGCTGGGCAATGAGGCTGAAAAACGGGCTCTGTGGAATTTTTCTGGCTGTTGTCTGGGCTTGCCGCGCATGTAACGTGTTAAATAAACTGTTATTAGCGGTATTATCTTGTTGTTCTGTATAGGTACCGTTTCGCATCGCTTGTGCACGCTGCATGATGATATTATCAGATATTCGGTGCGGATAGAGGCTGTTTTTGTTTGTCATCTTTCGCGCGGGCAAATCCGGCGGCGTCGGGATGTTTGATGCTATATCGAAGTTTGCAGTTTCTTCATGCTCTGTTTGAAATTTTTTATCAAAAAACTGATAAACCTGTTCCATAGTCCTGGGCTTTCCTGTTGTTGAGTCATAAAAAACATTTGTATTTGCTTTGGCCGCCCTGGGGTTTAGGTCTGCGGCATATTGTATCGGGTTTTCATCGCGTGCATTTAAAAATGATGCTGCGCCGCTGGCGCCCAGAAAATGCGCAAGGTAAAGTTCTGTTGAGCCAACCTCACCCCCCCAATGATTATTTAAAAAACGTTCATTTTCAGAGGCAAAAGCCGCAGCCATAAAAGAGGCTTTTTCCGGGTCTTTACGCATGTTCAAGATTTCAGACCTGGTTTTTCCTTCTGTATCTATCCCATATTCATCGCCGTAACGCTCAACCATCTGAAGCCATGTGCTGTCTATGAACTGGTATAGCCCTGTCGCGGAGCTGGTTTTGGATTGTGCGTCAGGGTTAAAGCTGCTTTCGGCTTTTGCTTGGTTAACCAAATAGGAAAAATCGACCCCCGAGCTTTGACTGGCGGTATTTATTGCATTCATGATATCTTTAGGAACGTGCATCGTATACGCTCTTAAGTTATTGTTTTGTAATAAATTTGATTCGTAACTCATTCTGTTTATACTCTTCAGTCAAGATGTTTAAAAACACGTATTACAAACATTGCAAGTGCCATGCCAATATGATGCTGTGTTGTGGGAAAGGTCTTTGATGAGTGAAATATTTGCGTCTGAAAAGAGGACTAAGCCAAGTTTAGACGGAGGGCATAATTTTGCTGCTGTCGGGCTTATGATATGTTTTCTGGCATTTTCCCTGTCGATATCAACGCCATGGGTTATGGCAGAGTTTCAACCGCCGCCATCAGCGGAGGAGGATGCGGGCTTTAGCTTTTCCAGATGGCTGTATTTTGAGCTATTCGGAACGCCGCAGGCCGAAGATGTAAATCAGATAGAATTGTCACAAGATGAAGAGGCCGTGCCAAGGTCGGAGCATTGGACCAGATACTGGTCACTTCTTATAATTGCTGTGGCGATGGTGGGGCTGATTAATTCAACAATTGGCGTTTTGCAAAGGCAGAGTAAGCTTCTTACAATTTCCGGTATATCACTCGGCGTTTTGGCGATTACATTTCAGTATATTGTCATTGCCATGTCAATTTTGGTTGTTCTGGTACTTCTTGTCTTTTTATTAAGCGCAATTGGTGTAGACTTTTAAGGGCATAATGTAGCGAAAGGGATCATATATGTACGCACCTCCTGTGAATGAAATGTTGTTTATTCTTAATGATGTGCTTGGGTTTGAACATGAGGATTTGGACCCGGAAACATGTGAGGCTGTATTGGATGAAGCTGCAAAGCTCGCCTCAGGTGTATTAGCGCCGCTGAATAAATCAGGCGATGAGCAGGGAGCGGTCTTAAAAGACGGTCAGGTGAAAACCGCTGACGGTTTTAAGGACGCATATAAGGCCTATTGTGACGGGGGGTGGAATGCGGTTCCCTTTGATGCTGATTATGGCGGGCAGGGCTTGCCCTGGGCGTTGGCTTTTCCAATTCAGGAAATGTGGCAAGGGGCAAACATGTCTTTTGGTTTGTGTCCGCTTTTGAACCAAGGGGCGGTTGAGGCCATACTCTCGCATGGTTCTGAGGAACAAAAAGAGTATTATCTTCCTAAATTGATATCGGGAGAATGGACAGGAACCATGAACCTGACAGAACCGCAGGCAGGATCTGATCTGGGTTTATTAAGGGCAAAAGCAGAACCGCAAGGTGATGGTACCTATAAAATTACAGGGCAGAAAATTTTCATCACCTATGGTGATCACGATTTTACAGAGAATATCATACATTTGGTTTTGGCACGTACGCCGGATGCGCCGGATGATGTAAAGGGAATTTCCTTATTCATTGTGCCGAAAGTTCTGCAAGACGGCACCCGGAACAGTGTGAATTGTATCGGGCTGGAGCATAAGCTTGGTATACATGCGTCACCAACATGTACGATGGATTTTGACGGTGCCACCGGATACCTGATAGGGGGTGAGAATCAGGGGCTTAAGTGCATGTTTACAATGATGAATAACGCGCGCTTATCTGTTGGGCTACAGGGGGTCGCGATTGCTGAGGCTGCGTATCAGCATGCGCTTGGTTACGCGGTTGACCGTGTTCAGGGTAAATCATTTAAAACCGGAGAGAGGGTAACAATATCTGAGCATGCCGATGTGCGGCGTATGCTGCTGGATATGCAGTCCCGCGTGGTTGCGGGCCGTTTAATGGCGTATGCAGCGGCGATGGAGCTTGATAAATCGGTCTCCGGTGATGCGGCGGCGAAAGGCAAGGTTGATTTCATGACGCCGATCGTCAAGGGCTGGTGTACGGACATGGCTGTTGATGTTACCTCTGTTGGTGTTCAGGTGCATGGCGGAATGGGATTCGTTGAGGAAACGGGCGCGGCGCAGTATTACCGTGATGCCCGTATTTTGCCGATATATGAAGGCACAAACGGTATTCAGGCGGCAGACTTTGTTTTTCGTAAGGTTTTATTTGATAAGGGGGCTGTGGCTAAAGAATTTATTGCTGAGCTTAAGTCTGTTTTACCGAAAGAGCACGTGCAGCCCATCGATGATGCGACCAACCTTATTTTGGAGGCGGGGCAGGCGAAAGATTTGGATCGTGTGGCGTGGCTGTCTGTGCCTTATCTGAATGCGTTTTCTTACGCGCTGGGGGCTTATTATCTGACCAAAGCGGTTGATGAAAATCCGGACTTTGTATTCTCAAACGGTATTACATGCGCAGATATGGCGGAATTTTATAATGCCGCCTATATGCATACCTTAAAAGTTTCTTGAATTTCTATTTCTGAGACACTTCGCGCTTACAAGTCATTCTGGCCATCAGTCTCATGCTGTTTTTAGTGGCCGGACCAATTTTTCCTGTGTGGCGTTCTAATGCCTTTGCCCATGTACGGGCGTAGCATTCACAATATTTCTTTTGATCCAACCCTTCCATGCCATAGCCGGAGCCAGCCATACAACCAGTATATTCTTGCCCTGTAGAATCCACGAGGTTTTTACATTTACCGTTGATAAGGATTGCGCCGATAATTTCATCTTGCCCTCTGATAGGGTCGGTTGTTATGCGCTCTTGCAAGAAATTCGCAGCCAAACATTCGCAGTCGGCTCTGGTTCTTAGCTGCTGATTGCTTTTACAGTATTGATAGATATGCTCTGCTTCTTCGCGCTGCTTCTCAGTGACTTCAATATCATCAAGTGATCCGTTTCCATTAACGGCTTTCGCGTCGTCCTTCAGGCATGAATTTACGTTTTCCGCAATGATTTGTTCTACGCTTGCACCATTCCCAAGCTTTAGGCGTGTCTCAAGGTACATGGTTGCGGCGCATTTACAATCTTTGCGCTCGCTCATGACTGTGTTGTTTTTACATTTTTTGTAATATCTTTGGGCTTCTTCTATTTGCGTATCAGAGGCCTGAGAGAAAACATTTTGTCTTTTTACTTCAGCTGCGGATTTCTTTCCTGCTTGTGGCAAAGCATTGCCCGCATCCTGCGCAGAGGCGGCAGAGATGTTTAAGAAAAGTAGGGAGCATAAAGATAAAACAAAGAATAAACGCATATCTCACCAATTCAATTGTATAGTTAAAACCATAAACATAATAACACCTTATAGGCGTATGATGCCATACTAACTTTGAAATAGCGGTGAGAATCGCAACAATTGGCGGTGATTAGCCTTTGGCTTTTTTCCAGAAACGGAATACAGAACCGGTGTCATCTGACTCATTCTCATTTTGAGCTTTGAGCTTTTTAACCTGCTTATCCAGCTCTTTGGCTTTTTCAGGTGATGGTCTTGATGGTGCTGTTTTGCTTGTTGCCTGTGCGCTCTGTACTTTTGCGTTTTGAAGGCGACGTTGGCGGGCGCGTTCTTCACGTTCTTTGATTTGAGCGCGTAATTCTTCTGCTTGTTTCTGTGAATATTGGCTTGTGATCAGAACTTGTGATGCCTGTTTTTCCCACTTGTTACGTTGGTCCTTAAGGTCATCAATTTGCTCAGATGCTGTTGTAAGCTGTTGCTCTAACATCTTGATTTGCATTGCCATACGCTCTTTTTCGACGGCTGCTTCAACATCTGTTTCTTTGGCTTTTTCCGGCTCCGGGCTTGTTTGCTTGATGCCGAAAACGCGTTCCAGCTCTGAAACATCGATAATACGTCGTTTATTTTGGTCAAGCTCGTAGGAAAGTTTCCCACTATTCATGGCGCGTTGAATTGTAGATTTAGATTTACCTGTCAGTACGGCTGCTCTTTGTGCTCCAACTTTTGCCATGACTCTTCCTCAAATGTGGTTAATGAAATATTCTTGATATATTGAGTGTTATCACGGCTTCACGATTAAGTTCAAGATCGATAATGACAATAAGTCTATCTATCCACAACTCGTATCAAGGTGCTGATACAGCGTGAGTTTTTTACTTACACTAAGGGCTGTTTCGAAACTAAGCAGCTTCTTTTTCTAGGCGCATGTTCAACAGGCGCGTCAGGCGTGCCCATTGTGACCCTGAGAAGAGGTGTGCATAGAGAATCGGTAGCCAGCCTTTTTGACGCCATTCAATGAATGTATCGTCATCAAGCTCGGCCAGCTTTGCTTCGTCAACGATTCTAAAGCCGGAGAAGTTAATGCGGCGGTTGCCTGCGACATTAATTTGGGCTTCTCTTTCGATCAATAGCCCGCTTTCTGCCAAGGCTTTGCTGAAGTCGAGTGTTTGTTGCGCCGCTGCGTGATATGACTTACAGAAATCCAGCGCGTTTTTAGCAAGTTCGCTTGGTCCGCCATCTTTATCAAAGAATGGCTGCGAATCCCCATCTTCTATGACGCTTGGTGTGTTATCGACACATAGCGTCAGTTGGTCGCTGTTCGGGATTTCGGAGAAGATAAACGGATACCGTCTTATATATGCCGGAATATATGAGTTCTCATCCCAGTTTCCATTTGGCTCTACAAACAGGTTTTCGTTATCGCGCAGACCTAAGATAGCAACCGGCGTAGCATTTTCATCGGGGCTGAATGCGATTGGGTAGTGATGGCATATTTGCGGCATTTCAATCATGTTAATCGGAACTGCGTTCACTGTTTCAGTAAAGCCGAACCCGAAATTTTTCTTGAGAGAGAGTGCGCCGTGTTTTTTGGCGTCAAGTGGCATGGGCTGCTTATAAAAGAGGGGGAGGTTCGATGCCTCTCCAGCTGTTTGAGCTTCAGTGTTGGTCGGTGTGCTTTTATCAGCCATGCTGTTAAATCCTTGTCTTTAATATAATTAAAACATTACTTTTATTGCGGTATATGGGGAAAAAATCAAGCACTTTGGCGATGATTTTTGTGCGTCATCAGGTGACAGAACTTTACTCTACCCTGAAAGCGTTAAGGTAAGGTTTAAAATACTTGCTTATTATCCTTTACTTTGTATCAAAATATCAGCTAGTTTCCGATCAATACCTATAAGGTTAAACAGGTAATGAACAGGAAGGTTTTGTTATGCGTATAGGAATGGTAGGAACGGGTTATGTCGGCTTGGTTTCCGGTGTGTGTTTTGCTGAATTTGGTCATACTGTTATTTGTGTAGATAAAGATCAGGATAAGATCGAGAGATTGAAGGGCGGAGAAATTCCGATTTTTGAACCCGGTCTTGATAATCTTTTGAAGCGCCAAATCGAGGCAAATCGTATTCAGTTCACTACGGATATTGCGGATGCTGTAAAGGGCTGTGATGCCGTGTTTATCGCTGTTGGTACGCCGTCACGCAGATATTGCCGCGATGCGGATCTGTCCTTTGTTCATGGCGCTGCGCGTGAGATCGCCCAAAACCTTGAGGGGTATACGGTTGTCGTTAATAAGTCGACAGTGCCTGTAGGGACAGGCCGCGAAGTTGAAGAGATTATCCGCGCGGAAAATCCTGATGCTGAATTTGATGTTGCATCTAATCCTGAATTCTTACGAGAGGGCGCGGCCATTGATGACTTTATGCGTCCTGATCGTGTTGTTGTCGGTACGTCATCGAAGAAGGCGCAAGAGGTTATGAGCGCTGTTTACAGGCCGTTATACCTGAATGAGACCCCGATTTTGTTCACTAAGCGCGAGACGGCGGAAATTATTAAATATGCCGCAAATGCGTTTTTGGCGACAAAGATTACATTTATTAATGAGATTGCAGATCTGTGTGAGCAAGTCGGCGCCGATGTTCAGCATGTTGCTAAAGGTATTGGTCTTGATGGTCGTATCGGCTCTAAGTTCTTGCATGCAGGGCCGGGATATGGCGGGTCTTGTTTCCCGAAAGATACGCTTGCCTTGACTCGCGCAGGTCAAAAATACGGAGCGCCCCAGCGTATCGTTGAGACTGTCGTATCGGTAAACGAAGATCGTAAAGCGCGTATGGCAGATAAAATCATAGAGGCCGCAGGTGGCGATGTGCGCGGCAAACGCATTGGTGTTCTGGGCGTTGCATTTAAGCCGAATACGGATGATATGCGTGATGCACCGTCATTAACGATTGTTCCTGTGCTTCAGCAGGCAGGTGCCTCTGTTGTGGCATATGACCCTGAGGCGATGGATGCTGCAAAATCAATGATGGATGGGGTCGCATGGGCAGACAACCCATATGATGTTGCTAAGGATGCTGATATCTTGGCTATTGTGACGGAATGGAACGAATTCCGTGCGCTTGACCTTGATCGTATCGCCAAAGAAATGAAGGGCGATATTCTGGCAGATTTGCGCAATATCTATAAGCCGGAAGATGTTCGCGGTAAGGGCTTTAAATATGTTTCTGTCGGTCGTCCTGAGGTGTCATCCGATGCATCCGGAAAGGTAGAGGACGCGGCTTAGTCGTTCCGTTCTTAAAAATTAATCCTTTATAAAAAAGTTTTGCTTATATTTTGAGCTCCCCGTCTTTACTGTAGGCGGGGAGTTCTGCGTTGTGGCCGCGTGTGGTGGGGCGAATATTCCCGCCCTCACAATATACGACATATATTTGTATATTGCATAATTGAGTAAAAGTGCTGTATACACGCATTTAATTTGGAAAAACTGCATATATTACATATTAAATATGTGTTTAAATCATGAGGGGAAAGACAGTGTACAGCTATCTTGACGAGCTTGAAGCAAAAAGCATTTACATCATCCGTGAGGCCTATAACCGTATTAATCCGATGGGGATGATGTGGTCAATCGGTAAAGATTCCACCGCGATGCTTTGGATGGTGCGTAAGGCGTTTTACGGGCGTGTGCCTTTCCCTGTGTGTCTTCTGGATACCGGCATGGAAATGGATGAGGTTTACGCCTTCCGTGACAAACTGGTTGATGAATGGAATTTGGACTGCGTGAACTGGATGTGTCCACCCGAAGAAGAGATGGATCAAACCTTCCCGCCGAAAACACGCGCCGCGATGCGTAAGACGGAGGGGCTTAAAGGACTAATGCAGGAATATGGCTTTAAAGGGATTACAGGTGGTATTCGCCGTGATGAACAAGGCCTGAGAGCGAAAGAGCGTGTGTTCTCTCCGCGTACGATTGACGGGGCTTGGGACTTCAAAGACCAACCGCCTGAATTCTGGGATCAGTATAAGACAGAATTTCCTGAAGGCGCACACGTGCGTATTCATGCGATCTTGCATTGGACGGAAATTGATATCTGGCGTTATCACAAGCGCGAAGGTATTCCGTTCTGCCCGCTTTATCTTGCGCAAAAAGACGAAGAGACAGGCAAGATGATGCGTTATCGCTCTTTGGGGGAGAAAAACCTGACATTCCCTGTTGAGAGCAGTGCATCGTCAATTGATGAGATTATTGAAGAGTTGGAAACAACAAACACATCAGAACGTGCAGGGCGTTCAATGGATACTGAAACTGAAGACAGTTTCGAAAAGCTGAGAGCAGCAGGATATATGTAATGAAACGTTTGTCTCTTCTGTCCTTTTTTCTGGCTTCTGTAGTATTTGTTTTTGCTAGTGCTAAAGCTTCAGAGGATGTGCCCGCAGAGTTATATATATGGCGAGAATTAACGGAAGGAAAGTCCCTGTCCTCAGAGGAAAAGCAATACGATCCAGATTATTGTATTGAGTGTCCTGTTACTTGCAAGGAAGAGGAAAGAGATAAATCTGACCCATTACACAAGTGGCGATGTGTAGAATGTGAAAGAGTATGTGGCGAAATAAAAGAAAATGAAGAATAGAAACATGACAAAAGTAGAAAAAATTGAAAATGTTGAACCGTTAAAAGCCTCTGCACCTTCAGAGGCTCGTAAAAAACAAAACGCGGCGCATCCGCTGCGTGTGGTGATTGTCGGTCACGTGGATCACGGTAAATCGACTTTGATCGGTCGTTTGTTACATGACACAGACTCATTGCCAGCGGGTAAGTTGGAAGAGCTTGAGGCGATTTGTAAGCGCCGCGGAACGGATGTTTTGGAATGGTCATTCGTTTTGGACTCATTTCAGGCAGAGCGCGATCAGGCGGTCACGATTGATTCGACGCAAATCTGGTTTTCAACAGAAGAGCGCGACTACGTCATTATTGATGCGCCCGGTCACCGTGAATTTTTGAAAAACATGATTTCAGGCGCGGCGGCTGCGGATGCGGCGATCCTTGTGGTTGACGGATCAGAAGGCGTGCAGGAACAAACGCGTCGTCATGCTTATTTGCTTCACTTGCTGGGTCTGAAGCAAATTGCAGTTGTGATTAATAAGATGGATGTTGTCGGGCACTCGCCTGAGGCATTCGCCCGCGTATCGGAAGAGGTGCGAGAGTATCTTGGTTCTATCGGTGTGACGCCACGCTTTATTGTTCCGATTTCTGCGCGTCATGGCGACATGATTGCAAATCGCGGCGATGATATGGGCTGGTATCAGGGGAAAAACCTGATCAATATCTTGGATAGCTTTGAACACGCTCCTGCGCCAATTGCGCGCCCGTTGCGTTTCCCTGTGCAGGATGTTTATCGCTTTGGTGAGCAGCGCATTATCGTTGGCCGTGTTGAGACTGGTATTCTTCGTAAGGGCGATCAGATTATGTTCTCGCCTACCAATGAAACGGCAACTGTCACATCAATCGAAGTTTGGCCTGAAAATGCCGATAAGGTAGAAGCGCGTCCGGGCGAAGCGATCGGTATTACTCTGGATCAGCGTTTGTTCGTAGAGCGCGGTCATATCGGCTCTCATACAGATAAGCCGCCAATGCTTTCCAACGTGTTCCGCGCCAGTATTTTCTGGCTCGCGCATAAGCCGCTCAAGGTTGGTAATACATATAAAGTGCGTTTTGGTACGCATGAAGCCATGGTTTCTGTACAATCGATTGATAAAATCATTGATACGCAAGATCTTGCCGATGCATCCCAAGCTGGCGAAGTTGTTCGTAACGCAGTCGCAGAAGTAACATTCCGTGCGCGTGATCAGCTACCGATCGATCCGTATAATGATAATGAACGCCTTGGTCGTATGGTTGTTTATGAGGGGTATGACATTGTTGGTGGCGGTGCGCTTAATATGGATGGCTATGCCGATCAACGTCGCGGCGCGGCAAAGGCACAAAATGTACAGCGCGTAGATCACATTATCTCTCATGATGAGCGCGCAAAGCGTAACGGCCATCGTGGTGGTGTGTTCTGGCTGACGGGATTGTCGGGCGCGGGTAAATCGACACTTGCGATGGCGGCGGAGAAGATCCTGTTTGAAAAAGGCATTAATGTTGTTGTCCTTGATAGTGGTCACGTGCGTAGCGGGATTAACCGTGATCTGGGCTTTGAGCCGAAAGATCGCGCGGAGAATATCCGCCGTATCGGCCATGTGGCAGAGCTTATGGCGCAGGCAGGGCAGGTGGTGATCACGGCCTTTATCTCACCATATCGTGCGGATCGTCGTTTGATTCGTGATCGTGCAGATGATCTGTATCATGAGGTTCACGTGTCTGCAGATCTTGAGACATGTGAAAAACGTGATGAAACAGGGCTTTATAAAAAGGCACGTTCGGGTGAGATTAAATCTTTCACAGGTTTAAGTTCGGATGCGCCGTATGAAGCACCTGCGAATCCTGAACTAATCATCGATACCGAGAAAAATGGGATTGATTTTTGTGTAGAGCAACTCGTAGACTATATCGAGCAGCAAATCGCGCTGGGTGATTTGTCAGACGAAGCACATGCAAAAGAACAAGTCCTAGATTATGTCCTCTAAACTCCTTACTCATCGCGCGGCCCTGAACAATATTGTGAAACGGGTGGCGGTTGAAGCAGGGGAATTGATTTTAGAGTATTTCGACGGCATTAAAGATATGGGGACTTCATCCAAAAAGGATGGGTCCCCTGTCACTTTGGCGGATCAGGAAGCGGAGAAGCTCATTGAGGAGCGCCTTTATAATGTCTTGCCTGATGTGCCTGTCATCGGCGAAGAGTCGCACGCCTCAGGAAAGCGCGTTGATTTATCCAATCAGGATTATTTTTGGTTGGTTGATCCGTTGGATGGAACGCGTGCCTTTGTTAAGGGCGAAGAAAACTTTACCGTCAATATCGGCTTAATTTATAAATCCGAACCTGTCTTGGGTGTGGTCTATGCGCCTGAAAAAGAAGAGCTTTACGCAGGTTTTATTGAGGAAGGTGGCGCGGGGCAGGCCTTTCGTATTTTCGGTGATGGTGATAAAGAGAAATTTATAAAAACCAGAAAAGTGCCGACCAAAGGCATGACGGTGATGTCGAGCGGTTTTTACGGTGATATGTCTCGCCAAGAGCAAATGCTTGGCGGGCTAAAGGTCGCGAAAGTTATTCGTCGCTCCAGCTCTATTAAAATTTGTGCGATCGCCAGCGGTAAGGCGGATTTATATCCGCGCTTTGGTCCGACATGTGAGTGGGATACGGCCGCCGGGCATGCAATTCTTAAGGCTTCGGGCGGGGATATCTGTGATATGCAGGGGGCGTCTCTTCGGTATGGTGTCGGGCGCGATGATCTGCTTAACCCTGACTTCGTTGCGGTGTCTGATGATGTTTTTGGTCATTTATTTGCGGCTGAGTGACAAATATACGATAAATCTTGTTCTTTAACGCGTGTGAGCTTATAATTACCTATGCTTAAGAAAACCTTCACAGCGCTGGCTTTTTTTGTTCTCGGGATGGCTTTCGTCTCCTTTGTTTATGTATCGATGACTGTTGCGCAGACATCAGATACTGAGATGACACAAGAAGAGGGGAGATTAAAGGCGCTGGAAAATGCAGCCGCAAATAATCGTACGGCGTATCAGCAGGCGCAAAAGTTGGACCCGACTGATTATCAAACATGGCAGGAAGAATTTGAAGAGCTTGATCTTGAAGAGGTCGCTTTCCCTAATACGATGCGTGGGTGCGGGCAAAAGATGGCTTTTAAAAATGTGATGATACTTCAGTATCAAGAAGGTTCTATGCCGGAATCTTTGGGGGGATCAAAAATAATTCAGGAATTCGTCGATAAGCAATATAACGATATCCGTACCAAAGGTGTTGATCAGGCGACTATGGATACAATGACAGAATATCAAAGTTGTATGTCAAAGGCGGAGCCTTTATCAGACCCGTCGAAGCAATATGACATGGAAATGCGTTATGGCGCGTGTGCGCAGTTGAATGCAATTATCACCGATACGTTGTCATCTATTCAAAAACGTCAGGATATTGACCGTGTCATCAACAGACATCAAGGCAAGGCGCCTGACTTATCAGAGACTGCATTTGGTCGTACGGAAGATCCGGTTCCGTTATTAGTCGGTAAGCTATATCAGGAATCTGATAAGAACGGTTTTAATAACGCCGTGAAGCTCGGTTCAAAGCTTACCTTTGCTTGCTATATGTAACTGTATCAAAAGAGTGTTTTGATATTGCTGCGTCATTACTGAATATTTGACATATACACAATTTCTCTTTAAGTATGTTATGTGCGTGGTTAACACCTGGACATAAAAGTATAATTATAAATCTTTAAGCATAAGATATAGGGGAAACATATGCCTATCATGCATGATATTAAAATGACAATTGCAACTGCTGTGGCGGCCGCAGGGCTCAGCGTTTCGGCTCCGGCCTTGGCGCAAGAGGCTGAGTTTGAGCGTGCTTCGGATACAACTGAGGTTGTTCAATCCAGCTCACAGAATCAGCAAGTTCCGGAAACGGAACTCAAATTCCGTACTGCGAAGTTGCCTAATGGCGAAATGGCAGAAATCACACCTGAGATTGTTCAGGAATATGCCCACAAGGATCAGTTTAAAATACCGAGCGCAAGAGAAGAAGAGGTCTTGCCGATCAGGTCTTTCATGATTTATGCGGATCACATAGCTGATACTAAGCGCGCGGCAATCTTTATTGGTGTTGTGGTTGATGATGAGCCGTATAAGCCTCTTTCTCCCGGATATGAAGGGCGCGATCATTTTCGTGATGTTCAAAGAAGCATCACACATTTAGTGACCGGCTATGATCCTGACATTCCAAGAAATGAGCAGGAGCAAGGGCAGAGTATTGCAGAAATTTATGGGGCAGAGGTTCAGGCGATTGTGCCTTTACGCTATAAAGAAGGGTTGGCGTACACTAACCCTGATGGTGTTAAGCACGATATAAGAGTAAATGATATTATCATGATGATTAACGATCACTTTATTCCTGTTGAGCTCGAGGGCGGTAATCATTTCCCTGGCGATGTCCAGGAAATGGAAGAGTGGTTAAAATATTTCTTGGATAGGGATATGCACAGATATTCTCGTCAAGAATATTTCGCTAACAAAGAGGAAATCAGAGCGAATGCTGATCGCAGATACTCAGGGATTGAACTGGTTCTTGATGAAGACAGACGTGAGACCAATTTACGCGGTGATGCTGCCGGTGGCAGTCGTGCAGGAACAGTTGCCGCTCTTCAGAATGACTAATCACTGAAATCGCTAATGCAGAATTAAAAAGCCTCCTAGATTTAGGAAGCTTTTTTTATGATGTTTAAAAATTTATATATACAGACTGTGCTGTGGTTTCTGTAGAAACCTAAAAGCAAAAGAGGGGTGGCCTCTTATACAATCATTCTTGCGACTGCAGGCTGTGTGTTGTTTTCCAGGCTATTGTCTAATGTGATTAGTGGCTGGTCATCAACTGCGGCCACTTTAGCTGCAAAATGATCTGTAATCACATTTGTGTTTTCTTCACCACTGCCGGAAAATGACCCAAATGCGCTGCCCGCATCAAATGATTCCATTTGCGCTATGTGATCAAATTCTACAGGCTCACCGGTGCTGAATGCATCTGCTTCCTGATGATCGAATGCGCTATCCATGCTTGCTAGGTGCATGTCTTGATGTGTATCAGATCCAAATGCATTTTCTATGTTAGGATTGATGTCCGCACTGGCAAGAAAAGCTGATTCGCCGTTGCCGCCAATTTGTCCTTCTAAAACACTCAATTCTGATTCAATCGTAGAAGACGCTACTGTTTCATCTGATAATCTTGCGCTGAAGCCGCTGTTATTGTCACCGAACGCTGTGCTTCCGTTATCCAGTCCGGAAAATCTCGTTCCTTCTGGTGCTGATGAGCCGTGTGAAAGCGCGGTGTCGTGGCCTTTGCTGCCATGCTCGACCCCGGTTTCCTGTTCGTAAGCGTCCATAAGGCCGTCACGTTTGGTCTCCGTCTCTTCAATCTGAGTATCCGTTTCGCGAATATCTGATCCTGAGTAATCGTCCAGTCGGTCAACGTCAACATTGCCGTCTTTGTCTTTATGTTGATCCAAAGATCCGCGACCTGTGCGCTGTAAATAGTCATTCCAGCTTCTGCGGGCTTCGCGGCCTCGGGCAGAGTCTTCGTTGATGAAACCTAAGGATTCTTCTAACTCTTCGAGTTCTGCTTTCTGAGCGTATAAATCTTCCAGTTGTCTGTTCAACTCTTCAATCTGGGCATTTAGGCGCGCAAGGTAAATTTGTTGTTCCGTCGCAATATCCATTGCACGGCGGCTTGTGCGCTTTCGCTCTTGTTCTTTACGGAACGCATCTGGGTCTTGAATGCCGATTTTGCGTCGGCCCAGATCTGTTTCCGTATTGGCGTCGCCGGGGCCGTTATTCTGTTCTCTGCCGGTTTCTTTCTGAGAGTAGAGGAAAGTGTGCAAGTCATGCTCTTCCTCAGCAAATTTTGTGGCGAGCACATTTGCTATTTCAATCTCATCTAATGTTGCCGGAGTTCTTTCAAGGTTTTGTTCTGCACGGATAAAATCATCCATTGATAGTACCTCAGCACTAAACCCATGTTCGATTTCATCTCTAACACCTTCTGCCACTCCGCCTTGTGCGAAGAGTCCCATAAGTTCTCCTGCGGAAAACTCAGTGTTGTGCGTCAATTCTTTTACTAATGCAGCCTGTCCCACGTCTTTTGTCACTTTTTTACCCCCCACGGTTGTCCAAGTGTCAACAAGTCCGATTGAGGGTAAACCCTATTAGTTAATATTATGTAAATGCGAGATTAAGCATGTTTAACAATACTGAAATACATACACGTCACAGAATTTGAAGGTTTGAATTTCAAACTTTATAACGTCTCCCTGTGTCAACAAAACCGCAGATTTTTCCGTCTTAATATCGTCGACTTAGAAAAACTACGCCTTTTTTTTGTGGAATGCAAACTTTTTTAAATTTTTTTTATTGCAGATTAGTTTTTGCTAATTGACTGTTCTATAATGAAACTTTTCAGTATTATGGAATGCATTATATATGCACAAAAGTACATTTTTGCTGTTTACATAAAAAAATCAGCTTTTTTGTCCCGCTTTTGGGGGGAGGGGGATGGTTACGAATAGCACACATAATGAGGCGATAAAAATCAGCTCTCCAAGCCACCAGCTTTGCCATAATCCGTACGTCATGGATGCAAATAATAGTGTGATGAATAGTAAGGTTGTTGAAATGCGTTTTGATGTGTTTTGCGGTAAGAGTGCCATTTCTTTTAACAAAGCGATGATGACAGCGCTGAATGCCGCAACACCAACCAGGCCGAATTCAATCCATATTTGTACCGAGAAGTTATGAGGGTGAAGGATTGTATCTTCCGTGTGAAAAATATGCGCATGTTCAAATAGTGGAACATATTTTGTGGCTTCTATACCGAATCCATATAGCGGATTGTTAAGGGCGTATTTCGTCACAAAATCCCAAATCTCTGCTCTGTTACCTATATATGCGTTATATAGCCACGGAGCAGCCTCTGCATGTGTGTCAGGTCCAATGTTTAACCATTCTGATTGCGCATTGCCGGCGAGGAAGGAAAATAAATATGAAGTGATTACGGGCGTGAGAAGCATTGCAACTATAATAGAAATACCAAAAGCCCAGTATATTTTTCGATATTGAGCGGGAAAAAGAAAAAAGAACATAATCCCTGCAATAAGGGCCAATTGCGCAGATTGGCTTTGGCTTTGGCTGAGCGCCAGGATCACGGCTCCGGTTAAGGCGACGGTCATCACGGTCTTATATTTTGACTTGGCCAGCGTCAGAAAAAAGAATGATATAAAATAGGCAAAGATCAAACAAACAAGGCCGCGATTCATAACCGATGTATTAACACGGTCCAGTTCTGTTTTTGTGTGTAGCATTTTATATAGTGTCAGATCTGTGGCCAGATCAAAGGCGCATAACAGTGCCGCACATATTGTGGCGGCAGGAAATAGCCACCAATAGGGCGTGAAATTTTTGGCGTCTATATTTTTGCAGACCCCGACAAAAAGCCCACCTAAGAGCAGGATCGCGGATGCTTTTATTGCGTCTTCGAAAGCTTCGGCAGGTGCAATAGACCATAATGTGCTGATAAGGCAGAGCGCCGATATTACACCAACAATTTTATAATATAGGGTTGGGATGCCCAATTTCTCTTTACGCAATATCAAAGAATGAAGCGTAAATGTTAAGCCGATAATGAGGGGCCAGAATGCCAAAAAGCGCGGAAAATGAATGGATAATATCGGTGTGAGCGATATCATAATGAGAAATACCAACGAAGTGCGATCTGTGCGCGCCAAAAGATAAACCTTTAATATGAATTATTATTTATGTGCAGTTATATCTATGTATCAGATTTCACAAAAACGCATAGAGCTTTTCAAATTTTTTCCAAGGATATAACTTTTCTTATCGTCCTATCTGTATAAGATGGGAGCAGTTTCCCGATTTAACAATGGTCAGCGTATGCACAATACGGATGAAACAGAGTTGATACAACGCGCATCGCGCGGAGATGCCGAGGCGTTTGAGGCTCTGGTAAACACTTACTATGAGGCCATGTTTAAAATGGCATATAAATGGTGCGGGAATAATCGCGATGCGGAAGATATCACGCAAGAGGCCTGTATCAAGCTTGCGCGCGGTATTGCCAGTTATAAAGGGGATTCAAAATTCACCAGCTGGCTTTATGTGTTGGTCGTGAATACGGCCAAAGACTGGTATAAATCGCAAAACCGTCACCCCGAAGGAACGGAGCTACTAGAAAGCATCGTCGCGGATGAGGAAAAAACCGAAGACAAACTCTATACCAAACAAGTACTGGCAGAGGTTTATAAATTGCCCGAGGCGGAAAAAGAATCGCTGCTTCTTGTTATGGGGCAGGGCTTATCCCATAAAGAGGCCGCGAAGCTGTCGGGGGTAAAGGAAAGTACGATTTCATGGCGCATTCACGAGGCGCGTAAAAAACTAAGCAGTATATTCGGAAAGGAGGAGCGTTATGGATGAGAAGAAATTAGAGAAGATTTTAAGTGAAGATCACGCTCCCGATATAAATATCAATGCGCGCAAACGTGCGGTCAATCTGGCCGTGGCGGAGTTTAAAACGGCGCAAAATGAAGAAAAACAAAAAAATCTCCAAGGAAATTCATTCCTCTCTCGTCTTATGGGTAAGAACACTCGTAAAGGAGAGAGGACAATGGAAAAACGTAAGAGAACAAAATTTATATATGGTGCAACCGCGACGGCGATGGCTGTTATATTGGTTGGCTCATTAAGTATGACGCAGATGAATGAGACAATCAGCCGTCATGAGGCAAATGTCACCACGCCCATGCCACGCAGTAATACAAACAATTTCGGTAGTATTGCTTCGAATATAAATACATCTGTTTCATCTCTGCCTGACTTAACTTTCGGCTTAAGTGAATTATTTTCAGGCGATGAAAAGGGGCACGGTGCAAGTTCGCAAAAGTTAAGCCGCGTGCAATTCCATACGGAAGAAGAGGTTGCACCCGCTTATGTAGAGTCGGTAGAGCAGCAAAACGAAGCCGATCTGGATGCGGCGATTGCAACAGGCAGCAGCGCGATACCAACGCCGATTGCACCGCAAGAATCAATTGCGATGGCAGCAAAAAAGAAAGAATCTGCACCGTTAGAAAAATGGAGCAGGCAGTCTTCAGGTGGCAAAGATGTGGTCGGTGCTAAGGCTATGGAAGGTGAGAGCTTTGCCGATGATGCGGTGCGTATTATGCCTCACCCTGAGCCAATGCCTATGCCGATTATTACGCCGGAGCCGAGCCGCGATCAGTTTGAAAAGGTAACGCCGAATTCCTTTAAACAAGTCGCAAGTGAGCCTGTCTCAACCTTCTCATCTGATGTGGATACGGCAAGTTACGCTTTTGTCAGAAAGAGCATTAATAACGGCCGCCTGCCTTCACCTGCGCAAGTGCGCGTTGAGGAAATGGTGAATTACTTTGATTATAGCTACGCCGTGCCTGATAGCCGCGCAGAGCCGTTCAAGCCAACCGTCACAATCGTAGACAGCCCATGGCATGAGGGGCGTAAGCTGATGCATGTCGGGATTAAGGGCTATCAGGTAGAGCCACAATCTCTGCGCTCTAACCTTGTATTCTTGCTCGATGTCTCAGGGTCTATGAACCAAGCAGATAAGCTTCCGCTTGTGAAATCATCGATGAATATGCTCCTCGATAGCCTTCACCCGGATGACACGGTGTCGATCGTGACCTATGCAGGGCACACAGGCGTTGTGTTAGAGCCGACCAAAGTATCGCAGCGATCAACCATCATTAATGCGATGAATAATCTTCGCGCCGGTGGTGGCACGGCAGGTGCGGCGGGTATCCGCCTTGCCTATGACATGGCCGAGCAGAATTTCGATGAGGGCGCAGTCAACCGCGTGCTGCTTGCGACTGATGGTGACTTTAATGTCGGCATCACCAACCGTGATGAGTTGAAATCCTATATTGAGAATAAGCGTGAGAAGGGCATTTTCCTCTCTGTACTTGGCTTTGGTATGGGGAATTATAATGACCATCTGATGCAAACCCTGGCGCAAAACGGTAACGGTATCGCCGCCTATATCGATAGTTTGAAAGAAGCGCAGAAAGTGTTAGTGCAAGAGGCGCGATCATCACTGTTCCCGATTGCCAAGGATGTGAAGTTTCAGGTGGAGTTTAACCCCGCCGCGGTCGCAGAATATCGCTTGATTGGCTATGAAACACGCAGCCTGAAGCGCGAAGATTTCAATAATGACAAAATCGATGCAGGCGATATTGGGGCAGGCCACAGTGTTACGGCGATTTATGAATTCGTTCCTGTCGGCAGTGACGCGGTGACGATGGATCCGCTGCGCTATGGCACCAAATCAGATCAGGCGAAACCTGTTGGTGATGCGAATGAATATGCATTCTTGAAGATGCGCTATAAATTACCGATGGAGAGCACAAGTAAGCTGATCACAGAGCCTGTTCGTAAGAACGCCGAATATAAACGTGACCTGAGCGATGTGCGCTTTGCGATTGCGGTGTCTGCCTTCGCGCAAAAGCTGCAGGGCGGGCATTATACAGGTGATTATAGCTTTGATGAGATCATTGAACTTGCACAGGAAAACAAAGGTACTGATCCTTATGGATACCGCACAGAGTTCATTCAAATGGTGCGTTTGGCAAAGACTTTGTCCAGATAATTACCAATATCGACATAAAAATGAGGAAGAGGCCGTGTATTCGGCCTCTTTTTATTAGCTTTTTGTGTAAATATATATTACACAGTGCCTTGAATTTAATGGAGACACGGTACGTTATGAGCCAGAATTTAAGAAATATCGCAATTATTGCACACGTTGACCACGGAAAAACCACGCTTATCGATTCGATCATGAAGCAAAGCGGGACATTTCGTGCCAACCAAAATGTTGATGAACGTGTTATGGATTCCAACGATCTTGAGAAAGAGCGCGGAATTACAATTTTGGCGAAGCCGACATCTATCCAGTGGGGTGATACACGCATTAATATCATCGACACACCGGGTCACGCCGACTTTGGTGGTGAGGTGGAGCGCGTGCTTCATATGGCTGATGGTGTGATTTTGCTAACCGATGCGGCCGAAGGGCCAATGCCGCAAACAAAGTTTGTTTTGGGTAAAGCGTTGGCGCAGGGTTTACGCCCGATCGTGATTATCAACAAGATTGACCGCCCGGACGGCAGACCGGAAGAGGTGGTTGATGAAGTGTTTGACCTGTTCGTGTCATTAGATGCGAATGATGAACAGCTCGACTTCCCGATTCTTTATGCATCAGGCCGTGATGGTTGGTGTACACGTGAATTGGATGATGAGCGTAAAGATTTAACGCCGCTTCTTGATTTGGTGCTTGAGCATGTGTCCGCACCATCCGTAGATTACGATAAACCGTTCGCGCTTCTTGCGACATTGCTGGACTCTGATCCTTTCCTTGGTCGTTGTTTGACAGGCCGCGTTGCTCAGGGTCGTGCAAAAATCAATGACACTGTTAAGTCAATTAATCTTGATGGTGAAGTTGTTGAAAACGGTCGTTTGACAAAACTATTGAAGTTCGAAGGCACAGAGCGTGTGCCGGTACAAGAAGTGCAAGCAGGGGATATCATCTGTGTAGCCGGTTTGACAAAGACATCTGTTGCCGACACGATTGGCGCACCTGAATTAACAGAGGCCGTACCATCAACACCGATTGATCCACCGACAATGTCTGTGACAATTTCTGTTAATGACTCTCCGTTCGCCGGTAAAGAAGGCTCGAAAGTTACATCGACAATGCTACGTGAGCGTTTGCTGGCAGAGGCAGAGGTTAATGTTGCCATTACGTATAAAGAGAGTGATGATAAAGACGCTTTTGAAATCGGTGGTCGTGGTGAATTGCAGCTTGGTGTTTTGATTGAAACAATGCGCCGCGAAGGTTTTGAGATGACTGTTTCGCGTCCGAAGGTTTTATTCCAAGAAGATGAAAATGGCCAGAAGCTGGAGCCGATCGAAGAGGTGTTCATTGATGTGGATGAGGAATATTCTTCTTCTGTGGTTGATCAAATGAACCGTCGTAAGGCCGAAATGACGGATATGCGTTCATCAGGCGTTGGTAAAACACGCATTACATTCCTTGCGCCGTCACGTGGTTTGATTGGTTACCAAAGTAAATTCATGACCGATACACGCGGTACAGGGATTATGAACCGTTTGTTCCATTCATATGCACCATATAAAGGTGATGTTGGGCAGCGTCGTAATGGGGCTTTGATCTCTATGGAGACAGGCACAGCCGTTGCTTATGCGATTTTCAACCTACAAGATCGTGGTGTGATGTTTATCGGTCACCAAACACCGGTTTATGCAGGCATGATCGTGGGTGAGCATAATCGTGAAAATGATCTTGAGATCAATGTTTTGAAAGGTAAGAAGCTGACAAATATGCGTGCGTCAGGTTCTGATGAGGCCGTGACATTGGTTCCGCCGCGCAGAATGAGCCTTGAAGATATGATGAGTTACATCAATGATGATGAATTGATGGAAGTCACACCGGAAAGCTTACGTTTGCGTAAAAAGTTTTTATGCCCGCATGAGCGTAAGAAAGCGTCGCGTGCCGCGTCAGCTTAGATCCTGTTAGTCTTTTATGCGTTTTTCCTTGTGGTGCATGCAATAAGCTGTAAAACTCCGTTTTTACACTACTTAGGAAAAATGCATAAATGTTCAACGAAGCCGAAGGGCAAACCCAAAAAACTCCAGTATCAACTATCGGCCTTTCGGATGATGTAAAAGAAACTAAGGATAAGATTAAAAACCTTGTCCAGCATTGCGCCCGTTATCAGGGGGCAGATAATCGCAAGGCGCTGTTTCAGATTGTAAATACACTTATCCCGTTTTTTGCAATTTGCGCCGTAATGATTGCATCCTTTCAATCCGCATATTGGCTGACCGCGATTTTAACAATTCCCGCATCTCTTTTCTTGGTGCGGATTTTTATTATCCAGCATGATTGCGGTCATAATTCATTTTTTACATCACGTAAGTGGAATAACCGCGTCGGTAAATTATTAAGCGTCTTGACGTGGACGCCCTATGATTTCTGGCGCAGAACGCATAATTTGCATCATGCCAGTTCAGGTAATCTGGATAATCGTGGGTTTGGTGCGATTGAAACGATAACGATTAAGGAATATCAGGCTCTGCCTGAAAATCTGCAATTTTGGTATCGTTTATACCGTAATCCGTATGTGATGCTTTTGCTTGGAACGCCGTTTTTTATCATGATCGGACAACGTATTCCGAGTGCAAAGCCGTTTCCGTTTTGTGAAGTCAAGACCTCTGTAACCTATAAAAGTATTTGGAAAAGCGTTTTCGGCCTCAATGCGGCTTTGCTTGTGTTTTATGGCGGCTTAGGGGCTATGTTTGGATTTGCGCCTGTGTTATTGGCGTATTTGCCTGTTGTGGTTGGTACCGCTTGGGTTGGTGGCTGGCTCTTCTTTATTCAGCATCAATTCGAAGATGCGCATTGGGAATATAGTGAGCAATGGGATTATCATGAGGCCTCAGTTCTTGGCAGTTCTTATTATGACCTAAACCCTGTATTGCAATGGCTGACAGGGAATATCGGCTTGCACCATATTCATCACCTCAATGCGAAAATTCCGAATTACAAGCTTCAGGCCTGTATGGATGATAGTGAGATGTTGCAAATATTAAATCGCATTACTTTGTTTGAGAGTTTTAAATACGCGCATTTGGCACTATGGGATGAGGATCAGAAAAAGATGATCCGTTTCTCTCAGCTTCCTGCCTAGAGCAATGCACTAATCATCTACATTCATAAGCAAGCGGCGATGGCTTAATCAGCTTTCGCCGCTGCTTTTTTGGCTTTCTTTTCTGCCTTTTCCGCCTCACGCTTGGCGATACGCGCATCCCACTCTTGCTGGATGGCATCTTTGTATCGCTTTGGCCAGAGGGGGAAGCGTTTGATGAACATCACTTCACGCACAGGCGTCTTTACCACCAAGATCAGGATGCCGATTGAAAGCAAGCACCAAATCGCGGCAACTTCGTTCGGATTGCTGGTAAGAAGCATAGAAAGCTGTGGCCCCACCAAGAAGTGATACAGCGTAAAGCGCCATGATCCGTATATCGCAGGCAACAAGATGCCGACAAAGAAGTAGCTTGGGTACAGGCTGAAGAAGCTTGCCCATGAATCCACAGTGATAAAGTTAAGCATACCGTTCGTCGGTACGTTCCATGCGATGTGCCAGTCACCGGAGACTGAGCACAAACTCTCGGCGCACATATTCCGGCCAAGCTGACAACTTCCGGCCCATTCAAACGGATAGAGCTGGAGGAGCATAATAATAACGGAAACAAAACAGAGGAAATAAACCGGCCATTCTATTTTCTTTCGGATGACATTCGGTATGAAATACATCGAAATCATATTAATAAAGAAGGGCTGGAAGGCGATATGGAGATACCCAAAGAGGGTTGCTATCTGGTTGGACGGCAATTGGCACTGATCAATCACCGGGTATGTGAATGCCTGCAACATTTCCATTGCAGAGAAGTAAGCAAGTGCCAAATACAGGCGTGGATCTTCTTTTTTGTATGCTGCGTACAAGGTTGTTGCGATACCAACTGTCGCAAGAGCCGCCGATGCTTCACCACTCCAACACATAAAACTATTCCTATTTCCAGATTTTTAGACGAATGGAAAATAAAGGAAAGGTCTTTAGAAGTAAAGTTGTCTTAGGCTTTTTTATTATTTTAAAAAATGCATGTTTTTAGAAACTAATCTTGTAACGTTTCGTTGGTGGTATCGAATGACTTTACAACTTAACACTTAAGAGGAACTATTTTATGAACAATTCTGTAGAAAAGAAAATCAATAAAAAACTCGCAACAGCGGCTTTGACGGGGATCTTGGCTGTTGGTGCATTTTCTGCATCTCCTGCGTTTGCAGGTAACCATGCGAACGGCTGTAGTGCTGCGGGCTGTGGTAAAAAGTCGGAAAAGTCGAGCTGTAAAGGCAAGACCGGCTGTAAGAGTAGCTGCAAGGCGAAAAGCGGCTGTAAAGACAAGCATAGCTGCAAGTCTAAGAATAGCTGCAAGGATAAGCATAGCTGTAAAGACAAGAGTAGCTGTAAAGGTAAAGACCATAGCGACAACAGCAGCTATAACGACTAAGTGCGATAATCATGGAAAAGAAAAAATTTCCATATTTGGGTTTTGGGTTGGGCTTTCGTCCAACCCACTTCTCTGACATCATCGAGCATAAGCCTGATGTCGATTGGTTTGAGGTGATTTCCGAAAATTACATGGATACAGGCGGGCCGCAGCGCCGCATTCTGGATCAGCTAAAGGAAAGATACCCGCTTGTTATGCACGGCGTGTCATTATCGATAGGCACCGTCGATCCGATTAATTCGGAATATTTAGATAAATTAAAAAAATTAGCCGATGATGTGAAACCGAAATGGATTTCAGATCATCTTTGTTGGACAGGCATCGCACATAAAAATACGCATGATTTGCTGCCTGTGCCATATACCGAGGAAGCGCTGAAACACATTATAGAGCGCATAAAACAGGTGCAGGATTATCTGGGCCGTCAGATTGTTTTGGAAAACCCCTCAACCTATTTGGAATTCACCGCCTCCAGCATGAGCGAGTGGGAGTTTATCGCTCGCATGGTTGATGGCTCGGGCTGTGGCTTGTTATTGGATGTAAATAACATCTATGTTAGCTGTTATAACCACCGATGGGATCCGAAAACCTATATAGATGCGATGCCGCTGGACTCTGTTGCGCAAATTCATCTGGCGGGGCACTCCAATATGGGCACACATATCATTGATACGCATGACGATCATGTCGTGGATGAGGTCTGGACGCTTTATTCCTATGTGATTAATAAGGCAGGGCCGATCAGCACGATGATTGAATGGGATGACAAAATCCCTGAATTCCCTGTGGTGATGGAGGAACTCAATAAAGCGCGCCATTGGGCACAAAGCCAAGATGGCCCCGTTGAGTTTCCGCGTTTCCAATCATTCCGTGATAATATCCGCCCCTCTGAAAAGCTCACCCCTTATGAGGATGAACTGGGCATGATGCAAGATGCGATATTAAAGGGCGATGGCAATGAAATGGACCCTGACCTTCGGATCATCCCAAAGCCTGACTTTTCGCCTGCCGACCAAATCCAAAGCTATATCGATGGGTATCGGTATCGCCTGTATGATGTGGTGCATGAGGATTTCCCCGCCCTGATTGCGGCCATGGGGGAGGACGCATTCGAAGAAATGCTGGATGCCTATATTGAGGCCACCCCGTCAGAGCATTTCAATGTCGCGCGATATGTGGAGCAATTCCCCGAATATGTCAGGGAAGGGCAAGACCCGTTCTTTTATGAATTATCGGTTCTGGAAACTGTCTTAACGCGCATTCATGATGCGGAGGAAACGGACGTGTTAGGGCAGGATGATTTGGGCGGCGTTACGCCTGAAACCTTTATGGATTTGAAATTAAACCCACGCAGCGCGTTAAAGCTCCTCGCGTTTTCCTATCCCGTGAATGCTTATTATGATGCGCATTTGAACGGCGAAAATCCTGATATTCCTGAAAAATCACCATCCTTTTTGGTGGTGTACAGGCATGAGGATCAAATCTGGCGCCTTGATCTGGAGGAACGCGAATATATGGTTCTGTCCTCGCTCTTTAACGGGCTTCCTGTCGGCGAAGCGCTCAGCGCCGCAGTGCCTGAGGAAGATGAGGACGCCATGGCCAATGTCGGTGTGTGGTTCTCTAAATGGATGAGCAACGGATTACTCGCGAAAGCTGCATAAATTTTTTTTAATTTATTTTCATTTTCAGGAAGCTCTCTTCTAATGTGTTTGCTTTTTCTTGTTCACCGCTGATAACAAAGAGCAATATTTGATTATTGATTTCTGCAACATAGTAATATATCGGCATTTGGAATATGGCTTCTCCACCACTTAAAATACTCAAGATTCCTTTTGAAACTAAAAAGTTGTGTTGAGAAATTTTAATCGGCGTTAGCTTTTCAGAAAAAGAAAGCGACATCGATTCAGTTTCTTTTTCTTCAGATGTAATCAACGTGGTTGCAAATTCTTTAACATAGTTTTCTTTTGTTGGGTCATTTGGATATGCTGAAGCAGCTATACTGGCATCAGCTCCATTCTCAGTTGGACCAGTGTAATAACCAATAGTAAAAATAGTTTGATTTAGTTGTTGTTCTATATCTTGAGAATCTGCATCAAAGACTTTTTTAAAAGCGTCTTGTTCCTCCTCACTCATGGGCTTTAATTTGTTACCTTCAACGACTTGAGTTCCATCAGGGATGGGAATGGTGACTTTTAATTTATCATTGTAATATTCAGATGCGTGGCAGTGGCTAGCCATAGTGAATGATACTAAAAAGAGACATAAGGAGAAGGTAATAAGGGTTCTGTATGAGGGGTGCATTATTTCTCTTTCTTGTTTTGTCTAAAACAAATTAAACATAAGGCTAGTTAATGATGTATCTTTTGACTTAAGTGATATCAACACTACCCCTCAACCGCCACCCATGTCCAGTGGTGCGCGTAGCAGGGAAGTTGCGCTTTGGCGCGATTCAGTGCTATTTTCCATTTGAATAAAATTGAATGGGGCTATCTATGGATATTAAGAATATTCCGGTCATCGGGAAAATCTTTGAAATGGCGCATAATCATCTGGAGGCCAATCACAACCGCAAGATTATCGAGGCCAGCAATGAACAAGCGATGGAGCATTTCGTCTGGACCGAAGAAGACCTGCAAACCGCGCAGGATGTTCTGTCAGAGGCCTATGCAATTCAGGCGCGTGACCAAATTGAAATCGGTGATACCCCCATGATGGGGCAGCGCCTGACCGGGCCGGAGCTATCAAACATCCTTCAGGATAATGAAAACCTCGTCGGTAAGCTCTATGCGCGTGATATGCAGGTGAAAGATATGCTGGCTTATAACAGTCTGCAACCCAATCAGGTGCGCGCAATGTTGCAATCAACCCTGCCTGAATATGATCTTCCCGAACAAGATGGCAATGATCTGGCAAATGGCTAGGCGCTTGCGGCTTTCATCTCTTCCAATTCCAGCCATCGAATTTCGGCGCTGTCCAGTTCTTCCTTTGCCTCGGGCAGGCGAGTGGATGCGCTCATAAATTTATCGGCGTCTTTCGTATAAAGATCAGGATCGCTGAGCAATTCTTCAAGCTCGGTGATTTCTTTTTCCAGCTTCTTCATCGCCTTGGGCAGTTGCTCTAACTCTCGCTTATGCTTGTAACTAAACTGGACTGGCTCTTTGGCGGGCTGTTCGCTCTCTTTCTTTTTCGGGGCGGGCTTATTGCTGCTTTCTTGTGGCTTTTTATCCGCATTCTGTGCCTTTTTAAATGCGATATAATCACTATAACCGCCGACAATTCCCTCAACCACGCCAGCGCCTTCAAAAACAAGGGTTTTGGTCACGACCTGATCAAGGAAATCACGATCGTGAGAGACCACGAATAATGTCCCCTCATAGCTTTTTAGAACGCCCGTCAACATATCGAGCGTATCCATATCCAAATCATTGGTCGGTTCATCAAGGATAAGCATAGAGCCGGGGTTCGCCAAAACCTTCGCCAGCATCAGACGGTTTTTCTGCCCGCCCGAAAGGGTGCTGACCGCACGCCATGCATCTTCGGGGTCAAACAGGAAATCCTTGAGGTAACCACAAACATGGCGGGACTTGCCGCGTACATCCAGATAATCCGATCCCTCATCACACAGATTATCTTTCAGGGATTTTTCCTCTTGCAGCATAGAGCGCTTTTGATCGAAATAACTAAAGCTCAAATCCTTGGCCATCTTGATCTTACCGCTATCGGGGGTTTCTTCCCCCGTCAGCATACGCAGGAACGTTGTTTTTCCCGCGCCGTTTTTACCCAAGATGCCCATGCGATCACCTTTTTTGATGCGCATGTTGAAATTCTTCAAGATGATTTTATCGCCGTAATCCTTGCTGACCTTGAAAAACTCGGCGATGTTTTTGGATGATTCCTCGGCCGTGATCGGCGGTAAGTCAATCGTGGAGGTCACGCGGCGATAGGCTTTTTGATCTTTTTCAAGCTCCGCGCGTGCCTTGTACGCTTCGGCTTGGCGGCGTACGTTACGTTTTACGCGGGCTTTGACGCCGCGGCTGGCCCATTCAATTTCTTGTTCCACCTTTTTTGCGCGGTTATGCAGGGCGCGGCCTTCTTGCTCCAGCATTTCACGAGCCCATTCCTCAAAATGCTTAAAGCCCTTTGGTGCAACGCGTAATTGCCCACGATCCAGCCAGAATACGCGGTCTGTGGTGTTGGCCAAAAACCTTCGGTCGTGCGAAACAATCAAAACAGACCCGCGATAGCCTCTGATATAATTCTCCAGCCATTCGATCAGGTCCAAATCCATGTGGTTTGTCGGTTCATCAAGGAGGAGGATGTCAGGCTCTTCAACTAATGCGCGGGCAAGTGCGGCGCGGCGGAGCTGCCCACCGCTTAAATTTTCCAGTGTGTCATCTGTATTCAGGAGGAGCGGCGCAACCACCGTTTCAATGCGGTAATCAATGTCCCATTCCTCTAATGTGTCAGGCAGGCCTTCAAAGACGAAATCACGCACGGTTTTCCCCGGCGTGGGGTCAACATTTTGCTGCATATAGCCTGTGGTAATCCCCGCAAGCAGGAAATGCTTCCCGTCGTCAATTTCACGATCACCCGTGATGATGTTCATCAATGTGGTTTTACCCGCCCCGTTTTTACCGACAAGGGCAATTTTTCGCCCCGAATGGATGTGAAAAGTTAAACCGTCGAAAAATGGTTTTCCGGCGATTAAAACGCTTGCATCTTCTACACTTAAAATAAGATCACTCATAAGTGCAGTTTTGTATCAGAGACGGGCGCAAAGATAAAATGATTTATCCTGCGCTCGGGCTATTGTGATCAGAATTCAGATCTTTTGATACATGGCTTAGTTTTGTAATGGCCGCATCGATGGAGGCACGCTCCATTTCATCATAAAGCTTAAACTCACTCCACACCGGGCGGCCGAGGGCTTCTTCGAATTTTGCCTGAGAGGATTGTGTAAACTCATCCTCATGTGATTTGTCTGATGCGTTGGATGCGAAGATACCTGCCGCACTTACGGGAAGGAAATCTTCATAGGTAATCGGGGTGTAGGCGATGTTACCGCTTTCGATCAGCGTATAAAGGTCCTTGCTGATTAACCCTTCTTCCATCCCCTTATCCGTGACATAGAATTGGAAATAGGCGAGGCCGTCTTCATATAGGCCTTCGGCGGTATTTGGAAAACGCTCCATAAAGGTATCTTCCAATTTCTGCATATATTCTGCGGCGTTTGATCCGTCTGGCGCAGGGGTGATTTCCGCGCGAACCTCTGCCAAAACTTCATCATACAGTTTACGGCCCTTTTCTGTCAGGGCGGCGCCGCGCTGCTCTATCTCACCAAAGCGGGCAGTGTGTAAACCTTCTTCGCCTTCGAACTTCACGCTTTCGGTTAGCGCCTTGAATGAGGTCTGGCGCAGCAAAATCGGATGCGTCGGCGGTGGGCCTTCGACCACGTTTTTCGGGTTCATACCGCGATTGGGCATATCGGCATGGATGGTGTCGATTTCCAATGTGCGTGGGGTTAGGTGATTAATATGCGGCCCCTTAAAGCACACAATGTCGGCTGCGCGCGGGTCTTCTGCCTTTAGGGCTTCGTAGAAGTCTTTATCCACGGCGGCGTCTTGGTGCCATTTGAATGTGTAGGTTGCTTCTTTGATGAATTTTTGCGTTTCGTCTTCGGTAAGGCCGCCGCGTTCTTCGAATTTATCAACCAGTTCACGCAGGCGCGGGGTAAAGATATCGCGCGCGGCGAGGATCTCTTCGGACTTTTCGCGCAGATCCTCATCCTTAATCAGCTCTGTGCGGAGTAGGGATGTAAAGACGCGGAACGGTGATTTTGATAAGCTCTCCGCATCGGTTGAGCGAAACGCAGTGGAGTGCACAGGAACATTGGCCTGGGTAAGATCGTAATAGCCAACAGGCTCCATGCCCATTACGTTAAAGACGCGGGACATCATATGTAATTCATCGGCGGTGCCAAGGCGAATCGCCCCGTGGCGTTCTTCGGAAATGCGATCAAGATTATCTGTTTCCTCAAGGCTCGCTTTCAGATCAGGGTCATTTTTCAATACTTGCTCATTCACATCGGCGACCAGATCAAGAAGCGTCCCATAGGCGGGAACCTCTTCACGGTACATTTCAGACATAGAGCGGGAAAAACGGGCGCGGATTTCATCAGAGGACACATACTCTTGAGTATCTGGCATTTACTAGACCTTTTTGTTTCTCTTGTTATAGACTCATAATACACTATTTTAGAAAACGTGTGCACCTTATTCATATTGTTCAATGCAATCAAGGGTAATTAAAAAAGGCAGGTAATAGATGACTTTAGATGACATTTTAAAAGAAATCGGCATAGATGAAAATCTTCCCCATGGCACTGATTTAGAGGTGTTCAGCCCGATTGACGGCGCGAAAATTGCTGCGCTTAGAACAGATACACCTGCCGAGGTGAAAGACAAAATTGGTGCGTCTGTATCTGCCTTTAAAACATGGCGCGAAGTGCCTGCACCCAAGCGCGGGGAGTTGGTGCGTATTTTTGGTGAAATTTTAAGAGAGAACAAAGAGGCGCTGGGTGCGTTGGTCACTTATGAATGCGGTAAAATATACCAAGAGGGGCTGGGCGAGGTTCAGGAAATGATTGATATTTGTGACTTCGCGGTCGGGCTTAGTCGTCAGCTATATGGTTTGACGATCGCCTCTGAAAGACCGCAGCATAAAATGCGCGAAATCTGGCAACCTTTAGGACCCGTCGGTGTGATTAGTGCGTTTAATTTCCCTGTTGCGGTGTGGGCGTGGAACACCACAATCGCGCTGGTTTGCGGGGATAGCGTGATTTGGAAGCCATCGGAAAAAACGCCGCTGACGGCGCTGGCGTGTCAGAAATTATTTGACGATGCCTGCGCGCGCTTTGGCGATGTGCCTGACGGGTTAATGCAAGTGATAATCGGGGAGCGTGATATCGGCGAAATTTTGGTGGATGATAAGCGCGTGCCGCTGATCAGTGCAACGGGAAGCACGCGTATGGGGCGCGAAGTTGCGCCGCACGTGGCGCAGCGTTTCGGTAAATCGATTTTGGAACTTGGCGGGAATAACGCCATTATTGTTGCGCCAAGTGCGGATTTGGATTTGGCATTCCAAGGCATTGTTTTCGGCTCTGTCGGGACATGCGGACAAAGATGCACATCAACGCGCCGCCTGTTTGTGCATGAAGATGTTTATGATGCGCTTGTCCCGCGTTTGAAAAAAGCATATAGCGGTTTATCGATTGGCAATCCGATGGAAGATAAAACACTGGTCGGGCCATTGATTGATGAGCAAGCCTATTTGGCGATGGAAGATGCGCTGAATAAGGCGCAGATGGATGGCGGCAATGTGACAGGTGGCGGTCGCGCTTTGGCGGATCAATATCCGAATGGATTTTACGTCAAGCCCGCCATTGTGGAGATGCCGGGTGGCAGCAATGTAGCGGAGGAAACCTTTGCGCCGATCCTGTATATTTTCAAATATAACGATATTGAGGATGCAATTGCGCGCCAAAATGATGTACCGCAGGGCTTGTCATCATCGATCTTTACGCGCGATATTCAAGAAGCCGAATTATTCACCAGCGAAGCCGGCAGCGATTGCGGTATTGCGAACGTCAATATCGGCACATCGGGCGCGGAAATCGGCGGCGCGTTTGGCGGTGAAAAGGAAACTGGCGGCGGGCGTGAAAGCGGCTCTGATAGTTGGAAAGCCTATATGCGCCGCATGACCTCAACGGTGAATTATTCATCGGAACTACCGCTCGCGCAGGGCGTTACATTTGATACAGGAGAATAAGATTGAAAAAGATTTTAGGTATAGTGGCACTTGGTATTGCAGTTGTGGGGGCATACACACTCATCGTGCCTGCAGATGCGGAGATGATTATGGAGCCTTCTTCGGCGGAAGTGATTCAAGAGGATGTAACCGCATCCATGGAGGAAGAGGGGATAACCGACCCTGAACATGCCCCGCCGATTGAAACAGAACATGAAAGCGCGATCCAGATCGGGTCAAAAGCACCTGACTTTGAATTGCCGAATGCCGATGGCGATATGCGCCGCTTAAGCGATATTCTTGATCGCGGGCCTGTTGTGCTCTCTTTTTACCGCGGGGGCTGGTGCCCGTATTGTAATGATCAGCTCTACGCCTATCAGCAAATCTTGCCTGAATTTATGGATTTAGGGGCGGAGCTTGTCGCCGTATCCCCCGAAACGCCGCAAAGCGCCCAAGATACCGCCGTAAAGCAGGAACTGGAATATGAGGTTCTGAGCGATGAAGGGAATGTCGTGACGCGCCAATATGATTTGCTCTGGACTGTGCCGGAGGATAAACGTGCGGAATTCTCAGAGTGGCTTCAGGGGGAGACGGGAAAAACCCTCGCCGAGTTTAACGGGATTAATGAATATGAGCTTCCTATCCCTGCAACCTTTGTCATCGCACAGGACGGTACGGTTGTGTACGTGTTTAAGGATGAGGATTACAAAAAACGCGCAGACATTGATGATATTCTGGCGGCACTTGAAAATCTAAACGCGCACGCGCCAGAGTGAGCTTTGTCTTAAGCATTCACGCCGATATGTTCTCTGAATTTCTTATTTTGAAGGACTGTGCGGATGGCATAATATCTGTTGCAGGCACCGCCAAGCTCTTCAAATAAATGATCGCCGTTTTCACCACCACTGCCTTCTATTTCCTGATTGATAATATGGGTGAGGGTGGTGTGATAGGCTCTGATGATTTGGATGGCGTAATCATCCAATTCCTGTAAATTTTCAACAAAGTCCATGATAATGGCCGATAGCTCGCTTATCAGGTCATATTTGAACACAAGCCCGTTTGCCTTGAGCTGCATAATCGGGAAAATTAAATTATCAATCGAGAGCTTGGATTTCGTTTCATCCTGATCAGCAAGTATAATGGCTCTGTTTAATTCATTTGAATATTCCCTTGCGAGGGGAAGGAAATCGACTTTGTTATTATCAATAACGCTTTGACCGCGTGCAATAATCTCCTCATCCAGCTTGCCTGTGCCGGCTTTTGCTTGCAGGCTTTTATCGGGTTCGATGATTTGGGCTGTGCTGTCTGTTCCTCTTTTTTGTTCGGTGCCTTCATCCTCTGATACTCTACGTCTGCGGGATGGGCCGACGAAACCCGGCGCGATGACAAATTCTCTCGGTCGATTCACGATATGGAGAATTTTCTTCGCAATATCGCCTGAGGAAAAGGGTTTCGCCATAAATTCTGTGACACCGCAATCTCGGGCTTCGGAAATTTTTTGCGGTGAGGTGTATCCGGACATCATAACAATGGGGATTTGCCTGTTTGGGGAATCCTTTGAGCATCTGATCTTTTTTACCAGCTCCAAGCCGTCACATACAGGCATATCCCAGTCTGATATAATAATGTCCGGGCTGTAGGTCATATATTTATGATAGGCGTCTTCACCGTCCCTGGCAGCGATAATATCGCCGACTCCCATGGCGCGCAGAACTTCTCTGATAAGCTCTCTCATTGGCTGTAAGTCTTCTACAACAAGTATGTGAAGGGGGGCGAATTTGACCTTCATTTATATCCTTTTTATCTGGTTTTTTACCGTACCGTACTTTTTATATTAGCATTGAATAATGAATGAATTTTTAATCTTTCCGGTATCTTAAGTATAGGGATACTCTATCTTTTGGTTATAACAGGGGTGCAAAGAAAGAAGCTCCGAAAGATTCGGAGCTTTATTACAAGACATGTTATGTCATTTATTGATCGAGAAAAGCGTTAGCTTTGTAAAACAGAAAGCCACTCTTTTTGTGCATCTGTCAGAGCGTCGTCTTTGGTCATGACTGCGCCTGTCAGGGCATTACGAATTTTCGCAGGTGTTTCGGAAATTCCGTTTTCAAGAAGTTTTAGAACGATTTGTTTGATCTTCCCGATATTCTCATAATACACCGCAAACACGGCTTCGACACTGACATGCTCATCTGGATCTTCGCGCCAGCAATCATAATCTGTGGCAATCGCAAGTGTGACATAGCCCATCTGTGCCTCACGTGCGAGGAAGGCTTCGGGGACGTTTGTCATGCCGACCACATCGGCCTTTACGGCATTTTTCAGGAAGAAGCTCTCGGCCTTGGTGCCTAAACGCGGGCCTTCAACACAGGCATAGGTCTTATCTGAATGTAGGGTGATGTTAATATCGGCTGCGGCCTTAAGGACGTCTTGCGCCAGAACAGGGCAGGTTGGCTCCGCCGTGGAGATATGCGCTGTTACCCCCTCACCAAAGAATGAATTTTTACGAAACCCGCGTGTGTGATCAAAATATTGTGATGTTAGCGCCATATCGCCCGGTGCGATTTCCTCTTGCAATGAGCCCGATGCGGAAATGCTCAGGATTGTTGTGCCGCCTAGTTTTTTAAGCGCATAGATATTCGCACGGAAATTCACTTCGGTAGGCAAAAACTCATGATTACGCCCATGGCGCGGCAGAAATAAAACAGAGGAGCCAAATGCCTTACCCTCAATGATCGGTGCGGATGGTTTGCCAAAGGGCGTGTCGATATCATGTTCTTTCACGATTTCGAGTTCTTCTAATGCGTAAAGGCCTGAGCCTCCGATAATTGCGAGCATATATCTATTCCTTTTGTCTTAAGCGCGTTGTTCGAAAATATCGGTGACATGAGACAACGCTTCGCCGTATGTGTCAAAGATTTTTTCATTCTCTAATTTTGCGAAAATGCCGTGATGTTTCATGGCATCAAACATGGGGGTTGATGTCCCGCTTAGGAGAATGATTTTGTTATGGCCATGCAAAATATCGATCATATCGGCAAAGGCCACCATGATTGATATATCCATCATGTTAATGCGGGTAATATCAATGATAACGTAATCCGCCTTGTTTGATCCCTCATACTCATGAAAGTTATTCATTAAATCTGATGCGCTGCCAAAGCTCAGGCTACCTGAGAATTTCAGGAACATGACGTTATTATCAGAGAGGTCCAACAGCTTTTGTTCTTCTGCGGTGATGACTGTGTTGGTATGGGTTTGCAGATCACCGGCAAGGAAGGTTACATCGCTTAATTGCTCTGTTGAGAGTTTTTTGGCGCTGATCAGACATTCCATGACAATGCCAACGGCAACGGCCATGATCAGGTCAACAAAAACGGTCATGATAAGGACGCTCAACATCACAATCGCGGCTTGCCTGTCAACGCCTTTATGGCCTGCGCGCCAGAGGCGTTTTAAGAATGGCCAATCAATAATGTCCCACCCGACTTTTAGTAATATCCCCGCGAGAACTGCGCGCGGAATATCCTCCATCAGAAAACCAATCCCCAAAACACACGCCAATAATATGATGGAATGCGTCATACCGGAAAGCGGCGTCAGACCGCCTGATTTAATATTCACGACTGTGCGCACGGTTGCGCCCGCACCGGGCAGGGCGCCCAGAAGGCCTGCGATCATATTCCCGATCCCTTGCCCGATCAGTTCTTTATCCGGGCGGTGGCGGGTTTTTGTGAAATTATCGGCGACCAGAGAAGTGAGCAAGCTATCAACTGAACCCAACATCGCAAGGGTAAGAGCGCTGGATAAAATTGGCGGCAGATCATGCACCGATGGCACTGTAAAAGACGGGGTAGGCAGGCCTTTGGGCACTTCGCCTAAAACAGGCGCTCCGATTAGAACATACAGCCCGGTGAGGGTTCCGATAATAAGCGCGATCAGCGGCGGCGGAACTTTGTCACGAATGCGCGCAGGTGTGAAAATGACGATTGCCAATGTAAGAACGCCAATCATCAGCGCGGGAATAACGGGGTTTAGAAACATTTCCGGGGCATGCATAATTGTCGGTAATATGCCCCCGGGGGATGCGTTTCCTGTAAAGGCGCTGAATTGCATGACCATAATGATGACGCCAACGCCGCTCATGAAACCGCTAATCACGGTATAGGGGACATAGGCAACATATTGCCCGACTTTCAGAATGCCAAACAGGATTTGAAAAGCGCCTGCCAGAACGACAATGGTAAATGCGATTGCCGGATCATGTTGATATTGCATGATGATTGCGGTCATGACCACGGTCATCGGGCCGGTGGGGCCTGAAACTTGTGATGGGGTACCACCGAAAAGCGCAGCAAAAAAGCCGAGGGCGATGGCACCATACAGGCCGGCAATCGGACCCGCGCCAGAGGCCACACCAAATGCCAGCGCCAGAGGAAGGGCAACAACCGCACTGGTTATGCCGCCCATAATATCGCCGCGTATGTTTGATGTTATGTTTTTTGGAAACACGAGGTCTCTTTCTTTCTACTATAACAAACCACACTTACGCCTGTTGTTTGTAAAAAGAAAGAGAAAATCTATATTGATGGATTACATACGAAATTCGTCGTGATCTACATCATCAGAAGGGGCTCTGGCAATGGCCTGTTCTTTTTGGGCGTCAATAATCAGGCCATCTACATCGATACCGTGATCTTCGCTTAAAACATCATCAGCACTACGCATTTCGCCGCGGTTTCCGTGGGCTTTGTCATATCTTTGCATTGCAGAAAGTAACTTTTGACGCGTGTCGGCTATGTAATCACGTCCACTGTCGCTGTTCATGTCAAATTCACCTTCAACACCGATACCGGGTGTATATGTTTGACCCTGCATAGCGTGCGTAAATTTTTTTGCTGATTCATCTAAGTCAGGCGCAGAAAAGATTGCTCCGTGTAGCTTCGTCAGGCCTGTTGAAATACCTTCTTGGATGCCCGTTCTAATACCCTTAAAATCCATTTTTCACTCCATGGTTAATTTTTTAAGGAGTATAAAGGATCATAAGGGGAGTGAGCAAGAAAATTACGCGAATAAAGTGCGGTCAGTAAAGTCCCCGAAGGTTTCGCCGTCCTTGCGGTCATTCGCGTATTTGCCGAAGAGGTCATCCAGAATGCTTAGGATTTCTTCTTCGTTCGCTTCCTCGCGATAGACTTTGTTCAGGCGTTCACCTTCGTAATCACCGGCCAAACGAAGCACATACGTGCCGGATGCTTTACCGACAAGGCCGATTTCCGCAACGTAAGAGCGACCACACCCATTCGGGCAGCCGGTAATACGCGTTGTGATCGGGCGATCAAGAATGCCATGCTTTTCTTGCAAGGCTTCGACTTTACCGACAAATTCAGGCAGGTAACGCTGCCCCTCTGCCAGCGCAAGCGGGCAGGTGGGGAGGGCAACACATGCCATGGCTTCGCGGCGTGTGGCGTTCATCGAATCAATGGAGATTCCATTTCGGGCCAGAATTTCTTCTAATCGGGCCTTATTTTCTTCTGCGATATAAGTGAACATCACATTTTGGTTGGCGGTGAAACGGAACCCGCAAATATCTTCTTCTGCGATTTCTTTCATTGCCGTTTTGATGTTGTACCCGTCTTCATCAATGACGCGGCCGCTTTCAACAAACGCCGTGTAGTACCATTTGCCGTGCGCATCCTCAACCCAGCCAAACGGGTCGCCGCGATGGGTGAACGCGGGGACGGGTCTTGCTGGCTCCAGCTCAAAGCCAAGACGCTTTTCCAGTTCATTAACGAAGAAATCAAGGCCGAGGCGGTCAATCGTATATTTCAAACGTGAGAGATTACGCGCTTCGCGGTTCCCGTAGTCACGCTGCACGGCGGCAATCTGCCAGCATGTATCAAGCGTTTTGTCCTTTGGAATGAAGCCAATCACATTACCGCGGCGCGGATATGTTTTTTCATTACCGTGCGTTGCACCAAGGCCACCACCGATTGAGACGTTAAAACCTTCGAATTTATCGCCTTCACCAACGGCAATCAGGCCGATGTCATGAACGTAAACGTCAACATCGTTATGCGGCGGAATTGCTGTGGCAATTTTAAATTTACGTGGCAGATAGATATCCTTATATAGCGGATCTTCTTCTGTCGGGTCATCCTGCGGCAGTTTTTCACCATCGAGCCAGATTTCCTTGAACGCGCCTGTACGCGGGAGTAGGTGCTCACTGATTTTTACGGCGTATTCATGCACTTCGGCGTGGAATGGCGCAATTGCAGGGTTTGATCCTGTAATGCCGTTACGGTTTACATCACCACATGCGGCAATGGCATCAAGACCAAGTGCGTCGAAATCTTTCATTGTCGGCTTCATGCGCGCCTTTACAACGCCGTGGAACTGCACGGTTTGACGCGTTGTGATTTTAATCACGCCGCTTGCTTTGGTGTCACAGCTTTCCTGTAAGCCCAGCCATTGTTTGGATGTAATGTCGCCGCCCGGAATACGCAAACGGATCATGAAAGAATATGCCCATTCAAGCTTCTTCTCTTCGCGTTCTGCGCGGCGGTCACGGTTATCCTGAATATAGGAGCCGTGGAATTTAATCATTTGCTTGCCGTATTCTGTGACATTCCCTGTCATGCGGTTGTCCATTTGCTCCGCGAGGTCACCGCGCAAGCCACGGCTTTTCGTTTTAAAACCTTCAACTTCCGATAGGTTTTCAGGCTTGTTAATCGCGTTAGGATCTGTTTTCGGCGTAATATCTTTACTCATTAATAAACATCCTTCAAATAACGGTCGTTTTCTTCCAATTCTGCCAAAAAGTCTGTCGCAGCCTCTTTGGACATTGATTTGTGTTCTGCCAAAATCTCGATCAGCGCATTATCGACATCTTTACTCATCGGGTCTTTGTTACCGCAAAGGTAAATTGTTGCGCCGCCGTCTATCCACTCTACCACATCTTTGGCGTTCTCTTTCAAGCGGTCTTGCACATAAATTTTATGCTCCTGATCACGTGAGAATGCGAGGTCAATGCGGTGGAGTGTTTCTGTTGCCAGATGTTCTTGCCATTCGGCTTGGTATAGGAAATCACAATGCATGTGCTGATCCCCGAAAAACAGCCAATTACGCCCGTCACTGCCGCGCTCGGAACGCTCATAGATAAAGGAACGGAAAGGCGCGATTCCTGTGCCCGGGCCAATCATAATCATGTCTTTATCATCCGCAGGCAGGTTAAACAGCTGGTTCTGGCTGATATAGAATGTAATTTCATCGCCTGCATTTAAATCTGCCAGGTATTTGGAGTAAATTCCATATCCCGTTGTGCCGTCATCATTGGCATGCGTTGCCAAAGCCACGGTTAAATGCACTTCGCCTTCATGATAAGAGGGGGAGGAAGCGATGGAGTAGAGGCGCGGCGTCGCATCGCCGTTATTCTTCTCATCAGGAACGATAATTCCTGCCGCATCACCACATCCGTAAATCACGTCATCATCATATTCAATTTCAATATGATAGGTTTCTTTGTTCGAATCGATATCGTTCAGGTTCACAATCTCTTTGATGGTGCCTGTTATCGGCTCTAGGCGGGTATAGCCTTTACCCGTGCGTACAACTTGTTCATCAGGTGATGCGATAGAGACGGCCTGCACAGGTTCTGCGCCGACAAGCGTATCCATGTTTTTAACGGTTTGCTCAATCCAGCCCTGTGTATGTGAGGCATAATCAACATCAAAGAGCGCATTTTCCTGAAACGCTTTACCGCCAAGACGTTGAAGCTCTTTATCCAAATCAGTCGCAAAACCGCAGAAAATCTCATAAGAAGAATCACCAAGGCCAAGCACCGCATATTGTAATCCGTCAATTGACCCGTCTGTTGCTGCTTTTACATCATTGAAAAATTCAATCGCTGTTTCGGGCGGATCACCCTCACCATGCGTGGAACATAAGAATATCGCGATGACGTCTTTTTTAATGTCTTTGGCTTTGACGCGGTTCACGGCAGAGTTTTTAACTTTATATCCTGCGGCTTTAACGGCTTTCATTACTTGTAGGGACAGAGCCTTTGAATTCCCTGTTTCGGTCGCATAGTAAACCATGACGTTTGGCTTATTGGCCACTGGTGCAGCCGCGGCACCTGCATCAAGGCTGCCGATTTGGCCTTGCATAAATCCGGCCAGCCAGATTTTCTGCTCATGCGAGGCGGTTGATAATAATTGATCCAATAAGGCTTTTTGTTCTTTTGTAAGCATCTTAACCCTTTTTTACTCTTACAAGTTTGCCGTCGACCATATGTAGGCCACATTCTTGCGCGTCATCTTGTTCCCACCACCAACGGCCTGCACGCATTGGTTCGCCCGCACTGATCGCTCTGGTGCACGGGGCACAGCCGATCGATGGGAAACCTTTGTCATGAAGTTCGTTATAGGGAATATCATGTTGGTGAATATAATCTTTAAGTGTGTCTTCTTCAACATCAATGAGCGGATAAAACTTTATGATGTTCCGTCCTGCATCCAATTCCGCGATGGGCAGCTCTTCTCGGTTTTCTGAATGGGCGCGTCTTAGGCCGCTAATCCAGATATTCACTCCGTCCAGCGCGCGATTAAGCGGCTCTACCTTACGAACGCCGCAGCAATTTTTGCGGTTTTCTATACTGTCGAAAAAGCCGTTAATACCTTGATTCGCGACAAGCTCTTGGGTTTTTTGTGCATCAGGGTAGTAGGTCTCAAGCGCGATGTTTTTATATTTCTCCCGCGTGGCTTGGGCGACTTTGTGCGTTTCCTCAAACAGGCGGCCAGTATCTAGGGTGAATACCTTAACGGGGGTATCCTGATCGGCGATTAAATGGGTTATGACCTGATCTTCATAGCTTAGGCTGGTAGAAAAAGCGATGGATTGGTCGGCATATTTTTCAAGCGCTTTGACGCGGTCTTGCCAGGGTAGGGCGCTAAACTCTTCTATGATTTGTTCAAGCAACTTTCTTCTCCTTTTTCTTGAGAGGAGGGAAGTATAAATCTTTATCCTGCGGCGGTTCTTTCCATTTGTTTTTATCACCCCAACGCGCGACATCACCCACAATCATTGTGCATGGGGATGCAAATGTGCTTGGGTCAAGTTCGTCTTCAAAACTGCCGATGGTTGAATGATATTCGTGATGGAAATCAGTGGTGCCCTGCTCCACGACAAGCAATGGTGTGTGTGGGGAGTAACCAAGCTCGATTAATTTTTCGCAGAGCAGAGCATAGTGAGGTGTGCTCATATAAAACACAAATGTTTCATTTTTGGAATACTTAATTGACTGCCAAAAGTCATCATCCTGCAATGTCTGCGTGTAAAGAGTAATGAACCTAACGGATAAAGCCCCGCCGCGTTCGGTTAGGGGAATGCCTGCATATGCCGCACAACCATTGGCCGATGTAATGCCCGGAACGATTTGAAACGGCGCGCCGACGCGTTTTGCAATTTCGATTTCCTCTGCGCCATGTGCATAAATGCCGGGATCACCGCCCTTAAGGCGAACCACAACATGGTTCTTTTTCAGGTGATCCTCAATCATGGAATCAATTTGTTCTTGCGTCTTTAGGTGACGGTCGCGTGTCTTACCGACAAAGATCTTCTCCGCATCTTTGCGGGCATATTGTTCAATGATTTGCGGGGAGACAAGGCGGTCATATAAAACGATATCAGCCTTAGACAATAGGCGTATGGCCTTTATTGTCATCAGTTCGGGGTTACCCGGACCCGCACCAACTAAATAAAGCGCCCCCTGATTCTTGTTAGGGTATTGTTCAATTAATTCATCAAACAGAGCATCCGCCTTCTCACGGTTTCCTTCATAGAGTTCTTCCGCGATAGGCCCGTGGAAAATATCCTCACCGATCAGGCGGCGCGGTTGAATTTTTGTAAAACGCTCTCGCAGGGCTTGTTTCTTATCGCCCATGAATTTAATCAAATTTGTGAAATTCACAGGGATGGTTTGTTCAATAGAATGTTTCACCATGCGCGCCAATACAGGCGAAATCCCTGATGATGAGACGGCAATCTGCAGGTTTCCGCGCCTGACAAGGGCAGGGAAGATGAAATCACATAAGGGCGGGTTATCGACCACATTCACCAATATGCCGCGCTTTTTACAATCTTTGGCAATTTTCTCGTTAACGGAATCGTCATCTGTTGCGGCTACAACGATGATTCTTCCTTTGAGGAATTTTTTGTTGTATTTGCCTTGTGTCATTTCGAAGTTGTGCTTCTTGCACAAGATTTCAACAGCGTCGCTAATCTCTTCGGCAAGGATGTGAACCGTGGCGCCGACGCTTGCTAAAGCCTCAGTCTTGGCGGCTGCAATTTCTCCGCCGCCAACCACTAAAATGGCGCCGTGCTTGTCTGCGTCTAAAAATAAAGGGGTATAACCCATATCACTTGAACCTTGCTTATTAAGGGCGGACTATAAAACAACATTTTTGACTTGTAAATACATTTTTTTAATGTATTATATCTGAATGCAATTGATTCCTAACAAACTTTATTTGGCGATGAACGCTGCTATGTTTATAGCGTATAACGGGACTGAAGACATGCCTGTCTCCGGTAGCGCGATTGTTGATTATTGCCAGTTAAACAAGCGGGCGCTGGAGCCTGTTTTGCAACGCCTTTCGGGTGAGGGGCTCATCGTTTCGGTAAAAGGTGCGCGGGGTGGCTATTATATGCCAAACCCGGAAAGCACAAGTTTGAAAGAGGTTATTGAGGCGTTTAAAGTTCAAATCATACCTGATAAGCATGAATTCTCCGGATATAATGATATTTTAGATTCAAAATTAGAGCAGTGCTTTGAGGGGTGGCTAGATAGTCTTTCTGATATTAATTTCAAACGCCTATGCCATACAGCGCGAACCGAGGGTGATTTAGAGCCAATCACAACACCCGTCTTAAATTTTGCAATCTAATCATTTTGCTTTGCATTTAAAATCTATGTGGGTAAGCTCTGCGGCATGAGTACATGTCGCCGTTTTTTTATTCTTTTTACATGCCTTCTCTTGAGCGGTTGCGTGACCGACCGGCTTAAGTTCTGGGATAGTGGCCTTGAAAAGGAATATGATGTTTCCGGAATAGATGATCGCACCGATCTTAAAACCTATATTGAAACAATCGTAGAATCGGGGCGTGAAGATGCACTGGCGGAAGATGAAGAGCAGGAATATCGTGATGAAACAATTCGCCTGAATGTTCTGAAGGCGCTGCGTTCCCGTGGTTATTATGCGGCGGCCGTGACCTTTACTAATGTATCCGACACAGACGCGGATGAAACAAAGGGTGTCTTTGACATCAGGACAGGAAAGCAGGCGTTGATCTCATCTGTGTCAGTCGTACCGAATTCGTTTCAACATTATCTTGATGAGATTTCTCTTAAGGCCGGTGACCCACTCTCAGCGGAAAAAGTTTTGGCCGCACAGGCAAAATTATACCGCATCATAGAGCAAGAGAGCTGCGCCTATAATTTAACTGTGACGCACCGTGTCGGGTTGGATCAGCAGACATACGAAGCCGATGTTATTTTTGAGATTGAAAAAGGAAAAGACGCGCAGTTCGGCGCCCTGACATATTCAGGAGCGGATAAGGTAGAGCGCGAATATATTGATAAGGTCATCACCTGGAACAAGGGTGGGTGCTTTAAGCATAGCAAGATAGATTCAGTGAAGGAAAAGCTTCTGGCGACGGGGCTTTTTTCCCGTGTTGAGGCGGTCTTACCGGAAAATGCAAAAGCGTCTGATGTGATTCCGGTTGAGTTGGCACTGCGGGAACGGGCCGCGCGCACAATTAGTGCAGGTATGAGTTATTATACCGATGAAGGTGTCGGCGTTATATTGGGCTGGGAGCATCGCAATCTTTTGGGACAGGGAGAGCGCTTTAATGCGGATCTGACGCTTTCTCTTTTAGAGCAAACATTGGAAGGCACACTTTCAAAACCATATTTTATGCGTAACGATCAGACGCTTAATATGAACTCATTTGTTAAACGTGAAGATACCGATGCCTATGAGAGCTTCGGGCTTGGTGGTGGTTTTGGCGTAAAGCGTGTGTTTAACAAAAACCTTACAGGGTCAGTGGGCGCAGATGTGGAGCTTACGCGGATCAAAGAAGAGAACAAAACGACTGATAACTTTGCTTTGTTCAGCCCAAATGCGAGCATCACCTATGACAGCCGTGATGATGAGCTTGATCCGCATAAAGGTGTTTTGGCAAAATTCTCAGTTGTGCCGACACTTGATATGTTCGGAGAGAGTAATCCGTATGTCACAAACAAACTGTCTGCGCAGAGTTATTATGAGGTGCATAAAAAACTTGTTTTAGCAGGGCGCATAAATGTCGGTTCGATCGTTGGCTCTAATGCGGAGAGCTTGCCGGTCTCTAAATTGTTCTTCGCAGGTGGCGGCGGATCGGTACGCGGTTTCGGGTATCAGGAAGTCGGGCCATTTGAAGACGGAGACCCACAAGGAGGCAGATCATTGATCGAAACATCGTTAGAGCTTCGGTATAAAGCAACAGATACGCTGGGCGCGGTTGCGTTTGTTGATATGGGTGAGGTGGATAATAAGATCCTGCCATCATTGGAAGACCCAAGCATAGGCGCGGGTCTGGGCTTTCGGTACTACACCGATTTTGGCCCGTTACGCTTTGATGTCGGTGTCCCGCTGAGTGGGGATGAGAATACTGATGAGAATTTCCAAGTTTATATCAGTATCGGGCAGGCCTTTTAGGACACAATATTCATGAAGATATCCCCGAAGAAAATTGCGAAAAGAACGCTCAAGCTTTGTACATGGTCTTTGGCGGTTTTGATGTGTTTGGTGGTGTTCGTGCAAGTGGCATTTTGGGCTGCAATTGTATGGATTAACACAAGCAGCGGTCAGAGCTTTTTACAATCTGCGCTGGGGACGCAGTTAAAAGACAGTGGATATACGGTAAAGCTGGGTGGTTTTTCATATATTTTTCCAACGCTTATGGGGGTCGGAAGCTTGACCGTGTATGAGGGGGATAATCCATTGGTTTCTGTAAACCATGTCCGTCTTGATCTTGATGTTTTCCCTCTTGATGAAAAGGTTTTATCTGTCGATTTGAATATTGGTGAGGTCATAATAGAGCAATCTAAAAAGCAGGCTACAGCTAATCAAACGGCAGAGAAAACATCGCCTGTACCGATTGTTTTGGAAAGCTCTGCTCTGCCTGATATTTATTTTAGACGCATCGTTATTGATGATCTAAGCATCGGTAAGCTTGTTGTTAAGGGGGCGGATGACCTCGTCCTTTCGCCGTCGCTTGCGGGGGATGTGACGTTAAGTAACGGGCGTCTTGTGACTGTGTCATTGCATTATACTGATGATGCACAGACACGGGTGGCATATATGCCGCGTTATATCGATATAAAGGGCGTGTATAATACTGTTCTGTCTGATCTGAATATTGAGAATATCAAAGTTCAGGCGCCTGAATATACTGTGTCCAGTCACGCGCAAGCCACCTTTAGGCAGGGGCAAGAATTTAAGGCGACGCTGACTGCGAAAACAAGTTTGGTAGAGAATTTATCGCCTCTTAAGGTGACTGTTACGGCGAAAAATGCTGCTGACTTCTTTGTAAAGGTCGCAGGTAAGGGGAGCTATTTTGAAAAAGCAATTTCCCTTAATGCAGATATCGCATCGCGCAGCCAGGTCTTCGATATAAAAAATTTGAATATTCGTGCGCCTGATGTCGGTGTTACGGGGAATGTGTCTTTCGATACGAGCAAATCCATCGCAACGGGTAAGGTAACGGCAAAGTTAGACAGCTTGGTCGCGTATCAATCATTTGTCGGTGCAGGGCATGAGTTATCGCCGACAACTGCGGATATTGCGTTGATTCAATCTGCATCAGGGCAGGCGTTTAAAATAGGGGTAAAATCGGCAGGGTATAAAAATCGTGATGCGAACTTATCCCTCAAAAATATCGTTATGGATGCCTTATTTAGCGGACAAGTCTTTACCCTTAATTCGCTCACCTTGCAGGATAAAGATAAAAATGACCTCAAAGCAAAAGGCACATTTAATATTGCGACGCAAACAGCGGATTTTTCATTGCGGGCGGATAAATATAGGGCCCTAAAAGGGGATATAGCAAATGGCGTGATAAATGCAGATATAAGGTTTTTTGGTGATCCGTCGAAATACACACTTAGCGGTAACATTAATCCGGAACGTATTGAGATTAAAATTCCGGAACGTATGGGCGGAACCATCCCGCAACTGAATGTCGAAACGAAGGCAGACGCAAAGAAAAAGCAAGCGCCTGACATTACAGAAGCAATCGATCTTGATCTGATTGTTGATGCTCCGCGCCAGATTTTTGTTCGCGGTTGGGGGTTGGATGCGGAATTTGGCGGAAAGCTTGAAGTGAAGGGAACGGCAAAAACGCCAAGAGTATTTGGCGATTTTTCAGTGATAAGGGGGCGTTTTGCAGAATTTGGAAAGAAATTCTCGATCGCAAAAGCAAAGATGCTTTTCTCCGGCACAATACCGCCAAGCCCGAAGATGGATATTCTGACCGAAACCAAGGCGGGTGATATCATCGCGAAAATTGCCATAACAGGTAATGTAATGAAACCTGAAATGAAATTCCTTTCAGAGCCTGCATTGCCGCAAGATGAGGTGATGTCACATATTTTGTTCGGACAGGACATGGAGAAAATCACACCGTTCCAGGCCGTGCAGCTTGCCCAAACAATGCAAAGATATTCAGGATTAGGCGGTTCGGGTGGCGGGTTTGATCCTATGGGCATGCTGCGTTCAGTAACCGGCCTTGATGATATCCGCGTGGAGACAGATGAAGAGGGGCAAGCGACGGTAGGCGCGGGGAAATATTTGACCGATAAGGTCTATCTTGAATTTGAAGCCGGATCAGAAGAGGATAGCGGTAATGCAAATGTGCAGGTTGAGTTGACGCCAAATATCACATTGGAAAGCGAAGTCGGACAAGATGCACGCGCGGGTGCAGGGGTATTTTGGAAGTGGGATTACTAAAACACGCCGTGTTTTTCCAAGATGTTCACATTAAAGCATAGCCGTTTCCAGACATATGTTTGAGTTTTTAAATCAACGCGTTAATCTGATTGCTGTAATAAAAGGAATATAGTGATGCTAAAGAAGTTAGCGATATTACTGTGTACTGTTGGCCTCGCCGCGTGTAACACGATGAGCGCAGGCACTAATAATACCCCTTCAGATATTAGCGGAGGCTCTGGCAGTCAATCGGTTAATCCGTTTCAATCCTGGTGGAGCTTTTATGATGATGACATTCTCGATCGCTTGGTTACATCTGCATTAAGTTTGAATCCCTTGGTCGCCGCGGGTGATAAAAAAAGCGTCACGGGCGGGGATGCGCAATCTGATGCGGCGGTGATTTCATCATATAAAGATATGCGCGTGGGCTTGGTGAAGGCGGTTGTTCAGAATTATATTGAATATAGATATATCCAAAATCAAAAGCATCTATTGTCCGAATATATGGCAGAGCAAACTGCGGCTTTGGAGGTTGCTGATGCTCAGAGTGCTAAGATCCTTGAAATTGAACTGGATGCGTTGTTAGAGCGTAAGAATGATTATGAGAAACGCCAGTCGCAAATACTGGAGCAGTTGGCGGCCTCAACACGGTTACTGCCTGAGTTTATCTCTGAATTGATGAGAGAGCGACAGCCTGTTCCGACCTATGATTTATCTGCGGCATTTTTGACGGATACGCGTCATGTTTTGGTTAATACGGCGCATGTTCAGGCGGCGCTTGCGCAGTTACGAAAGAATGTCGGAGATGGTATCGCACGCAACGAGGCGGTGTCTGTTTTTCCTTCCGTGCCTTTAAACGTTCTGTTTGGCATATCAGATCAAGTTTATTCTAAAGAAAACTTCTTGTGGCGCGTGTCCATTGGTCATGCTGTTCGCGCTCTGGAATTTGAACAACTGGAAGGCCGCGTTTTTTACAAGCGCGATATACAAGAATATAAGGATACGGTGACGGCCTATATTTTGGATGTGGAGCGCATCTTGGTTGCGTATGCAACTTTGGAAGAGCAAGCGGTGGTGTTACAAGCCGCGATAGAAGATGCAGATGAAAGTAATATCTATAAAGCAAAATTAGCAGGTTTAAGAGCCGCGTTTGAGAAGTCAAAAACAGTAACTGAGTTGTTTGATACCCTTAACCTTTACTGATACTGTGTCGTCATTATGACGATACAATCAATTGACCCGAAAACGGGAACTGTCATCAAAACCTATGTGGAATTAGATGACCAAGCTGTTCAAGATTTATTAGCGCGTGCGCATGGGGCATATGGTTTGCACAGGCGTACTTCATATAAAGAGCGCGCGAAAAAAATGATTGGCGTGGCTGATTATTTGGATTCGCATAAGGATGATTTAGCGCGCATTGCGACGCAGGAAATGGGAAAAACCTTGGCTTCTTCCATTGCCGAGGTGGAAAAATGCGCTGATCTTTGTCGTTTTTATGCCGATAAGGCGGAAGGGTTCTTGAAAGACCAGCCGATTGATATCGGTGCCTCACAATCCTATGTGCGATATCTCCCTATTGGGATCGTACTGGCCGTTATGCCTTGGAATTTCCCATATTGGCAGGCTTTTCGTTTCGCTGTACCCGCATTAATGGCGGGCAATGTTGGTGTTTTGAAACATGCCTCTAATGTGCCGGGATGTGCAATGGCGATAGAGCATGCATTTAAAAAGGGCGGATTTGATAATCATGAATTCCAAAGCGCGCTTATTGGCTCATCAAAAGTCGAGGCGGTGATTAAAGATGATCGTGTGCGTGCGGTTACTTTAACAGGGTCAGAAGGGGCGGGGCGCGCTGTGGCTGCTCAAGCCGGAAAGGCCCTTAAGAAAACAGTTCTGGAGCTTGGGGGCAGTGACCCTTTTATCATCATGCCATCAGCGGATATTGAGAGAACATTGGACTTGGCGGTGAATGGCCGCGTGCAAAATAATGGTCAAACATGTATTGCAGCCAAGCGATTTATCATTCATGAGGATGTTTATGATTTATATAAAGCCAAGCTCATAGAGCGTTTTAACGCGCTCAAAGTGGGTGACCCTTTGCAGGATGACACGGATGTTGGGCCTTTATCTATGAAAGCCATTCGCGATGAATTGCATGAACAGGTACAGCAAAGCATTAAACAAGGCGCCATACGATTATGCGGTGCGGAGCCTATGGAGCAAGAGGGCTGGTTTTATCGCCCAGGGCTTTTGGAAAATATTGATCCGGATAATATCGCATATAGTGAAGAATTATTCGGCCCTGTCGGTTTACTGTTTAAGGTCTCTTCAATCGACGAAGCAATTGCCGTGGCCAATGACACGCGTTTTGGTTTGGGCTCGGTTATTTGTTCCCAAGATGAAGGGGAGATCGAGTTGGCAATTAACCATATCGATGCGGGATTAACGACAGTAAACGGTAATGTGGCCTCACATCCTGCGCTACCTTTTGGCGGGGTTAAATCATCAGGATACGGGCGAGAATTGTCTTCGGATGGAATTCGAGAATTCGTAAATATTAAAACAATAGTCGTGCGTTAGAGCTCAGGGAGCCCTAACGCATCATGATTTGTTTTATCTTTCGAACCTAACCTGATTATATGCAAGCAGGGCAAACAGGCATGTACCGCCAATAATATTACCTGCACATGCGGCGACTAAAAACCTGACTGTTTCGTACAGGCCGATATCACCTTGGATAAGCAGAAGGAATGCTTCCGCAGAACCGGCGACGATGTGAGAAAAATCACCGATTGCGATGATATAAGTCATCATAACAATCACAAAGAATTGCGATCCGCCATGCGCACTGGGCAGCATCCAAACCAAACACGCAATCAGGAAACCGGCAGGAATCCCCAGCTTGAATGTGTGCCAGAAGTCATGCATCACGGCATGTTTTGATATGTCTGTAAAGACGGCGAGCAATTCAGGCGAGACAATATTCAATTTCACGACCAAGAATGCCGCAATAAACGTACCGACAAAGTTTGTACAAAGCACCGCCGCCCATAGTTTTCCGGTTCGTATGAAGTTACGTTTTGTACGTTTTTCAAGCAGAGGCAAAACAACGGTAATTGTGTTTTCAGTAAAAAGTTGTAATCGTGCAATAATCACAATTACAAACCCAAACGTATAACCAAAATTCTCAATTAGGAAATAATCACCATCACCGGGAAGGTGGTGACGCAGATATCCCTCACAGAATAAAGAAAAACTGATGCATAGCCCGGCAATTAAACCTGACCACGCTAATGAAGGGATAGGGCGTGATAGCTCTTCTTCACCTTCGGTTGCGATAATTTCATAAATTGTTGGGGATGCTAAGCGGAGCTGCCTATCAATATTATCATCACTCATAATCTATATTTGCCTTTAAATTAAGTTATGAACCACTTGAAAACCACATATAAATCAACGGTATCCAAATAAAGCTCAGTGTTAATGTACCTTTTACACACTGATATGCGACCCAGACCCAAAACAAATTTTTGCCCGGGCGCTTGAGTTTTGATCTAAACGTGCTGTCGGATTTTTCTTTAGTCATTTTAGGTTTACATGCTACCATTAGCAAGTAATGTCAATATCACTGTTATGTATGCTAGATTTTATAAGATATCCATTCGAAAGAATACTTAAAAAGAGTTTTATGTGTTCTTTTTATGGGGTCAGTTTTTTTGCATTCCTTTTTGTTTTATGCCCAATGCCTGTCAGCGCCGATAGTCCGTTACCCATCGCAACGCCCGGTGAGAAACGAAATCCGGGGCAGCCGATTTTGGGACATGCTGACTTAGAAGATATTAAATCGCGCCAATCAGAAAACCCTGAATCGATATGGCATCGCTATAAAAAACCGACAGACAGATCTTTAAGCCATTATCCGGCATATGTTCCAAATGCACTTCCCGATCCGTCAAAAACATACAGTAAAGAAGCATACAAACATCTAAAGAATATGGCGCTTTATTGTAATTATAATTGGGTGCACGATAAGTGCATGCATACATTATCTATGCTGGGAATTGCGGTGACCAAGGATTACCTGATCAAAATTCATAAATCCGAAAAGGCTCCCGCGGATTTGATTGAGCCGGCAAAGAAAAATTTAAAAGAGGGATGTTCGGGAATATTGTTGAAGCGCGGCGGAACAATACAATCCATCGATATGAGTAACGGCATGAAAGAATGTGTTGGTACCATGAAGGCGATTGGGGATGCGCTTCGTGTCTATCCTAATCATGAGCTCAGGCAGTTGGCGCTTAGTTCAACGTTTTGCATAGAAAGACAGCCCAGATGTGATGTCGTAGAGGCGCAACTTTCCCTGATCGCAAAACCTGAATTGGCTTTAATCCAGCCTGTCCAAAATGACACTGAGGAAGACAGTCAGGCAAGTGAAGGCGCGGACAATAATTCATCAGAGGATGCGCAATAGATTTCTATTGTGAATATTGAGATGATGCACTCAGATATTTGATCAAATCTTCGGAGACTACTCCGTTTACTTCTAAATCAGCAGACTTTTGAAAAGCTTCGATGGCGTTGCGTGTCATTGGCCCCATAACACCGTCGACCGGGCCCGGATATAGACCGCGGCGCATCAGCTCGGCTTGGGCAAGTGATATCAATTTCTTTGTGTCCTGAATGCGCGGTGATTTTACAACCGGGCCGGATTCCGTATTCTGCACTTTTGCAACGATGCGATTAATGTCTTGTGTGCTGACCCCCAATGATGCCGCGAGTTGGTTTAGCGCCGAGCTTGCTTCGGAGCTCCCGTTTTGTGCTGCATTTTGATACCATGCAAGTGCCAAGTCAGGCTTCACATCGCCTAATAGGCCATTTTCATAGATTAACCCAAGGTTATACGCGGCTTCGCTAATGTTTTGGTTTGCGGCCTCTCTAAAATAGTATGTTGCCTTTTGCGGATTATAAGGGACACCGATCCCCTCAATATTTGCGATTCCCAGATTATACTGTGCTTCCGGATGGCCTTGGCTTGCCGCATCTGTATATAGCTCTAGGGCTTTGTCTAAATTTGTTTCAACGCCCAGACCCTGATGGTAAAGAACGCCAAGATTATACTTTGCATTTGCAACGCCATTATCTGCGGCCTCTTGAAACCATTTTACGGCGCGGGGTAAATTACGCTCTATATTGGCATGACCGCCAACATAAATTGCGCCCATATCATGTTGCGCTTCGGGGATGCCGTCAAAGGCTTTGTTCTCAATTCTTTTGGCAACATCTGTTAATTTCGGATCAGGTTTTATACGGCGCTTTAACGCAGATTTGTAAACGCTGTCGATCACTCTTTGGGAAACAGCAGAGGGAGAGGAAACTTTAACCTCACCCGGTTCAATTTGATTAAGACGTTCTGCAACTTTTTGCGGATCTTCATTCATAGCCGCTAGCATCTCCGCATCATTATTGATGTCGAGCGGCTTATCCTTTTTTATTGCGGCGGGATCCTCCACACCTTTGTGAATAGTAATGCCATGCGCCACTGTTGTTTCTGGGTCGGCTTTCGGCGGTATTTCAGCAGGAGCCACTGCGGGGGAAAAGCTATTCGTGCTCTCAGGTCTTTTCTGGAAATCAGGTTTTGGCGGATCTTCTATGATCTCTGCGGTTTTTGTTTCCTCAAAATCGATTTTCTCAAGGACATCATCTTCCACGATGGGCGCTGTTTCTTCCTCCAGCGCGCTTTCCTTATAATTTGATTGATCCAAGCTTACCGTAGGCGGTTGCAATGCCGTTGGCTGCGCTCTTTGAGGGATGACATCAGGGCGGTTTGCTGCGCTCATAATCCATCCGATTAACAGAACAACCACCAGCAATAAGACAAGGCTTGTTGTTTGAATGCGAACAGGTTTGCGCCACCATGGCATCATGGCTTCTTCGTGCAGGCGTTTCTGTAGTGCCATCGGGTCGGTTTGCAATGCTTGATCTGTGATTTGCGGCATATCGATACCGCCGACACCCTGATCAGTAAGAAGCACCATAGCCTTGGCATTCAGGGCATCGCGTGTTTCCAGTACGGCCTGCTCAATGCGCTCAACTTTTCGCAGGATGCGATTGCGATCCTCTATGACTTTGTCGATTTTGCGATCAAGCTTGAGGTATTCTGATGAGGCATCTTCGATTTTATTCTCAAGCGCATCGGCGCGTGTTTCCGCTTCGCCGACGCGTTTTGTCAAGGCGACATAGGCGGCAACATTATTGACCATTTTTTCATTCTGGTCTTTTTGCGCCTTTTCCAGGGTCTTGTGCTTATCCTCTAAACCCTTTGTTTGATCCTCAAGGCCTTTTGTTTTTTCTGCGAGGTCTTTTGCCGCTTTGGCTTGCTCTTCGGCGCGTTTTTTTGCTTCGCTCTTGATGTCTTTTAAGGCATCGGTCTGGCTGTCGGCTTTTTCCTCAAGCTCTTTAACAAGGTTTTTCGCTTCTTCCAGCTGTTTCAGCGTGCTTTTAACCGTTTGCTCAACGCGGGTTGTCTTTTTGCTGGTCTCATTTTGCTTTTTCGCAACTTTTTGTTCCAGATCAATATAGTCATTTTCCTGTTTGGCTGTCTTTTCCTCCAGTGACTTGATCTTGGCTTTATATTCTTCAATATCAGGTGCATTAGCGGGCTTGGGCGCTTTCGCAATTTTGCCTTCCAATGATTTAATCGTCGCCTTATATCCCTCAAGTTCTTTTTTGATGGTGGCTTGATCTTGCTTAGAGTCTTTAAGCTTGGTGTTCAAAGATTTAAGCAACAGCAAAATTTGCATCTGCGTGTTGTTTTTTGTGATGACCGGCTCTTTTGGTGCCTTGACCGGCTCGCTCGGTGTGTCGTCATTATCAGGACTTTTAAAATACACACGCCCTTCGGATGTCTTCTTGAAACCCATTAACAACCATCCTTTCGGGAAGTTACCCAGAAAAATTAGAATTTACGTATAATTAATATGCATAATACATACAGATTCTGGTGTGAAATGGTCAAGATTTTCAAGGCGGCGCAGCATTTAACCTCTGGATAACAAGACTCCGGGCGCTACTTTAAGGTATTTTCATATGATTTTTCATCAAAGCCGAGCAAGATTTCATCGCCTTGAACGAGGAGGGGGCGTTTAATCATGGAGGGATTCGCGGCGGCTTGCTCAACGGCCTTATTTTCATCCATGGTTTCTTTGATGTCGTCAGGCAGTTTCCGCCATGTCGTGCCGCGGCGATTAATCACATTTTCCCATCCGTGCATCTTGATCGCGGCGATGAGTACGTCTTTATCGACCTCTTGCTTTTTATAATCATGGAAATCATATGCAACGCCGTTTGCATCCATCCATTTGAATGCTTTTTTCATCGTGTCACAGTTTTTAATGCCATAAATTTTCGGGGCGGCCATAGGATTAGTCCTCTTCGATGCGGGCTTTCATTTCAGGGCCGAGCCAATCATCAACCCCCTCAATTTTGGTTTTGATGCCACCGTTTTTATCGATAATCAAGGTCTCGGGGTATTTTGTGATCTCTAGCATGTCTTTGGAAATGGCCTTATCTTTATCATGCGCAAAATAGACATTTTTAAGGGCGATATTTTCCTGTACGTCTGCGGGCAGGCCGTTTAGGAACTTGCCGATCGGCTCCGGCTGATCATCAACCGACAGGCCGATAAACACCATGTCATCGGGTGATCTACGCGCCAGTTCCACCAATTGCGGGATTTCGAAAATACAGGGTGGGCACCATGTTGCCCAAACATTCACCATCACCATTTTCCCTTTGAAATCAGAAAGTTTATGCTCCATCCCGTTTAAATCGGTAAAGGTGAAGTCAGGCGCTTGCGGGCGTGTGCTCACGACTTTTTTCTCGGCTGCGGGTACGGGCTCTCCCGCGGGCGGGGCAATCACATCCCAAAACGCAAAGCTCAGCCCAATGGCAATTCCGATAACCAGAATAATCAGTTTTTGCATGATTCTATCCTCCCGCATCTATCCTTTAGTTCATATCATTTTACGCCGATCAAAAAAAATCACCAGTGTAAAATCACGGTTTTTGTGTTAAGAGCAGGATTATGGACACAGAAAAAATTATCGATATTGAGACCACGCTCGCGCATCATGAACAGCAAATCGCGGAGATGAGCACGATTATCACCGACCAATGGAGGGAGATTGAGGCGCTAAAGCGGAAATTATCACGCACATTGGATAAGATTGACCAGCTTGCGCATGACACCAAAAGCGACGGGGAGGGACTCAGCACGTTAGAGCAAGCCGCCCGCGACAAACCCCCGCATTATTAATAGGTGCGTTTGGCATGAAGGTGATTTTATATATTTTAGGATTGGTTGTTTTTCTTAACTCGCCCGTTTTTGCAGGGGAGTTAGAGGATGCGTGCGAGAAATATAACGTAGAATCTAACGATAAATACGAAGTTGTGTACGGCACGGTTCTTAGAGTAGGGCATGAACGTTTAAGCGAAGTCAATTGTAGTGACCCTGATATACAATGCACTGCAGAAGATAAAAAAGCCCCTTTTTACGCCTTGATGAAGCCTTTGGGCGCAGATGATTTTGAGGGTTACTTTGTAATCTATACGCATCCAGAATTTAAATTATACACTATTCATGCAACTATGATTATGGGAAGTAGTTATGGGCTGTGTGTTAAGAAAACCAATAATCATGAACTTATAAAAAATGAAGAGCTTTCGAAAATAACTGCAGACAGGGATGTATACATATACGACAAGAAGATTGCTATTGAGAAGCTTGACCTAAAAAAACAATGTTCAACACTCAATGTTACCACTACGAGAAAATATCAGTATGTTACAGGAAAAGCATTAAAGTCAGGAATAGTAAGTAGCCCCGCTGATTGTTTTAACCCCACTGGGACATGCGCAGCTTTTATGAGCAAGCGTGCTATGTACTTAAATATTGAGCTTAGCAATAATGAAAAAATTGGTGCTGTAAAGCGAGATCATCGTGGAAACTTAGCTTCTCGGAGAGACTACTTTGAAACAGGGCGATCTTATGAGTTTTGTCTTGAACGTCATTACGAACAAAACAAAAAAGGCAAAGTTGATGAGTGGTATGGCCTGAATTTTAATTTAATAAATCCATTAGATTAATCACGCCGCCTGAGGGCGGGGAATAAAGAAATCAAACAGGCGCGCTTTGACTTCATTCGGATCACGGAGTGTATTGAGCTCTGCCCTGAAGTTTGCCGCGCCGTCAATCCCGCCGCAATACCACGCCAAATGTTTACGGGCAAAGGGCACGCCTTTACGCTCTCCGTAATACTCTAAAATATGATCGTAATGCGTCAGAATGATATAGAGCTTTTCCTCCGCGCATGGCTCTGCGCCGATTACACCCGTTTTCATGTAATCCATCACTTGTTTGAGCAGCCACGGTTTCCCCTGACAGCCACGGCCGATCATTACACCATCCGCGCCAGAGGCATCAAGGGCGTGAATGGCATCCTCAGGGGAATTGATATCACCATTGACAATGACGGGAATATCAACCGCGTCTTTTACGCGCCTAACCGCCGCCCAATCGGCCGTGCCAGTATAGCGTTGTTCGCGCGTGCGGCCATGCACGGTGACCATCTTAATCCCTACATCTTGTGCCTTTTTCGCCAAAGATGGGGCGTTGTGATTTTCATTACACCAGCCAAGACGCATTTTCACCGTAACGGGCACGGTGACCGCGCGGGCAGTGGCGGCCATAATCTCGGTGGCCAGTGCCTCGTCTTGCATCAGGGCGGAGCCTGCCATCTTTTTGACGACCTTTTTCACGGGACAGCCAAAGTTGATATCGATAATCGCCGCGCCGCGATCAACATTCATTTGCGCGGCCTGCGCCATCACATCAGGATCACACCCCGCCAGTTGCACTGCCATCGGGAATTCCTCGGCGTAATTCTCATTCATTTTCAGGGAACGGCTGGTTTCCTGTATCATTTCACGGCTGGCGATCATTTCAGAAAACACCAAGCCCGCGCCATAGGATTTGACCAGGCGGCGAAAGGGTAGGTCGGTAATGCCCGACATAGGTGCCAGAAAGACCGGATCATCGATCTTGATATTATCTAATGAAAACGACATGTTTTACACTTTCACAACGCCCGTTTCGATCGGGGCAATGGCCCCTTTGATCACGCGGGTGATTTCTTTTACATCTGCGGGAGTGTATTTATCATAAAACGCTTGGTTTTTTCTACCTAAACCGTGTTCGGCGCTGTAACTGCCGCCGAATTTCGTCACGGCAATCTCTGTTACCCATGCGCGTAAGGCCTCTTCGTAGCCGTGCACTTTGGTTTTTGAGGTTTTCTTTTGTGCGACCAGATTGAAATGCACCGCGCCATCACCGATATGGCCGAAATCACAAATGGTAAGCTCTGGGTATTCTTCGGCGAGCGCATCTTCCATATATCTTAGGAACTCTGCGACCTTGCCGCGGGTGAAGGACAGGTCAAAGGCATAAAGCGCGCCTGATTTTTGAACCCCCTCTGACAGGGCATGACGAAACGGCCAGAGCTTTTCAGGTGGGCCGATGATTGCATTTTCTAATGGGGCGCTGGATTCTTCCCAAATTTCCTCAAGAATGCTCTCCAAAACATCATCAAGGCTTTGTTCTTTCTCGCGCTTTGGCCAATCACGGGTGAGTTCTAGCAGGATTGCGTAATCAGGGACGGGGTCTTGTCCAAATGGTGATTGAATGGATGGTGTATGCGCCAATGCGGCCTTCATGGCGTTGCCTGACATGCCTTCAAACGCGCTAAGGTAAACACCGCATTTTTTCTCTAATGTCGTAAGCAGGGCGTTGATGTCTTCGATTTTATGCGGGATCAGAATGGCCGTTGCCATCTGTGCAGGGGCAGGGGATAGGCGTAAAACGGCTTCGGTGATGACGCCGAAAATGCCGTTCGTTCCGATAAAGAGCTGTTTCGTATCCAGCCCTGTATTATTTTTATGCAGCGGGATCATTGTATCAATCACCGTGCCTTGTTTATCGGCGAGTACGGCCTTCACGCCCATAACATGTTCACGCACACCGCGATATTTTAAAAATCGTGATCCGCCTGTATTGGTTGCGATCATTCCGCCGATGCACGGATCGGCGCTCAGGTCGATCGGAAAACATAGATGGTATTCTTCTAACGCCTCATTAAGGGCAGATAAGCGTACGCCTGCCTCAACATGAATGGAGCCATTGATTGTATCAATCTTATGGATGTTGTTCATGCGCTCTAATGTCAGAACAACCTGTGTGCCGCTCTCATCAGGTGATGATGCCGCGACAAGGCCTGTGTTGCCGGATTGCGGGATAATGTGAATTTTCTTACGCGCGCAATAAGAGATAATTTTGGAAACGGTTTCTGTGTCGCGCGGGCGAAGCACAGCTGCCGCTTTACCCTTATCCCCGCGCCACCCGTGTACATATGGTGCCATATCCTTCTCATCTGTCAGGACACCGTTGTCCCCCAGCCATCCTTGAAAGATATTTAGGTCGTGCGTATTCATGCCGACATAATAATCGCTGGGGGATATAAAATCCATAAAATATCAAAGTGATAGCAGGGATTTCTGTGATTTATATTTTTTATAATTCTGACTATCGTCGTAATCGCGGCTATGGTATGTTCTTCTTCGTGTGTGAACCGTGGTGAGATAGTCGATCTCTTGAGTCAGCTAAAAGGGTTATCCTCCTTTTAGCTGTTTCATTTTCTTTTTAAAGAATACGCGCGGATGGATTTCTCCGTTCTTTTCTTCGTATTTCTCGTAATATTGTTGGTGGTATCCTTCTGCTTCCCAGAATTTTACGGCAGGGCCTAGTTTTGTAACAACTTTTGCGCCGTACACATTGCGGTTATCGACATCTTTTATCAGCTGCTCTGCGATCTTTTTCTGCTCTTCATTATGATAGAAAATCTCTGATCGGTACTGTGTGCCGACATCGACGCCCTGACGGTTTAATTGTGTTGGGTCATGGGCTTTGGTAAGGAAATATTCAATAATCTGCTTATATGAGATTTTTTTCGGGTTGTATGTGATTTCAACGGCCTCTGCGTGCCCGGTTTGCCCTGTGGTTATATCCTCATATGTGGGGTTCTCCAGCGCGCCGCCTGTATAACCGACGCGGGTGTATAATACCCCGTCAATAACGCGAAATTCGCTCTCGACGCACCAAAAACATCCGCCTGCAACCGTTGCAACGGGATAGCTTTCGGGCTTTTCCTGCATCAGGCTGTTGCTCTTTGTCTCTAATGTGCCCTCTATCGCGTAGGATGGCGGGTTAACGGAAAAAAAGACTAGGGCGATTGCACCTATGCAGATTATAATCAGTGATAGAAGGCGCATGAAAATCCTTTCGTGTTATTGCGTTAGCATAGCTCTGTGTAATATTATTTCTGTATGCTTCTATTAAGTATATTCGTAAGGAATGGCAAAAATGTTTCTTTGGAATAAAAAACCGCTTCATTATGGGGATCGCCCTGCAGGCGTAGAGCCCTATATGATTTTGATACATTATACCGGTATGGAAACGATGGAAGCCGCAAAAGATCGGCTTACTGACCCGGAAAGTCAGGTGAGTGCGCATTATCTGATTGATGAAGACGGTACTGTGTTTGATTTGGTTCCTGAGGATAAGCGCGCATGGCATGCGGGGGTATCCTATTGGGATCATGAGGCGGATATAAACTCGGTATCGATCGGCATAGAGCTTGTAAACCCTGGGCATGAGTTTGGCTATCGCCCGTTTCCGCAAGATCAGATGCATGCGCTGGCTTGTTTGTGCGAGGAAATAATGGAGCGTCATGACATCACGCATGTGCTTGGCCATTCCGATGTCGCGCCGGAGCGAAAAAAAGATCCGGGTGAAATATTCGAATGGAAGTGGTTGTCGGAAAAGGGGATTGGTTTGTGGCCAGACCCGACGGAAGATGAGTTTGAGCGGGCAAAAGACATCGCGCGTCGTGATTATGATGCAGAGAAATTATTTTCTGCCTATGGCTATAATCCGATGGCGGCATATATGGATGTTATCACCGCATTCCACAGGCATTATCTGCCTGAAACATTTTTGGCAGAAACGGAGGCAACGGTTCATGTTGAAACTGTGGCCAGGTTATTGTCTCTTATTCGTCAGAAGAAAGCCTTGTTGGCAGAGCGTGATCTTTAGAGTGTGAAATTTCTTGATTTTTAGCTTGGTTTTGGAGCATTGTGGCGCCCATAGTCGAAGAAATCGGATGGCCGCTTGCGTTTTTGCGTGAGAGGAAAGTCCGGGCTTCACGGGAAAGCGGCGCCGGATAACGTCCGGACAGGGCCTTTGGGCTTTGATGGAAAGTGCTGAAGAAATTTAAACTACCTCTTTTTCGGAAGGGGAAAAGGTGAGAAGGTGCGGTAAGAGCGCACCGCGAAGTCGGTAACGGCTTTGGCAAAGGCAAACCCCGCCGGAAGCAAGACCAAATAGGAACCTCGCGCCCTTTGGGCAGGTGTTTTTCCGCATCGATGGTTCGGGTAGGTCGCATGAAAGGTTTGGTAACAAATCTTCCAGATGAATGGTCATCACCTGCTTTGCAGGGACAGAACCCGGCTTATAGATTTCTTCGACTAATTTTTTCTTATAGAAATCGCGAAATTTTGTTTCTGAATTATTTATGCACTTTTATGCATATTATATGATTATGTAAAACATATCTAAGAATGTAAAAAACCGCCGAATTTCTTCGGCGGTTTCTCTCTATTTTAAATGAGCTTGTTCTTGATTTTGAAATAAGAGAAACCTAAATACGCAAAATAATGCAGTAATATCAATAAGTTTCACTCTTTGTGGCTCAAATAATATGTATACAGGATAGTTCCTGTAAAGAGGCCACCGTTCAAAGCCAAAACAAACATTAGTAGAGTTACTAACATTGTTTTTCTCCCCACACACGTCTGTAACAATGTTTATAGTGTGATTAATAACTAGCATCGTGTTTCGTAAAATACAAGAAATTTTTTGTTGTGTTTATAGTGCCTTAGCGCTAAAGCGCGGAATATAAGGGGTTTTGAATATAAAATTTTTTATAAGCAGTGCATTTTTTATGCACTTTTTATGGTTTGCGCGGGTATTTTCTATTGTATCCACAGCGATGTTGCGTGTTATCCCCAAATTAACCCACATTTCTGCGTGTGTGGTGGCGCGGAAAAATGTTTATTTTTGAGGATATTAGGCGGCGTTCTTATTGACGATCCAGTGGTTCCCATGGTATCCCATATATATCCATGTATTCCCATGATTGGGCGTGGTTTGCATTGTGTTCGCGTTTGTTCGGGCGTTTTCTTGAGGGTTTAATGGCGTTATTTCTATCAACCTATACAAACAGGATTGATAAAAAGGGGAGGGTTTCTCTGCCTGCGCCGTTTCGTGCTGCCTTGGGGGATCGTATCTCGCAAGGGGTTGTTGTGTTTCAGGCGCATCGCCATGATTGCCTTGAGGGGTTTGACTGGGCGAAGATGGATGAGCTTGGTGATCGCATGGATCATTATGATTTATTTTCCGCAGAGCAAGATGATCTCGCCACAACGATTTTTGGTGAAAGCGTTCAGCTTTTCTGCGATGCGGATGGCCGTATTTCGCTTCCTGCTGATCTTACGGCAGCGGCGCATATTACCGATCAGGCCACCTTCGTCGGGTTGGGGCGTAAATTTCAAATTTGGTCGCCTGAGTTATTTGCGGCGCGCAAGAGTGCGGCGCGCGGCGCGGTTATGGAGCAAAAACTTACTATTCCAAAAAATAGCGGGGAGGGGTGATGACTGTGTTAGCACATGCTGAAAATCATTATCCTGTTATGTTGCCCGAAGTGTTGGGTGCGATATCCCCCCGTGATGGTGAGGTTTATGTTGATGGCACATTTGGTGCTGGCGGGTATTCGCGCGCGCTATTGGAGGCTGCGGATTGTAAGGTTTACGGCATAGATCGTGATGTCTCGGCGCGGGCGACAGGTGCGGCGCTGGAAGGTGAGTTTCCGGGGCGCTTTGTTTTCTTGCGTGGGTGTTTTGGTGATGTGCAGGCCTTGTTAAGTCAGGCTGGTGTGTCCCGCGTTGATGGTTTCGTTCTGGATATTGGTGTGTCCTCTATGCAAATTGATGAGGGTGAGCGCGGGTTTTCTTTCCGTTATGACGGGCCGCTTGATATGCGTATGGATGTTGAGGCAGGCCTTACGGCCGCGGATATCGTGAATACATATGAGGAAGAAGATCTGGCGAATGTCATATACCAGTTCGGGGAAGAACGTCAGTCACGCCGCGTGGCAAAGAAAATTGTAGAGCGCCGCGCAGAGAGGAAATTCGAGACAACAGGTGATCTTGCTGATGTTGTGCGTTCGGCAGTGTTTAAAAAACATAGTGATAAAATTGATGCGGCGACGCGCACATTTCAGGCGCTTAGGATTGCGGTGAATGATGAACTTGGCGAGCTTGATCGCGCGCTTGATGCGTCTGAATCAATTTTGTCTGATGGGGGGCGTCTGGTTGTGGTGAGTTTTCACTCATTGGAGGATCGCCGTGTGAAGACGTTTTTAAAGGATAATTCCTCACAAGGCGGCGGTTCACGTTATCTTCCGGGGGAGCAGGAAGCTGCGCCTGCGGTTTTTGATTTGCCTTACAGGAATAAGGCAATAAAGCCGTCCGATAAAGAGATCGCAGAAAATGCGCGCTCACGTTCTGCGCGCTTGCGCTGTGGTGTGCGCTGTCCGCGCGTAGGGGGTGCATCATGAGGAAAGCGTGCCTTAAATATGGGGTGGTTGCCGTGATGTTGGTGTCCAGCGCAGCAGGTTTGATCGGTGTTAGTCAAAAGGTGCAGCGCATCGAAGGTGAGGTTGCCGCCTATGACCGTCAGGTAGAGCGAGAGCAAGAGCGTATTCGTGTGTTAAAGGCAGAATGGGCGTTTTTAAATGATCCTGCGCGCCTTGACGCGCTGGCGTCGGGTGCTTTGGGGCTTGGTGCGACGGATTCTGAAAATGTCGTAAGTGATACAGGTGTTATTCCTGATTACGAAGCGAATGCCGAAGCAGATACTGTTGAGGGGGCAATCCCCGTTTCTTATGGTGCGCAATCGAAAGGGGGGCTGTGATGTGGCAACATGCCCGTTATAGGTCGATTGTCATTGATGGGGACAGGCGCAGCGCCGTCTCAATGGCACAAAGCAGGTTATCCTTTTTGGGGGTGTGTTTTATGGCGGCCTATATCATCATGGCTGTCCGTTTGCTTGATTTGGGTATCGTTCAGGCGCAATTTTTAAACGTAACACAAAACGATAATAGTGCGGAAACCGTTATTGTGCGTGATATAGCCGATCGTCGTGGTGATGTTTATGACCGCAACGGGTTTTTGGTTGCGACTACGTTAAAGACACCGTCTTTGTTTGTTGATCCGTCATTGGTTTTGGATGAGGCGAGCTTGTTAAAGTCGCTTGTGGCGGTGCTGCCTGACCTGGATTTGGAAAATGCGGTAGATGTTGTGACGGCGGATAATCGTTTTGGCTGGCTTGCTTATAATATCACCCCGGAGCAGCAGCAGCGCATTTTGGAAATCGGAGACCCGTCTTTGGGTTTTAAGTATAATTACACCCGTGTTTATCCGCAGGGGCCGCTTTTCTCGCACATGCTTGGCTATACTGATCGCGATGGTTTGGGTTTGGCCGGTGTGGAACGTAGTTATGATGATGTGCTCGCCAGAGGGGATGATGTTGTTCTGGCGTTGGATTTGCGCTTACAACATGCTGTGAAGCGTGAAGTTGCGCGCGCTATGTCAGATTTTAATGCAAAAGCGGGCGTGGGTTTGGTTTTGGATGCGAAAAGCGGTGAATTGCTGGCAGGTGTGTCATTGCCTGATTTTGATCTAAACGAAGCGTCAACGGCAAAAGATTGGCAGAAATTTAATCGCATCTCTCTTGGTGTGTATGAGCTTGGTTCCATGTTTAAGGCATTCTCGACCGCCGCGCTATTGGAGCTTGAAAAAGTCGGGATGGATTATACATTTGATGCGCGCAAACCCCTAAAAGTCGGGTGGTTTACTATCCGTGATTATCACGCGCAAAAGCGAATTTTGACGGTTGCCGAAGTGTTTATGCATTCCTCAAATATCGGTAGTGCATTAATGGGGCAGATGGTCGGCGGGGAGGCATTGCGCGCGTTTTACCGTGACCTTGGTTTGATGGATAAGCTCCGTTTTGATGTCAGGGAGGTCGGTGCGCCGATCTTGCCAAATCCGTGGCGCGAAGATAGTACAATGACGGTTTCATTCGGTCATGGTATGGCGACAAGCCCGCTGCAGATGAGTGCGGCGATGGCAATGATTGTAAATGGTGGTTTTTACGTTCAGCCAAAAGTTGCGAAAAGTGCCATTGATGACAAAAAGGCCGCTTTACGCGTTCTGTCCGAAGAGACATCTGAAAAAATGCGTCAATTATTACGTCTGGTTGTTGTGAAAGGCACGGGGCGTAAGGCCGATGTCAAGGGCGTTGCGATCGGCGGTAAAACCGGTACGGCCGAAAAAAGTATTGGCGGCCGATATCATCGGGATAAGTTGATTTCTTCCTTCGTTGGGGCATTTCCTATTGATGATCCCAAGTATATTGTCATGGTGATGGTTGATGAGCCTAAGGGCAACAAAAGCAGCTATGGCTACGCTACGGCGGGCTGGGTTGCTGCTCCTGCGGTGAAACGTATCGTCCAATCCATGGTTTCCATCCTCGGCCTTCCTGCCGACCAGTATGATCCTGATCAGGATATTGCGCTGGATGTTCTCCCCTATATTCATGAAAAACCTAAAAAAGGAAAAAGGCTGGCCTCCTATGACTAAAAGCGCACATCTTGATATTGATGTTTCTGCGTTGTCAGGGGTGACGCAGGATAGCAGGGCCGTGCAGGCGGGGTATTTGTTCGCGGCACTTAAGGGTGAAAAAAGCAATGGCGAGAAATATATTCCTGAGGTTTTGAAAAAAGGCGCATCGGTTATTTTGGTAGATGAGGCGTATCAGGCCGACTGTGATTTCGGAGATGCTAAGCTTATAAAAAGTGCAAAGCCCAGAAAAGATTTTAGCTATATCACGGCAGATTTTTACGCCAAGCAGCCCGAAAATATTGTGACGGTGACGGGCACAAACGGCAAAAGCTCTACGGTTTATTTCGCAAATCAGCTATGGGCCGCGATAGAGGAAAGCGCAACCTTTATCGGAACACTGAATAATAACCTGACCACGCCTGATCCTGTGTCTTTGTTTAAAACATTGGCGCAAATGGCGGATGACGGTATTTCTCATGTTGCTTTGGAAGCATCAAGCCATGGTCTGTCACAATATCGTATGGATGGTGCGAATATCACCGTGGCTGCATTTACGAATTTGTCGCAAGACCATCTTGATTATCACGATACGATGGAAACCTATTTCACCGCAAAGGCGCGCTTGTTTGAGGAATTGCTACCGTTAAATGGTGTCGCCGTCTTAAATGCGGATATTCCTGAATTTCATGTGCTTTCGGGTATCTGCAAAAAGCGTGGTTTGCGTATTTTGTCATATGGGCGTCAGGCCAAGGATATCGTTTTAAATGAATGCACTGTTGATGGTTTAGACTATGCGATTTCGATTGAGGTTCTGGGACGTTCTTTTGATGTGAAAGTGCCGTTAATCGGTGAGTTTCAAATTATGAATTTACTCTGTGCGCTGGCATGCGTTATCGCAGAGGATCACTCAAATGAGCGCCGCATTAACAAGCTTATTAATGCGCTATCTAAAATTGATGGTGTTCCAGGGCGTTTGCAACATGTCACGGACCCTGGCGGTATTTATCATGGGTACGTTGATTATGCACATACGCCAGATGCGCTTAAAACCGTGCTTGGTGCAATTCGTCCGCATGTAAAGGGGCGCATTATCACTGTGTTTGGATGTGGCGGCGATCGTGACCAATCTAAACGCCCGCAAATGGGGGCGATCGCGGCAGAGCTGAGCGATGTGACGATTATTACAGATGATAATCCGCGTACGGAAGATGCTGATATTATTCGTGATCACATAATGGCCGGGATCAAAGGTGATGATGAGGCGCATGTTGAGGTGATAGAAGGCCGCCGAAGCGCAATCGCGCATGCCGTAGAGATAATGGCAGAAAACGATATTTTGCTTTTGGCCGGAAAAGGGCATGAGCAAGGTCAAATCATCGGAACGGAAATTTTACCGTTTGATGATGCGCAAGAACTGAGTAACGCATTGCTAAATAAACAAAAAACTGAAACTAGGTAGAGTAACTATGATAGAAAATAACCGTTATTTCTGGTCGCACTTAAAAACAAATTCCGTCACTGTGCGTGTGAAGCCTAAAAAGCAAGTGACAGGTGTTGTGTTTCGCGTCGGTAATATGATCGATATGGGGCGCGGTGGCCGCCAGACGGTTATGTTAGAGCATGTTGATTACCCGGATGGGTTTTACGCGCAAAGCGCGGGCGGTGATGTGGCTATTCCGTTTCGTATGGGGACGTTTGATTTTGTTTATACCTCCTTGCGCAAACCTGAAATCCGTAATATTAACAGCTTACTCTCTTCACTCTATAAAGACGGCGACGTGGAAAAGATTGTTCCTGATGTCATGTGTCCGGGTGATTTGTTGGTTTTCAAGCAAGATAGAGATAGCTTGAAAATAAAGATGGTTGAAGCCCTGCGGGTAGTAGAGCATCATGTAAGTAGAACAAAAATGGCTGGATATGCTTTATAATTTATTTGCCGATACGGCGCTTTTCTTTGATTTGTTTCGCTCGATTACGTTCAGAACGGGCGGGGCGGTTGTGACGTCGCTTTTGGTATGTTTCTTAATTGCATCGCCGATGATCCGTTGGCTTAAATCCAAGCAGCAAGAAGGCCAGCCCATTCGTGATGACGGGCCTGAATCACATCTAAAAAAGGCAGGAACGCCTACAATGGGCGGTCTTATGATCCTGATATCGGTGTGCGTCAGTACATTTCTTTGGTCTGATTTAACCAATATGTATGTATGGTATGTGCTATTGATTATGCTCGGCTATGGGCTTATTGGGTTTGCTGATGACTATTTAAAACTCACGAAGCGAAATACGAAAGGTCTGCCCGGCAGAATAAAAATATTAGGGCAGCTATTCTTTGGTATCATCGCCACAGTCGGAATAATGTACAGTTTCCCTGATCATCTGAGCACGCATGTCGCGCCGCCATTTTTCAAAGATGTACTAATCAATCTGTCGTGGTTTTTTGTGCCTTGGTCATTGCTGGTTATAATCGGCGCATCCAATGCGGTGAATTTAACTGATGGTCTGGACGGGCTTGCGATTGTGCCTGTGGCTATTGCTGCGGCTTGTTTTGGTTTGATCGCGTATTTGGTTGGCCGCGTCGACTTCTCGGAATATTTATATCTTCATCATGTTCCTGGCACGGCGGAGCTCTCGATTATTTGCGGGGCGTTAATCGGTGGCGCGATGGGATTTCTTTGGTTTAATGCGCCTCCTGCGGCAATTTTCATGGGGGATACCGGCTCTCTCGCGATGGGGGGATTGCTGGGCGTTATGTCTGTGATTACCAAACATGAAATGGTTCTGGCGATAATTGGTGGTTTGTTTGTATTGGAAACCGTTTCTGTCATTGTGCAAGTGGCATCCTTTAAGCTTACGGGCAAACGCGTGTTTGCTATGGCACCGCTGCATCATCATTTTGAGAAAAAAGGATGGTCAGAGCCTACAATCGTTATCCGCTTTTGGATCATTGCAGTAATTTTAGCTTTGGTTGGACTCGCGACTTTGAAACTGCGATAATGCACCTGCTTTTTTAATCGAGTGTGTGGGAACATCAAAGATATGAACGAGATTAAGGATTTTGTTAAAACGCTGGATAAACCTATTTTGATATATGGAATGGGTAAGTCCGGTGGGTATGCGGCCAGAGCGTTGGCCAAAGCCGGAGCCGATATCGTTATCGGTGATGACAATCAGGACGTTTATCAAAATTTTGAGCACGAAAACATATCTTATCTGGATGCTGATTTGGATGATTTATCGGGGTTTGGCTACCTTATGCTCTCTCCCGGGATACCGCTAACCCACCCGGAACCTCATGATATCGTTAAAAAAGCGCAGGCATCTGATCTGGAGATACTGTGTGATATTGAATTGTTTTCCCGTATCTACCCGGATGTAAAAACGATTGGTGTGACGGGAACTAACGGAAAATCAACAACATCCGCATTGATCAATCATTTAATTAATGCGGCGGGTAAGAAGGCTTTGTTCGGGGGTAATATCGGAACAGCCATTTTTGATTTGGATATTGAAGGACAGACCCCTGATTGGGTTATTCTTGAAATGTCTTCTTTCCAAATTGATTTATGTCCGACATATCGTCCTGATATCGCAGTTATTCTGAATTTGACGCCTGACCATATTGATCGCCATGGCAGCATGGAAAATTATGCGGATGTAAAAGAGCGTCTGGCTCAGCTTCGTTCAGGTGCGAAGGAAGGCGGGGCGGTTATCTGTTCAGATGATGAATACACCAAAAAGATATTGTCCCGCGTTAAGGAGCAAGGGCTTCGCACTGTCGTGGAAATATCGACTGAAAAATCACTGACATCCGGTGTTTTTGTTCAAGATGACATTTTGAATGATGCCTCGGATGAGGGGGTAAATACGGTTGGTGATCTTTCTAAAGTCCAGACACTAAAAGGGGTTCATAACCATCAAAATGCTGCTTGTGCTTATGCTGCGGTTAAAATGGCAGGCCTGACCGCAGGGCAAATTTGGGATGGTTTAGAGAGCTTTCCGGGATTAAATCACAGACAGTTTCTTGTGCGGACGATTAACGGTGTTGGCTATGTTAATGATAGTAAGTCAACAAATGCCGCGTCCGCTGCCGTTGCGTTGGGGTGCCAAAAAAATGTGTATTGGATTGTCGGCGGACGTCGCAAGAAAACAGGATTAGACGGGCTGGAGAACTTCTTCCCCCATCTGAAGCATGCATTTTTAATTGGTGAATCAACCGAAGACTTTGCAAATTGGTTCGACCAATACGGAATGGAGTATACGCGTTGCTTTAAATTGGAAAATGCCATAGAGGATGCGCATAAAATGGCACAGGAAAATAGAGGGCAGCCGGGCGGTGCGGGTGTGGTTCTGTTGTCGCCTGCATGTGCGTCGTTCGACCAATATAAATCATTTGAAGAACGCGGTAATCATTTCGCGGATATTGTGAACGCTTTGGCCGATCAATAAGCCCGCCTGACGAATTATAATAAGGTATCACAATTATGTCCGGAGTTACGCAACCTCAAGCTTTTTCAAGAATGGATCAATCCTTCTTGGGCGCGTGGTGGTGGACCGTGGATCGCGCGCTCTTGGCGTCTGTTTTATGCTTGATGTTTTTCGGTGTTGCGTTGGTTGCAAGTGCAAGCCCGTCTGTTGCGCAGAAAATCGGGGTTAGTGATTTTCATTTCTTAAAAAAACATATCATCTTTCTTGTTCCGTCGATTGTGTTGCTAATAGGGATTTCCATGCTCAGTGCGAAGCAGGTTTGGCGTTTGGCGAGCGTTGCCTTGTTAGGTTCTGTGTTACTCATGTTTATGGTTTTGTTTTTCGGTGATGAAGTGAAAGGCGCGCGGCGCTGGATCTCATTATTCGGTTTTTCTATACAGCCAAGTGAATTCATTAAACCAACCTTTGCTGTTGTTGCGGCATGGTTGATCGCCCTACATAAAAATTCAATACAGACCATTGATTCTGTTCATACAAAGCCTGTGAAGGGCGGTGCTTTGCCTGTGTTTCAGGGGTATTATGTGACAGCCGCGCTTTATTTCTTTCTTATTACCCTTTTGCTGTTGCAACCTGATTTGGGCATGACCATTGTTTTGACGGCCGTGTTCGCAGTGCAGGTTTTTCTTGCGGGATTGCGTTTTCGTTATTTGGCGATCCTGCTTGGGCTGGGGGCTGGCGGCTTAACGGCGGCATATTTTTCATTTCATCATGTGCGCAGCCGAATAGACAGATTTTTTAACCCCGAAAGTGGCGATAACTATCAAGTAGAGCGATCATTAGATGCAATCCGTCAGGGCGGGTTTGCAGGTGTTGGTCCGGGGCAGGGTACAGAAAAAATGAGCCTGCCAGATGCGCACGCAGATTTTATCTTTTCAGTGTTGATCGAAGAAATGGGCGTTTTATTCGCGATGATCATGATGGGCATTTTCTTATTTATCATGCTGCGCGGTTTTAGACGGTTGCAAGATATTCAGGATGTATTTTCTGTTTTGGCGGCAGGCGGTCTATTGGCCATGGTTGGCTTTCAATCGCTTATTCATATCGGCTCCAGTGTTAATATTATCCCCGCTAAGGGCATGACATTACCATTCGTCAGTTACGGCGGGTCATCAATGATTTCCATGGCAATTGCGATGGGCTTTGTATTGGCACTCACCAGACAGAAAAAGCGCGGGTCAATCGCCCGAAGCTCACTCTCTATGCGTAGGGCAGCGCCGACAAACACGGGGGATGCACATGGATAAAACAGTCCTGATCAGTGCGGGCGGTACAGGCGGGCATATGAGCCCTGCAAGTGCATTGGCGACAGAACTAAAGAAACGTGGGATACACGTTGAATTAGCAACTGATATTCGCGGTACGCGTTATGAGAAGATGTTTCCGGGTATAAAAACGCATGTTCTGAAATCAGGAACCGCAGGGGCTGGGCTATCCGGGAAAATTAAGGGTGCGCTTGGTTTGGCGCAGGGGATACTTCTTCAAGGTCTGCCATTGATTGGAAAAGTGAACCCTGATTTCGTAATCGGGTTCGGCGGATATCCTTCTGTGCCTGCTGTGCTCGCGGCGCAGCTTCGCGGTGTGCCGACGGGCTTACATGAGCAAAACGCCATTTTGGGTAAGGCCAATAAGTTTTTGGCACCAAAGGCGCGCTTTATTGCCTTATCGCTTCGCCCGACAGAGGAAGAAACAGGCGCCTTATCGAGGAAAATGGTTGTGACGGGAAACCCTGTCAGGCCTGAAATTATCACATTGAAGGATGCTGCGTACCCCGATTTGAATGAGGGGGGCGTGTTAGATATTTTGGTGATGGGCGGATCACTTGGCGCAACTGTGTTTTCAAAAGTGGTTCCCGAAGCTATTGCGATGTTACCGAAGGAATATAAAAACCGTATAAGCGTTACGCAACAATGCCGAGAAGCGGATATCGAAGAGGCGCAAGAGGTTTACGAGAAAGCGATAGTTGAGGCAGAGCTTGCACCGTTTTTTCATGATGTCGCGGGTTTGCTCTCAAAATCTCATTTATTCATCGGGCGTTCCGGGGCCAGTACGGTTGCGGAAATATCGATCGCGGGGCGGCCCGCGATTTATGTGCCATATCCGCATCACAAAGATCAACAACAAAAGAAAAATGCGATGACTGTTGCAGACCGCGGCGGTGCATGGATTGTGACCGAGGATCAATTCACACCAGAGGCAGTGAAAGAGCGCATCACAATGATCTTCGAAAACCCTGATACCTTGTCTCGTGCGGCTGCGCGTGCTAAAGACTGTGGCCTGCCGGATGCGGCGGAAAGACTGGCTGATCAGGTAATAAAACAGATACAGGAGTAGATAAATTATGCGCATGATGTCGCCCGATATCGGGGTTTTACATTTTGTTGGGATTGGCGGGATCGGCATGAGCGGGATTGCGACCCTTCTCGTTTCACTTGGATATGTGGTCCAAGGCTCTGACATGGCGGAAAATGCGAATGTAAAACGCCTGAGAGAGCAGGGCGTTAATGTTTATATCGGACATGATGCAAACCATCTAAAACTGGACGATGGCAAAGTGCCTGTTGCGGTTGTTATTTCCTCTGCGATTAAGGACGATAATCCTGAATTGGTTGCAGCGCGCGCGGCTAAAATTCCTGTTGTGCAGCGCGCTGAGATGCTGGCGGAGCTAATGCGCCTGAAATCCGCGGTCGCAGTGGCGGGTACGCATGGCAAAACAACGACCACATCTATGGTTGGGCAAATGTTGGATCAGGCAGGGTTTGATCCCACGGTTGTGAATGGCGGTATTGTAAATGCCTATGGCACAAATACGCGCTTTGGTAAAACCGATTGGATGGTGGTTGAGGCCGATGAAAGTGACGGTAGCTTTATTCGTTTGCCGTCAACTGTGGCGGTTGTGACCAACATCGACCCCGAACATATGGATCATTACGGGTCATTCGAACAGGTGAAAAATGCTTATCGTAGATTTGTTTTAAACCTGCCGTTCCATGGATATGCGTTGCTTTGTATTGATCACCCTGAGGTTCAGACACTGGCGGCGCAGGTTTCGGATAGAAAAGTTATCACCTATGGATTTAACCCGCAGGCAGATATCCGCGCAAGCAACGTCAGAAGCGGCGCAGACGGCAGTGTCTTTGATGTGACGTTTGCAGGATGGCTTAATAAAGACGGTCAAGATTTGGAAATAAAAGATATTCATCTGTCTATGTTGGGTCGCCATAATGTTCAAAATTCACTTGTCGCACTTGGTGTTGCAAAAGAAATGAATGTGCCTGTTGCAACGATGAAAAAGGCGATGTGCAATTTTGGTGGTGTAAAGCGCCGTTTTACCAAAACGGGTGAGGTCGAAGGCATCACGATTATTGATGATTATGCGCATCATCCTGTTGAAATTGATGTGGTTCTAAAGACTGCGCGTTCTGCGGTAGAGGAAAATAACGGGCAGGTTATCGCCGTTATGCAGCCGCATCGTTATTCCCGCCTGCAAGACCTGTATGAAGAATTTTGCAGATGTTTCAACGATGCCGATCATGTGATTGTTGCTGATGTTTATGAGGCAGGCGAAAAACCCATTGAAGGGGTTCATAAAGAATATCTTGTGCAGGGCCTTAAGACACATGGCCATCGATCGGTACATGCTTTGCCGGAACGTGATGATTTGGCGCGTCTTGTGGCACAAGTTGCAAAAAAGGGCGACTACGTGATCGTGATGGGCGCAGGAAATAGTACGCAATGGGCTTATAGCCTTCCTGAAGAGCTTACTGAAGAATTGAAAAAATCTAAGGGAGCAGCCGCGTGAGCCAACCAGATTCTACCCCTTATGAGATTGATATTTACCGATATGATGGTGAGTTTAAAGAGAATGTGCCGTTAGGGGATAAAAGCTGGTTTAGGTGTGGTGGTTCGGCAGATGTTTTATTTGAGCCGGACAGTTTGGATGATCTTGCCATTTTCCTAAAAGAATACCCTGAAGCAGAGCCTCTCACTATCCTTGGGGGGATGGCCAATACGATTGTACGTGATGGGGGAATTCGCGGCGTTACGATCCGTTTGGGAAAGCCATTTGCCGACATTGAAGTACGCGGACGAAAAATCATGGCGGGCGCAGGGGCGCTTAATGGTTCTGTTGCCGCGGCTGCGGCGAAGGCCGGGATTGGCGGATTAGAGTTTTTATCCGGTATTCCGGGCACTGTAGGCGGCGCGCTTCGTATGAATGCAGGCGCATATGGGCGTGAGGTTTCTGATGTGTTGGTCGGAGCCATGGCGCATGGCCGTGACGGAAAATTTATGCCTTTGTTGCCCGAAGATATGGATATGAAATACCGTTATTGTGGTGTGCCACAAGGGAGCGTATTTGTCGGCGCGGTGTTTGTGGGGCAGTCTGAAGATAAGGGAACTGTGAAAAAAAGGTTGAAAGAGATTAAGTCACAGCGGCAAAAGACACAGCCAATTTCAGAAAAAACCGGAGGCTCTACGTTTGCTAACCCGTCTGAAGAAGACCTTAAAAAAGCAGGGCTGGAGGCAGGGACGCGCGCGTGGCAATTGGTAGAAAAGGTCGGCGGTAGAGACCTGCAAATTGGAGGGGCACGTATGAGTGATAAACACCTCAACTTCATGATCAATGATGGAAATGCGACCGCCAAAGATCTGGAAGATTTGGGGGATGAGTTAATTAAGCGCGTCCGAGAGCAGTGCGGTATTGAGCTACATTGGGAAATTAAGCGTATCGGGGAATATGCACGTTAGGTTTGTTCAAATATAATTATGTCTAAAAACGTTATAAATATAAGAAGAGCTGTTTTTGTAATGCTCTTTTTATGTGTTTTGTCGCCTGTCTTCTATATCTATTTTAAATATTCCAGCCACTATGAACGCAGAGACGGCGTTTTATATCAAGATGTTATTCCCCGCAATGCGGAGCCCTTAAGAAAAGCCGGCGCTCGATTTTCGCGCAAATCTTTGTATGTTCCTGACGGGATGCAGAAAAAGCGTGAAATGAATTTCTTGTGGTTTGAGTCCTTTTCCAAAGAACGCGCGAGTGATACTTATCCTTTGGTGGTCGTGCTGCATGGTAGTACAGGTTACTCTTATGCTGCGGACTATCTTTCTGTATATGATATCACGCAGCAATATCCGGCATATATTTTAGTGCCCATGGCACCGGCGTATACTTCATGGAGCGGGCGAAGCTTGTTTTCTTGGGCGCCGCCGGAACTGCCACATGTTGTGTCATTAATCAATGCGTTATCAGAGCGCTATCCTATCGATAAAAAAAGAATATATGTAATCGGCTGCTCTATGGGTGGATATGGTGTTTTTTATGCAGCAAAAGAGTATTCAGATATTTTCGCCGCAGGGGTTTCGATAAGTGGTGCATGGGATGAAGAGGATGCTAAAAATATGCGCGGGCTTCCTCTTTACATTATGGCAGGTAAGCGCGATAAGGCTGTGCCGTATGAGAGAACCGCAAAGATGGCCGAGGCTATCGCAGGGTATGGAGGGGATGTTCAATTTAGTGCCTTTAATATGGGACATAATTGTCCATCATCTCATTATTATACGCGCGCTGTTTGGCGTTGGATGTTTTCAAAAACATTAGATGAGTAGCCGAGGAATAATGTCAGTCGGGGGATATTTTTTTAAAAATATCAAAAAAGAGCTGTTTTTTGTACAAAATCAAAACCATAATAGCCCGTGACAAAAATAGACATTGTTAGGGCATGTGAGTATTTAAATGGTAATTAGCTTTAAAAAGGTAAGTGTTCTTGTCGCAGAAGATAATCCGGCGATTAGCTCAATCTACAGGCAGGTTTTGGAAGAGCTGGATTTTGGAAAGATTACAATGACATCTGATGGTGATCGGGCGTTCGAAGCATTTTGTGAATTAAAACACGATATTATTATCAGCGACTGGGAAATGGAGCCGACTTCGGGGATGGAATTTCTGAGGAAGGTGCGTAAATCTGAGGCTTCGCCGGATCGAATGGTTCCATTCATTTTTATTACAGGCTACGCGGCGCAGTCCAAAATTCAAAAAGCAACACACGAAGGTATGACTGCATTTATTGTAAAGCCGTTTACAGTTGAAAAGCTGGCTGAAAAGCTTGAGGATATTATTAATAATCCGCCTGAATTTCTTGTTGGTGATGAATCTTTAGAAGCGGATGGACGCGCGACGTAGTTTTAAATTCTGTGTGAAGACTGCGTTATATAATTGAGTGATATATGGTTAATGAGAGTATTGTAAGATTAAGAAAAAAGACAGGGACAGGGAAAATATCCCCGGAACTGATAAAGCGCGCATCGAGAGTTTTAGCCGCGAATAATGTGGATTTCATTCCTATGGGACGTGTTTTTGTTACGGATCTTGGTGATGTGATTGAGCGACTTGAAGAATCTAAGAGCAGTGTCGAGGCGATGCGTCCGGAGATCACAAAATGTGTGATGGAACTGAAGGCCAACTCAACTATGTTTGGGTTTGATTTGATTGGTGATATGTCTGCAATGTTACTCAGTTTGATTGAGACAACAAAAAAGATAGACCGTAATTTAGTGAGCTTGCTCAACGTGTATCATAAGTCATGTAAGGCGATGGTCAGTACAAAAATGTCAGGTGACGGCGGGGAGATGGGAAAAGAAATTCTCGAAGAATTCACCGCAGCCTGTGACAGATATGAACGTCGGCGCCGTTCTATCGCTTAAGTCCGCTCTTTACGAATTAATATCTATTATTCAGGCTCTGAGCATTTAGGGTAATCTTCTGATGAAACGCGCGTCCATTTTTGCGTTTTTCCGAAGAGGGGAATCCCGACATAACCTCTGAGTTTTAATGTGTTCTTATCGACCAGAGTCACGTTGGCGTTATAGATATCGCCGTCATCGGCTTTATAGATTTTTCCATCTTTCCAATCGCTACCGTCTGGCCTAAAACCCCACATTAATTTAAGGCCGCACATTGGCTTTTTCCTTTCACTGGCGTCGGGGTTCTTTTCGTCATATTGCATGCCGCCCTCAATAATCCAGTGAATGTTGCCGCACAGGCTGTCGTAACATTTGGTGACATGGATGACAGATCTTTTGTTTTCTGTGAGCCAATACCCTTCTGCCTCGTTGGCAAATGCATTGTTAGGTGTTACCGCCAATGCGGTGAGTATTCCAAAAAGATAAAAATATTTCATAATAACAAACCCTCCTGTTGGATGATTCTATCACAAAACAGGAAAGGATTATATCTTTAGGACACGCTCGTATATGTCGGGAAGGTCATTTTCCAGTAAAATAATGTCTTTTGGACGTTTGTTTTCTATTAGCCATTTTTCAGCAGATTCGAAGGTTTCAAACTGCTGGATTACAACGCCGTTTTTGTTGTTTGCGTTAAACCCTTCGAAGAATGTCGGGATGCGGCTCGGGCTGACGATGATAATGATATCGCATACTTCGGCCGCAAGGTGACCAAGCGTTCGGTGCACTTCGTCATGGGCTTCTCCAAGCTCGACAATTCCCGGTGTAACAAGAATTCCGCGCCCGTTTGTATGATCCGCAAGAACACGCATCACATGTAACGCAGAGCGGAAGCCCGGAGGGTTAGAGTTAAAGGCGTCATCAATAATCATGGAACCGTCTACATGTTGCTTGACCTCTAATCTGTGTTTGATTTGCGGCGTAGAGGCGAGTGCGGTTTTGATGTCTTTGGCGTTCATACCAAGGCTCATCGCGCATGCAAAAGCCAAGGCGATATTGTGTCCGTGATGAATGCCATAAAGCGGCGCACGTAGGGTGTATTTTTCATTCTTCCATTCAACATTAACGCAGATACCTTTCGGGGTTTGCTCTACGGACATGATGTTTAAATCATCAGGCGCAAGATAGCTGAACTCTTGATCATTTTTCGGGGTGTTAGTCTGCATCGGCTCCCCGCAGACGATGAAATTATCCATGTTTTTGTTACGAATATTTCGTGAGTGTTCGAACTTTAATGTTCTTTCATGCACAATTACGGTTCCGTTGCGCGCTAATACAGATTGGGCAAGTTCATATTTTGCATGGACAACTGTTTCCAATGATTTAAAGCGTTCATAGTGGGCGTGGCCAATAGAGGAAATGATACCGTAATTTGGCGGCGTTAAATTGCATAAGGCGGCAATGGATCCGGGGCCGTATGCGCCCATTTCCACGATCAGGTATTTATGATTCGGTTCCAGTTGTTCGCGGATAATACGTGTAATGCCCATTAACGTATTGACGGAACCGGGGGTGACGAGGGTTGGGGCTCCGGCTTTTAAAATATGCCCTAAGATATGCTTGATTGATGTTTTGCCATAGGATCCGGTAATGCCGATCACAATCGGGCTTAATTCCTCCAGCTTGGCCTTGGCTTCTTTCATATACATTTTTTGTATTGATGCCTCATAGGGCGCTAATGTGGCATTACCCAAAATCAGTAAGAGTGGTAAAAGTTGTACCGCAACAATCCAAAGGATGGTGTGCGATAGATAAAATGCACCCGCAGCACATAGAGCAACATAAATCAAAGACATAACCAGAATGCGTTTTGCGCGCGCGGTTAACACAAATGCCTTTTTAGATGCTTTGCGCGGGTCTTTTTCTAAATATGTAGCAAATGCAAATATCAGAAAAACGGCTGCATTTAACCCGACAGAGGGAATATCAGTGAACAGATCCACGCCAAGAACAAGCAGTAAGAATTGCGTGACGCGTGTGTCGAAGACTTTATGTTTAAAAACCCAGCCGATAAGGCGACTGTTATTGTAATCATCTTGCTGAAGAGCGTGGAGGTAGCTCATTAATCGTTTTCCGGAAAAAGTCAGGAATGCGATTAAGGTGAAAATTTGTATGGCGAAATCAGCAGTCATGATTGTCTTTCTTTAATAAACGCATCAATAATTTTAATGACTTGGTGGCGGCCGTTCTGCAAGACGGAATAGTGATCTTGCCCGTCTAATAGAGATAATTTTGAGTTGGGAATCAACTGTGAATATCGTTTTCCGAATTCAGGCGGTGTTTCTGAATCTTCTGTCCCGTATATTAATGCCACAGGGCATTGTATCTTTTTCGCTGTTTCGCTCAAATCTTCATTTACGACACGGATAAAAACAGTGCGCATCGGGCCGGACTTCTTATAGTCGGCGCTTCCGAATTTACTCATTATCTTGGTTTTGAGTGCCCCTTCGGGAATCACTTTCCTTAAGATTTTGAAGAGTTTAATACGCAAATAAAAATAAAGTTTTTTAAGTGGAGGTCTTTTTTTCTTAAGACCTGCGCCTGAAATAAAGATCATGGAATTTACGCACTCAGGGTGGTGCGCAGCGATTTGAGTGCCTACACGGCAACCAAATGAATGCCCGATCCAAATGACGGGCGGTATTTTGTTTTTTTTAAGCCATTGCGCAACCGCATCGGCGTAATCTTTTGTGTCCCAACTCTCCGGTGGTGGTGGAGATGCGCCAAATCCTGGGAAATCTAATGCGATATGATTTGCATGTGGCTCTAGCGGTGTAATAAGAGGCGCAAAGTTAGCGTGCGTATGCCCCCATCCATGCGCCCATAAAATCAGGGGTTTGGTATTCTTCCCCGTATTTTTTGCAAGCGTGTCTAACGAGAAATCCTTGCCTGCCGTTGTGTAGGCGAACTTTACCCCCTCAGAATTGAATTCTTGCACATTACTTCCCCTTTTAAGAGACGCGGTTTCGTGATTAAATACATGAATCTAAATCGATCACTTCTACTTATACACGATTGACCCATGGCTCAAAACAAAACTACAAAAAATGACCTGATCAATAAAAAGACTGTCGCTGTCTTTTTTGGGGGGCGTTCTCCCGAACATGATGTAAGCGTAATCTCAGGCCTGCAAGCGTTACAAGCACTTGATAATACATTATATAATCCCATGCCTGTTTATGTGGCACCTGACGGCGCTTGGTATGTTGGCGACATCCTATCAAAGCGTGAGAGTTATATGCTTGATAGCGCGCGTAAGAAAGAGGTTACAGAAGTGATTCTTGATCTGCGCGGGCAACGTGGCGGCGTGTTAGTGCCAAAGAAACAGCCATTATTCGGAAGTGCCAAGCCAATCACCTTTGATATTGCGCTTCCTGTGTTTCACGGCCTGTATGGAGAAGACGGAAATATTCAGGGGCTTTTTGAGTTAGCAAATGTTCCATATGCAGGGATGCGCACAAAGGCATCTGCATTGTTAATGGATAAGGTCACAACGAAATATATGCTAAAAGCGCTTGATATCCCTGCGCTTCCGTTTGCTGTTTTAAAACGCCCGCATGACGGCTATTTGATCGATGAAGAGGTTTTAGACGGTTTGTTAAAGCCTGTAGGCTTTCCATGTATCATTAAGCCGTCGCATCTGGGGAGCTCTATCGGTGTGGCAAAAGTGAATGATGCCACCGAGGCAAAAGCATGTTTACCTGCGATATTTGAATTTGATGATTCTGCGATCGCAGAGCCGTTCGTTGAAAATTTGATTGAATACAACGTGTCTGTTGCGCGCCTAAACGGAGAGGTTGTTACATCTGCTATTGAACGCCCGAAAGCAACTGAGGAGCTTTTGGACTTTAAACAAAAATATATGTCGGGCGGGGACGGTAAGCTTGGCGATAAGCAAAGTGGCGCCAAAATGTTTACAACCGCGAGTGAGGGGATGTTGTCATTAACGCGTGAAATTAACCCTGAAATCCCTGCAGAATTAGATTCAAATATTCGCACCTGGGGCGCGCGCTTGTTCGAAGCCATCGATGGTACCGGTGTTCCGCGTATTGATTTTATCGGAAACGCCAAAAGCGGCGAAATATGGATGAACGAAGTTAATCCGTGCCCGGGCTCTCTGGGGTATTTCCTGTGGGAGGCAGCAAAAGACCCCGTTTTCTTTACGGATTTGTTGACGTCGATGATTGCAGAGGCCATGAATGAAAATAAAGGGCGTATCTTACCGTATGATCCGGTTCCGCAAGATGCGCGTTTGTTAAAAAGAGGGTGATATGGCTGCGAAGAAAGCAAAAAGTAAAAAGGGGGCACGTAAATCCACCATGACCAAAAAGAAGCGTAAAGCTTCGGCAGGGAATGAGCGGCGCGCTCTTATTAAAAAGATTTCCTTATTCGGTGGTGGTGCATTGGCGTGCTTGTGGCTTCTTGCTTGGTTTGTTCTGGCAGATGGCATGGCGGCGATTGGAAGTTGGGCATCACGACAAACGATTGCCTTGAGCGCAGATGCCGGATTTATCGTTGAGAATATTCTGGTTGAGGGAAGGGAATATACAGACCCTGATGTTTTGCTTGCGGTTATTAATGTCGGGCAGGGCGATCCTTTATTGTTGTTAGATCCGGCAGAAGCAAAAGAGCAAATTGAGCGGATTGGCTGGGTTAAAACGGCGCGTGTGGAAAGGCGCATGCCTGACACAATATATGTACATTTGGTAGAGCGTGAGCCTGTTGCCCTGTGGCAAAGATATGGTGCGGTATCTCTGGTTGATTCCGAAGGGGAGCTGATTACGAATCAGGGGCTGGAAGATTTTAAAGACCTCCCCATGGTGCTTGGGCACAATGCGCCTAAGAAAACAGGGGATCTGATGGCGATGTTGGGGCAGGTTACTGTCCTAAAGGATATGTTGGATAGAGCCGAGTTAATTGATAACCGTAGATGGGATTTGCATATTGGTGAAGGGCGCGTTATTAAATTGCCCGAGAATAATACTCAAAGCGCTATTGACCATATAAGGCAGCGTCATCAGGAAGATCAAATTCTTACGAAAAATGCTATCATAGAGATTGATGCCAGATACGATGACAGGCTTATAGTCAGAACGCGTCTTGGTACGGTTCAGGATTACAAAACGAATATTCATAATATAAAAACGCAACTGTAAATAAGGTAATTAGACGCGAATGGCGCAGGATAAATCGACACGACCTAAAGGATCATTATTTGCCGCATTAGATATCGGCAGCTCTAAAACGGCATGTTTTATCGGCCGTATTGTTGATGATCAGGGGACGTTTGAAATTGTTGGTGTCGGTAATAAACCCTCAGCAGGTGTTAAAAACGGTGCGATTGTAGATCTTGATGCCGCAGAGAATGTAATTCGTCAGACTGTTCATGCGGCGGAGAATATGGCCGCTGAGGTGATGCGTGGTTATCCGCTTCGTGAAATTATCGCCAATGTTTCCGGGGTGCATGTGCAATCATTTGGCCACAGCGTCACAGTTGAGGTTGGCGGGCATGACATTACAGATAATGATGTGCGCCGCGCCCTTGCGAAAGCGCAGCAAAAAGAGGCGGATCAAAGCCTTGAATTAATTCATACGATACCGACTTTCTTTCGTGTTGATGATCAGGACGGGATTCGTGATCCGCGCGGTATGTTTGCAGAAAACCTAAAGGTTGATGTGAATTTAGTATCCGGTGACGGGTCGGCACTTCGTAATATGGCGTCTTGCATTGAGCGTAGCCATCTGGATATTTCTGCCCTATGTACCGGAGCGTACGCCGCAGGCTTATCGTCTTTAGTAGATGATGAGATTGAGCTTGGTTGTACAGTCATTGATATCGGTGCGGGTGTAACATCTTTTGCCGTTTTTCATAGTGGTTATATGATTTACTGTGATGCCGTTCCCATTGGTGGGCAGCACGTCACAAACGATATTGCCCGTGGTTTAACAACATCAAAGGCCGATGCGGAACGATTGAAGATTCTCTATGGCTGCGCTGTTGCATCACAAACAGATGAAGGCGAAATGATTGAGGTCCCGCGTCTTGGTGAAGATGAGCATCAAAAGCCAAATCATGTGCCGCGTTCATTCTTGGTCGGGATAATACAGCCCAGGCTTGAAGAGATTTTCGAGCTTGTTCGCGCTAAAATCAAAGATAGCGGTTTGGAAAAGGTTGTCAGCAGGCGAGTCGTTTTAACCGGTGGTTCCAGTCAAATAATAGGGATCAAAGATCTGTCCGGTCATGTTCTGGATAAACAAGTCAGGCTTGGAAAGCCGATAAAGCTGACCGGTCTTCCTGACGCGGTTAGCGGCCCTGCATTTTCAACTGTGGCGGGGCTGTTAACATATGCGTCCGAGCATACGGGCGAAATGCCGGCAGAGATAATGGCGCAAGTGCGCCCTGAAAATTTTGTGGCGCGCGCTAAACTCTGGCTTAAAGAAAACTGGTAAATGTAACAACGACTTATCCACATTTATTTGTGGGTATGTTCGGACCGTTTGGGTTCTGTTTTTCTTTTATCGAAAAAATGAATCAGATGTGTGGGTTAGGGTGTTTTCTTGTGAGTTTGATTCATGTGTTATGGTGAATTAAATTCGAGATTTATGATTAAAGTCGTGGATAGCATTATGTTTACCCCTTTTCATATAAAAAAATCTTAACTAGACTTCTACTCGTCCTACCACGAACATCCAATTCTCAGGGGTTCTTATAATTATGATAAATGTGAAAATGCAAACAGCAGAAGTGCAACAACTTTCTCCAAAGATCGCCGTTATAGGCGTTGGTGGTGCAGGTGGCAATGCTGTCAATAATATGATTTCGTCCAATCTTGATGGGTGCGAGTTTGTTGTCTGTAACACGGATGCACAAGCGCTTAACAATTCTTTGGCAGAGCACCAGGTTCAGCTTGGTACAACTGTGACCGGCGGTCTCGGTGCCGGTTCAAAGCCTGAGGTAGGGCAAGCGGCAGCAGAGGAAAGTCTTGAAGAAGTACTTCGTTTCCTTGATGGGGCCAATATGGCTTTTGTGACTGCCGGAATGGGTGGTGGTACGGGTACTGGCGCTGCGCCTGTTATTGCTAAGGCATGCCGTCAGCAAGGTATTTTGACTGTGGGGGTCGTAACCAAGCCGTTTCATTTTGAAGGTGTTCATCGTATGGAGCAGGCGGAACAGGGTATAGAAGAGCTTCAGCAATATGTTGATACGCTTATTGTTATCCCGAACCAAAATTTGTTCCGTATTGCCAATGAGAAAACAACCTTCGCTGAAGCTTTCAAAATGGCGGATTCTGTTCTTCAATCAGGTGTTCGCGGCGTAACCGATCTTATGGTGCGTCCCGGTCTTGTTAATTTGGACTTTGCCGATATTAAAACGGCGATGATGCAAATGGGTAAGGCAATGATGGGAACAGGCGAAGCAAGCGGCGATAAGCGCGCTATCGAAGCTGCGGAAGCTGCAATTAATAATCCGCTTCTTGATGATGTGTCCATGAAAGGCGCAAACGGCGTTATTATCAATGTGACCGGTGGTTATGATATGACTCTGTTTGAGGCAGATGAAGCATGTAACCGTATCCGCGATGAGGTTGACCCCAGTGCGAATATTATCTTTGGTGCAACATTTGATGACAGTCTTGATGGTCTGATGCGTGTGTCTATTGTCGCAACAGGTATAGATAACGAAGCAAAAGGCAAAGTATTTGGTGGCGGTAACGGGCCGGGTACAACAAAGCCTGCGCCTGAAACATTAGATCGTTCGGCGCCGAGTACAGTAACGGCGGCAGATAAAATTTCCTCTCCGATTTCTAACGCGCCAAAGCAGGCAGAGCGTCCGGCGGCGGCATCCCTATCAGGGCGTGAGGTTATTAAAGGGCTGACGGCACCTAAACCAATATCACAGCCTGTTGTTCCGCAGCATGCACCGCAAGGGCAGGAAGCGGCATCTTTGGATATGTTTGAGCAGGGTGAATTTGCGTCAGAGACAAATAAAGCAGGTGAGCCTGTTTTACGTGGTTCAACTTTTGGTGATTCTTTCATTCCGCCAAAGCCGATGCAGCCTGATATGAAAATACCTGAAAACGGTGTGGGGCCGCATATCTCTAATTTTCACGGAGAGCATGTTGAAAAAGATGCTGCGCCTCAAATGCGCTCATCCAAGCTTCAGCTGAATCCGCCTAAAGCTTTGTATCCTTCTGCAAGTCCGCAGAATAAACAGTCACGTACGCCGTCTCTGTTCGAGCGTATTACGGGCTCAGTCCAGCAACATATCGATAATCTGAGAGATGATAGCGATATGGTGAAGTCGCAAGAGGCATCACCGGCTGATAAAGGGCTTGAGTCTCCCTCCCAAGAAACTCTTGATATCAATAAGCCTGCAAAACCGGCAGTGCAAATTGATGAAGAGCTTGATATCCCAGCATTTCTGCGTAGACAAGCAAACTAAAAGTTTTACCCTTGTGTCTTCTACTATCGGGTTAAAAGAGCTCTGAGACGTCAGGGCTCTTTTTAGTTTCTCTATTTTACTTTCTTATGCCTTACTCATTTTTTACGTATCTTATAAGTGTCGTTACTCGTGCCTGTCATAAAGTAAAATATAATTATTCCAAATCTTCAATTAGATTTTTGGCATTGTCTGTCATGGCTTGTAGTGAAAAATCAACTCCAGACGATGTAGAATCAATGAATAGTCTGATGTCATCGGTAAAATCGAAAACTACTGTATTGTCACTAATAGGTTCAATTTTTTCTATTTTATAGTTGTTAAATAAATTTTTAAGTAGAGTGATTTGCTGTTCATTCATTTCTTGATACCTTTTAAATTGTCTATAATCTTTATGTCACATTTGTAACATATCGAAACAAAGCGTGATTTGATGCAGTGCATTGTTTTTTATATAGTCCTAATATAAGAAAGCTATATCCTGTAAAAACAAGGGTATAGCAATAAATCAGGGGCTATTTCGTATAAAATTGAATAGATAAAGAAAGTAAACGCCGTAAATGACATATGTGATGCAACAAACATTAAATAAGAAAATGACCCTTGCCGGTATTGGTCTTCATTCCGGTAAGGAAATTACTATGCACTTGATTCCAGCAGAGGAAAATCAAGGGATTGTGTTTGTGCGCACCGATTTACCAAAAGGGAAAAATGTTATTCCTGCGCTTTGGGATGCAGTGGTTGATACGCAACTATGTACGGTAATCGGCAATGAGCATGGTGCAACTGTGGGCACGATTGAGCATTTAATGTCTGCATTGCGCGGCTGTGGTGTTGATAACGTTGTTGTTGAAATTAATGCATCAGAAGTTCCTGCAATGGATGGAAGCGCGATGCCTTTTGTTAAACTGATCGAAGAGGCCGGCGTTAAAAAGCAAAATCTTGCCCGTCGTATGATCCGCGTATTGAAAGAGGTTTCAGTTCAAGACGGCGATAAGCGCGTTACCTTGAGCCCGGATGAATCATGTACTTTTGTTGGTGAAATTAATTTTGATCATGGAAAAATCGGTAACCAAAAATTTAGTACGCAGTTGGTTAACGGTAACTTTAAACATGATATTGCCGAGGCACGCACATTTGGATTTTTCCACGAAGCAGAATGGCTGCGTTCTCAGGGGCTTGGGCTTGGCGGTTCATTGGATAATGCCATTATTTTGGATCAAGAAGGGGTTATGAACCCTGATGGCCTTCGCTTCGGTAATGAATTTATCCGTCATAAATTACTGGATGCAATCGGTGACTTGTATCTTGCAGGTGGCCAGATTCTAGGTTTGTACGATAGCCAGAAAGCCGGTCATGCAATTAATAATGCGATATTGCATGAGCTGTTCTCAGATGAATCAAATTGGGAATATGTTGAGCAATCCTACGGCGTTGAAAGTAAAGTCGAGGCCGTTAAGGGTGATCTTGAGGGCGCACTAATTAGCGCTTAGTCGAGACTTATCACTCTCATAACGTTATGTTTACATAATATATTTATAATGGTGTCTTTAGTATAATAAAGGGCACCATTTTTGTTTCGACATTTCTTTTTTTCAGTATTATTTACCATGATGCTCGCATTCTATGATGTTGGCACTGCGGTCTCTGCGGCTGAGAAAATTGAATACCGCGCATCACATTATAGTCGTCTGAGTGAACGGCCATATAAAGCGCGCCCTGGGGGCAAGGCCTATACCGGGGTTTCTTATCGTTTTGCGTCTTATCGGGTCAGATCACGATAGCATTCAATCATACGCGGACCAATTAATCGGCTTCGCGCAATTTTTTTGAGATTCCATCAATGTCTAGTGTGAGCCGGTTGTTGCAGGATGACACTTACGGTTGCATAAAGTTTCTTCGCGGTGCTATGATTTAAGTCTATTAGATCGTGGGGGAAGGAATCGTGCCGTTATTCCGTGTTTTTATCGCTTTAATGTTGGTCAGCGTATCTATCGCTTTTATTGATTCCAGCAGCTCTGCAATGGTGTCAGAGGAGGGCTCCGGCGGTTTCTTCGGGCTTGTTTCTGCTGATTCAAAGGCAGGCAAAGGCAGCAAAACAGTTAAAGCTCCATATACGGAATATACTGTCCGTTTGCATGCTGATAAGAAAAAGTATAGAGAGCGATAGCTTTTCCAGAGCTTATCCATCTATTTGAAGTAAAACCCCTTTCATTCGCCATTGCTTCGGTTTATCAATAGATAATAGCAAAAATTCGGAGTCCGTATCTATGTGTCAGAATACACGCATTAAAAAACCATTCTTAATCTTGTTTGGTTTACTTGTTTTAGCTGGGTGTTCCAGCTCGGGTAAACAAGAACCGCCTGTTGAGACCGCGGAAGCCGAAACACTTTATGAGCGGGCATCAAATGCGATGAAGGATGAGCGCTATGTAGAGGCGACCAAATATTTTGAAGAGGTTGAGCGACAGCACCCATATTCTAAATGGTCTACACGCGCGCAGCTTATGGCGGCATATTCCTCTTATTTGGATCAACGATATGATGAAGCCATTGGGTCGCTGAACCGTTATATACAGTTACATCCCGGGGCTGAGGATATCGATTATGCGTATTATCTGAAGGCCATGTGTTTTTATGAGCAAATATCAGATGTACGCCGCGACCAAAATATGACTGTTCAAGCGGTCAAAGCCTTAAATACTTTGATTGCGCGTTTCCCGAACAGCGAATATGCGCGTGATGCGATGTTAAAACGTGATCTGACATTAGATCATTTGGCCGGTAAAGAAATGGAAATCGGCCGTTATTATCTGAATCGTGGGCATGTGAATGCGGCGATTAATCGTTTCCGTTCTGTTGTGGCGAATTTCCAAACAACAAGTCATGTCGCAGAAGCATTACACAGGCTGGTTGAAGCATATCTTACACTTGGCCTGAAGGGGGAAGCCTATCAAGTGGCCGCGGTTTTGGGGCACAACTATCCCGGAAGTAAGTGGTATGAACGTTCTTACATGCTTTTGGATGATGAACAACGCCAGAAAATTATTGATGAACGCGGTATCGTAGAGCGTACATTAGATACGCTACTTAAGCCCGATTAAACTATGGAGTAAAGACAATCATGCTGATGGAATTGAACATCGATAATGTTGTTCTTATTGATCGGCTGACGATTGCTTTTAAACATGGTTTATGCGTTTTGACAGGGGAGACAGGCGCAGGTAAATCTGTTTTGCTCGATTCTCTGGGCTTGGCTTTAGGCGTACGCGCAGAAAGTGGCTTAGTTCGAAAAGGTGCGGAGCGTGCCAGTGTTACTGCCAGCTTTCAAATTTCAGATAATCATCAGGCTTACACACTCTTAAAAGACGCTGATATCGCAATCGAAGATGATATTTTATTGCTCCGCCGTGTTGTGAACACATCAGGTAAAAGCCGCGCATTTATTAATGACCAGCCGGTAAGTATTGGTTTACTTAAGCAAGTTGGGGATACGCTCGTTGAAATACACGGGCAGTTTGAAACGCAGGGGCTGCTTAACCCCGCCACGCATCGGGACATGCTTGATGCCTATGCAGGTATAGATGGGCAATCTTTACGGGGCGCCTGGGATGCTTGGAAAGATAAAGAACTGCAGCGTGATGAATTGATGCGTCAGTCAGGCCGTGCGAGCGAAGAGCAAGAATATCTGAAATTATCTTTAGAGGATTTAACGTCCCTTAATCCGCAAGTTGGCGAAGAAGAAGAACTCTCACAAATGCGAGAGAGGCTAAAAAACCATGACCGCGTTCTAGAGGGGCTAAGCCTTGCTCATTCGTATTTGAATGCAGAACAAGACCCCGTTCAAAAGGCATGGGCGGAGCTGGATAAAATATCAGATGCAGGCGGGCAATCTGTTGATGATGCGATGAGCGCGCTATCGCGGGCATCCTCTGAAATCGCTGAAGCTGATAGTGCGATACAAGCGGCGCTCAGTGATTTGCAAGAGGGAGACTATAATCTGGAGGAGATTGATGATCGCCTTTATGCCCTTCGTATGCAGGCACGAAAGCATCAATGCACCCCCGATGAACTGCCGATTGTCATGGATAAGATAGAGCAACAATTGGCCATGATTGAAGATTCAGGGGAAGGGGTAGAAAGGCTGAAACGTGAATGCGAACAGGCCAAAGAAATCTATGTAGAAAAAGCTGAAGAATTGAGTGCAAAACGCCAATCTGTGGCACAAACTCTGGGGGAGTTGGTAAAGAAAGAACTGGCACCGTTAAAGCTGGAAAAGGCGAGCTTTGTTACGCGTGTGCAGCGTTTGGATGAAATAGAGTGGGGCGCGCACGGGATTGATCGTGTTCGCTTTTTGGTGTCGACCAATCCGGGGCGAGAGCCCGGGCCGATCCATAAAATTGCATCAGGCGGTGAAATGTCTCGGTTTATGCTCGCCCTTAAGGTGATTATCGCGCAGGCGGGAAGTACACATAGCTTTATTTTTGATGAGGTCGATGCCGGTATTGGCGGGGCGACGGCAGACGCGGTTGGGGAACGTTTGGCAAGGTTATCCGAATCAAAACAGGTTCTGGTTGTAACGCATGCGCCGCAAGTGGCTGCACGTGCAAATCATCATTGGATTGTTTCAAAAAGCGGTGATCAGGATGTGAAAACAGACATCACGGCACTTAACTCAAGAGAAGAGCGTTGCGAGGAAATTGCGCGTATGCTTGCAGGGGCAGATATAACGGCAGAGGCTCGCGCGGCCGCGAATAAGCTTCTTGATAACGCAGCATAATTTCTAACTGGAGGGAGGGCATTATGCCACTGGATTTAGGAAGTCTTGAGTTCTACATGGGGCCGCATACATTGGGGGCGCCTGATGACCTTGAAAAAACGATTATAGATTTTATTGCTGATGCGAAATATACGCTCGATATCGCCGTGCAAGAGTTGGAGAGCGAAGCCATTGCGCGTGCAATTATTGCGGCAAAAATCAAGGGCGTGAAAGTGCGCGTTGTTTTGGAAGGCGATTATCTGGTCGCAGAGCGCGCAGTGAATGATCCGTTTGATGCACTCGAAACGGAAAAGCATGATGAAAATCGCAAGCTTATCGCGGCCCTGTGGCGTGCAGGGATTGACGTGAAGACAGATTATAATCCGAAAATATTCCACCAAAAATTTATTGTACGTGATTACGGCGAGAGCCGATCAGCACTGCTCACAGGATCAACGAATTTCACGCCGACAGGTACGCATAAAAACCTCAACCATGTTGTGATTATTCACGGCAAAAGCGTTGCGGGAGAATACCTGGCGGAGTTTGAAGAGATTATGGGCGGAACATTCGGTGCAATGCGCAACAGGCACGAAAAAGCGCCGCGCCAACCGCGTATATCCAAGGTGAGCATGAAGACAATTTTCGCACCTGATCATATGCCTGAGATGGAGATCATGAAGCAAATGTTGAAAGCGCGCGAGCGGATTGATTTTGCAATTTTTACATTTTCTCAAAGCTCGGGCATTGATGATACGATGATTGCCCTTGCCAGAACGGGTATGCCAATTCGCGGTATTGCCGATGCGGGACAGGGGAACCAAGATTGGGCGGCGAGTAGGCCGCTTGCAGAGAATGATGTTGATTTTTACATCGCCCGTAAGAATGGCCTTCCTCTGGGGAAATTGCATCATAAATTGATGGTGATTGATAAACAGGTCACAGTCATCGGTAGTTTTAATTACACGGAACCTGCCAATACCCTAAATGATGAAAACATCATTGTGATCGGTGATTTGGAAGAAGATAACCCTGACTCTATTGCCAATCAAAAGGCATTTGCGGACTATGCTTTGCAGGAAATTGATCGTATGATCGCCGTCCACGGTGAGAAAATCACAACATAAAAAGGATAAGCCCTGAAATGAGTTTGTTTGATCTGGATGCAGAAGATGCAAAGGCACGCCATAAGAAGCTGGCGGCGCAAATCAAGGAGTATGATCAAGCATACTATCAGGAAGATGCGCCCAAAGTTTCTGATGCGGAATATGATTCTGTGCGCCGTGAATTAGAAGATTTAGAAGCAAAATATCCTGCGCTTATTACCGATCAAAGCCCGTCCCAAACTGTTGGCGCTGCGCCGTCTAAAGGCTTTCAAAAAGTACGCCATGCCGTGCCGATGCTCTCGCTTTCTAATGTTTTTAGTGAGGAAGATGTGCGCGATTTCCTTGATCGTGTTCGCCGTTTCTTAGGCCTGTCTGAGAACGAAGAGATTGAGCTGGTTGCTGAACCGAAAATTGACGGGCTGTCTTGTTCCTTGCGTTATGAGAATGGCGCGCTGGTGCAGGCCGCAACACGCGGTGATGGCGCCGAAGGGGAGGATATCACCGCCAATGTGAAAACAATATCCTGTGTACCGCAAACATTGCCCGATGACGCACCTGATATTCTGGAGGTGCGCGGTGAGATTTATATGGGGCGCAAAGCGTTCGAAAAACTGAATGCCGCGCAACAACAAGCGGGAAAAGATGGCTTCGCAAACCCAAGAAATGCAGCGGCGGGAAGTGTGCGGCAGCTTGATTCAACTGTGACACAAAGCAGAGAGCTTGGCTTTTTCGGGTATGCGCTGGGTGAAGTATCTGACAAATTTGCAGAAACACAGGAAGAAATCAGACAGAAACTTGCGTCATGGGGCATTCCCGAAACGCCGTATGCTATCTGTAATACAGTTTCTGACATAATGAAGAACTATGAAGCCGTTTTAGAAGAGCGCCCTGATCTGGATTATGAGATTGACGGTATTGTCTACAAGGTTAATCGTCTGGATTGGCAGGAGCGTTTGGGCTTTGTCTCACGTGCGCCGCGCTGGGCCACCGCGCATAAATTTCCGGCAGAACAGGCGGTTACGCGGATTAATGCGATTGATATTCAGGTCGGGCGTACAGGCGCATTAACGCCTGTTGCTCGTTTAGAGCCCATAACGGTTGGCGGCGTGGTTGTTTCAAATGCGACGCTACATAATGAAGATGAGATAGAGCGCAAAGACATCCGCATCGGTGACACGGTGGTTATTCAGCGTGCAGGTGATGTTATCCCGCAAGTTGTAAAGGTCTTAGAAGAAAAGCGCACGGGCGATGAAACACCGTTTGAGGTTTTAACGCAGTGCCCTGAATGCGGTGCGCATGCCGTGCGTGAAGAGGGGGAGGCCGTTCGCCGTTGCACTGGTGGCCTTACCTGCCCGAAGCAAGCGGTGGAACGCTTGAAACATTTCGTATCGCGCTTGGCTTTCGACATAGACGGGCTGGGCGATAAAATCATTCAGTCATTTTGGGATGAGGGTTTGATTAAAAACCCTGCCGACATTTTCACGCTTGAGGTGCGTAATAAAGACACGCTGACGCCGATCCGTGCGCGTGAGGGGTGGGGCGATTTATCGGAAAAGAATTTGTTCGAATCGATTAATAACCGCCGTACGATTGCGTTTAATCGCTTTATTTATGCGTTGGGGATTCGCCAAATCGGAGAGGCAACAGCCAAGAGATTAGCAGCGACTTATGGCGAATTAGAAGCATTAAGAGCGCAAATGATTGCCGCGCAAGATCATGATAGTGATGCGTTTGCGGATCTAATTGCGATTGAGGATATAGGCCCTGCGGTTGCAAATGATTTGATCGCGTTTTTCGCGGAAGACCATAATCTGGATATTTTGAAGCAGCTTGAAAATCATTTGAATATTGATCCATATGACATCCCGCAAAACGCAGATAGCGCCGTTGCAGGGAAAACAGTTGTATTTACAGGAACGCTGACGAAAATGACGCGGGCGGAAGCCAAAGCCAAAGCAGAGAGCTTGGGCGCGAAAGTATCAGGATCGGTATCGAAAAAAACAGATTATGTGGTTGCAGGGGAAGACGCAGGATCAAAGCTTAAGAAGGCACAAGATTTAGGTGTAAATGTTCTTTCTGAGGAAGAATGGATTGAACTAACGGCATAGAAAAAGGCGCCTATATGGGCGCCTTGTTTGCATCGTTTTATATTTCTTAGACCGCTTCTTGTTTATCGCGGAGGTCATATAAACGATTCATTGCTTCCTCAATCTCAGGAGGGTAATCACGACGTTCTACGAATTCCCCACCACCTGTATTGCGCGTCATGGATTGCTCCAAAGCACGGGTCAGTAGTTCTGCGATTTTTAGGTCATCTTGCTCTAATGCAAGCTCTAACGCAGACAAAATTCTGTCACTTAATCGAATTTGTTCTCTATTCATTTCGCCCATTATTTAGTTTCTCCTTTATTCGATTTGTATTTTGCACTTTAATTAAAAAGGTTTCAAGGTTTCCGGCCGATCAATAATTGTTTGTTCGATCAGTTCGTAAAAATGATTAAGGAAATTATCTCTTACCGTGTCGGTTTCCATTAAAATTTCATGGTAAGCATCTGGATATTCAAGCAATTTTGCATTAGGCATTTTTCCGATTACATTTTCTGCCAATTTGTTGTCTACCAGATCTTCCTGCTGTGGTATGCCGAAAAAGCAAGGTGTCGTGATGTCGTTTTTCGATATTGCTTGTTTCAGGGCGATGCAAGATCGGTGTGCTTCATAGACCCATCCATAGGTCACATCACCGCATTGAAGCTCCGGATCATGATCGCACCACGCATTGTGAATTTCTGAACGTTTCGGGTCTCGTGATAATCGCGCGCTTTCTCTGCGCTTTCCCCAATCATTACCCCGCGGAACATAAGATTTACCCATAAGGGCTTTGCAAAGAGCCGCAGCACCTAATGTAAGATATTGCGGGTATTGCCTTAGCAACTTAATACCGATCATCGGTGCGCTGAAAGCTGCACATTCAAATGTGTTCGGGTATTTGCATAGATGGTGCATCCCGATATGCGCACCCATAGAGTGCGCCAGCAAAGCCATAGGAATGCGCCCTTTGTCGGGGTGGACACTGGAATGCTTGATATATTGGAGTATGAAATATTGTAGATCTTCGACATGCTTGTCAAAGCCGTCACTATGCAATTTTTGTGGATTCGAAAGTAAACGGGAGGACTTACCCTGACCAACCCAGTCGCACGTCCAAAATGCCAGGTTATTTTCCAGACACCAATGTGCGGTTTCATAGTATTTCTCGGTGAATTCACGCGCGCCTTGCAAACAAACGACGACCGCATCGGGGATGCTGTCTTTTGGAAAGGCAGAACCAAAGCGGATTTTGCGGCCCTCACGCTCAAAAGAGTGCCAGCGCCAGCCCTCTGGCTCGCAAAAACGGGGTTCTAGTTTTGGTTGGGGCGCGTTTGATCCCATTTTTTTACCTAAATGAATGTAAGTTCCTAAGATACCATCGTTAGATAGTATGAAGAAAAAGTCTTAAAAGAATGCAAATTATTCTATGGCTTTGATGATATCTTCGGTCATTTTCTTTGCATCATCCAGAAGCATCATGGTGTTTTCGCCATAGAAAAGCGGATTATCAATCCCCGCATATCCGGAACCAAGGGAACGCTTAACGAATAGTACTGTTTTTGCGTTTTCAACATCCAGAATAGGCATGCCGTAAATAGGTGAATTTGCATCATTTTTAGCGGCAGGATTTGTAATATCATTTGCACCGATAACATAGGCGACATCAGCTTGCGCAAAGTCACGATTTATATCTTCCATTTCAAAGACTTCATCATATGGGACGTTTGCTTCCGCCAATAATACATTCATGTGTCCGGGCATACGGCCGGCAACAGGGTGAATGGCGTATTTCACATCGACACCTTCTTTTTTCAGGATGTCAGCCATTTCACGCAGGGCGTGCTGTGCCTGCGCAACAGCCATACCGTAACCGGGTACGATAATAACTTTAGAAGCATTTTTCATGATATAAGCGGCGTCATCCGCAGCACCGATTTTCGCGTTCCTATCGCCCATATCTGCCGCAGCCGCAGCGTTATCATCACCGCCAAATCCACCGAGGATTACGTTGAAGAAAGAGCGGTTCATGCCTTTACACATGATGTAAGAAAGGATCGCACCTGATGAACCGACAAGAGCCCCGGTAATGATAAGCAGGTTATTGTGAAGCGTAAAACCAATGCCGGCGGCAGCCCAACCGGAATAAGAGTTCAACATGGATACGATGACAGGCATATCTGCGCCGCCAATCGGAATAATCATTAATACACCAAGGGCAAAAGCCAGTAGAGCGATGCTCCAGAACCAGAAGCCGCTGCCTGTCAGGCATAGAAGGATGATCATAATAAACAGGGCGCACCCAAGCATGGCATTTAGTTTGTGCTGACCACCAAAAACAATGGGTTTCCCGGAAATCCGTCCCTGCAATTTACCCCATGCAACAATAGAGCCCGTGAATGTCAGAGCGCCAATAGCAAGGCCGAGCGACATTTCGATTAAGCTGGCCGTCTTGATGTTGCCGGGGCTTCCGATGTGAAAAGCTTCGGGGTTATAGAACGCCGCGCCCGCAACACAAACTGCGGCCAGGCCGACGAGCGAGTGGAACGCCGCCATTAATTCCGGTAGGGAGGTCATCTCGATGTTTTTTGCGATATAGGCACCAATGGAACCACCAATAGCAATACCGATAATGATCCATGACCATCCGGCAATAACAGGGGAAAACAATGTCGTTGCGACAGCCAATCCCATGCCCACCATGCCATAAGTTAAGCCGCGTCTTGCCGTTTCAGGGTGAGACAAACCGCGCAATGCCAGAATAAACAGGACTGATGCTATCAGGTAAGTGAGTGAAGCGATAATGGACATGTTTTTTTCCTGTTAGAGGGTTAATTATTGTGTTGAACATTCAAAGCCTTGTTCCTGAAACTCAGGCTCGTAGAATTTTTCTACGTAGGCATGATAGCTCTCAGGTAAGTATTTTTGAGCTCTGTCAAGGCAGTATAAATCGATGAGATACCAGTTATCGATACCATAGGCACGTATTTCACCATCTTCGTGCTTGGCCATTAATGTACCCATAGGGTTTTTAGAGGCATCATTCGAAATAGAAACGATAATTTCATCAAGAACAACGGAGCCCTCATATAATTCCTCAGGCGGGTTTAAACGCGCAGAGAAGTAATGGCCTTCTTTTAATTCATTCCATCTTTGTTCAATTGTGCCGCCATCACGCGTTAGTTGTTGCCTTAAAACAATTGAATGCGTCGAGTTTTCTTTATTACTGTTGAAGGCATTTAATATACGCTCCAACATAATGTCTGAGTCTTCTGCATTTACAAACATCGGCTGGCCGTTTTTGTTGATCACAACCGACCCTGATTCCTGATCTGTATAATCAAGGACAAATTCAGGCTCTTCGTCTTCATCATTCATCGCCAGCAGGGGCGCTGTTGGTATGAAAGCAAAAAACATTAAAAATAAGAGTACTCTAGTCATAAAACTATCCTTTTTTCTGGAACATGTGCAGCATACGTTTGGTGATGATAAAGCCGCCGAAAATGTTTACCGAGGCAAAGACAACGGCAAGAAAGCCGAGGAAACTTGAAAAACCGGAAACCGATGCTGTTCCCGTCGCTAACACAGCGCCAACAATAATCACAGAGGAAATGGCATTTGTGATGCCCATTAACGGAGAGTGAAGGGCAGGTGTGACGCGCCAGACGACGTGATACCCGACAAAGCAGGCCAAAACAAACACCGTTAAGCCTGTGATGATATAAGGCTCAGTGTGAGCTCCGCTCTCTTGGACTATGGTTCCCGCTTCATTTGCAAGCTCTGTCGCTTGACTGGAAAGCTCTTTAATTTGTTCAGCGAGTTCGGAAACGCTATCCTTGAATGTTCTTGTATTCTCCTCGGCCATGTCTATTTCCTTTACTTTTTATCTTCGGTCTTTTTCGCAGACGACTCTTTTTTAGGTGCTGCGGTTTTTTTAGCCGCAGTTTTCGTGGTGCTTTTTTTTGTGGTGAAATTTGGGTGCACAATCTCACCACCGCGCGTCATGCAAATCCCTTGAATGATTTCATCTTCCCAATCAATCACGATTTTCTTACTGTCTGTGTCATTGATAAGTTTTAACAAGTTCAGCAAATTGCGCGCATAAAGGGATGACGCATCTGCGGCCAACCTACTTGGTACATTATGGTGCCCTACGATTGTAACATCATGTTTTACAACGACTTCACCGGCTTTTGAAGCGGCGCAATTCCCGCCTGTTTCAACCGCAAGGTCAACAATCACAGAGCCGGGCTTCATGGATTTTACCATGTCATTTGTGATGAGTTCCGGCGCCGGTCTTCCGGGAATAAGTGCCGTTGTAATCACGATATCCTGTTTTGTAATATGTTGTTCAATCAGTTCTGCTTGTTTCTTTTTATAGGCGTCGGACATTTCCTTTGCGTATCCGCCTGCTGTCTCAGCTTGTTTGAACTCTTCATCTTCAACGGCAACAAAGTTTGCCCCCAAAGATTCAACCTGCTCTTTCGCGGCAGGTCTTACATCAGTTGCAGAGACCACAGCCCCAAGTCGCCTCGCCGTCGCGATAGCTTGCAGTCCGGCGACACCGGCGCCCATTACAAAGACTTTGGCAGGGGGCACTGTTCCCGCGGCTGTCATCATCATCGGAAGGGCGTGCGGGTAATACTCTGCGGCGTCCAATACGGACTTATATCCCGCAAGGTTTGATTGTGATGAGAGAACGTCCATGCTTTGTGCACGGCTAATTCTTGGGACAAATTCCATCGAAAATGTATCGATTTTCGCGCTGGCGCAGTCTTTTAGAATTGTTTTGTTAGAAAATGGCGCCAGTAAAGCAATAAGCAAAGCACCTTTGCGAATGTCTTTTAGTTCATTTTTGTCGGGTGCCTGAACTTTTAAAACAATATCAGCCATTTTAACTGTATCGGTGTATGTTTTTGCGATTTTCGCGCCTGCATCTTTATAGGCATTATCCGTAAAGGATGCGTATTCGCCCGCCTTACTTTCTACCGTTACTGTGGCGCCCGTAGCGATAAGCTTTTTAACTGTTTCAGGGGATGCCGCAACGCGTTTTTCATTGTCGGTGGTTTCTTTTGGAACTGCTATTTTTATGCCCACGATGATTTATTCCCTTTTATATAAGATGCTCAATACAATGCATGATTTCGCGGATATTGTGAAGGGTGTTGTCGTATTTTGTGTTTATTTTTATCAAGTAAACACAGTTAGTTATATTTAGTTTTGGTAATATAGTGCGGACTCTTGAATTTACTGTGTTTTTTGTTATTATTATCCCTTCTCTAGGCGTGATTCGTGCGTCAGACTCCTATTTCTTGGGTGTTTATTTTTAATGCGTTTGAAGAGTATTAATGCTGTTTTTTTTGCGGCGCTCCTGTTTGCGGGTGTTAATGCTCGTGCAGATTCTCTGCGTGATGTTGTTGCGGAGACCTTGAGCTCTCACCCTGCAATAAGCGGTGCGTTGCAAGGGCAGGAGGCTGCGGAACATGGCCGTGATGCAGAAGTTTCAAATTATTATCCGGAAATTAATGCGGGTTTGGTTGGTGGCCGTGTCTATCAAGATAACTCAACCAGCCGTGGTTTGGTGACTGAAAGAGGCGCGGCATATTCCGGTTATGGTGAAGGGAATATCGCACTTCGCCAGATGTTGTTTGATGGTCTGGAAACAACAAACCGTGTGCGTGCCGCGGATGCGCGTATTGAATCTGAAATGTATAGTTTGGTTGAGATCGAAGAAGAGGTCATCTCTGACGTTGTGAATAGCTATGTTGAGGTGATGCGCCTTCGTAGTGCGCTGAGCTTGTTAGGCAAGCATGCCGATTTGGTGCGTGATTATCTGAACCGTATTGTCGGTATGGTAGAAGAGGGCGTTGCAGATGAAGCGCAGTTACAACAAGCGCGCGATGTCTCTATGGTTGTCGATAGTCTGGTTGCGGACTATGAGGGGCGATTACATTCTGCAAATGCGACATATTTTGAGGTGACCGGTGAAATGCCGCCGGAGCAACTGGCTCTGCCCGGTTCTGTTCAGGAATATATCAGTGATGATATAGCAGCTGTTGTGAATAATGCATCAGCATCACATCCTATGATTCTTGCCGCGCGTCTGGATACGAATGCGGCGCATCATGAAATGAGAGCCGAAAAAAGTAAAATTTATCCCGATGTGATGGGAGAGCTTTCATATTACAAGAGTAATAAAAAAGATACCATTGGCGGGGAAAACACAGATGCGCGCGCTGTTGTGAAAATGAACTGGGCATTTTCGACAGGGGGGCGTGAGCTCTCTGAGGTGCGAAAAAAGCAATCAGAACATGACCAGGCGCAAAAACGCGCAGAGGAAATGGAACGTCAGCTGGAACGCATGATTTACCAGTCTTATGCGCGATATAGAACATTTCAGAAAAAATATACACTTGCCGCTGATCGTGTTGAATTAAATGAAAAATTGGTAGAGGCTTACAAAACACAATTCGAAGGATCTCGAATTAGTTTGTTAAATCTGATGCGTGCAGAAAGTCAGTTATTTAAGGCAAAATTAGAACGTAGTGACAATGCGTATAATTTGCTTGCATCGGAATATGGTGTCTTGGCATCGATCGGCTCTTTAAAAAATGTTATACTATCTCTTCCCGTGGACGATAGGACACGTCCGGTGACCGAAGGAGAGGATTATAGCCAATAAGCAAGACGAGCTGAAATCTGTGTCGGTTGAAAGCAAGGGTGATCCTTTATTGGATTGTCTCGTTTTTTTGTGTGAGACCTTTGGTAAACCAAAATCAGCCAGCGCGCTTGTAAATGGCATTCCCTATGATGAAACGGGAATGGGGCCGTCTTTGTTTTGTGATGCCGCAGAGCGGATCGGTTTAAAGGCCGAAATTTTCAAAAAACCGAATATTGCCAAAATTTCATCGGCTGTTTTGCCGTGCGTTCTTATGCTTGCAGATGATCAGGCCTGTGTGCTTTTGGAAAAACCGGATGATAAGCATAATGTGAAGGTTTTTCTGACAGAGACGCAATCTGTTCGGAGCCTTCCTCTGGAACAATTGCAAACGGATTATATGGGCTATGCGATACTTGTTCATCCGACTGCAGTGTTTAAAATACCTGAGCGCAAGCGCGATAAAATTGAAGAGCAACATTGGTTTTGGGATATTATCCGTCTTAGTCGCTCTACATACGGTTTGGTCATTATCGCCTCTGTGTTTATTAACCTTTTTGCTTTGGTTAGTCCGATTTTCATTATGAATGTTTATGATCGTGTTATTCCGAATAATGCGACAGAAACAGGATGGATCATGGGGATCGGCGCCATTGTTGCATTTGTGTTTGATTTTGTATTCCGCACTATTCGCGGGTATTTAATTGATTTTGCAGGGCGTAGAACCGATGTTTTGGCTGCGCGAAGAATATTTGACCATGTTATGAATATGAAGCTGTCTGGCAGGCCTGCATCCAGCGGCGCTTTTGCGAATATTCTAAAGGATTTTGATTCTGTAAGAGAGTTCTTTACGTCCGCGACTATTACAGTTTTGGTTGATCTTCCCTTTACGATACTTTTCCTGTTTTTTGTATATCAACTGGGCGGATCGATTGCCTTTATTTTGGTCGGATTGATGCTTTTGACGACGTTGATCGGGTTTCTTATCCAAATAAAGCTAAAGCATTTGGTTCGTAATTCCATGCAAACAAGCCAAAATCGGCACGGTATATTGGTTGAGGCGATTAACGCGCTCGAAACCATAAAGGCAGGCGGTGCAGATGGCCGTTTTCGTTCTCGTTACGGAACAGTCATGAGTGAAGATGCTGAATACGCAGAAAAATCGCGATTTTTCTCTTCTATGGCTGTTAATGTGTCTGTTTTCTTTCAGCAAAATGCATCGATTATGATTGTTTTGGCAGGGATGTATCTGGTGCAAAACGGTGATTTGACAACAGGGGGCTTGATTGCTTCTGTCATTTTGGGAGGACGTGCAATTGCACCAATCGGACAAATCGCAAATTTGATTACGAAATATCATCATGCCGGTATGGCTTTGAACTCTTTGAACGATATTATGGCGGTTCCGCCTGAGCGCCCTGATGATGTGGATTTCCTTCACAGGCCTGAACTAAGTGGTAAGGTTGCGTTTGAAAAAGTATCTTTCGCGTATCCCGGTACAAATGTTCCTGTTTTGGATGAGGTGAGTTTTACCATACAAAAGGGGGAGCGCGTCGGCATTATCGGGCGTGTCGGCTCCGGTAAAAGCACGGTCGCTAAATTGCTCTTAAAGTTATATGAGCCCGATAGCGGCGTTATTTTGGCAGATGATACGGATTACAGGCAAATTGACCCTGCGGATCTTCGTAACAATACGGCTTATATATCACAAGATACGCAGCTTTTCCGTGGTACAATACGTGATAACATTACCGCGTTTAAGCCACAGGCAGATGAAGAAAAGGTGCTTGAATATGCCCGTCAATGCGGGGTGGATGGCTTTGCCTCTCGTCATCCTCTTGGCTATGACGCGCCGGTGGGGGAATTGGGCGCGAATTTATCAGGCGGTCAGAAACAGGCGATTGCCTTTGCGCGCGCAATGATTACCCGCCCGAATATTTTGATTTGTGATGAGCCGACAAGTGCGATGGACACGCAAACGGAAAGTGTTTTTTGCACATATGTGAAGGAACAAACAAAAGATAAAACCTTTATTCTCATTACACATAAACAAGCATTATTAACCACCGTTGATCGGTTGATTTTAATGCATAACGGTAAGGTAATTTTAGACGGGCCAAGGGATGAGGTTATTGCGGCGCTGAATTCGGGAACAATCAAGATCAAAAAAGATTAAAGAATGACCAAGCAAAATGAAACGGCATATATGAATGATTTGGATGCAGTGATGAAAATGCGTCCTGCCCGTCATGCGCTTATTTTGTTATTTGCCATCATTGCGTTGGTGACGTTTTTTGTTGTTTGGGCAGCCGTTTCCGAGGTGGAGGAGCTAACACGTGCGGAGGGGCAGGTTGTTCCCTCAGCAGAGATACAAATTGTACAAAGCCTAGAAGGCGGGATATTGCAAGAATTGCGTGTCCGGAAGGGCGACCTGGTTAAAAAAGGGCAGGTGTTATTGCGGATCAGTGACGTTATGTTCTCCTCTGAGGAGCGAGGGACAGAGGCACGCTTTATGTCTCTGGAGGCTAAGCAATCCAGGCTTTGGGCGGAAAGCACAGGGGAGGACTTCAACGTCTCTAAAGAGATTTCGAAGAAAATCCCTGAGATAGTAGAGAACGAAAAAGCACTTTATCTCTCTCGTCAAAAAGAACTGCAGGCGGCCTTTTCTATGCAGGATGAGCGCATAAAAAAAGCACAAGCCGATTTAGATGAGGTAAAGGCAGAGATAAATCGCCTGTATCAGAGCCGGAAACTTTTGAATAAAGAGCTGTCCATTACAAAAGATATGGTGGCCAAACGTGCTGTGCCAAAATTGGATCAAATCCGTTTAGAGCGTGAGCTTAGTGACATTAACGGTCAGATTAATGCGCGAACGGAGGAAAAGAAAGGTTTGGAGGCAACGCTAGAGACGGTAAAGGGCGAACGCGAAACGCAGGCCGATAAATTTAAGTCGGTTTCTCTGGAAGAGTTGAATGAAGTCAAAACGCAGATTGCCTCCCTTAAAGAGAGCTTGAAGTCAATGGAGGATCGGGTGGATCGTACGGAGATTCGCGCACCTGTTGATGGCATTGTTAACCAGATTAATATTAAAACCATCGGAGGGGTCATAGAACCTGCGATGAAGCTTGTGGAAATTGTTCCTGCGGATGATGAGCTTAAGATTTTAGCGAAGGTTAAGCCTGATGAGATAGCGTTTTTAAACATAGGGCAGCCGGTAAAAGTGAAGGTCACGGCTTACGATCCTCAGATTTACGGCGCTCTGGATGGAAAGTTGGTGCGCATTGCTGCAAACAGTGTCAGTGACCGCGACGGTAATGTTATGTTTGAGGTAGAGGTTCGCACCGAAAAGAATTACCTGGGCAGCAGCAATAAACCTCTTCCTATCACTTCGGGCATGGTTGCAAATGTCGAAATTATTACGGGTAAACGCACGATACTAAATTATCTTTTAAAACCGTTTCATCGCGGTTTGAGCAGAGCATTTCGTGAAAGGTAAGTCGTAATGCTTAGTAATATCAAATCATCTCGGCTTGCGATTGTTCATGTTCTTTTCCTCTGCATTCTTTTGCTGCTTGCTGTTTCTTTCAGTGACTCGCACAACCCTATTCGGGTAACGCTGCAAAACAGTGTGTTTGATGAATTTAACCGCAAGCAGCCGCGTACGGCCACGCGTGATGTGGTGATTGTAGATGTTGATGAAAAGTCATTAGAGATAGTGGGGCAGTGGAATTGGCCGCGCAATGTTATGGCCGATCTAACGAAAAGTATCGCGGATAAAGGCGCGAAGGTGATTGCTTTTGACGGGGTGTTTGCAGAGGAAGATCGAACCTCTCCGCATATTTTATATAAAGGTTTGCCGCCCGATCAAATTAAAAAGCTTCCTGATTCTGTGCAAGTTGACGGAACGCTGATTAGTTATGATGAAATGTTCGCGCAGTCTATTAAACAGTCGCAGATTTTTGTAACGGCATTCACCTATGGCAGGGCAGACCGCGTTCAAGATAAGCCCCTGAATAAGAATAAATTACTGGCGCGCAGTGATGTGAAAAAAACATTCATAGAAAGTGCTTCACGCTTTGAGGCGGCGGCAGTGAATTTAAAGCCGCTCTCCAAGGCCGCTGCAGGAAACGGAAGCTTTATGGCGAAACCTGATGCGGACGGTATTTTGCGCCGCGTCGGGATGGTTTTTAGTGATGGGAAAACAATTTATCCCTCACTCAGCGTTGAGGCGCTTCGTGTTGCGTTAATGGGGCGAAAGGGCGCGGTGAAAATCGGTGAGGTTCCCGTTGAGGAAAAAGGCGAAATTGACACAAATTATCGTATCTTGATCGGTGAAAAAATCATACCGGTTGAGAGTGACGGGATTTTATATGTCCATTACAGGCCGTTCTGTAATGAGCAAGACGTTCAGGATAATCCCGCTGTCTGCCCGGTTGCAGATTACATTCCCGCCTATAAGTTTTTATCCGATGAATATGCCGATGAGGTTGCGCAAAAAGTTAAAGATAAAATCGTTTTGGTCGGGGCAAGCGCCGAAGGTTTGAAAGACCTTCGTAGTACTGCATTACAGCCATTCAGGCCGGGCGTAGAGGTGCACGCCAATGTTATTGAGCAGGTTTTAAATGAAAGTTATCTGTTACGCCCTGCGGTTACCAGAGGGGCAGAAGCAATTTTCATTTTTGCAGCCGGTTTGTTTTTTATTATCGTATCGCCGTTTGTCGGTATTGTTGTGTCTGTTTTGCTGTGCTTTTTGATTATCTCAGTCGCGGCATTCGGTGCGTATTATGCCTATATTGAGCATGGATTGTTGATTGATCCTGTCTATCCGTCTCTTGCGGTTATGATGATTTTTATATCCTCTACCATCATGTCTTACGCCAGAGCCGAAGCGCGCAGAAAGCAAATTAGAAATGCATTCGGCATGTATGTTGCCGGCGATGTGATGCAGGATCTTGAGCGCAATCCCGAAAAGCTTAAGCTTGGCGGGGAATTGCGCGATCTGACAGTTATGTTTACCGATATCAGGAAATTTACGGCGATTTCAGAGGGGTTATCACCCGAAGAGTTGATTAATCTGATGAATGATTTTCTGACAGGGATGACCGATATTGTCATGGGGCATAAGGGAACCGTCGATAAATATATTGGCGATGCCATGATGAGTTTCTGGAACGCGCCCCGTGATGTTGAGATGCATGAACGCGAAGCCTGTATGGCGGCGCTTGAAATGCAAAATGCATTAGAACCTATTAATAAAGAGATTAAAAAGAAGGCAGAAGGCACAGGCAAGAAGCCCGTACTTTTGAATGCAGGGATTGGTATTAATACAGGGCCTTGTTCTGTCGGGAATATGGGATCCAGGCAGCGTTTTGCCTATTCTGCGCTGGGGGATGCAGTGAATTTGGCATCCAGATTAGAGGGGCAGACAAAGGAATATGGGATCCATATTATTATCGGTGAAGACACCTATGAAAAGGTGTCTGACTTCGCGGCGATAGAGCTGGATAAAATCAAGGTCGTTGGCCGTACGCAAGCCGTTAAAATATATGGGCTATTCGGTGATGCATCTGCGGCGCAAACAGATGAATTTCAAAAATGGAAATCTGTGCATGATGACATGATGAGGGCATATCGCGCGCGTGACTTTGAAAAGGCGGCTGACCTTGCGAAGGAGTGTCAAAAGCTATCGGGTGATAAAGGCAACGCGTTATACGAAATTTATGCAGATCGCATGTCGTCTCTTATTGGTCAGGATTTACCTGCCGAATGGGATGGTACGATTGAGGCAGAAAGAAAATAGTGGGGGCTATACAGTCCAGTTTTTTAAAACTTCGATGACCTCATCCTCAGGAAGGGGTTTTGCATAGTAATAACCCTGCGCATAATGGCAGCCCATCTCTTTTAAAATTTCCGCTTCCTCTTTTTGTTCTACACCCTCTGCGATGATAGACATATTCAGGTTTTGTCCAAGCGTGATAATGGAGCGAACAAGTTCCCGCGAATTTTGTTTTTCTTGCATATCACGCACAAAGCTTTGATCAATTTTCAGGGTGTTGATCGGGTAGGCATGCAAATAATTTAGGGATGAGTAGCCTGTCCCGAAATCATCAATAGAAATTCCCATGCCTGCTTTGCGGCACATAGCCAGCGTTTCTTTTGCCTTTTCAGGCTGTGCCATCAAGATACGCTCTGTGATTTCAAGATGGAGCTGGTGCGGCTTTACATCGGTTTCACTGAGTGCGTTGTACATGTTGTCGACGAAATCAGGGGATGAAAAATCTTCGCTGGAGAAATTCACACTCATGTGAAGCTCTCTTTTGTAATTTGATTTTTCCTGAATTCGTTTAAGGGCGTTGCATGATTCTTTAAAAGCCCATTTACTGGCCTCAATGATTTGGCCGTTATTTTCGATGACGGGGATAAATATGCCCGGTGATATAAAGCCTTTTTCTGGGTGTATCCAGCGCATCAGAGCCTCAAAGCCATGAACTTCGCCTGTTTGAAAGTCAATAATCGGCTGGTAATGCAGGCTAATCTCATTATTCTTTAGCGCCACCATAAATTCATTTGCGATGCGAATGGTTTCTACGGCGTCCGTTTGCTCAAAATAGCTGAGCTCCTGTGTCTCTGCGATAGAGCTGTCTGTCGGGTTTTTCAGGTTGGATCGGTTAAGCATATCGCGATAGCGCGTTAAAATAACCTGAATGGTCATGCGCAAAACAGAATCTGTTTGCTCTAACCGTCGGGTGAAATCATTTTTTGTAATTTCTAAGACGGTACAGTCTTCGATTGCGGTCACTGTAGCCGTTCTTGGGGCACTGTCTATCAGGGACATCTCGCCAAGCATGGCTCCTTCACCGCGTGTTCCGACAACATGTGTCTTGCCGTCAGATTCGACGGTTATTTCGACGCGCCCATTTTCAATGATGAACGCGTTTTCACCGCTCTCACCTTGACGCATGAGGATATCGCCGGCATTAAATTTCTTTAGTGAAGTGTTCGTTGTGTCCATGGTTTTCTTGAAGGTTTTGCTAATATATAAGACAAACTATGCATTGATTTTATTATTGTTTCGTTAATGATGGTGCGATTTTTCATGGAAATCAATCAAGAAGATTCATAATAGTTTAGAAGAATGCTTGACAAACAGGGGTGAGCATCGCTATGTTCCCTGCTCATTGAGGATTTTTGCAGGATTATAGAAAAATGAAAGTTGTAAATTCACTTAAAACACTAAAGAAACGTGATCGCAATTGCCGCGTAATCCGTCGCAAAGGTCGTGTTTACGTTATTAATAAAACGAACCCACGCTTTAAAGCGCGTCAGGGGTAATCAAGATCTTTCTTGATAACTGATTGTTAAAGGTTTCTTTGTAGTGTAAAACCGTGAGCTGTGTGTTCACGGTTTTGTCTTGTTGAAAATCTTGTTTCTTTATCAAGACAGGGCGTGTAATCTTTACTTGAGTCTGCTATATCGTTTTAACCATAACTTTTTCAGAGTGATACGGGACGCGCTATGTTCTCCAAACTTTTTGGCTTTATGTCGGCCGATATGGCCATTGATTTAGGAACAGCAAATACGCTGGTCTATGTAAAGGATCAGGGGATTGTTCTTAATGAACCCTCTGTGGTTGCTATTTCTGTCATGGGCGGTAAGAAGCAAACTTTGGCTGTAGGTGATGAGGCAAAGCAGATGCTTGGCCGTACACCGGGCAGTATTATTGCAACGCGTCCGCTTCGTGACGGTGTTATTGCTGATTTTGAAGTGACTGAGGCGATGATTAAACACTTCATTCGTAAAGTGCATAATCGCCGTACATTTGTCTCCCCGAAAATGATTATTTGTGTTCCTTCAGGCTCTACCGCTGTTGAGCGCCGTGCGATCCAAGAATCCGCTGAGAGTGCAGGGGCGAGTGAAGTCGGATTGATTGAGGAGCCGATGGCTGCTGCGATCGGGGCCGGGCTTCCTGTGACAGAGGCGACCGGCTCTATGGTTGTTGATATCGGTGGTGGTACGACAGAGGTTGCCGTGATATCGCTGGGCGGTATTGTATATGCACGATCTGTGCGCGTTGGCGGTGATAAAATGGATGAAGCCATCATTGCCTATATTCGCCGCGTTCATAATTTGTTGGTTGGTGAGAGCACTGCCGAACGTATTAAGAAAGAAATCGGCTCTGCCTGTATTCCCGGTGACGGAGAGGGGCGCACAATGGAAATTCGTGGCCGCGACCTGATGAACGGTGTGCCCAAGGAAATCGTGATCACAGAGCGTCAGGTTGCCGAAGCTCTGGCGGAACCTGTCGGCCAAATCGTTGAGGGTGTTAAGGTGGCCCTTGAACATACCGCGCCTGAACTTGCCGCCGATATTGTTGATAAAGGTATTGTTCTGACGGGTGGTGGTGCGCTTCTGACGAATCTTGATTTTGTCTTGCGTCATGCGACAGGCCTTGCCGTAACGCTTGCGGATGATCCGTTATCTTGCGTTGCGCTTGGAACAGGGCATGCATTAGAAGCAGGTAAAGCCTTGCGCCATGTCTTGATCGGTACATACTAATTCTTTTTTATATTATCGGCGTAACTTTTTATTCTTTGTGATTGTGCATTGATCATGCGCCGCTGTGCCTTTAGTCTGTATGGCAATACACAGACAAATATCAGAATTTAAAGATTTGAACCGACGATTAAAATTCAAACGTGCAGCGCGTCGTCTGCCCCTACCTTGGGGCGGGTCTTCTGTGTCATCTACAATCTTTATGGGCATTTCTGTTATTTTAATTGCGGCGTCTACCTTTAGGCCTGCCGCGTTTGAGGGGGCGCGCAATGTTACGGCAGATATTTTTGCTCCCGCCTTATCGACCGTAGGCATGCCGTTTCAACAAGTCACAATGTTTTTACACAATGTAACAAATTTGGCGCAGCTACAGGCTGATAAATCACGGTTGGAAGAGGAAAATATGCGCCTGCGGGAGTGGTACCAAACTGCGCTCTTGCTTGATTCTGAAAACAGATCATTGCGTGAACTTTTAAACTTACAGGTTGATTCCTCTTATTCACATGTCAGTGCACGTATTTTGGCGGATTCAGGTAATGCATATGTGAAGAGCCTACTTGTGGCTGCGGGGGCTGATGAAGGGCTTATTAAGGGGGCCGCTGTTGTCGCCGGTGAAGGGCTTGTCGGGCGTGTGGTGGAGGTAGGAGAGGAGACGTCAAGGATCATATTGGTTAATGATGTGAATTCACGGGTGCCTGTCGTCGTCGAAGATTCCGGTCAGCATGCAATAATGGCAGGTATGAATGAGCAAAATCCGCGCCTAATTCATATTCCGGAGGATACAACAATCAATGAAGGCGCCAGGGTCGTAACTTCGGGCTATGGCGGGGTGTACCCGCAAGGTTTGCCCGTGGGGCGTGTGGTCGCAAATGAAAATGGGGGATTAGAAGTCGTTCTGTTTTCTGATTTTAACACATTGCAAATTGTCAGAGTTTTGCTGAGGGAGAAGTAAACAGAAGATGCAAACACTATCAGAATATATCGATATTTTTATACGGCTAAGTGCTGTGTATGTTTTGCTGTTTTTGTTTTTTATTTTGAATATTATTTCAATTTCAACGCCTGTCGCTATGGCTATGGATATCCCGTTTATTGTTATGGTGTTTTACTATTGGTCGATTTATCGGCCGACCCTTATTCCCCCTGTGCTCGTGTTTATAATCGGTATTTGCTATGATTTGTTGAGTGGATGGCCTGTTGGTTTGAATGCTCTGATTTTGCTAACTCTTAGGCATAACGTATCCTCACAAAGACTGTTTATGACGGGCCAGCAATTTATCGTTGTTTGGTTGGGCTATACATTTGTTAGTGCCGTTGCTTTGTTCCTGCAATGGGGGTGTTTTGGCCTGTTACGCTTAAACTGGAGTGCTGTAGAGCCTATTTTAACATCGTGGACATTCGGTGTGTTTTTGTTCCCGGTTGTCAGCGTAATTTTGCACCTGTCACATAAAATGCTTCCTGAAATTCAGGGGCAATATAGTGCCGTGAAATAGATGAGAGCGATTCATGCATCATGATGAATATAGCGAGAGGATTTTTACCAGGCGTGCATTTTTTGTAGGTGGTTTGCAGGCTCTGGGGCTATGTGTGCTTGGTGGTCGCTTGGCGTGGCTTCAGATTGCACAGGGCAAGCGTTATAAGATGCTGTCCGATAAAAACAGAATTAATATAAAAATTCTTCCACCTCCTCGTGGCCATATAGTCGATCGTTTTGGTGTTCCGCTTGCCGTTAATACGCAGACATACCGGGTTTTGATTGTTCCGGAGCAAACCGAAGATATGGAGGCATCGCTAAGGGCGCTTCAAAAGATTATTGATGTAAGTGATGATGATGTTGCCCGTGTAATCAAAGATTCTAAGAAGGTCGCGAAATTTATTCCTATAAAAATCAGGGAAGGGCTAAGTTGGGGCGAGGTCGCCCGCGTGGAAGTCAATCTGCCTGATTTACCCGGTTTGTTTATTGATGTGGGTGATGTGCGCTCTTATCCGTATCGTGATGCAACTGCGCATGTTGTCGGTTATGTGCGTGCTGTGTCCAAGGATGACTTGCAAAGCGATGATCCTGTGTTGCGTTTGCCGGGGTTTCGTATCGGAAAAACAGGCATAGAAAAGGTGTTTGATCAGGAACTGCGCGGAAAGGCAGGGGCCGCGGAAGTGGAAGTGAACGTGATCGGCAGAGAGGTTAGAGAATTACAACGTCAAAACTCATTACCCGGTAAGCGGGTAACCTTGACGATTGATGGTGAATTGCAACGTTTTGCAATGGAAACTTTGTCAGAGCATAAAAGTGCCTCTGCTGTGATTATGGATGCCCATAATGGTGCGATCTATGCGCTGGCTTCTTATCCGGCTTTTGACCCTAATATGTTTGTACAAGGGATATCACAAGAAAAGTGGCAAGAATTAATTGATAATCCCGGTCATCCGCAAACCAACAAAGCAATTGCCGGCCAGTACCCGCCCGGATCAACATTTAAAATGGTGACGGCCCTTGCCGGCCTTAAAGCCGGAGTAATTAACCGAAATACGAAGGTTTTTTGTCCGGGGCATTATGAATACGGCAAAGATAAATTTCATTGTTGGAAAAAATGGGGGCACGGCAATGTTGATTTACGCAGTGCCTTGGCGGAGTCCTGTGACGTATATTTTTATAAAATGGCGACTGAGGTCGGCATCGATGCCATCGCGGAAATGGCGAACAGTCTGGGATTGGGGGAGTATCTTGATTTAGGGCTGGGACAAGAAAAATCAGGCCTAATCCCGAATATCGCTTGGAAAAAACGTGTTTTAGGAAAAAGCTGGTATGCGGGGGAAACAATTGTTTCGAGTATTGGTCAGGGCAATGTGTTGGCGACGCCGTTGCAACTGGCTGTGATGACGGCGCGTATGGTTAATGGTGGATTCGCGGTAAAACCATGGATTAGCGGCTATTTAGGGGATGAATTTTTAGGGCGCGAAAACTGGGATAAAATTGGTTTGAGGCAGGCGGATATAGATTTGGTGATGCAGGGGATGGAAATGGCAGTGAATGATCGCAAGGGAACTGCCTTTGGATCACGTATCGAGGAAGCGGGTTTTGAAATGGCAGGCAAAACCGGAACTTCACAGGTGCAAAGAATTACGGCGGAACAGCGCCGCCTTGGTATCAAGAATGAGGATTTACCGTGGAAACAACGCCACCACGCGTTATTCGTTGGTTATGCACCGACGAAGAATCCAAGATATGTGTGTTCTGTTGTTGTAGAGCACGGCATTGGTGGCTCACGCGCAGCTGCGCCGTTGGCGAAGGTTTTACTGGAGCATACACAAAAGCGCGATCCTGCAAGAACCAATATGCAGCCCGAAATCAAAGAGGATGGCGCACTATCAATATGGCCGCCCAAAAAACCTGTCTCTAATACGTTGGGAGGCGGTTTATAGATGGTTTATTCCATGTTTATTCAAAATGATATGAGCTTTGCGCAAAAGCTGGCTAAGTTAAATTGGTGGCTAATTATTTTGGTCGTTTCGATGGCAACAGTCGGCATTGCCTCTCTCTATTCTGCTGCGGGTGGGGATTTTGATCCGTGGGCCTCGCGTCAGTTGATGCGCTTTGGGGTTGGGGTGATCGGAATGATCGTAATCGCGCTGATTGATATTAAATGGTGGTATCGCCTGACATGGCCGCTCTATTTCATAGGTTTAGGGCTTTTGCTGTTTGTTGAAATTAAGGGGCATGTCGGCATGGGCGCGCAACGCTGGATCAATCTTGGTTTTATGCAGCTCCAACCGTCAGAGTTGATGAAAATTGCTGTGTTGATGGCCTTGGCACGGCACTTTCATGGGGCCAGTCCTGAACAGGCGCGGCGCCTATCATTCTTGATTGTTCCTGCATTGGTTATTCTTACGCCTGTCGCATTGGTGTTGTTGCAACCTGATCTGGGGACGTCCTTAATGATTGTTATGGCCGGCGCTGCTATGGTTTTTATGGCCGGCGCGCCGCTATGGCTTTTTATAGGGGCAATTATTGTGGCGATTGTCAGTATTCCGATTGCATGGCAGTTCTTGCATTCCTATCAAAAGGCACGCGTTATGACGTTCCTTAATCCGGAGAGTGACCCACTTGGCGCGGGCTATCATATTACACAATCCAAAATTGCCATTGGTTCCGGGGGCGTGGAAGGAAAAGGGTTTTTGCAAGGAACGCAAAGCCATTTGAATTTTTTGCCTGAGAAACAAACGGACTTTATTTTCACCCTATGGGTAGAGGAGTGGGGCTTGTTCGGGGGCTTGTTTTTGCTGAGCTTATTTTTGTTTGTTTTTATCACGGGCCTCAGCACGGCTTTACGATGCCGCAACAATTTCGGCCGCTATCTTGCGCTGGGCGTCAGTGTAAACTTTTCGCTCTATGTGTTTATCAATATCGCGATGGTTATGGGGCTTATTCCGGTCGTAGGGGCACCTTTGCCGCTCATATCCTATGGCGGCACGTCGATGTTGTCTGCCCTAATCGGGTTTGGCTTGATGATGTCCTGCGGTATATATCGCCACAGTAAGGTAACGCGTTAAGCGGCGATTTGAACGCCTTTATCTTGCATTAGCTTCTGTAATTCGCCACTTTCGTACATTTCACGAACAATGTCGCATCCGCCGACAAATTCGCCTTTGACGTACAATTGTGGGATTGTCGGCCATTTTGTGAATTCTTTAATGCCTTCACGAATGTCGTTATCTTCCAAAACGTTGATGTCACGGAATGTAACACCAAGTTGAGAGAGAACCTGAACGACCAAAGATGAAAAACCGCATTGTGGATAGGCGGCTTCGCCTTTCATAAACAGAACCACATCATGTGCGTCAATTTCTTTTTGAATACGATCAAAAACTACATTTTCCATTATTTTTTTTCCTTACAATTTTTTTATTCCGACACTGATGTCTGAAGCGCAAGCGCGTGTAAATCAGTGCCCATTTTACCTTCCAGTGCTTCGTAGACCATTCTGTGCTGTTCTACGCGTGATTTCCCCTCGAACGATGGGGACGTTACATATGCCGCGTAATGATCACCATCGCCGCGAAGGTCTTCGATACGCACTTTTGCGTCAGGAAGGCCTTCCTGTATCAATTTTTCAATTGTTGCTGCATCCATTGCCATGTTAACTAGCCTTTGTGCTTATTTGTTTTCTCTGACTTGCTTTTTTGCTTCTTCAAAGCAGTTTTCAAGCTCTACCTGCATGACATGGTCAGAAATATCAACCCCTTTGTCATCAAAGTCTTTTCTGACTTTTCGAAGGATATCTCCAAAACCGGGTTCTTCAAGGTTTGCAGTTACTACCTGAGAGGCATAGGTTTCAGCATCTGCGCCAGTAAGGCCTAATTTCTCTGCAGCCCAAAGCCCATATAGCTTTGAGAGGCGTGCTTCTACGGTAAAATCCATCTGTTCTTCGAAAGCAAATTTCTTCTCAAATCCTTTTTCCCGATCATCGAACGTGGTCATGCTGGTCTCCTTATAAACGCAAGATTTTGTAAAAAATTATTCTTTAATGATTTCTATCATTTGAATCTGAGTAAATCCATTGTTATATGAAGGGTAATTAAAATTTAAAGGTAAATTTATGGCAAGACGTAACAAAATTTATGAAGGCAAGGCGAAAATCCTATATGAGGGCCCTGAACCCGGCACTGTTATTCAATATTTCAAAGATGATGCGACCGCGTTTAACGCAGAAAAGCATGATGTAATTAACGGTAAGGGGGTTTTGAATAATCGTATTTCGTCTCATTTGATGACCAAACTCGAAGAAATCGGAATTCCGACGCATTTTATCCGCATGGAAAATATGCGTGAGCAGTTGGTTTACAGTGTTGATATTATACCGATTGAATTGGTTGTTCGTAATATTGCTGCGGGATCACTATGTAAGCGCTTGGGGCTGAAGGAGGGGGAAATCCTTCATAAGCCGCTGGTTGAGTTTTATTACAAGAAAGATGAATTGGGCGACCCGCTTGTTGGTGAAGATCATATTATGACATTTGGTTGGGCCGATCCGTATGAACTGGAAGAAATGGTTTCCATGGCATGGCGCGTGAATGATTACCTTAATGGGTTATTCTCCGGCATTGGCCTGCGACTGGTTGATTTCAAGCTTGAGTTCGGACGCATTTGGGGCGAGCAGGGGGAATTGTACCTGGTGCTTGCTGACGAAGTGTCACCGGATAATTGCCGTTTGTGGGATGCAAAAACAGGCGAAAAAATGGATAAAGACCGTTTCCGTTTTGATCTTGGTAACCTTGTTGACGGATACCAACATATTGCGAAAAAGCTTGGTTTGATCCCTGAAGATGTCGTTCAGGGCGGCAACTTAAATGAAGAAATGCTTCAAGGGCTCAGTCAAATTGAAAATGAACTGACAGAGCGTCGTCGCTTGAGGGATTTAAAAGCGGCAAAACCAAGAAAGTCTTAAGGGAATCCGGCCTTACTTTCCATCAGGCATGGTAAGGCCGACTTCTTTAATTTTTTCGATGAGTTCTTCAGGCGTGAATGGTTTTCTGATGCTTCCCGAAGCGCCATGAGTTTCGGCAATTTTAAGAAAGCTGGTATGTCCGACGTTTCCTTCGGATGTCATAGCAATCACTTTGACGTCGATGTTCTCATTTATGACCTCAGAAACAACTTCGATTCCTTCGATTTCAGGCATCATAATGTCTGTAATGATAAGGTCGTACGCTTCTTCCTTTGCAAACGCTATGGCTTGCCTGCCATCAGACACCGTGGTGACATCGCAGCCACGGTCGGTTAAAAGCTTCTCAACCATCATTCTGGTCATTTTCTGATCATCTGCGACTAATACTTTTAGGGGCATATTGTACTTCCATCACATTGATTATAATCTTGCATGTTAACATGACTATGCAGGAATACTACAGAATCCGTTATATAAAAAAATACATACGCATGCATGTGTGTTTTATGGCGCGAATTGTTCCTGATATATGCGTTCTTCCAGATGGTTTTCAGGATCAAAAAGAAGATTAACCGATATATTGCGTGCTTCTTCGATGTCTACGGTTGCGACATCACGAATTTCTGTTGCATCGGCAGAGGCACTGATGGGCCTTTCTTTTGGCCTTATGACTTCAAATCGAACAACAGATGTGTTCGGCAAAAGCGCGCCCGGCCAACGCCTTGGTCTGAAGGCACTGATCGGTGTGAGGGGAAGGACGTTCGCACTTAACGGGACGATCGGCCCGGCAGCGGATGAGTTGTAAGCCGTGCTGCCGACAGGCGTAGAGAGCATAATACCATCACAGACCAAAAGCGGCAGGCGAACCTCATCATTTACAAAGACCATAATTTGCGCAGAACTATGTGTTTCGCGAATGAGCGATACTTCGTTATATGCCAGCGCCGTGTGTGTGTTCCCGTGAATATCTGTCGCGGTCATCTGCAGCGGGTGAATTTCATAAGCTTTCGCACGAGAAACACGTTCTATTAAATCTGTGTTTTTATATTCATTTAGTAAGAAGCCGAGTGTACCAAGATTTAACCCATATATCGGAAGGTTCTTACCTGTGAACTGGTGCAGCGCACGAAGCATTGACCCGTCACCGCCCAGCACAATGATTGCATCTGCATCATCAATATCATGATGCGTGTATTTCTCTGTCAGATCACGATATGCGGCTTGCGGGCGCGGATTGTCGGATGCGTGAAAATGTAATTTCATATAGAAATAAGCCTAATTCTGTTTATCCTGCCATTGTATAGGATTTTGCAGGAATTCTTCAACTGATTGGCATGTCGCAGCATCAAAATAATCATGTTCTTTTGCAACATCGAGAACGTCCCACCAAGTCGTAAGGGCGTGTAATGTGATGCCAAGGTTTTTCATGTTTTCAATGCTGGCATCAAAAATTCCGTAATGGAACACAACAAAGGCATGTTCAACCGTTGCTCCTGCTTCGCGTAAGGCTTCTATGAAAATGCGCTTACTTCCGCCGTCAGTCTGTAGATCTTCGATCAAAATAACATTGGGCTTTTCGCCTTTATCGTTTTCTTCGGGCATATGGCCTTCAATTTGCGCCATACGGCCATAGCCTTTAGGTTCCTTTCGGACATAAATCATTGGTTTGTGAAGGCGATCGGATATATACGCCCCATAGGGGATTCCGGCGGTTTCTCCGCCTGCTAGTAAATCTATATTGCTGCTGCCGATTTCCGAAGACAATATTTGTGCGGCGTCATTCATCAGGGCGTTACGTTCTTGTACGAACGAAATCAAACGTCGGCAGTCAATATATACCGGGCTTTTCTTGCCTGATTTTAATGTGAACGGTTCTTTTGCGTTAAACAAAACAGATTCGGTTTCAATCAGGGCTTTTGCCGCGCGGTTCGCAATATCTTTACGATCTGCCTCTGTTAGGGACTTTGGAGGCGTTTCACCGATTAAAGCGATAAAGTCCGACATCGTTGCATTTGTTACCGATAATACTTTGGACAGGCTTTCTGTTGATGGCCATCTCGGCTTGCCTTCGGGGCTAACGCGTTTGCTTTTATTGAACGAAGTGGGGTCAAGGCCTGCTTGCTTCGCCAAGCCGGATGGTGAGAACCCTTTTTCGGATGCAAGCCTGTCTAAACCTTGCCAAATTTGTGCGTGTGTAAACATGGGAAATTTAAGATACCTGTATGTTTGATTCTAGATTCTAGGACAGTAATCCCATTAATGCGCGAAAAGGTAAATAGGAAAATATTCATAGATTTTCCTTGACAGTGGATTTTTTTTATATCATACATGAGAACATAAAGTGAACATTTGTTTCTCTTTGCACACATAAAAAACCACCCCACACAAAAACGAAAGGCAAAGCGATGAGCGGTAAGGTAAAGAAACTGAGCGTTAATAGTGATTTGAGTATGAATAATGAAGAGTGCGTACCTTTTGATTCTGTTGAGGATGTATGGTTCTGGTTTATTGCCGCACAGCAGGCACGTAATGAAGGTGCAAAATATGTGGCAGGCGCAGGGGCGATTAAACGTCCGTGCGAACCTGTGGATATTCTCAAGGTGCTGGACGGCCTTTACCGAAAGCGCAGGTTGGTGCGTGATCATTTATTGGTTTTACGGCACTACGGACGGCGCCATATGGCACCGGATCCAAGACGTGTAAAAGAGCAGCGCGCACATACTTTATGGCATGAAGCATTTGATCGCATGCGCCCTGTGTTGGAGCGTAAGGGCATTGTCACAAAAGAATCCTGGATGGCGGCATACGCCAATAGTGATGGATGCGCGATGCCTACTTTGTTTCCGAATTTACAAGGAGGCGCAGCACAATGAAAACAAGCAGACACTTTGACATTGCTGAATTTCAGTCACAGGAGGCATGGGTTGTTTTTACAAATCAAACCGACCTTCCTTGGCTAAAGGGACTAAGGCAGGGGTTCAGGCATTGTTTTATCGTTCTTCATGATGGGCAACATTGGACAAGTATTGATCCGCTGGCCAGTTTCATGGAGGTGGTTGTGCATAACGTTCCTGCGGAATTCGATTTGATTTCATGGCTGGAAGAGCGCGGACATCATACGGTTCAGGCACCCTTGGCACGCGATATAAAGCGCACCGCACCTATCATGCTATTTACCTGTGTTGAGGCATGCAAACGCATCTTAGGGGTTCATAAGCGCTCTATTCTAACGCCGTGGCAGCTTTATTGCCATTTGAACTCAACCAAACAAACCATCCCTACACATCAAAATTATAAAGGAGAGTTAGCATGGGAAGCTTAAGTTCTACCCCAAAAGTACCACAGAGCCCGGTTGTTCAGGCACCTGTAGTAACGCAAACAACAACGGAAGGCCAAAGCACGCAACCTGACGCGCAAAGCCGTGCGGAGCAAGAGTCACAAGAGCGTGAGAAGAGCCTGCTGGCGCGTGGTCGTGGCAGGCTGGGAACAATAGCAACCAGTTTTCAAGGGTTTTTGAGAGAAGCGGATAACACAGCGGCTCGTAAAACATTATTGGGCGAATAGGCGGAGAAAAGACATGATGGCAGAGCAAAGACAAAAAGATTTGATTGACCAAGGTGAACAACGCCGGATCAAAATATTAATTGAGCGATACAATAATGCGCGTAAGAAACGGGATGTATGGAAGAGCTTATGGCAGGAATGCTATGATTATGCCTTACCGCAAAGGGCGGGATTTAATAGCGGTTCGCGCCCCGGGCAGGTTAAGACCGGTAAAATTTATGATGCAACGGCAATGGATGCGGTAGAGCAACTCGCTGCGAGTTTGCTCGGCAATTTAACGCCGACATGGTCGCAATGGTTTGGTTTAAAACCCGGGCCTGATTTATCACCCGCGGATGCTGATGCGCTGGCCCCTGTGTTAGAGCAGGCAGGGAAAACAATTCAGGCGCATTTCGATCGTTCTAACTTTGCTGTTGAAATACATCAATGTTATTTGGATTTGGTTGTTGGCGGTACGGCGTCATTGTCATTTGAAGAAGCAGAACCGGGCGAGTTTTCCGCATTTCATTTTGCCGCCGTGCCTTTGCAAAACATTGTTTTGGAAGAAGGCGTGTCAGGATTGCTTGATGGGTCATATCGACGCATTGCTATGACATTGGATCAAATTACATCACGGTTTCCGTACGCGGAAATCCCGACTGATATCTTAACTGCAACACAGAGCGATCCGCAGATGAAATTTGATGTCCTGGAAACAGTCATGCCGGGAGAGCTATCCTATGATTATGCCGCGTTTTTATTCGAAGATCCTGAACGACCTGTGATTTTGCAGACAGGGCGTTTTGCCACTTCCCCCATTATTAATTTCAGATGGTTGAAATCGCCGGGTGAGATCTATGGGCGATCTCCTATAATGAAGGCTTTGCCGGATATTAAAACGGCAAATAAAGTGGTGGAGTTGATATTAAAAAACGCATCAATCGCGGTAACGGGGATTTGGCAGGCCGATGATGATGGCGTGCTAAACCCCGCGAACATAGAGCTTACACCCGGAAGCATTATCCCGAAAGCAATAGGATCAAAAGGCTTGCAGCCTCTGGACATGCCCGGGCGGTTTGATGTTTCGCAGTTGATGTTGGACAGGCTGCAATCGTCGATCCGTCATGCATTATTAACAGATAAGCTCATGCCGATTTCCGGGCCGCGTATGACGGCAACAGAGGTGATTGAAAGGTCTGCAGAGATGACGATGTTGCTTGGTGCAACTTATGGGCGGCTGCAATCTGAATTATTAACCCCGCTCATCAAACGTGCATTTGATATTTTGAAACGTCGTGGGGAGGTCCCCGATATTGCTTTGGACGGGCGGCTTGTATCCGTTGATTACCGTTCGCCGCTTGCCAGATCACAAGGGCAGAAGAATGTGCAAAACACGCTGAGTTGGATTTCGTCGGTGCTTGCAATGGGGCCTGAGGCTTCAAGGTCTGTGGACTTACCTGCTGCGGCGCGTTTTCTGGGGGAGGCGTTGGCCGTGCCCAGTGATTTGATGCGCACTGAGATTATCGCCGATGCCTCTATGCCGGCGCCGGCGATGAACGGTGACAACCGAAACACTGAAATAAATTAAATTGTTAAAAAAAGGAGCGTTAAACAATGAATGAAGAAAATCTGTTAAATGGAGATATTCCGGATAAATTTAAAGACCCTGATACCGGTGAAATTAGGTTTGAGATGATGGCTAAATCTTATAAAGAGTTAGAAAACAGGCTTTCACAAATGCCCAGACCACCAAAGTCTGCTGATGAGTATTGCATTGAGTGTCAACATGGTTTGTTCAAGCCTGACAGTGAAGTTAATCAGCGCATGTATGAATTGGGGCTGACATCAGATCAAGCACAAGCAATATATGATTTGGCAGCAGAGAAATTAGTGCCAATGGTTGCTGAAATTGCCGCTGATTTTAATGCGGACAGAGAAGTGGAAAAACTGATCAACCATTTCGGCGGGGTAGAGCAATGGAAAATGGTTTCCCGTCAGTTATTATCCTTTGGTCAGAAAAGTCTGCCTGCGGACGTTCTGGACAATTTATCATCATCTTATGAGGGGGTACTGGCACTGCATCGTATGATGAAAGGCGGGGAGCCTAAGCTTTCTCGCGGTGGAGGCCGTGTTGACGGTGCGGTCAATGAGGCAGAGCTCTCTTCGATGATGCGCGATCCTAAATATTGGCGCGATAAAGACCCGGCTTTTGTGGCGAAGGTGACGCAAGGGTTTCAGTCTGTGTATGGTGAGTCATAAAATTACACAAATATTTAAGCGCCAATAGTTAGAGCCTTCCGCTTTTCTGGCGGAAGGCTCACTTAATTTTCTCAACTTAACAAGCATCTATACGGTTTGTGAATCCACAAAACGTTGCGCAACGTAATCATCGACAACTTGCTGAAATCTGGCTTGTACAGATTTATTCAAAGGCAAAAATCTCAAAGCAACCTTACTGGGCGCTTTTCGGATGACCTTTGCCTTGTGGTCGATTTCCATGATTTCGTCACGTAATTTAAATTTTAATGTGAAGGTGCATTCCTGATCGATACCAAACAGGCGATCATCTGCAGATATCAGCATGCCACCTTTGCTCCAGTTTTCGACAGGATGCATTTGTCCGTTGATAATGCTGACACATCTATCATCAGAACGACGCGCATGCTGTCTGTTCTTTTGTAGAAGGGCGCTTCTATCTTCCGTTCCCGGAGATGATATGACTTTACCAAACATGAGTTTCTCTTTAGTTATAACTATTTATGAAAATAAGCTAATATATATTTCTGGCAAAATTAAGGCAAAATTAACCTTTTTGTCGAAATACCCACAAAATTTTAACTTTTTCCTTGACTTATTGTGAATTAATTCCTATATTTTGTAAATCAACGCCATTATTGTGACTTTTTGTTGGATTTTTTGTGCACGAATCCATGAAGTCGATATGCAGAGAACACATATGCATGTGCCTGCGATTAGGCGCAATCCCTTGACTGGCCTTATTTCAAGACAACCAAAAGCGGATTATTTTTCCATTTATTAACATTAAGAAATGAGGTTTACGTATGTCTACTACGATAGATCAGGCTTTTATTAAGCAATTTGAGCGTGAAGTCCATGAGGCGTATCAGCGTCAGGGGTCAAAGCTCAGAAACACAGTGCGTACTATTACTGACGTTAACGGCTCTTCGGCTGTTTTCCAAAAGGTCGGTAAGGGTACGGCAAGCACGAAATCGACGCATGGCATGGTTCCTGTGATGAATTTGGATCACTCCAATATTGAAGTCGTGCTGAGTGATTATTACGCAGGGGATTGGGTTGATCGCTTGGATGAGCTCAAAACCAATATTGATGAGCGTCAGGTCATCGCCAGCGCAGGCGCACACGCCTTGGGGCGCAAAACTGATGAGTTGATCATCGGTGCATTAGAGGACGCGTCATTGCAGGTAATTGCTGATGGTAATGTTGGCATGACTAAGGATAAAATTCTAAATGCGTTTGAAACATTCGGTGCGCAAGATGTGCCTGATGACGGGCAACGTTTTTGCGTTGTCGGTTGGAAACAGTGGAGTGAGCTTCTCGCCATTGATGAATTCGTTAACGCCGATTATGTCGGGGCAGATAATCTTCCTTTTGCCTCTATCACGCAGGCGAAAATGTTCCTCGGCACAATCTTTATCCCGCATTCGGGATTGCCGATTGACGGAAGTGATATTCGCTCTTGTTATTATTATCACAAAACATCTGTCGGCCACGCCGCCGCCAGTGATGTGCAAACCGACGTGTCATGGCACGGTGATCGCGCGGCGCATTTTGTGAATAACATGATGAGCCAAGGCGCAGGTCTGATTGATGAAGCGGGGATCGTTGTCATCAATTGTGATGAAACACCCGACTAATCCCATTCTCATACAAATTCAATAAGGAGATAAATCATGGCTTTTAAAGCAACTGATTTAAGTGTGCTCGCCTATGCGAACAATTTTACTTTATGGCATTACACGAGCGTTGATAGTAGCGTCGAGACTGCGGATTATTTTTCTCCGGCGGCCGGCATGCTCAATGTTAACGACCTGATAATTGCCAATATCGATACTGACGGAACGCCGTCTACGACGTTTTACGTTGTAACCGCCAACACCGGCAGCAGCGTCACGATAGCAGCTTATGTCTAAGTCTGCCTATGCAGGCCATATATCAGACATAATGTTCTGTTTCCTTCAAAAACTAAGGTGATGATCTTATCACTATAATCGCGTGATGATTTGCAAAAAAAGGCTCATCCTAAAGGCGCAGGTTTTTCCCTCTTACCATGCGTAAGCCTTTTACACGATCCGGTTATTCGAAGGTATCGACATAGCGCAGCCGCGGGCGTTCTTCAGATATTCTGAAGGCCTGCGGCTGTTGCTCAATTTATAAATTAAAAGGAGAATTTGACTATGGCATTATCAGATATTGCCCTCTGTAGCCGCGCGCTGATTAAAATCGGTGCGGCGCCGATAACCAATTTTGATGACGGCAGTGCGGAAAGCGAGATTGCAGGTGCGTTGTATGCGCAGGTGCGTGATGCTTTGCTCTCTGCCTATGCGTGGAGTTTTGCAAGCGGGCAGCTTGCGTTAGATCAGCTCGCCGTGACGCCTGTGGCGGATTATGATTACGCCTATCAATTGCCGAATGATTTCCTGCGCGCGCTGAGTGCAGGCAGCGGTACGCGCGGACGCGGGCTTAATTACCGAATCGTAAGCGGCGCGCTGCATACCAATGCGCCTGATGTGGTGCTGACATATATTTTCAGACCAGATGAGAGCAGCTTCCCCCCATATTTTGATGCGGCGCTGATTGCGAAATTATCGGCGGAATTTACCATTCCGGTAACGGAAAGCACATCACGATCAGAAACCATGATACGTATGGCAGAGCGGGAATTTGAACGCGCCCGTCAAATTGATGCGCAGCAAGATACACCGGGGCGTATTGAAGATTTTACCCTGATTGATGTGCGTAGCTAAACTGAGCATAAAGTTTGTAATAATTTGCTTGCTGCGTTAAATTTATAGGAAATAATAAACATAAAAGTTGGGTGATGGTTGCATCTGTCGATAAATTTTCATTGGCCTTGAAAAGAGGATTTAACGAACTGAATGAGGTTTCGCAGGTTAAGGGCGATCCTGATGGTGAGTTGACGGCGGTTGTGTCCTATTTCTCAATCGAGCGGGATGGCCATGGCGGTGTAAATGTGGCGAAGACATTTGGTTGGCGTGTGCTTGATGAGCATGAAATTGATCTATACCGCGATGCTGATAAGAGAACGCCGATTGACCCCGGTTTTATGGAGATGTTAAATCGCGTGGAGGATACGTTCAGACGCGTGCGAGAGGAAGGGCTGGACCTTGATGATCTGAACTCAACTCTTAAAGAAAACACAGAAGGCTTCTATCAAAAATATATTGCAGGTGAGCGCATCACGCAGGTTTATAATCCGATATCCCGTAATTTTGTAAGCGAAGATCCTGATAAACCTGAGGATAAATTCATGTTTCGCAGGTGGCTGCAGAAATTGGACGCGCGTATAGGTAAGCAAAATGAAATCCCGCATGAGCGCATACGGGAGACATGGGGGCTTGATAACGAGTAGTTTTCTTGCTTAGCAATAATATTATGCTATAAGATATTATAAATTACATAAGATAAGAGGATATAAAAATGGGTTTAGATAATATTGGAACAATCAGTGACGAATACGGCGAAGAGGCTCTTGGCGCAGAAGGTGGTGTTACGGTTGCGTTGAAAACAGATGATGAAGCGCCTAAGGTTGATACGCAGGGTGCGGAAATGCCTGTGCACCCTGTTTTGGATGACAATGAAAATGAAGAGCAAGTGCTCGGTATTTAAAAAAGCGTTACAATAAGAATTGAAGAACCCGCGATCAGGCGGGTTTTTTTATTGCGTGGCGTTCGTCGTTTTGTTTTGCTTTGTTTTTGAAATTTATGGTATTTTGAGGCGTATAAGAAACAATAAAATATCCTGTTATCAGGGGTGAGAGTACATATATGCAAGGTGATCGTCCTATAGACGCGGGTAACTTGCCTGACATTTCTGAAAAATTTACGTCATCGCATAATCCTAATGCGGCGGCAGGTTTGGCGCAAACATTTCGCATTGAACGCGTGATGGATACGCAGACCCTAGAGCGTGAATGGAATCCGCTGTTAGAGCAAATCTTTACCGATGAAAATGACCGTGAGCCGATTGAACTGCTCACTGAGCGTTTTGAAAATGGTGAGAATTTTTTCCTGCTGCGCGATGATACAGGCCGCGCGGTTGGGATAGAGCTGTCTCAGGTAATTTTAGGGCAAGACGAAAATGCCGAGCGCACAGGCCACAAGGCCATGTATGTGCCATGGACAGGCGTGATCGAAGAGGTTCGAAACCTTGGGATCGGGCCGCAATTTAATCAGGGCGTTTCTGATTACATGACAGAGCGTTACGGCGTGACCCATACATTAATTGATATCGAAGACCCTGATCGTTTGCATGATTCAGGATACGCGGAAGAAGAATTACCCGAAGCGATTGATTTCGCGGAGCGCCGCATTAATTTCTGGCGCAGGCAAGGCTTTATGGTGGTGGATGATGAAACCAAGGGCGCGGGTGAGAAGCTTGAATATTGTCGTCCGGGATCAGAAGATGAAAGTATGATTCAGGCTTATGATCATATGTGCGTACGGTTTTCCAATGATGATGTCGCCGCAGATGTTTTAAGCGAGGACGGCACGCAAATTCAAAAATCATTTGTGCGCGAATGTTATGTTGATATGTGTGCCATCCAATATGACGGGATGAGCGAAGAAGACATGCGCACTGAGTTTCCGGCGATTGACAAATATCTGAATGATATTGATAACACGCCCGGGCAATGGCTGAACCTGAGAACCAGCGCCGTGCAGCCGAAAACATCGCCTGTGGCCAATGTGCAGCTTGTCGCGGGGCAATCGCTTGATCTTGATATAGATCAGGATGAGCGTTACACGAACGGCTAAGACCTTTTTGAAATTTTTTATAATCGAGCCTCGCAGATGCGGGGCTTTTTTTATGGCTTGAGCGCAAGCATAGCGAGTGAGGAAAAATCATGACACGAATAAGAGATATTAAAACCACCTTCACCGCGGGGGAGGTGAGCCAAGAGCTTTTGGGGCGCGGCGATTTACGCGCCTATGATAATGGGGCGCTGGCGCTGCGAAATGTATTCATTAAGCCAACAGGCGGTGTGACCAGACGCGCGGGGCTTGGCTATATTGATACCGCCGCGGGGGATGGCAAGCTGATCGCGTTTGAATTTAACACCCAGCAAACGGCGCTGCTTGTGGTGACAGACGGGCAGATTGATATCTATTCGGGCGGCATTAAAGAACAAACGATCGCGGCGCCGTGGAGCCTATCGCAAATTCCGCAACTGGCCTGGACACAAAGCGCGGATACGCTGTTGTTGGTGCATCCTGATGTGCCGCCGAAAAAGCTGGTGCGCTCTGTCGGTGGTGTTTGGACGCTGATGGATTGGGTGTATTTCACAGATAACGATATTATCTTTCAGCCCTTTTTCAAATTTGCAGACAGCGCGGTCAGCGTCACGCCGAGCGCGACAGATGGCGCAATTACCCTCACCGCGTCGGCGGATGTGTTTGCGGCGGGGCATGAGGGCACGCGCCTACGTGTGCGCGGCATTGATATTGAGATTACGGATTTTGATTCCCCGACAGTGGTCAGCGGCACGGTAATTCCCAAACCCAATCCCGATTATGATCCTGATGACGCGGAGAGTGAGGAGTTCTTAACCCTGCCCAATACCGACGCAACAATTGATTGGTATGAACAGGCGTTTAGCGCTGTACGCGGATACCCCGTAACGGTGGCGTTTCACCAAGACCGTCTTGTCATTGGCGGCAGTCGGGATTTACCAAATCGCCTATGGTTTTCGAAGTCAGGCGATTTGTTTAATTTTGATCTGGGCGAAGGGCTGGATGATGAAGCGATCGAATTTTCGATCCTCTCTGATCAGGTGAATGCCATTCGCGGCGTTTTTTCATCGCGCCATTTGCAGGTTTTCACATCAGGCGCGGAATGGATGATCACGGGGGATCCGCTCACGCCCATTTCAGTGCAAATTCGCAGGCAAACCCGCACGGGATCTCGCATCGATCGGTACGTGCCGCCGGTAAATGTCGATGGGGCGACGCTTTATTGCGCGCGCAGCGGGCAGGGGCTGTATGAGTTCCTCTATACGGATTTGGAACAAGCCTATACCTCAACCGATTTGGCGTTGCTATCGCGGCATGTGATCGGCACACCGATTGAGCAAGATTATGATCAAAAGAACCGCTTATTATTTGTGGTGCGCGAAGACGGCAAGTTCGCAACCCTGACCGTTTTTCGGGCAGAGGCCGTATCGGCGTGGACGCTGCATGAAACAGATGGCGCTGTGAAATCCGTCGCGGCGGTGGGGGATGATGTTTATATGCTCATCCTAAGGGATGGCAGTTATTTCATTGAGCAATTTGATGCGGCGCTTCATCTGGATTCCGCATTATCAGGTCAGGTCGGTTCACCCGCAACTGTGTGGTCGGGGCTGGATCATCTTGATGGGCAAGAGGTTTCGATTGTGGCCGATGGCGCGGTGATTGCCCCGCAAACGGTTCTTGGCGGCGCAGTGACCCTGTCTGAACCCGCAAGCGCGGTGCAGATCGGGCTTCCTTATACGCATATCGTAGAGCCATTGCCCCCGAATGAGGTCGGCAAGATAGGTGCAGGGCGCAAGATACGTTTAATAGAGGCGATTTTCAGGTTGCAGGATACGGCGGCGATGCGCCTTGATGTCGGGCGGGGTTTAAAAGATGTTTCGTTGAAGGAATTCGGATCAGACATTCTGGATCAACCCAATCAAATCATAAGCGGGGATGTACGCGTACGCGCGCTCGGGTGGCAGAAACAGGGCGTTTCACCGCTCTGGCGGATAGAACAGGATTTGCCATTGCCCTTTACGCTGCTTTTTGTGGCCTCAGAAATCAAAGTGAATGACTAAAGAAAGGATACGGATATGGGTGCACTTGTACCGGTTTTAACATCAGCATTGGTAACGCAGGGCGTTGGGCTGGCGGTGAATGAATTTTCACGCCGTCAATCTCAAGATCAGGCGTTAGAGCAATTACAGGAACGCCAAGCGTTGCAACAGCAGCAACAGGCGCAGGATGCGGCGCTCCAGAAACAACAAATCGCGCTCAGCGCCGCACAAAATGAGGATGAGCGCAAAGCCGCATTAAAACGCGCCGTTGCCCGTCAACGCGCCAGCTTTGGATCACAAGGCGTTGGATCCGGCGCAGGCTCATCGCAGGCGGTATTGCTTGGCATGTTTGAAGAAACAGAAGATGAGCTGTCGCGGCGTGAGGAGCTGGATAATCTGCGCCTGAACGCGGTGGATTTGAATGTCAGCCAAAGCAATGCCCTGAACGTGCTTCAACGCACGCAATTACAAGAGCGAAATAATCTGAATAACTTAACCGCAGGCACGCGCATCATCGGCAGCGCATTATGATTTGCATAATGCGGGGGTCTTGTTGTATTATCCGCCCCTAATATAAAAAAACAGGGATGATAAGAGATGATACAAACGCTTGATACGTTCAATAATGATTCATTAGACCCGAAAGGTGTCTATATTATAGCGATGAATTACTATTCAAAGCCGGGGATTACTCTGGGGCAGGATGGTACGGGTGAATTGTCGCCGACTGCGGATACGTTTGAAAGCGGTATTTCCGAAGATGCATTTTACAAAGTGATGGAAGATTTCGCCGCGCAGCATGATCAAGAAGTGATTTATGAAGATGACGAAGTGGTTATCATGACCGCGAATGAAAAGCTGTATCATGCCATTCATGAAGAGTGCGGGGATCGTTTTACCTATGACATAGGCGGTCAAAAAATGGTGCAGTCTTATATTTCCTATGAGCTTAGCGAGATCGCCGAAATGGAAGCGAACGGCTATCTTGAGGACGAAGAAGAAACATACGATGCGCCGCATCTGGATTCATAGCGATCCATCATAAATGAAAACAGAATTATCAAAGTCGCCGTTCGGCGGCTTTTTTTTATTTTTTAAGGAGAAATAAGAATGCCCGAACATATTAAAATGCCTGTGCAAAGCAACGCGCATGCGTTGTTTGCGTTTAATAACATAGCCACAAAGAAAGAGGTGTAGTGATGCCCGAACATATCAAAATGCCAGATGTAACACCGATTGTGCGCTATGTGGGGGACGGATCGGATACGGGGTTTAGCTATCCGTTTCCGGTTTTCGCGAGTGAGGATTTGGCCGTTTATATTGATGGTGCGAAACAGTCGAGTGGTTTTACCATCACAGGTGCAGGCGCGACGGCGGGCGGCGATGTAACCTTCGACAGCGCGCCGGCCAATGGCGCGGTGATTACATTTGCGCGGGAACTCCCCATAGAGCGCGTCACCGATTATCTGGAGGGTGGTGATTTTTCTGCCGCGAGTATCAACACAGAGCTGGATTACATGATCGCCTCGCTGCAGCAAGTAAACCGCGAGAATGATGTGATGCTGCGTTATTCCGATCATGAAACGCCGTCTGATGTTGTGCTGCCTGATCGCGTGGTGCGCAGTAACAAAGCGCTGGGTTTTGATGGTAATGGTGACCCGGTCGCGGTGTCATTGGAAGGGTCTATGGCGCCCCCTGATTTTACGCCCGCCGGCACAGGCGCAGCGACCCGCACCAGCCATGACAAGTTCAGCGATCTGATCTCCGTGAAGGATTTCGGCGCGGCCGGTGATGGCCTGACGGATGATACAAATGCGATACTCAACGCGCTGAGCGCGGCGGACAGCGTGTTTATCCCTGAGGGAGAGTATCTGGTCTCTGCCACAATCCAACTGACGGCGCGGCAATCCATATTCGGGGCAGGGCAAAAATCCGTCATCAAAGCATTAAACAATACATTTAACGTTATCGAGGTCATCGAAGATCATGCCCGCATTGCGGATTTACGTATCGAAGGCGGGGATGTCGGGATTAAGCTTTATGGCCTTACGCGCCCTGTGGTGCAAACCAGCGTGAGCGATGTGACGATTGTCGCGCCCAATACAGGCGTGCAGCTTGATGGATATACCAATACGAATTTCCCGTGTTACTGGAATAATTTTGACCGCGTTTTGGTTGAGCAGCCCGCAGTGAACGGCTTTCATCTGTTCCGCAGCGGCGCGGGCGATACGCCCAACGCCAATAAATTCCATGCGTGCCGCGCCTATTCACTGGGTGCGGATATTTCGGGCGCGGGATTTTATGTGGAAGAGGGGCGGTTCAATAACGCCTTCATTGATTGCGAAGCCAATGTCAAAGGCACGGCGCAAGGGTGCTTTATCATCGGTGCGGGGTCAGATAAAACCCTCTTCGTTAATCCATATGCGGAGAGTAATAACCAAGTGCCGAATATTAAATTAGAGGCAGGATCGGTCGAAACCTCGATCTTTAATCTGCTTTCGGTCAGTGACGGGGCGGCGATTTGGGATTTATCAGGCGGGGAATATACGGCCTATAATGCAGGCTATCCACATAAAAACCGCCTGCAACGTACAACCGTGACCGATATGAATGCGACGCTGCAACGCTATGACACGGAATTTATCGATTGCAGCGGAACGGTTACGCTCGATCTGTCCCATTCTGTGCATTTGGTGTCCTCTTTTGGTGGCGCGCTAACCGTGGAGCTTCCCAATGCGGCGGATGCGGTGGGCGTGATGATGGTGGTGAAGAAAACCGACAGTTCATCCAATGTGATCACAGTCACTGAGGATAGCGGCGCGGGGCTTGATGGGAAGGATTTTTTCTTAGGCGCGGAAAATGACTATGTGATGATGCTGTCTAACGGGGCGGAATGGTTTGTGATTGCCTCGAACAGATCGGCTGGGAATACGCGTTTTTACGACGGCAGCGGCACATACGATATTGATATGGCGGTGGATACCTATTTGCTCTCCAGCTTTGGCGGCGCAATGACCGCGCGCCTGCCACCCGCAAACGCGGCAGAGGCTATTGGCCGGACAATCACCATTAAAAAAACCGACGGATCGGCCAATGTCATCACCGTGACAGAGCAGGGCGGCAGCGGGCCTGACGGCTATGGCCAACCGCTCAGCAGTCAATACAGCGCGATCACCGTGGTCAGTGACGGCGGGCAATGGTTTATTCTCTCTAAACACCTATAGAATATTTGACTTGGCGCGGCTGGGGTTGTTATCTTTTTACATATAATAAAAATGATAAGAGGCCAATTCCATGAAAAGCGATAAACACCTGCAAGATATTATGAACGATATTGTCGATTCCCATAACGGTGGTGACGGCAGTGTATTGCAGGAAGATCGCGTAATGGGTATGCCGCGTCGCCAAAAAATCAGCCGCATTTCAGAAGAGAACATTCCCGCCCATGAGCGCGGCCTTCGTGTTCTCGATTTATAAAATTATTATTACCTTTTAAGGAGCCTACATGCCGAATAAACAGGTGCACACGCGCGAGGAAATCGCGGCGTTTTTGCCGCATGCCCTACAAACCGCTTTGGAGTCATACAAGGAATTTTCAAACCAAAGCGTCCCCGAAGCCCCCAAAGATTTTAAAGCCCATCACGATGCCTGTAAGGTTGCGATTGCGCATATCCAGCTTTTGACGAAACTGGCGGAATGGGCGGATATTGAGAACCCGCATGTTGAAAATGAGGAGGATCAGCCCCTCATGGATGCGCTTATGGTTAAGGCCAAGGAGGAGTTGGATGCGCATTTACAAAGCGGAAAATTTGACAAGGATGCACAAGATTAACTATGACTATGCAGCCTAAGTGGATATATTACATAAAATTATGAGTGTGAGGGCCGCGCAAATATGCGTATGAAAATCAAAGATTACGGATCTGAGAATAAGCCGAACTTGGTTATGCCTGTTGCGGTGGTTGCGCTGTTGGCGACGGCGGCCGCGATTAAGGATTACTGGGACAATCCCGACGCAAGCGAGTATACTAACGGCCTTGATGTGAATGAGATGTTCTGTAAAGCGCCTGATTTCGGTGCGGAGATTGATCTCTTCGAAGACCCGTTCGGGCGTTTAACACTGATCAGCGCGCCTGCATATACGCAGTTTTGGCAGGGTGAGCAGGGCGATCATAAAATCGTGAATTTCGAATTTGATTATAACCGCACAACAACGTCACGAAACTTGGCGTTTTTTGAGCATATCCCGCAAGATGTAATCGAAGACCCGAATGTGACATTCATCCTGACGGGGCATTATTCCTATGATTTGGATGAGCAATTAGGTCTGGGACGAGGTTTGCGCGCGCCTGATGATTTTGAACGTCTGCATTATCAGCATCTGAAGAATAACTTTGCTGTGGCGAGTGATCGTTTAGAGTTCATCAAGGGAAAGTTGATCGAGGCGGGTATATCAGAAGACCGCATTTCAGTGCGCAATTTGAATACACGCTATGATAAGCGCGCGGTTGATCTTGAGGTCTGTTTGCCTGATGGTCTGGATAAAGTTGCCGAAGTGCCGAATGATACGCCGGAGGTTTAAGCGCCTTACCCAATATCACTGAGTACACCAGATTAAGCGCCCGTCGGGGCGTTTTTTTATGCCTTAAAACAATTCCTAAATAACAAACCCAAAATGAGGTGATCTATGTCGCGATATGCGCTGAAAGAAGCGGATTTCAAACTCTTTGTCGTGCTTTGGAATCAACAGCAAAATAAGAAAACCCCGCTGATCCATGTGCAAATGGCGGACTGGCTGGAGGGTGCATGGAAGCGCGGCGATACACGCCTGTTGATGATGGCGTTTCGCAGTGCGGGTAAAAGCACGATGGTGGGGTTATTTGCCGCGTGGTTGATTTACCGCAAGACCGATATTCGTATTCTTGTTTTGGCGGCGGATTTTACACTGGCGAAAAAGATGGTGCGCAATGTGAAGCGGATCATTGAGCGTCACCCCCTGACCAAAAATCTAAAACCAAACCGCGCTGATCAATGGGCGGCCGATCGCTTTACGGTGAAACGGATGATGGAGCTGCGTGATCCGACCATGATCGCAAAGGGCGTGACGTCAAATATAACAGGCAGCCGCGCCGATGTCGTGATCTGTGATGATGTTGAGGTGCCCAACACCAGTGACAGCGCGGAAAAAAGACAGGATTTACGCGATCGTTTGGGGGAGATCCCTTATGTGTTGGTGGCGGGCGGAACGCAGCTCTATGTCGGGACGCCGCATCATTACTACTCTATCTATGCTGATATGCCGCGCACCGAAATCGGGGAGGACGCACCGTTTTTAGACGGGTTTTCGCGTTTATCCCTGCCGATTATGGATGAGCATGGAGAGATCACCTGGCCCGAACGTTACAGCCGCGCGGCGATAGAGCAAATGCGCATTGATACGGGGCCGAATAAATTCGACAGTCAGATGATGTTAAAACCCGTGAACATCATGCAGGGGCGGCTTGATCCTGATTTGCTGCAACTCTATGACGCGGATCTGGAATATGACCGCGCGCTGGGGACGCTGTTTATCGGGCAGATGAAAATGGCGGGCGCGTCGTGCTGGTGGGACCCTGCATTCGGCAGAGCAAGCGGGGACAGCAGTGTGTGCGCGGTGGTCTTCGCCGATGAGGTCGGGAATTATTATCTGCATCATCTGGCCTATATCCACGTGAATGAGGCCGATGAAACCGACGAAGCGACCCAGCAATCGCGCATCATCGCGCAAATGGCGAAGGAATTTTACATCCCCTGCATTACGGTGGAAACAAACGGCATCGGGCGGTTCCTGCCCAATATTTTGCGCAATGAACTGAGTAAGGCCAAAGCGCCTGCGCGGGTGAATGAAACCCATAGCTCCCGCCCCAAGGCGGTGCGCATTATTGAGGGGTTTGATGCCCTGATGGCGGCAAAGCGTCTGTTTGTTCATAAAAGCGTCTGTGACACGCCGTTTTTGATGGAGATGCGGGAATGGAGGCCGAATACACGCTCTGGCACGTCACAAGATGACGGGTTGGATGCGGTGGCTGGGGCGTTATCGCTCCAGCCCGATCGCCTGACGCGGCTTTACGGTAAGGGGGGCTATAGCTGGATGCGCGGCGGGAACAGCCATAACGCAAAAAGCGAGTTTGATGTTTAGAATTTGGAGAAATGAAATGACAGAAATTTCACAGGATTTGATCTGGTGGATCACCGTGGTTGATCTGCCGGCGATGGCGGGCTTGCTGCTGATGATATGGCGGGTGCGGGGGGAAACCGATAAGGCGATTGATGAGGTTCATATCACGCTGGATCGGCGGTGTGACCAACTGCGTGAGGCCTTGCATGGGTTCAAGCTGGAGGTTGCGAAAAACTATGCCTCACAAAATGATTTACGCCTGTTAGAAGCGCGGCTGGTGGAGCATTTACTGCGTATCGAAGCGAAGCTGGATAAAACCGCATTAAAAGCCGCAAGCCTGAACCCACCAAAAGATAAAAACTAAGGAGAATGATATGACTGATAAACCAAAGCTTACTGCGATATGCAGTGAGGGTAAAAATAATGCCCAATCCATGCAGGAATTTTATGACCAAATCACCATTGATGTGCTGGCGCGCACATTATGGGGCGAAGCGCGCGGGGAGGGCACAGACGGGATGCAGGCGGTGGCCAATGTGGTTCAAAATCGCGTTGTAGTGGCCGAGAAGCGCGGGAAATTCTGGTGGGGGAATAACATCATTCAGGTCTGCCAAAAGCCGTATCAATTTTCGTGCTGGAACAGGTCTGATCCGAATTTCCGCAAATTACAGAGCGTCGGCGAAGAGGATGTGTATTTCGCAACCGCCCTCAGGCTGGCGCGGCGCGCGGTGATTGGCGCGCTTACGGATATCACAAACGGCGCAACCCATTACCACGCCGATACAATCACCCCATATTGGGCACGCGGCAAAGACCCGTGCGCAGTTGTGGGACGGCATATTTTTTACATTTTGGCGGAATAGGAGGCCATGATGATTTCAAGTTTACTCGCAAATATAGGCTTGCCTGTGTTGGTGGCGATTGTCGGCGGCGCGCTGGGGGCGATTGATAACCCTGTGGCCAAAACCGCATCCAAAGCTTTGGAAAAGGTTGATGAGGCCCTAAAAGCAGGGCAAATCACGCCCGAGCAATTAGAAGAAGCCAACCGCCATACTGAAAAAATGGCGGAGATGGAGATGGAAAATTATCAGGTCACCTTATCGGAGATTAACAAATCTTTGCGCGCGGAGGTGGCCTCCGATGATAAATATGTCCGCCGTATGCGCCCAACATTCGGGTATCTGATGGCCTTTACATGGGCGGCGCAAATGTTTGGCATTGCATACGTGATTATGTTTGATACCGATAAGGCAGGTGTTGTCATGGCGGCGATGGGTAACCTTAGTGCGATTTGGGCGGTGGGCTTATCTGTGCTGGGGATATATGTTTACAGACGCAGCGAGGATAAGAAAGCCGCGATGCGCGATGTGATATTCTGGAATCCTTCCTCTGGAAAAACGTAGCATTATCGCTTAAACTCTTTGCATCTGCGTAGGTGATTCTAACCGCGTTTTTTCTTAAGGAGTTTACAGGTGAGCAATAAAACCCCAATCACAGTTGCCCGTGGCGATGGTATCGGCCCCGAAATTATGGATGCAACATTGAACATTCTTGAGGCCGCCGGTGCGCGCCTTGATATCGAGGAAATCGAAATCGGTGAGGCGGTTTATAAGCGCGGCATCCTAACGGGGATTGAGGATAGCGCGTGGGATTCTTTACGCCGTACGAAAGTTTTTCTGAAGGCACCGATTACAACGCCGCAGGGCGGGGGCTTTAAATCCCTGAATGTGACAGTGCGGAAGAGCCTTGGGTTATTTGCCAATGTGCGCCCATGCGTATCGTACCACCCCTATGTTGATACAAATTTCCCAGATATGGATATGGTGATTATTCGTGAAAACGAAGAAGACCTCTATGCAGGGATTGAGCACCGCCAAACGCAGGATGTTGTGCAATCCCTTAAGCTCATTTCCCGCCCGGGATCAGAGAAAATTATCCGCTTTGCGTTTGAATATGCGCGTGCAAACGGCCGTAAAAAAGTCACCTGTATGGCCAAAGATAATATCATGAAAATGGCCGATGGCTTGTTCCACCGCACGTTTGATGAGATCGGGCAGGATTACCCCGACATTGAAAAAGATTTTTATATTATTGATATCGGTACCGCGCGCATTGCCGCCCGTCCGAATGATTTTGATGTGGTTGTCACCGAAAACCTGTACGGGGATATTATTTCCGATGTCGCGGTTGAAATTACAGGCTCTGTCGGTTTGGGCGGGTCTTGTAATATCGGAACGGATTTCGGAATGTTTGAGGCCGTGCACGGCTCTGCGCCTGATATTTCGGGTCTGGGGATTGCCAACCCGTCGGGTTTGTTGCTTGGCTCTGTTTTGATGCTGAACTATATCGGGCAAAATGATATTGCGGCAAAAGTGCATAATGCGTGGTTTAAAACCATGGAAGACGGCATTCATACGGGCGATATCTATGATGAGAAACTAAGCCGACTATGTGTGAAAACGGATGCCTTTGCCAAGGCCGTGATTGAGCGTTTGGGGCAAAAGCCTGAGAATTTCAAGGTTGTTGATTACGGCGAAGGCGGCGGTAAAGGGTTGAGCTTGCCCCCGCTAAAACCGCAAGTGCCACAGGAAAAAGAGTTGGTCGGTGTTGATGTCTTTATCGATTGGGATGAGGGCACAGCCGATGAATTGGCGGCAATTGTTGAAACATCTGTGTCGGATGGTTTAAAATTAAAGACTATAGCAAACCGTGGCGTTAAAGTTTGGCCTGAGGGGCATCCCGATACTTTTTGTTCTGATCATTGGTGTCTGCGCTTTATCGGCCATAGCGTGTCGAATGATACTGTACTCATGCAATTGAAATCCTTGCATGATTCGGGGATTGAGTTTATAAAAGCGGAGAACTTATACAGTTTTGACGGGGAGCGCGGCTATACTCTTGCACAAGGAGAGTAAGCGGGGTAAAATATTGCTTTTACTGGGTAATCTCGTAATTAGGAGTGTGAATTGAGCAACAGGTTGACTATTTTTTTACTAGCCGTGATTTTTTGTGTCGGTTCGCAAAATGGTGTTGCCTACGCTGCTAATGCGCCGGTGTTTAACTCTGATTCTGCATATGCAGAGGTCTTTGAACCGAGAATGACAAATACATCGGTTATAATTGATGCTGATGATATTCCTCCGATTGAGCCTAATATTTCAACGACACGCTTTTTAAAATATCCACCTGTCAGTAGTTTGGGGGAGCGTGTAGACAGGTTGGTTTACGGTATTACGACTGATATCCAGCCGGAATATGATCACTTTGGCTATGAAATTCGTCGTTATATGACGGATGTCGGGAATGTAAAAATTTTCGAAGGGCCGGAATTTTTGGTGAAGCAAATTAAGAATGTTCGCAAAGCGCGTGTGATTGCCGAATATTGGAAGAACCATATCAATAAAGAGGTTCTTGAAATTCAGGAAATCATGGATGTTGATTCCAGTCTGGATTTGCGTGTGCGTACCGCTTTTAAGCAAAATAAGATTGCAGCACAAACATTCATGATCATTTTAAAGGCATGGATTGATGCAAATGAACGTATCTTGTTGTCAATTCATAAGAACCCCAGTTTATATGAGGTTGAATATCCTGAGGTGCTTATTGTGCTTCCGACAAAGCGTACGGAATTCTATAACCTTTACGCGACGAAGCAGGCCAAGCTAAAAGATATTCAACAATATCAGCCATTCGCATTGATGGTGTATTGAGAATAAAAGCCCGGCTTAAAGAATAAGTTTTAAAGGATATTAGCTGCCGAATTTTGTGGCAGCTTTTATTGTATTGGCAAGCAGGCATGCGATTGTCATTGGGCCCACACCGCCGGGCACAGGGGTGATTGCCCCGGCAACGTCAGCGGCGGCTTCAAAATCCACATCACCGCATAATTTGCCGTTTTCCATGCGGTTAATACCCACATCAATGACGCATGCGCCGGGTTTGATCCAGTCGGCCTTGACCATTTTCTCACGCCCGACCGCAGCAATCAGAATATCCGCTTGCTTACAAATGTCTTCCAGATTTTTGGTTCTGGAATGCGCCATTGTGACAGTGCAGTTTTCTTTTAGTAATAACTGAGCCATAGGTTTGCCGAATAATAGGGATCGGCCGATCACAACGGCGTTTAATCCCGTCAGATCAGGAATTACGGATTTAATTAAAATCAGGCTGCCCTCAGGGGTGCAAGGGACAAGCCCGTCCAAGCCGGCAACCAGTGCGCCGACATTGCGCAAATTTAAACCGTCTACATCTTTTTCCGCCGCAATCAGCTGCACCAGATAATCACTATCCAGTTGATCGGGCAGGGGAAGTTGAAGCAAAATACCATGCACGGATGCATCCGCGTTTAAGGCCTGAATTGTCTTTTCAACCTCTTCGTTGGTTGTATCTTGCGGCAGACGTCGTTCAATACTGTTGATGCCGACTTTTTCACATGCTTTGATTTTGTTACGCACATAGACATGAGATGCAGGGTCATCCCCAACAAGGATAACAGCCAATCCCGGTTTTACATCCATAGCAGCCACTTTTTCTGCGATTGAGTCTTTTAAGTCTGCTGCTACGGCTTTGCCGTCAATAATTTGTGCCATGTGTTTTTGTTCTTTCTGGTTAAGCATGTTCAGGCGCCTCTAAAAAAATATTGAAGCTGTTAGTCTTATTAAAATACCACCTATAAGTTGAACACCGATCAACGCCACCAAAGGGGTCAGATCAATTCCGCCGATAGGAGGGACAAATTTTCTGATCGGTTTATACAGTGGATCTGTAATTTTTTTCAACTGTGACGTTAGGTTTTTTGCCGCTTCGTTATCTTTATTGACGATTTCAAAAGCAATAAGCCAACTCATTGCGACATCAAGAACGATGACGATACAGACTAGTTGAACGATAACTCCGATAATAAATGCCATTTTAAATCCTGTTTATTTTAGATTGTCTTTCATCGTTATATCGGTTTTAGTTCTATAGGAAAAGCCCTGTAATGAACTGCGCGGCGAAATCTGTGTGTGTCTTAAGTGAACATTTACTTTCTTCATAGTATCCTAAAGGTGAGCAAAGGAAGGTTATATGCTTGGTTTAGATCCGTTAACGATCCCCTCAATGATTATTTTGGCGGCTTCTCAAGGCTGTCCAAAGCATGAACCGACCAAAATTAACATCGTGCCGCAAACTGAAAAGGTGGAGTACGATTACAGCCAAACCTTAAAACAGATCCAGCAATATAGTACGGATACCGTTGATCCGTATGGGTTTCACGGTCAGACAATTACACAAGGATTTATGAACGGGCAGATTGAACTGCGTCATAAAATTCGTTTTGGTCAGGTGAAAAACCCGAAATTTAATATTGCGTGTATTTGGTATAACGACATCACCGTTGAAATTAAGATTGACCCGACCATCGTGATCGCGCGTGAGCTATATCAGGATCGTTGCATGCGTAATGCCATTTTAGGCCATGAACTGAAGCATGTGCGTGTTGATCGTGAAATCGTCAATAAATATGCGAAAAGCATGGGGCGTAAATTATATGATGCCCTGAAATCGCGTGGATTTGAGGCAGGGCCGATTTCATTGGAGCGCATCAACGAAGTGAGCCTGAAGATGCAAACGGTTGTAAAGCAGATATTAGAGCTTGAATATAAGAAAATGGGTATTGAGCGTGAAGAGCGCCAGCGTGCGGTTGATTCGTTGGAAGAATATAATTCGGTTGATGCAAAATGCCCGTCTTTCCAAAAGCGTAAGCAACAACTCTATAGCACGCTACTTGGGCGTTGAGGGTGCGTCAGGGGGGATGCTTCCTTCCTCATCCTCATCTTCCTCTTCTTCTAAAGATTTTTCCTTTTCAGCCTGCATGCCTTCAATTTTTTCAATGAAAACTTCAATATCCGGAAGGAAGGGCGCGTCTTCGGGCGCGACGGCAGAGGCATAGAGCAATGATTTTACTGCGCGCTCATGCAGGCCTTGTTCGGCAAACAGTAACCCCTTTGCCATATGCGCAGTTGCCAGATTAAGGGCGAAATCTCGGTTCATCGGGTCTTTTGACATGGCATCATTAAGCAGTGTAATCGCCGCGTCAAAACGCTCGGTTGAAATTTGCAGACCTGCCAATTCTAAAATTAAATTCGGGTCATTCGGGCGCACGGCAAGCTGGTCGTTTATGCTTTGTGCTTGCTTTATATACGGGTCTTCTTTCTTTGTGGCGGTATAGGCAAACGGCATGGGCAAATCACGCGAAACCATTAATAAAAGCCCAAGCGAGCATGCAGGAATAAACAGGGTTAGAAAATAAACGCTTTTCGGGTGCTGCTCTCGAATAGGGGCTGTGACATAGAGTGTCGCAATGCCGGCGATAATTGCGCAAATGATAAAGCCTGTCATGATTGTTCGCCCTGTTGTTGCGTTTCTTTTATGGCTTTTAATGCAGGGATGATTTTTTCGGTTAGATCCTTTTCCCGAATGGGGCCTTTATGGTGGTATCGGATTTTACCTGATGAATCGAGAAAGAAGCTCTCCGGTGTGCCGCGAATGCGCCAACCCGCTGCCGCGTATCCTTTATCATCTAAGGCAATATGTGTGTATGGGTTGCCGCGCTTGGTCATGTATCTGTTAATGTCTGTCGGTTTGTCCTTATAGGCGATACCGATAATGTCAATATCGTGGTCTTTTGACAGCGCATCGATTTGTTTTTGTTCTAAAACGCATGTGGTGCACCATGACGCAAAGAAATTAACCATCAGAATGTCATTATCAGAGAGCTCTGCCAGGTTGTCTGAGGAAATGCGTTTCTTTCCCGGGCTGAAAAAGCTCATTTCCTCCAGATCAAAATAAGGGACAGGGGCCTCTATCAGGTTTACGGTGTTTTTTTCTATGGTGGTTTTAACCTGTAAATAAAGCAGCGCGCACAAGGTTAATATGGGGATAAGGATGATAATTCTGCTCATAGATCCACCATCGATGCCAAAACCATACAGGCGGATAAAATCAAAAGGGCGGCGACCGCGCTTAGGGTGCGTTTGATCGGTATCCGAAACAACAATGCACTGATGCCGATTACAACGGCCAATATGATGCAAAAGATACCAATCTGATATGTCATTTCTTTATGCGACCTTTTCTAATGCAGAGTTTAAATCGTCAAAAATATCGTCGATGTGCTCAACGCCGATAGAAAGGCGGAAGAGCTGATCCGTCACGCCTGCCTTTTCGCGTGCCTCCGGGCCCATAGACACATGTGTCATGGTGGCGGGGTGGTTAATCAGGCTTTCTGTGCCGCCCAATGATTGCGCAAGGCGAAACACCTCCAGCGCGTCAACAAAGGCCGCCAATTTAGACTTATCGGTTTTGATCTCAAAGCTCATCATTGCGCCGAAGCCGGCTTGCTGCTTTTTGGCGATCTCATGCCCCGGATGATTGGGCAGGCCGGGATAATAAACCGCGCTGACCAATGGGTGTTCGCTGAGCATTTGCGCGACTTTTTCTGCATTTTCCTGCGCGCGGGTTACGCGAAGTTCCAGCGTGCGCATACCGCGCAGCGTCATATAGGCATCAAACGGCGCGCCGATCACACCGAGCGAGTTCGCCCAGAATTCCAGCTCCGTTAGAATCTCTTCATTATTGGTTGTCACGCATCCGCCGACAATATCGCTGTGGCCGTTGATGAATTTCGTCGTGGAGTGATAGACAATGTCCGCGCCTAAATCCAGCGGGCTTTGTAACATAGGTGATAGGAACGTGTTATCACATACCGTCATTGCGCCGCATGCTTTTGCGCGCTCTGCGATCATTGCGATATCGGCGATGCGCATCACCGGGTTTGACGGGCTTTCGATTAATACCATTTTCGGGGCTTCTTCTTTAAACGCATCCTCAACGGCCTGTTCATCATATTGATCAATGAATTTCAATTTGAAATGCTTCTTTTCTGCAAGGCTGGCCAGCATACGATATGAACGGCCATAGCAATCATACGGCGCAATCAGTAAGTCCTCAGGATTTAAAAGGTGCACGATCAATGTTAATGCCGCCATCCCTGAGGAGGTTACGCAGGTTCCGATTCCGCCTTCAAGCTCTGTAATCGCCTCGGCCAGATCATCGCGAGAGGGGTTGCGCGTGCGGGAATATTCATAAGGGGCCTTTTGCTCCAGACCGTCAATTTCAAAGGTCGTCGACATGTAAATCGGCGGCATCACGGCTTTGTGTGCTTTATCTGTTCCGACAGCCGCCTGAACGACTGATGTGCGTCTACGCTTTGTGGTCATAATCTGTTACCTCATTTATATTCAAGGCCAACACTTTATCGCCTTGCGAATCAAAAATCAGCAAAGAAATTTTTTATGTTTTCAAAACATTCGAATGCCAGAGTATGAAGGATACAACGGGTAGGGCATAAAAAAACCGCTGCCTGGTAAGAGCAGCGGTTCGAATAAAGTAAGTAAGCGAATTGATTTTAAGAGGAAGAGCTTGGAATCTTTTAATTACAACCTCTTGGAGGTCCTCAAATAATCTAATTATCATTATTGTCGTTAAATGTGGCAAAAAAAAGGAAATATCGTGCGGTTTTGCTGGTATTTTCTTATGTATTTGATTTTAAATAGTTTTTTGGTGTTGAAAACTCGTTTTTTTTGGATTTTCTCTGTACGTTTTTGTGGCTATGGCCTTGAAAAAACATAATTTTTACAAAAAACGCCTTTTGTAAATTCTCTGTTAAACTCTTTCAGCATATGATGTACACTCTTTTTGCGGCGCGATAATGCGTCATCACATGTCTAATACAAGGGAGTTTACCCTATGGCTCGTACAGGAAATGATTCCTTAAAAACACGCAAAACATTAACCGTAGAAGGTCAGGATTATGACTATTTTTCTTTGGATGCTGCATCCGAGAAAATTGGTGATGTTTCACGTCTGCCTTACACATTAAAAGTCCTCCTTGAGAACTTGCTCCGTCATGAAGACGGCCAGTCTGTAAAAGTTGAGGATATCGAAGCGATCGCAGGATGGCTGAAAGAAAAGAAATCTACACATGAAATTGCATATCGCCCCGCGCGGGTTTTGATGCAGGATTTCACAGGCGTTCCCGCCGTGGTCGATTTGGCCGCGATGAGAGAGGCGATGGTTGCCCTTGGTGGTGATCCGAAAAAGATTAACCCGCTTGTGCCTGTTGATTTGGTGATTGACCATTCAGTTATGGTGGATGAGTTCGGTACACCGCAAGCATTCCAAAAGAATGTGGAGCGTGAATTTGAACGTAACGGAGAGCGCTACGAGTTTCTAAAATGGGGGCAGGGCGCGTTTAATAACTTCCGCGTTGTACCGCCGGGTACAGGAATTTGTCATCAGGTGAACCTGGAATATCTTGCGCAAACCGTTTGGATGGATGCGGATGATCAAAACCCGAACAAGAATATTGTTTATCCTGACACGCTTGTGGGAACGGATTCACACACAACCATGGTTAACGGCCTTGCTGTTCTTGGTTGGGGTGTTGGCGGTATTGAGGCCGAGGCCGCGATGTTGGGGCAACCTGTGTCGATGCTTATCCCTGAGGTTGTCGGATTTAAACTGACAGGCAAGATGAAAGAGGGCACAACGGCGACTGACCTTGTGCTTCGCGTGGTTGAGATGCTGCGAGAGCTTGGTGTGGTTGGTAAATTCGTTGAGTTTTACGGCGATGGTCTTGATCATCTGACACTGGCTGATCAGGCGACAATCGCGAATATGGCACCTGAATATGGCGCGACATGCGGGTTCTTCCCGATTGATGAGGAAACACTTCGTTATCTTGAATTTACAGGCCGTGATCCGCACCGCGTAAAAGTCGTTAAAGAATACGCGAAAGCGCAAGGTATGTGGCGTGATTCAGATACGCCTGATCCTGAATTCACAACAAGCTTGCATCTTGATTTGAATGATGTCGAGCCTGCAATTTCAGGGCCGAAACGCCCGCAGGACCGTATTGCACTCTCAAATGCATCAAAGGCGTTTGCGGAGCTTGTGCCTGAAACAACATCACAGGCCGTTGAGGGCGCGGATTACACGCTTGATAACGGTGATGTTGTGATTGCGGCGATCACCAGCTGTACAAACACATCTAACCCGTCTGTGATGGTTGGTGCGGGTTTGGTCGCCCGTAAGGCGCGCGCGCTTGGTATGAAGGTAAAGCCATGGGTGAAAACATCACTAGCACCCGGATCGCAGGTTGTGACCGAATATCTGGAAAAGGCAGGCTTGCAAGAAGACCTCGATGCGATGGGTTTTAATACTGTGGGTTACGGCTGTACGACCTGTATCGGTAACTCAGGCCCGCTTCCCGGGCCGATCGGTGATGCCGTTGATGCGGCCGATTTGAATGTGACCTCTGTGTTGTCAGGGAACAGAAACTTTGAGGGGCGTATCTCCCCGCATGTAAAGTCGAACTATCTGGCTTCTCCGCCTTTGGTGGTTGCCTATGCGCTCGCAGGCTCTATGCGTGTTGATCTTTTGAATGAACCTTTGGGGCAGGATAAAGACGGCAATGATGTGTATCTGAAAGATATCTGGCCAACCAATGTTGAAATTGCTGATGTTGTGCGTGACAGTCTGACACCGGCAATGTTCAAAGACCGTTACGGCGATGTGTTTAAAGGGCCGAAGGAATGGCAGGAAATCGGTGGCGGCGAAGCGTCGCAGACCTATGACTGGCAGGAAAGCTCGACCTATGTACGCAATCCGCCGTTCTTTAGCGGGATGAGCAAAGAAGTCGGTGATGTTCAGGATATTCAGGATGCCTATGCATTGGCGGTTCTGGGTGACTCTGTCACGACTGACCATATTTCCCCTGCAGGTGCGATCAAAACAGACTCGCCGGCCGGTGAATATCTGAATGATCATCAGGTGCGCACGGTTGATTTCAACTCTTACGGATCTCGCCGTGGTAATGACCAAGTCATGACACGCGGAACATTCGCCAATATCCGTATCAAAAATGAGATGGTACCGGGGATTGAGGGTGGCTTTACCAAGCATATTCCAAGCGGCGAAGATATGAGCATCTATGACGCAGCCAAGCTGTATCAGGCCGAGGGGCAGCCCTTGGTGGTGATTGCAGGGAAGGAATACGGTACGGGCTCTTCTCGTGACTGGGCGGCCAAAGGTACGCGCCTGCTTGGTGTGAAGGCCGTTGTCGCAGAGAGCTTTGAGCGTATTCACCGTTCTAACCTGATTGGTATGGGTGTGCTTCCGCTGCAGTTCCAAGGTGCGAAAAACCGTGTCACATTAGACCTGAAAGGCGATGAGCGTTATTCAATCAGCGGCATTTCCGACGGTTTAACGCCGGGGCAGGCCGTAAATATGACGGTGACTTACACGGACGGATCAACCGCGGATGTTGAATTGCTCTGTCGTATTGATACGCTTGATGAACTGCAATACTTCAAAAATGGTGGTATTTTGCACTATGTTCTAAGGCAGCTCGCCGCTTAGATGCTGCGCATATCATGAATTAACGAAGCCGACGCTGTAATACGGGGTCGGCTTTTTTTTATGTGATATTAAACCTTCTGTGCAATCATAAATGAATACGGTCTATCGGGCGGTGTTCGTTCGATTTCGGATAAAATCATGGTGAAGCACATGTCACATTTAGAAGAAAAGATGTTTTCTGATTTTTACAGGCAAGACAGTCAGGGAAATCGTTTGTTCTTTCCATGGGGGAGTATGGGCGACAGCTTCGTTCTCAATGACACGCAGGAGGCTTATATCGGGCGGGCTTTACGGCTCTTTGTGTTGGCGGCGTGCTATGTGATCGCAGCTTTGTTTCTATACTGTGAACTCAATGCGGCCGGTATTTTTCAGTATAATTGGATTGTGTCTCTGGGGGTGTCGGTCTTTATGGCGGTGTATTTTTTATATATGTGCCGCTTGGCGCAAAAGATAGGCTTAAAGCCTGCATATCAAAGTGTGGAGCACGATAAGTTGCATATGAAATTACTGAAAGTGACGTTGGTTCAGTTCATGATTCTCGGTTTGGGGCTTTTATATCATCCGTATGATTTTATGTTATGGATGAGCGCGCTGGCGGTGATTTGTTTAAATTCGTTTTTTATCGGAACCGCATGGCATAAAGAAGCACGTTTTATAACGCCATAGAAATTATACCAATCACTCAATATAGACTTCATCCTCATCAACCATATTATTGCGCGCGTATTTTTCCGCTTGCCCCATTAAATATTCGAACATCGGGCGTTCGGGGCGGTACATAATTTTATATCGGCTTTCCATACTGTTGATTTGCGCATTCAGTTGATCAATACGATCACGCGCTTTGACGGCTTGTTTGGATTCGTCAGAGAATTTCTCCGTCATTCCTTGATTGACGCGCTCTGCGTTAATGCCAACCATATAGGAAAGCTGCACCCCCTCTAGGAAGTCACTGGCGCTGCTTAGGCCTTGTGTGACATTCACACGTTCACCGGGATTGAGCGGTTTAAGAGAGTAATTGAATGTTGTGGTGCGATCGGGCGCGCGCAAAAGCATGCTGCATCGTCCGCTTTCCTTGCCCAGTATCGCAACAAGGGCGATGCTGCTGTCATATTCAATTTTGATATCTTTGCCTGCCTGTTTGAAGGCTTTTTCCGCCACCGCGAGAGAGTTCGGGTAATCCCCCTTATTCAGGGCATCGCATTGTTCGATCACATCTAAAAAGGAATGGTAGTGACCTGTTTTATAGATAGGCTTTCCGTGTTGATAGATGGCAATCCATCGATCCGGATTGTAGGTGCGTTCATAATGGCTGAGGGACTTATCCCACATTTCAAACCATTCTATGCGTTTTGCACGCGGAGAGATTGGCCCCATTTTCTCATAATCGGCAATCAGGAGGGATACCATGCGTGCGCATGTGTGCATGCGGTCTGTGCGAATAATGAATGTCTCTGTAGGGAGTTTTCCCGCTTGCAGGTTAAGAACCATGCGGTTGCTGCGCGCTTCAATCGTAAGCGTTTTACCGCTTGATTCATCGTCTTCTGGTTTTGTTTCCTTGATAATGAAGCGTTCACGCAACAAGGAGGTGTCGATATTCATTATATATAATCCGAAAAGTGCACACACATGACACAGCAATAAAAAATGCTATCACGATAGAATGATAGCATATTGTACGGATTGTTAAATAGCTTTGATTTTGAGTTTCTTGAGTTAAATCATCAACATATTAGGTTTTGATTATGCAGCGAAGCGTGGTCTTGGTGCCGCATATTGGTGCTGGTACTGAGGTGCTGCGTTTAGATTATCAAGCTGCTTTGCGTAGTAAGCCATGTTACGCTCGATTGTCATACGCTTTGGTAGGTCATCAAAGAATGCCTGCATTCCTTCTGTGATGTTGCTGCGTAGGTTAAAGCCACCGGAGATAGATGTACCTGACATACGTGCCATTGTGCCCTGACCGTGTGCTGCTGCTTTTTGTGTGTTGCGCTCTATGTCTGTGATGTATTCACTGTATAGATCCATGATGTTTGAAACATCGATGCTTTCGGCCCATGCGCTCATATCTTCTGATAGTGTCTCTGAAAGAGCTTCTGTTACTGCTGTTCCCATCATGCTCTCTAAAAGCATGCTACCAAGCATACCGTCATTGTCGCTCGCTGTTTTAAAGTTTGGGTTCGCGTTTAAGAAAAGTGGACCATGGTAGTTAGGACGATCTGGGTGCGGAGCCAGATTTTTTAGTTCACTCATCAGCCCCATGATTGTTCCGATGATTGCTTGTTTTTGATTAGTTGTGTCGTATGCGTAATTCATTTTGCTCGTCCCTTTGTTAAGTTAAATATATAAGGGGCAAGTAAATGCGGATTTAATTATTGATAAAATTCGAAGTAATTCATATTTTTACTTTAGTCTTTATTTAAATATAATTTACATAAATTTTTATCTATCGCTGTTTTCTGCGGTTTTACTAGGGGTGATACGCTTTTTTGTTGGTGTGAGCGCACGGGAACTTTTTGACAATTCTTTTTTTATATGGCTATAAAGAAGGCTGAACTGTTTAAGATATTAATGAATTTGTTAATAAATATATTAAGGGGCAAAGATGTCAGAGCAGCAGGATATTAAAGATTTGTTAGACCGACGTGACAAAATCATGGTTTATGCGCGCGCGGGGGAGGCGGATGCCTTTCACCCTAATGATGCGGTGGAATTAGATCGTATCGGGCAGCAGCTTGCGGATTTAGGAATTCATGATGATGATTTAACATTGGAAACCTATGAGGCCTCCTTGAGTGCCCCTCAGTCATCCTCACGTGTTCACCCAACGGAATTTGGTCGTCGTCAGGGCGGATCATTTGCCGCGGATCAGGATGGCGCAAGTGAACCGAGTGCGAATAAAGGTCTGTGGGATCGTGTTTCAGGTATGCTTGGCCTAGGTAAGGGGAAGGCACATGACGAAGCGTTTCAACGTCGTTTGGATAAAATCGCGGCTGAACGCAGTGCCGATTTAGACGGTTTGGATCAGAGTTAATTCCTGTCTTTTTATATATAAGAGTAAAGCCGATCATTTTGACCGGCTTTTTTATTGTCCTGAGTTTCATATTGATGTGGGTTTAATCGAACATACCGTCAATATCATCTTGAGAGGCAGTGCCGCCTGCAGGGGCATCATCAAACAGGGCATCGATATCTCCTTGTGATGATGCTTCTTTTACTTTGTCTTTAATGACGCCTGAATCTGCCTTCACTTCGATACCCAGACGTTCGAATGAGGTCTGCAGTCTTTCTTCTATGCCGTGTAAACTATCAAGGGTATTGCGAATACGTTGACCTGTCAGATCCTGAAAACTACAGGCCATCAGAATTTCTTGTACATCTGTGCGAATGCTTTCACGCACAGTATTCAGTGTGTCTTTATCTTTCCAGGAATCATCGTTATCAAGATGTTCAACAATGCGGTCTGATGCGTCCAAAATGTTGTTGGCGGCTTTTTCAGTGTCGGCGATAATGGCCTCAAGCTCTACGCCCTGATTGGCGGCTGTGTTGCCGTCACCGCTGTAATTAATTGCGCCGAGTAATTCTAAAACCTCTGAAAAACGTTTGATAATGCCGTCCTCTGCCATATCAAATTGCTGAGAGGCCGCGTTAATCTCCATTGAAATTTCATCAAAACGGCGCGCGATAAATGTTTCTAATGTTTCTAATTGCGCGTTGACTGTACCGACAGTTCTGAAAATCTCTTCTTGTTCTGGCAGAAGCTTATTGTCAGATTCTGATGATTTTTGGTTTTTTTCAGGTTGCATTTCTGATCCCCTTGCTCGGAATGACGGTAAAATTATAGCATCGTATTCTTAACAAAACACTACTTAAAACTGTTCTATTACAGGGCGCTACATACAATTGTACGACCGCGCTATCTGCTTTTTACGTTTCCATCGGTTGGTAAAGGTCAAACACATCAATGATCTCAAGAAGTTGTTCGACTTCTTTTTTACATTGTAATGCCTGTGCCTGTGTTGTTACGGGAACAAAAAGGTTGGATGCTTCGAACATGTCTTTGTCATATGGAATCATCATAAAGACGTGTCGTTTACCAAACAGCACCGCCGTAAGTGGAGATTTGTCGAAAATTGCCGCGGCCTCTGCAAGTTCTTTAAGCAAACGCTCACCAATTAACAATTCTGCGCTTTCGGGTTTTGTAGAATAAATCGTGAAAATATCCCAATCAGGCTCAGATACACTGACATGAACCTCATTCATCGTTTTCCAGCGTGTATTTGCATAGGCTTTGACCATTTTATCATTGGCTGTGATAACGGTATGGCCTTCAAACACGTCGTCCGGGGTTTCTAATAATACAAAGATACCGTCAAAAACAGGGGTGTCTTTCCGTGATTTGGAATAAAGGCGTGCTTCGGAGAAAATCACCTTTACGCCTTTATATGTCCCCATAAAGCAATCTTCGGCTTCGTATCTGTCATGGGCGGGAATAACCGCGAGCTTCTCTATTGTTTTTGCGCTCACGCCGCGATTAGGGTGATAGCTAAGCCCGTTCAGCGCGTTTGCAAGCTTGGGCATGAAAATTTCTTTATGGTCGCGTGTATATGCCTTTAACGGCCCGCCTGCCCATATATTAAGCAAAGCAGAGGGGATAAGGGATAATACCAAATACACAACCGGCATCAAAAGCTGTGCTTCCATCAAGAAGAACCAGCCAAAGGCACTAATCCCGATCAGAATGAAAAGAATGCTGAAATTCATCGCGACGAAACTGCGCGTGCGATGCTGTTTCATGCGATTTAGGCGCATTTCTTCAGATTCTTTGATCAGGCGGTCAAGCTCTTTGGTAAAGCGGCGTTCATCAACGCGGCCTAGGCCTTCGTCATTATTATGAAGTGGTTTGGGATCAAGGTCAGGTTCGTTATCAATTTCCATGGTTCATATCTAATCAGCGAAACGTGATTTGTGCAAGTATTTTACGCGTCTGAAATATCTTCCGTGGAAAAATCCATGTCCGCCAGTGGTTCATACCAATCGCGGATCATGCCTGCTTCCTCGCGTGATGGGTGGTTGAACGGGCTTTTCAGACGGCCGTTAAAATAGGTTTTGACCAGTTCCTGCCAATAATCCTCGACATCGCGGTTATGATACGCGCACCAATGTTCAAACCAAACAGTACCTGCGCGCACATGGGTGATTTCATCATCATGAATAATTTGCAGGAATTCGGCGGTTTTTTGATCATTTTGCTTTTGCATCATTGCAATCATGTTCGGTGTCACATCAAGGCCGCGTGCCTCCAGTACCATCGGCACCACCGCCAGGCGCGCGGCGAAGTCTTCTTTTGTGCGGATGCTGGACTCCCATAAACCGTCATGGGCAGGCAAATCGCCATAGGTTGCATCAAAATCATTCAGGCGTTCCTCAAGCATCAGGAAATGTTTTGCCTCATCATCGCCGACCTTAACCCAATCATCGAAAAATTCATCAGGTATTGAGAATCCGTCTTTTGCATTTTGATCAGAATATTTGGCAAAGCGCGCCATGATATCCCACGCCAGATCAATCGCATTAAGCTCTATGTGTGCAATCGCATGGAGGAGGGCAACTTTAGACGCCTTAGAGCCTGCCTTACGTCTGCGCGGCATTTGTGTTGCGGGCAGAAGCTCAGGATGCGCGGGGCGGGCAGGGCGATCGGGCATATCGGTAACAAGCCCGATTTGAGAGATTGTATTATCGCGCCACGCCGCGGCGTGCTTACGGCTTTTTTCCGCTTTTTCCTTTGCATCCCCGCATCCAAGAACATCAAGGGCGGCATCACATAATGTTATCATTTGCCGTAGACCATTTCTTGAAAGCGTTTAGCATGATTGCAGATATTCTCACGCTCAAGGGCGATTTTCTTGAGGTCTGTCTCAATCGGCGGAATGATATTCTCAATCACAAAGGCATGCGCCCATACATCAAGCAAGGTTGGCTTATCTGTGCCGAAATACCAGTCTTTATCACCAAGCAGAGCAGAGAGCGCATCAAGGTCGCGTGCGGCCGTTGCATAGACTTCATCCTTCGCATGGCGGCCTGTTCCTTGTTTATAAGCGGATTTAGCAATGTCTTTGCGTACCTTTTCACTGATGAAATTTCTAAGAAGCGCGGGGACAGGTTTAAAAAACGTCGGTTTAATCACCGCCCAGCCCGCGTCATCAACCCATCTGGAATACAGGCCTGCGAAATATGTGCCTTCATCCAGCATGCGGCGATAGGCATGGGAAATGGCGCGTTGTTCATCGCTTAATGCCGCGTCCATGTCGATATTCTTTTCCTTGGACAGGAAGTTGATAATCAAGGTGGAATCGCCCATATCTTTGCCGTTTTCGAGCGTCACAAACGGCAGTTTCTTTTTCGGGGAGCGCTCCAGCGCGGCGCGCATGTCTAAATCACCGATTTTATGGTCAATGTCGTTAATTCTGAGGAAGCTCTCCAGCTTGACGCAAAACGGGCTGGGATCAGATAATCCCCATGCAGTGCCAAATTTATGTAATATAATACTCATATATGCATTGTCCTGTAATTTTTTTTCAAAGTCTACAGACCATTTTATAGCCTGAGAAGCCTCTGAGGGTATTAAATATGTACATTAAAAATTAGTAATGAAAAACGCAAAAAAAGCGGTCGATTTTTGTTGATTTATTAACGATTGGGGCATATAACACGACCCGTCCCCGGCTGTCTCTCCCCCACACACACTCCCTCCGACGGTCGGGGTCTTTTATCCCCAAGATACTATTTTATAACAATGGCTTAGGTCAGGCTGTTGATGAGCGTTCCCTTGTCAGGGGATAGCAAATCTTCAAGCGAAATCGGGTCTTTTCCGGCGGGCTGTGTGATGCCCAAACTGGTGCGTATATCAATGATCTCTTCGATGCTTTTTTCGACGCGTTTATCAAAGGCTTCTGACGTTGTACTAACCTCGGTTAATTGTGCAAATGCTTCGGGGTTTGCTTCGCGTTGTTTGATGAGCTCAAGGTCTTGCGCAAGCTGTGCGGATTTACGAACGAGGTTCTCACCGACAAGGAAATTTTGAATATCCTTGAGGCGCGCACCGGTCGCGGGGAATAGATTGTATGTTAAAGGCAAATCCTTTACCTCCTCATACGTATTATTATATCCGTTTTTATAATTTATGGGAAATAAAACGTGGTTTTAATGGTTTGTGATTAGTTTACGGACACGCCACGCCATTAATCGTCAGGGTTGAGCCGTTGATTTGGCCGTTATTCACACAATTTGCCCCTGTAATATTTGTCGCGGTGATGGAACCCGATGGATTGTTTAGGATACCGTCGGAGAGAGCGGTTTGCGTTTCCAACACATTACCAACCTGATCCATCGTCACATTTTCAAGGCTAAGGTTATTGACTATGTGTTCCGAGACAACCAATATGCCTATATTCACATCTTCGGCATAAAAATTGCGTATGGTAATATTGTTGTATGTATCGCCGCTGCCACTACCAATTTGGATCGCCTCTTCATCACCGCCATCAGGACGATACACACTGACATTCTCAATTGTAACATCATCTGCGTTTCTAATACGGATACTGTCATCGGCGGTATCGCGGATCACTAAATCGCGCAGTGTAATGCGATCATGACTATTGATGTAGACGCCGGCACGATCGGTCGTAATATCCATATTCTGCAGTGTGATATCGTGACCTCCAGGCATTATACCAGCAGTAACGGTTGTCGTATATGTGCTGTCAATCGTCGGGCGGCTGCCGGGCAGGGTGAGTGTTGCGGTCGCTCCGCTTGTGCCACTTACGGTAATGGACGCGCCGCCACCGATAATGGTTTGGCCGCTACGCGGTTGAATGCGATCGGCCGTATTAATTGTGCCTTGTGATCCATCAACAACAATCATGGCGTTGTCCCCCGCCGCGGTAACATCGGCCGCGATATTGCCTGTCGCATCAATTGTGGTAAAGCTGCTGACTTTTGTTCCGTTATCAAGCTCGAACGTCGCGGCTTCTGTGCTGAGGAGTTCGCCTTGTTGTTCACCGCTGACGATATCGACATCACGGATGATGCGGGTGGTCATGCGTTGATCCAATTTAGATAGGCTGCGGCTTGGTGTTTTATCACCGCCGCCAAACGCGCTGAACGGAACGCGCAGCCGCGCAATACCAAATGTCTGGCCGCCGCGCACATCATCGCTCTGGCTTTCCAGACCCGCGGTAAAGCGCATACCATTATCAAAATTCTTACTGATCTCTACGCGTCCGCGCGGGCCCGTTACATCCTCATACCCGCTGGCGTCAAAGTGATACCCACCGGCATAGGCCCAAACTTCCCAGTTTTTGGGAAGGTAAAAGCCTTTACCGACCTCTACATCAATGCCAGGGAGGGCGCGTTCTTTCGGCGCGCTGTAATTTTGGATTTGAAAATTCCCGCCATTAATCGACGCTGTGCTTGTGCTGCCGCCGATCTCTTCTTCACTGCTTTCGGGGATATAGCCATTGATGCGGAATTCCAGATCTTCGGTCATGGCCTCCACGCCGATTGTCGCCTGATGGAAGGTGTTATCATTGCCCGAATTACGGCGGTCATAAAACGCATAACCACCCAAAATCCAGCTATTGTTAATCTGCTGGCGATAGCCTAAGCCAAGGTTCATTTCCTCGCTATCGCGGTTATCGAACTTACCGCGAATATCAGTAAACAGCATCGATGTGTCATTCTGCCAAACGGGGATAAAAACGCTGCCCTCACCGATGGAGCGATCATTGCTGATCTTGCCCTCGGCCTCAATATGGCCTTCCCATTTCTTCGAAGATGCATTTTGCGCGAGGGATGGGGTGCTGAGGTGAGGTGTTATAAGAAGGGCGGCGCAAAGGAATGTGGTGTTTTGAAAAAAACGTTTAAGGGGCATTATGTTCGGCTCACATCTAATTTTTTAAAAAAAGCGTACTACTATGAATATGTTATCAATAAGAGTAGGGTTCTTTTTTATCAAAACAGGGTGTGATGCACCATTTCAAAAAAACGCACGATTGCGCAATTTAATTGCCCACGTGCATAGGGTGGGCGTCATCCATCAAAAGCGGCTGCATATCAGGGCTTTGTGCGCCGCCCTCTGTGTACATATTGCCTGTAACAACGCGCACAGGCACCATGGTGACGTTCCCTAAAAGGCGTCCTGTCTCCGCGCAGCCGGAGAGAAATGTCATACAACCGATCAGTGCAAATAATTTCTTCATATGCCTATAACCAACGCCTTACTTTTTTCTTATATTCTTTGTACTCCTCACCGAATGTCTGCAGCAGGTATTCTTCCTCAGGGATGATCACACCCAATGCCAGCGCGAAGAACAGCGGAACGACCATGACTAACATCCAAAGTGAGTTTGCCATGAATGACAGGCCGATAAAGCCGAACAAAAATGCCGTATAGATGGGGTTGCGGGAATATTGATAGGGGCCGTCTATGACGATGGCCTCAACGGGCGTGTCGGTGGGTACGGTCGTGCCTGCCGCGTCCATGGTGTTAAAGCTCCACTTGATAACGGCAATCGAACCGATAAACAGTAAGAACCCAATCACGCCGATCGCGCTCATCCCGTCATAAGAGGTAAAGAGCCATTCACATGTGATCCCCGCGACAAGAGCCAACAGTACCAAGAATGGCGGGCGTGTAATGATTTTCGGTGCATCCAGCTTTTCTGCGGTCGGGCTTTGCTTAACCGTGACTTTATTTGCACTCGCGGCTGTGTCTTCTGTGCTCGCGGCGGCTGTCTTGCTTGATGCTTTTGCTTCTTTCGGCGCATCATCGCTCTTCTCGGCTTTGATGGTTTCGCCTTTTATGCCTGCCTTTTTCGCGGGCTTTGACTCTTTGGCCTTGGACGAAGTCTTCGCCGCAGACGTGGTTTTGCTTGCGGTTTTCTTTTTCGGTGTTTTCTTTGGCTTGCTTTCGGTGTTGTCTTGCTCGTCCGTTTTCTTTGCATCTGCCATGATAACGCCTTCCTTTCCTGTGCTTATTATTTGCTGTCTGCCGTTCTATCGACATACCACATAATCAGTGTGATGATAATGATAATAACGAATACACCGCCAACCCACAAATCAACGTTTTCGGCGGCGGGGGTGAATCCTGCCTGATTGAGCAGATAGGTGATGAAACTGTTCGGAAGCTCTAACGCGCCCAGCTGCTCCTTTACCTGCCAGTGCCAATCAGTGAGCGGGCAATACCCCAGATTACCAACCATATAGCCAACCGCCCCCCAACAGATGGCCGTAATCGCCACGCACCAACGATGGAACGGGCGCAGCGCCGCAACCGTCCATCCAAACAGGTTGAACAGAATAATCGCGACATGCAGGCCATACAGGCCGTAATCCAGCGCGGGCAGGACATAAGGCATGGTCAGGTCATCATCATAGAAATACGTACTGAGCAATATAAACGCCCAAAATGTCAGGCCATAGGCGATAATCGAAGATAGGGCGGCGATAAATTGCGCAAATACTTTTGGCACGCGCCATATGCTCTCACGCTTTGTGCCCATCTGCACCCCGCACCAGCGCGCGCAATAGGTCGAAAAGATCAATAAAACCGATAGCGCCATAGACAGTATTAAGCAATGCAGCACATGCGATGGCTGCATTTGCACCAAATGAATGTCGGTGGCGATGGTGTCTTTTTTAATCGTGAGAATGCCGATGATAAAGGCGGCGTTAACAGAGAGCAACGCAACCACCGCGCGGATGCCCAGTGATTGAAGGGATTGTTTTTTCTGCTCTATGGTTTCGCTCATGACGGGGGAGTGTATCACGAAGTTTCACGTTAGGGGAGTGGGGTTTTATTGCCCTTCTAAATTAAGCTCAACGAAGTTGATCTCTTTACACTCATCATATCGGCTGGGGGTGTATTTAGTGTCATCCATCCTAAGGGAATTGCGGTTGCCTTCAGGGTTCATTTTATAAATGACGTAGTCATTCTTTCCGTGGCCGATTTTCAATACTTTCACCTCTGTGGCGTAGTTGTATTTGCGCTCTATTATCCCCTTTTTAAAGCCGACAACAAGCGGGATTTCCACCTCCCACAGGCGGGCATGATCAGGCAAGCCGTATTTCTCTATGTGTTTTTCACTGACATGTTTCAACTTTATAAAACCTAATGCGATTTTATAGGGGACTCTCTCGCTCCGTCCTGTTGTTATATCTTCTTGTTCTTCTTCGGCGTTTGTTCTTATTTGAAAGGCCTCCATAATCCAGACAAATTGTTTGCACGAATCTTTGGTTAGGTAATGACGGTTACTTTCAAGGTTTTCTAAAAAGCCATCATGTTTGAATGTCATTAATTCAGAAACAGCCCTTAACGCCCATTTGCGTACGTGCAATTCTTCATCGCTCATCATCAGGGTGCTTTTGGGGGCTCTGGCCTGTGCGTGCATGGGGATGAAGGAGGCCAAAAGGCAAATCAGAAAAAACCGTCTCATATACTCAATAATTGTTATAGTTGTAGTTATCGGTACAACTATAACATGCGCGCGGCCTACGCGGGAGGTTTTTCTGACGGGCGGAATTTTTTGAAAATTTTAGATATCCCCAAGGCGCTTGAGACATATATCGCAAGTAATATGGCGCAAGGTATAAATAATACGCCGAAAGGTGTTAAAGCCATAAGTGCCCCTAATGAGAACGCGCATAATATTTGCGAAAAATGTCGTATTCGTTTGGCGGGAACAAAACAAAGTAGGGCGAAAATTAGTGCAAAAACGGAAATAAAGAACCGAGTGATTTCACTGTCGCTGGGACGTGGTTTGAAAATGAAAATATCTTTTTCAGGGTTTTTGGGATTTACGAAGAACTTGTATGAGCCTATTTGGGCAATTTTATTTGGAAGGTCATGTTCAACGTAATGTTGATTCTTAAAAAAAGATTTTTTGATATTGTGCTCAACTCCGTTTAGATCAAACATAAGGGTAAGCTGTCTGCTTCCTGATATTAATGGATTGTCTTTGTTTATCAAATTTAACACGGCGCTGAGGTTGATAACTGAAGTAAGGGGTACATTGCGACGGCTTTCACCTGTCATTGAGCTGTCCCATGTTACTTGTGCGCTTACCTCGACAACGCTTTGGTTAAGGTAATATTGCTCAAAAACGAAGCTGTTATAGTGAAGAAACTTCACAATAATCAGTAATATGATCGTGGCTTTTATCAGGCGTTTTTTTGTCAATCATCACCCATTTTAAGAGCCGCAATAAACGCGGATTGCGGAATCTCCACATTCCCGTATTGGCGCATTTTTGCCTTACCTTTTTTCTGCTTCTCGAGGAGCTTTTTCTTACGGCTGACGTCACCGCCGTAACATTTCGCCGTTACGTCCTTACGCATGGCGGAGACATTTTCCCGCGCGATGATCTTTCCGCCGATGGCCGCCTGAATGGCGATTTTAAACATCTGGCGGGGGATCAAATCTTTTAGGCGTTCACACATGCCGCGCCCGCGTAGCTCCGCACTGTCGCGGTGGACAATCATCGCCAGCGCATCGACAGGTTCTTCGTTCACGCGGATTTCCAGCTTCACGAGGTCGTTCTCCCCGTATCCGTCCAGTTCATAATCAAAACTGGCATAGCCCTTTGAGATACTTTTTAGACGATCATAGAAATCAAATACAACCTCGTTCAGCGGCAGGCGATAGACCAGCATCGCGCGATCCCCGACATAGGTTAGCTCTTGCTGCACGCCGCGGCGATCCTGACAGAGTTGGAGGAGGCCGCCCACATATTCATCAGGCACAAGGATGGTGGCCTTAATCCATGGTTCTTCGATGGATTTAATCTTGACCACGTCGGGCATATCAACGGGGTTATACAGCTCTATCTGATCCCCATTCGTCATGTTGATTTTATAGACCACGCTGGGCGCCGTCGGGATCAGGTCGAGGTCGAATTCACGCTCCAGACGTTCTTGGATGATCTCCATGTGCAATAAGCCAAGGAAGCCACAACGGAAACCAAGGCCAAGCGCTTGGGAGCTTTCCATCTCAAAATGCAAGCTCGCGTCATTCAGGCGGATTTTACCGAGCGAATCGCGGAGCTTTTCAAAGTCCCCCGCATCGGCAGGATAGAAGGAGCAAAACACCATCGGGATAGAGGGTTTGAAGCCCTTTAGCGCCTCTGCGCATGGCTTTTTCTCATCGGTGATTGTGTCACCGACATTGGTTTCGGAAATATCCTTAATACTGGCGGTGATGAAGCCCATCTCACCTGGGCCAAGTTCGGGCAGTTCGACCTTTTTCGGGGTAAACATACCAACGCGGTCAATATCACGCGTGGCGCCGTTGCTCATGAATTTAATCTTTTGCCCCTTGCGCAGCGTGCCGTCAATAACGCGCACCAACACCACAACGCCAAGGTAAATATCATACCAACTATCCACCAGCAGGGCTTTGGTTGGCTTTTCCGCATCGCCTTCGCTTGGCGGGGGCAGGGTGGTGACAATCGCCTCCAGCAATTCATCAATTCCTTCGCCTGTTTTACCGGAACACGGCACGGCCTCATCCGCGGGCAGGCCGATCACATCTTCGATCTGGCTGCGGGCATTATCAATATCGGCGGCGGGCAGGTCAATTTTGTTAATGACAGGCACAATCTCATGGTTGTTATCCAGCGCCTGATATACGTTTGCCAGTGTCTGTGCCTCAACCCCTTGGGAGGCATCCACAACGAGGAGGGAGCCTTCACATGATGCCAGAGAGCGCGATACCTCATAGGAAAAGTCAACGTGACCCGGCGTATCCATCAGGTTGAGTTGGTATTCGATACCGTCTTTCGCCGTATAGGCAAGGCGCACGGTTTGTGCCTTGATCGTGATGCCGCGCTCACGCTCAATGTCGGTGTTATCCAGAACCTGTTCGGTCATCTCGCGCTCTTCCAGGCCGCCGCAAGTCTGAATCAGGCGGTCGGCAAGCGTGGATTTTCCGTGGTCAATATGTGCGATGATCGCAAAGTTGCGAATATGTTCTAATTTCTGTGTCATACTAATCCTCTAAACACATCGGAAGATAAGGGCTTTCGTGGTTTAGAGCAATCAAAAACTTATCCTTTTTACCCTGTGCGTTATTCGCATGGTTGATATTGTTTTGCGCGATAAAGCTGTTCATAATAGAGGCTGATGTGACAGCAGGTAATTATCGATGGACGATGATGAATTAGAAGATATGGAGGCGTGGATTGATGCGCCTGAGCTTAAATCTTCGAAGAAGATTGAGAATGACGGGGAGGACTATGTGCCGTTAAGTGCGAAGCCTCCGCCGGAAGCCGAGCTGTTTGATCAATCCTATATTGAAACAGACCGCCGCAGGCCGCCTGTATGGCTTTTGGTTTTAATTGTTTTATTAATTTTGTCGGTCTTCTGGAAGAAAACGATTTACCGATTTGTGCAGGGGGGGCAAAATCCTGCCGTTGAACTGCCAGTGAAGGCGCAGAAGCCATATTAATTTTCATTGAGGGTGACTTTGGTTACAGCAAGCCTGTGCTGTGTTGGGTATGGATTCGCTTTCATGCTCATGCAAAAACAGGCGTCCGAAAACGCCTGATTTTAAAATTCTTTAACACGCTTAACGTGAGTATCTGGGCTTAGCCCATACCACCCGGAGCAGCAAATGTAGCGCCGTCCATGCCGTTATCAATGCTTGTTGTCGCTTCTGGCATACCTGTAAAGTGCACACCTGTAATACCTTCAGTACCCATGGTCAAGCCATGGAAGCTCTGAATGTTAAGAGATGTACCGGCGTCTGTTTTTGCACCAAATCCTTCTGATATACTCATGTTTAATCACTCCTTTTAATTTTCTATAATTTTATAACACCCGTGTCTGTTTGTCTACAGATCTTATCATTAACTTTGATGGAGGATCAAAGGGATAAAATTTCCTTCTTTGGCAAATCCCGTTTCATCGTCCAACAAAACCGTTAATACCTGATGCGTATTATGCATATGTTTCGATACTGATCTATCGAGTGGCATTCCGAAGTCTCTGACTTCACCATCATCAAGTATAAAATCCAACTTACTTGTCCCTAAATCAAACTCCAACCAAGACAAGTCGTTTTTAAAAACCTTATTGTGGAAAAGAATTACTTTTCCTTCATCATTAATCGCTACCTCAACCTTTAACGGGCTTTGATCCGACACGCCATATACAAAATCGGTAAGATTACCTGCCGGGGGAGTCCCCGTATCTTGTCCTATATGCTCTGTCATCATCCCGTTCTTTTTATTATATTCTTATTATTACTAATCATTATATAACGTTCCTCTAAAAAAAGCCCGAATTTTTTTCAAAATTAATTCACAGTTTCTATTGTCTCAGGCCGTTTTATTCTAAGCTTCACTTCGTGACCGTCAATAGGCTTCCCGTTTTCGGTTCTGATGATGTATAAATATTGCTCTTTTGCGATGTATGGGCGAACAAGCCATTGAATTTTTGCCCCTAAATCAAAGCGTTGCCTGTCGTTTGTGAAAACTGTGATGCGCTGTGTGTCGTGATCATATTCCAGATAATCAATCGTACAATTCAGCTCAGGCCCATGGAAAATATAGTTGGTGCCACGTTCACGATCGCAATAAATATCGAAATCATTCGGGCTGTCGAACAGACGCTTGCGTCCCGAACCTTCGCCCGAGCCCCAATCATCCCCCATACTCTTGGGGGAGGGTTTTTGAATTTCCGTCTCTTTGTTTTCGTCTGACATAATTAGATCCGCCAGAAAAGGCATGCTATTTGAGTGTTTTACGCGATTGTAGCTGCCAACACTTAAGAAAATCATAACACTTGTCCTATTCTTTGGAAAGCCATAAGCGATTCGTATCTGATTCGCTTATTATCTTGGCTTCGTCAGATCAACAGTTTCAGGATCTGTGATGCTGTAATCAATGCTTACTGACTGGAGTGTGTCCCCGTCTGCATCGTTAATATTTACAACATCAATGCGACCTTTTAGCGGGCTTGGCAGGTGAGAACCTGAGCCGGCCATCGCCGGATCTATACCGTTCTCTTCTCTGATTCTATCAAGCTCTGCTTGAACCGTTGCGTGAATTTGTTGTGCTGCTTCGGTATCAACAACGATGTCGCTTGCTGTTGTCGGTAGGCCGCCTGACATGTTTTGAACAGTGATTTCACCATCAACATACACGATGTGCTGAACGGCGCTGCCGTCTGCTGATCTGATCGGAACAGATACACCGCCTGATTCAACTGTCTCATCAGCATTTGCATCAGCGCCGGTTCTTTGTCCGGATGTTGGAACATATGATGTACGACCGCCTGTTGTTCTGGCTGTTGCACCAGAATAAGCAGTGCTGCCGGCTCCGCCGCCGCTACCGTTTGACTGTGCCACGAAAGGTGAGCGCGCCCGTGCGGATGCTGCCATGTCGTTACCAACGCGGCCAGAACGGTTCAAGAAGTATAAACCAACCGCAAGCATGATACCCCATTTGGCAACACCCTGAATTTGGTTATCAAACAAATTCTTGTTCATGAAATTGAAGACAGCCAAAGATCCAAAGATACCAACACCGGCTTCGATTGCATTGTACCAGTTTCTTTCATTCTGTGTGCGTGCGTTACTCTTAACATCACCCCACCAATCGCCAACGCCCTTGACGCTGTTCCAGGCAGTTTGAAGCAATCCGCCGGCTGCACTTACGACGCCGTTTTCACCACGTCCGAACATTTGATAGGGCAGGCCTTGCTCACCGCCACCCATCTTCTTCAGACCTTCATCAATCTGATAAGCGTTACCGTAGCGGTACTGGATGTCGACGTTGTTATTCATCGTCTCAGAGTTATCTCTGGCAGCTTGCTGAATGCTTGTCAGAATTGTTTCCGCTTGCGCACGCTTGCCTTCGATTTGTTCAGTTGTTTGTTGCAACTGTCTCATAAGTTCGGTTGCACGGCCGCGATCGGCGAATGTATTGATTTCGCTGATTTGCTGGCCTAACTGAGAGGCGCGTTGTCTTAGAGGATCAAGTTCATCTTGTACATCAAGCAATTCTTGTTGTAGCTGAAGAGCCTCGGCTTGACCGACGCGAACTGTCTGAAGCGTAATCTCTAGATTACTGGCCTTATCAAGTTCGCCTTGGCCGCGCAATTCTTCCTGAAGCTGAAGGATCGCATCTTCTTGTCTTTGTATCGCATCAATTAACTCAGCAGCACCCATCGCATCACTGTTAGGGTTGCTGATGTATCGTCCGATAACATTTGCATCTGATGTTGCTTCTCTCAGAAGTCGTGTTGCTTCTGTTTTTTGTGCATCCAGATCTTTTTGCCATTGTGGTCTGTTGTCAACAACAGGAGGCGGAGTGGCATCATCATCGGCCGTATCATCTGCTGTTGTGTCATCAACGGTGTCGTCTACTGTATCATCCACCGTATCATCGTTATTCGGAGGAGGCGGGTTCGCACTGATATCACCCGGTGTAATATTTGTTGCCATCGGTACGCCGTTATCAATTGCTTGTTGTAGCAATTGCGTTGCCGTAACAAATTGTGCCTGACGTTCTGAAATTCTTGTTTGGATACCCTGTACGAGCGTATCACCAACACGTTGCTGCTCATCAAGCAGGCGCGTAATCGTCGTTGCACTTGTCGCGGCTTGGATCTGGCTGTCCAGTTCTTCAATACGCGCGGTCGCCGCCGTAATGTCGGTGTTTGCCTGCGCTTCATCCTCTGCAAATTGTTGTCTGAAGGATTCTACACTCTCGTTCAACTGCGTTTTGATTTGTCCGTACTTTTCAACCGCTTCGGTGTTTCCTGCAGTGCGTGCAGCTTCGATTTTTTCATCAATCGCGGCCGTTTGCTCTGTTAGGTAACGGGTTAAGAAGGCCTCTGAACTATCATAGGCAGCAGCAACCATTTCAGGCTGCGCCTGTATCGCGGCAACATTTTGTGTTGATTGTGCCTTCAATGATGTCGGGTCACGATCCTCAAGAACCCATCCGGCAGGAATGTCTGCATCGTCTGAAACATCATCCGGTAATGGTGTGCTGTCCATAGGTGTGCCTGATTCGATCGCGGCAAGAATATCTTCTACAACATTCTCTGATTGTGCCAAGCGAGCATCAAGAACGAAGCGCGTCGCATTATCCATTGAGTTGATGTATTCTTGCTGTTGCGCAAGTAAATCATTTGCATTGTCCAGATCTGTCGCGCTTTGAATGTGTGAATCAAGTCTGCGAAGTTCTATCAATGTTTGGTGAACACCTGCTTCAGATGTTGCTAAATCATCTGCGAATTGATCTTTGAAAGCTTGGGTTGAATCAAGCATCTGTTGTTTGATCAACTCATAATTCTCGCGCTCTGCTTCTGTTGTGGCTGCTGCAATTTTCTCATCCAAAATACGGCCTTGCTCTTGAGCGAAGCTGTTAATGTTGGACTCAAGCTGAGAGTAGTTCTGTCGTAGCATCTGACCTGTTTGCTGAACACGTAAGATATTTTGCTCAGAAAAGTCTTTTGCTTCCGTCAGGTTTTCTGCAACCTTTGCGCGCTGTTCTTCCGGACCATAGATCAGATCTTTACCGAAGCGGTACATCTGATATCCAAGAAAACCACCAACGGCAACTCTTGGTGCAATGTCCAAGAAGATGGTTTGCAATGCCAGTTTGCGTGACCCAAAGTGTGAGTTTTTATATGGTAGGTTATCCCATATCGCGCCCGGCATCGTGTTGAACATTCTGATGGCAGGGAACATACCGCGTCGGCCATAGCTTCCCCAGCTGGCTTTCCATTCTTCCGCCACCGCACGTTCTGCAAGTCTTTCTTTGTCAGTACCTTTATATGCCAGCTCGTTAGAGTAGTCGCCACGATAACGTAGGTTTCTGTGACGATTCCACATCTCACCCCACGCTGTACGCTGTTCGTTCGCACCAAGGGCTTTTACGTCTGCGAAATATTTTTGTACTGATTCCTCGATACGGTCAGAGAACGCACCGGCACGTCGATTAGAACCTGCACGACCTTTCGCGCGGTCCCTGATCGATGTAATGAATTGCGAGAAGAATTGGTTTTCACGAGCCGCATCGGTAACTTTACCGGCTTCTGCGTTACGCGCGTAACTCAATGATGCCCATTTCAAGGCTTCCCAAAATCTGTTCTCATCGCCTGCGTTAAGCAAGCTCTCCGCAGCTGAGATCGCGGCATCCATGTCACGATTAACGAAAGAATATTCAAAGAATTTCTGTTCGTCAGTCTTCATGGTATGACCGGCGTTACCCTTCACAGCGTCTGAGTTAAAGGCATCTTCACCCGGTCTGTATGAAATAATATCGTCAAGTGTCTGGCCTTCACGCATTTCCGGCGCAATGTCACCATTTTCAACAAGCTGTCTGTAACGCGCTCTGTCAGCAGACGTTACTGTGGCCTCAACCAAACCTGCGTTCTGTTCGGTCATTAACGCGGTGTTTGCACCTGCTTCTGCAAAGATGTCGGCGTTTTTATCTTCGGTTACACGCGTATATCGGTTTACGGCGCTATCCATGTCTGTAACGGCGAGGCGTGCTTCATCAAAGCCTTCCAGTGCGTCATCAATACTTGATCCTGTAACCTCTTCAAGTGCATCTGCTTTTGCTGCCAAATCATCTGCAAGTGCGCGCAGGTTCTCAACGCGTGTTGCGTCACCGCTTTGAAGTGCATTATCAAACCCTGTTGTAATAGAAGAGGTATCTAAACCCTCTCTCAGGTTGTCTGTAATGCGGGTCAATTCGCTTGAATATCCTGAAACTTCGGCTAAGTGTGGCTTTACATCATGTGCAGCCAAGCGAGCAGTTACAGAACCGCCGACAAGCTTATCGCCAGCGTTAGCCGGAGGTGCTGCCTCAATATCGGCAATTTTACCTTCAATACGGGCTACATTCTCGTTAAGCAACTCAACAGCTTGGGAAACCTCACCCAAGGACGATGTCTCAATATCACTTTCAAGCGTGCTCTTATGTCTGCGTAAAATGTCATTAGCGCGGTCAGTGAGCTGCGATACTTGTTGTCCGGCAAGGTCTGCGCGCTCTGACATATCCGTAGAGATGCGTCCTAATATTTCGGCCGCTTCGGCAGTAACAGTTGCCTGATCTGCGTTTTCCAGTTGCTTTAGCGTGTTAAGATCTTCAATACCTTGCTGAAGTATTTGTTGAGAAACTTCATCAGCTGTATTTCTTAAACTGGCTTCCAATCCTGACGAAAGTGTATCCAAGTCGGCTTTGCCGGTAGAGATTAACTGGTTAGATAAATCACCATAACGGCCGGATATTGACTGTAGGCGAGATTGTTGAGCCTTTAATACTTGCGCTTCTTCTAATTGTGTTGCCGCAGACGCGATTTCCGTGCTTGCGTTTCTTAAATTTCCAGAGATTTGGTCAACTGTGTTTTGTACGTCACCTTGCGCATTACGAAGTGTTTCACCAACATCATCTAAAGCGCCTGTAAGGTCGTCAGGTGTTTTCACCGCACCTTCTGGCATATAACGATAGTTCATCGCAGATTCTGCGGCGCGTCCGGCGTTAATGTCTAAGGCCAGTCCGGCGGTGTTGGTTGTTTTGTGTACATCAGCACGTGCAAACAACGCTCTTGAATATTGATGGTCAGAAAATGTATATGAGAAACCACGCTTGATGTAGTTTGGCATATTGCGGCCAACGCGACCAAAGTCTTTTGCCAGACTAAATACCGGGTCTAGAACATATCCGAAACCGCTAAAGTTCCAGGCGAATTTCCCTACAGCGCCTGCAATGTTCCTTACGGCGCTACGCGGAGCGTTAGGATTTTGGCCAGCCGGGTCAACATCTTGCCCTTGACCGTTATTGCCGCCGTCATCACCACGACCGCCGCCACCTTCTTCGGCTTGGCGCGCATTATCAACGTCATCTACATCATCCGCAACAGGTGCTGCGTCATCTGCGTTATCTGCAGCAGGTGCTGCGTCGTCTGCATCATCAACGATGGGTGCTGCGTCGTCTGCGTTATCTGCAACAGGTGCCGCGTCGTCTACATCATCAACGATAGGCGCTGCGTCGTCTACGTTATTCGCAACAGGTGCTGCGTTATCTACATCATCTGCGATAGGGGCTACATCATCACCACGGCGACCAAGCTCATCGATCATAACGACGATTGCTTCTTCTCTGTTCAGGCCGCCCGTTTCCATGATGGCCTCAATGGTGCTTTCGCGCGACTCAATACTGTTTTCGAAGCTGGCGCGCAGAGCTGCTATATCGTCGCCGTCATAGCTAAGCGCTGTGTCATCACTGATTTGTCTAAGGATGCCATCTATGTCTATAGTGTTGGCTGTGCTCAGATATACATCATTAAAATCTGTTGCGGCCTTTTGAATAGCAGGGATCGCGTCCAGACGAGCCACTGTTGTTGCGCTTTCAAGGAAGTTGCGCATACGTCCGGTGATTTCGACTGCTTCGCCGGCTTCGTCGGTAAGTCCTCTGCTTCCGTCAAGAACGGAAGAGCGCCAAGAGGCCAGATCATCCGCCATAGAATCAACGTTATCGGCGTTTGATAAAACCCTAATTAAATCGTCTTGTAGCGCTTTCGGAAAATCAAGTAGATCTACACCGCCAAAGAGCAGTCTGAATGCGTTATCTGCAGATTGTATGCCTACCATATTATGTTACACCCTATATCACGTAAATTTATTTTATTTTTATACTATTACAGCAGATAGTATCGGAATTGGTGTGGTTTTGTCAAATTTAATGTGAAGTTACGACAAATGCCTACTTTTGTCTGAGTACATTTCTCAGCTCGTCAGCAGCCTCTTCAGAAACCTGCACATTTATCCCGCCATCTCCGGCCGGGATAACAACACCGTTAGCGCGGTTGTTGAAGCTATCTGTTTGGATGCCTCTATCAAGGTCACCACCGGGAAGAGGGACACCATTATTGTCTCTGACAGGGGAGCCGCCTTGGAAATCTTCGCGTAAACGGATCTCTGTGCCACCCGAATCGTTGCCGGCGCCTGATTCTCTTTCCAATCTTTCGCGTCTCAATCGCTCAAGGAATTCCTGATCTTGTCCCAGGCTTTCGACTTGATCGGTCGATTCGCTAATGATTCCTTCTGCGCCTTGTACTGAAATAGCTTGTCCGCTGGCAAGTTCCTGTGCCGCGTTCTTTTGATCAATGTAATAGCCAAAGCCGAATGATGCACCAACGCCTGCCGCATCGATTACCGGGCTGCGGAAGGGGTCTGTGAAGCGCGCACCGCGCATAGCACCGATTCTAAAGCCTTCTGACAGACGTTCGCCTGTAGACATTTGTTCAAGTGTTCTGCCGGCATTGCGTGCGGCATCTTGTGTGACTTCCTCTAATGCGTTGCCGGAGCTTTTTGCCAAATCATTGACGTTACCGCGCGCTCTTTCCAATGCGTTTTCTGCGTTAGATAGTTTTCTTTGTGCGTTTGTAAGCTGTCTTTGTGTGGCCGTTCCTGATTCAACCAAATCATCCAGTTTTGTCTGCGCTGCTCTTACTTTATCGGCGTGTTTGCCCAAATATTCTAATAAATCGGATTGTTTAAGGGCCTGACCTGCATCATCGACAGTTCTGCCAAGGGCCATGCTAATGCGGCGTGATGCGCGCTGCGCCATTGTGAATCTGCGTGTCCCGTTGGCGAAATCATCGGCCATGCCGACTGCGCGCGTGACTTTGCTTGCGTCCGCACCTGAATCGGCAAGCTTCACACCTTTTTGTGCAAGTTGAATGCCATCTGTCACCATATCAACACGGCGAAGTGTTGCCGCAGTTTGTATTCCCTTGCCGCCAAATCGTGCAACATAGGCCGCGGTACCTGTACCACCTGTAAGGGCCGCAGTTGCGATAAAGGCGGGGACTTCGAATACCGCCTGACCACCATAAAGAAGAACACGTTCATAATTGGCATTCTTGTTTTCGATGATTTCTGCCCATTCCGGTACTTCTTCGCCTTCGGCCAGCTCTATTTCTTTCATATAATCAGGGTTTTCAACCATATCCCCGTTTTCATCTTCGATGAATTCACGCATATCGGCCAGATATTCAGGCTTAATACGGTCTACGAACTGTGTGTTATCGTTCATCCATGTGGAATATCCGAACGCTCCGCCGGAATATTCATTGGCGGCAGATGTCCATGAGAAAAAGTCCTGACGCTCGAGGAGGGGGCCTTCGCCTTCTTCTGCGCCCAGGGAATAAATGCCGTTAATCAAGTGGCGTGTTGTATAGTTATAAGCAACATTTTTTACGAGATCGCCTGCGCCTGTGACAATCATGCGGGCGCCATCACCCACAAAACCAACGGTACTGGTTACGCCATTTGCAAAACCCTGTGCGACCAATTCGCCTGCACGCCCCGGATTTTCCCAAGCATATTGCCCAAATCCGACAACGGCTTCTTCAACTTGTCTGTTTTTATCTGCAATGCCAAGCCCGTCCCATCCTGTGGCGGCTTCAATCCCTCTGAACGCGTAACCTGCCGGAGAGGAGGCAACAACCCATGCGGCCCCGTTACCAACGGCGGGGGCAGCTGTGTTTACAACCCAGTCACCGGCGCTTGTTAGGGCTTCGTCTACAACTTTACCTTTTTCCGCAGCGCCTTCCCAACCAAGGGCTTCCGCGCCATCTTCACCAAGAACCGTACCACCAACCCATTCGGCGCCTTCTTCGACAACCTCAAGGGCCTCTCCGGCAACTTCCATGGTCGCTTGAGCGGCTGCGGCGATGTTTTCCCGGCCATTTGTTTTGGATTCTTCGACCCAGTCCCAGTTGTCGACTGTGCCTTCGCCGCCTACGGCGTTGATTGTGGATGTAACTGCGTTGGAGGCCTCTGCGGCAACATAGGTCGCGGTGTCAGCAACGGCACTTACCGTAGCCGAAGCCGCGCTGCTTACATTATCCCATGCTCTTGATAACCAACCCATTTGTCTTTGTTACACCCTCATATATTTCTTTGTTTATTATTATAAATTCAGGGTTTCCTTCCCATTTATCCTATGTCGAGGCTTGTGTTGTAATCATCATCGGCAAGGTCATATTCATCATCACCACCTATGCCCAAGGCATTACCGATTTCTTGTCTATTACTCCACAGCAAGAATCCACCCATGGCCATAAGTCCCATTTTCAGAATGCTGCCAAAGCCGAATCCATTGTCATTATTGCTATCGTTATTATTGTCATTGCCGCCTAATTTATTAAGCAACCAGCCGCCAATACCAATACCAATACCCCATTTAGCGATATTCCACATGTCAAACCCTTCGCCGTCACCACCACCGGTGATCGTGCCCACAGGGTCGTCTGCTAAGTCTTTGAGATTTCCTGCTGTATCCGCTGCGTCTTCAAAGAAGTGGCGCGTGCCTTTTGCCGCACCTTCAAATGCGTTGACACCGCCAGAAACGGTTTCTTTTGCACTGTCGAAGGTTTCGCCCGGATTTTTCCAAGCGTTTGCAACAGCTTCGTTAACTTCTTCATGATATGCGGCATATCCGAATGCAGCCGCGCCTGTCAGAAGCGGTCGACCTTTTACAAGGTTCCACGCACCCTTAAGGATACCTCCGCCTAATCTGGCTAAACCACCTGCCATTACACTTTACCTCCAAAAATAACTTCAAGAGGTGTGTAGGTACAAAAATTGCGTAAATTTCCAACCATTCCTATTCCTCTTATCACCCAATATAGCACATTTTCCGTGCTTTTTCTAATTGCTTACGTGAAGTATAGGATAAATGGAAGACCCTGTGCAAGTTTTTTATGTATATTGATAACAGCCCTTAATGGCGGAAATGTCTCATGCCTGTGAAGACCATAGCAAGCCCGCGTTCATTGGCCGCGTCAATCACCTCTTGGTCGCGAATAGAGCCGCCAGGTTGTATGACTGCAGTCACGCCCGCATCTGCTGCGGCGATAAGCCCGTCTGCAAATGGGAAGAATGCATCAGAGGCAACGACCGAACCTGTGGTTAACGGCTCATCCCATCCTGCTTCTTTCGCAGCATCAGCCGCCTTTACCGCGGCAATACGTGAGGAATCGATGCGGCTCATTTGGCCTGCGCCAATACCGACAGTCGCCTTGTCTTTTGCATAAACAATTGCGTTAGATTTAACATGTTTGGCTACTTTAAACGCAAATAGCAGATCTTCCATCTCGCTCTTGGTCGGTTCTCTGTCTGTCACGGTTTTAAGTGCATCTTCATCATAGATGAAATTGTCGGCCTCTTGTACCAACAGACCACCGGCAATGCGCTTTACTTGTGGGATGCTCTGTATGCCTGAGGGCATGCTGCCTGTTGTCAGAACGCGGATTTTGTCTTTCTTTTTAAGGATATCAATTGCATCGCCTTCGATAGATGGGGCGATGATGACTTCGACGAAACGCTCAATAATCGCAGAAGCCAATTCCGCTGTTAGTGTTTCATTTAATGCAATGATGCCACCAAACGCGCTAACCTGATCACAGAGCAGGGCTTTTTTATATGCATCAAGAACGTTGCTTCCTGTTGCTACGCCGCATGGGTTTGCATGTTTTATGATCGCGACTGCAGGTGTATCGAATTCACTTACCAATTCAAATGCCGCATCGGTGTCATTCAGGTTGTTATAAGATAGCTCTTTACCTTGCACCTGAGAGGCCATAGCCGCACCCGGTCTTGCCGCATTATCAACGATATAGAGAGAGGCATGTTGATGCGGGTTCTCACCATAACGAAGTTTTTGTTTTAGTGTGCCTGCGAAACTGATTCGGCGTGGTGCTTGCTCTTTGTTTTGTTGTGCGAACCAACTGGCAATGCTGGAATCATATGCGGCCGTCATTGAAAAGGCCGTCAGTGCCAGTGACAGGCGTAATTTATGTGTCACGCTGCCGTCATGTGCATTCATGTCATTTAATACACGCTCATAATCTTGCGGGTCTGTAATGACGGCGACATGATCATGGTTTTTAGCCGCAGAGCGGATCATTGCGGGGCCGCCAATATCTATATTTTCGATACATTCAGCGAATTTTGCGTCAGCCATAATGGTTTCAACAAACGGATATAGGTTAATAACAACCATATCGATGGGCTCAATATCGTTTTCTTCCATCTGCGCGATGTGTTGATCATTGTTATGTTTGCCCAAGATACCGCCATGAATTTTTGGATGAAGCGTTTTAACGCGTCCTTCCATAATTTCGGGGAACCCGGTGTGGTCAGAAACTTCCGTCACCTCAATTCCTGCTTCTTGCAGGGCTTTGGCCGTACCGCCTGTAGAGAGGATTTCTACGCCATGTGATTTCAGTTCACGGGCGAAATGCTCAATATTATCTTTATTAGATACAGAAATGAGTGCGCGTTTGATTTTTTTTGCGTTTGGATCGCTTATTACAGGATCATTCATAGCTACCGACCTTGGTTTTTTATAACAGTGGGTTTGTACAGGCGCGGACTATAATAACAAAAAGATACGGGTGCAATAGGGCTTTACTATATTTTTATGGATACGGCCTTAGGCGGCTTTGATATGACTGCTTTCAGACTTTGCGTACAAGCCGCGTTTGTCAGGAACCGCACTAAATACATCCGTAACCCCAAGAACAGTCTCAGCACCACCAAGGAAGAAAAACCCATCGTCTGCCATTTGCTTGTTCATACGCTCCATAACGTCTTTCTTTGTTTCACTGTCAAAGTAAATAAGAACGTTACGACAGAAAATAATGTCGAATTTTCCCATGACCGACATATTGTCGAGCAGATTGAAATATTTATATTGGATCATGGATTTAATGTCTTGGTTAACCGCCCATTTATCACCATTTTGTGTGAAGTATTTAAGCAGTAGGTCAATCGGAAGGCCGCGCTGGACTTCAAATTGCGTGTAGATGCCTTCTTTGGCTTGTTCCAAAATATCATGAGAAATGTCAGTTGCGGTGATCGAAAAACGCCAACCCGGAAGCTTTGCAGCTTCTTCTTTTAGTAACATAGCCAGAGAGTAGGGCTCTTGCCCGCTAGAGGCGGCAGCACACCATATTTTCAGTTCTTTTTTCGCCCCTGCATTTTGCACGTAATAGGGAAGAACAACATCTTTGAAAATATCAAACGGCTTCTTATCACGGAAAAATGATGTTTCGTTGGTGGTCATGGCCTCAACGATATCAATGATTAAGTCATTTGGCGGAACACCACGCAATACATTGGTCATTGCATCAATATTGTCATATCCCCATTTTTTGGCGATAGGATTCAGGCGAGATTCGATCAGGTATGATTTGTCCTGCGTCAGAACCAATCCTGATTTATCTTTTAAAAGGTCTTTGTATATCTCAAAGTCTGTAATGTTCATTTAACTATCCCTCTAAATCTTTTTAAGCCAAAGCGCAGGCTTTTCTAACCCAATTTCCAATTCCGTCAATCGGTAATACGGCTGTGCAAATGCCGGCTCCCGCGACTGCGCCGGGCATACCCCATACAACGCTGGTTTGTTCATCTTGGGCAATCAGGCGACCGCCTAAATCCACCAGGGATTGGCCGGATTTCAGGCCATCATTCCCCATACCCGTCAGAATGACGAATAAAACCTTTTTACCATAGATATCTAATAATGATCGTATCATAGGATCAACAGCAGGTTTGCAGAAATTCTCAGGTGGGCCATCATTAAGAACAACCTTAAGTTGCACACCTTCTTTTTTGAATAGCATATGTTTTCCACCGGGGGCAACGTAAACCTTACCCGGTTCGACAATCATCCCGTCTTCTGCCTCTGCGGCAGGCAGTCCGGTATTTTGCGTGATGTGTTCTGCAAGAATTTTTGTAAATGTCGCCGGCATGTGTTGCGTGATCACGATGGGGACATCAATTGTTCCGATATCACTCAATGTTTGGAACAGGGCTTTGGGCCCGCCGGTTGAGCTCCCGATGGCAATGATGTCGGGTTTGCCGGCGTAATCCAGTGCATTTTTCCTTAAGGTAAAGTCTTTCTTTGCCTTTGGTGCAATGCTTTGTGTAGAGCCGGTGGTTTCTCTTGCCTGAGGCGCACGGCTTGATTTATGCCCTCCGAGGGAGGTAACCAATTGTAATAACTTTTTCTTGAATGGAGATTCATCTCCCATGCCGCTGGCATTGCTTGGCTTCACAAGGCATTCAACAGCACCCAATGACAGGGCTTTGATTGTGATGTCAGCGCCTTTTTCGGTAAGGCTTGAACACATGATTATTTTACTATCAGGGGAGCTTTTCAAAAGCTCAGGAAGCGCCTTTAATCCGTCCATAACAGGCATTTCAACGTCCAGAATAATGATATCAGGCTTTTTTCTGGAGGCAGATATGATCGCAGTCTGCCCATCAGGCACAGAGCCGACAATCTCAATTGACGAATCCGTTTCTAACATCATGGATATCGCTCTTCGGATGACACTGGAGTCATCGACAAGCATAACTGTGATTTTATCTGACGATGTCATATGCGTAATACATTCAGAGTTAGAGGGGGACTAAAAACCATCTTTTTGTTCGATCAGACCGATTTGAACAAATTTAGATTCGATAATTTCACTATCAAATGGTTTCATGATGTATTCATTTGCGCCTGCATGCATGGCACGCTGAATATGCCCGATATCGTTTTCTGTTGTACAAAAAACAACCTTCGGACCGTTACCGTTTTCCATCTGACGTAATTTTTCCAAAAACTCGATACCGCTCATAACCGGCATATTCCAATCTAATATGATGGCATCGGGCATTTTGTCCGCACAAAAGTCGCACGCTTTTTGGCCGTCTTCCGCTTCAAAACACTCAAAGCCGAGATCGCGAATAATACGACTTGCGACTTTACGTACAACGCTGCTGTCATCAACTATAAGGCATGATTTCATGTGATTTTCCCCTAACGCAAAGGCTCTTCTTTAGAAGTTACAGTAAAATAAAAATGTAAATAAACTCTTATGAGATTTTCCATATAAAAATTTAATTTTGTTGTCCTATATTTTCCAGCAGGCTTGAGACATCCATCACCACCAACAGCTCATTCTCTAATTGATAAATCCCTGTCGAAACGTCTCGCCATAACGGGTCCAGAGTTCCCGGGTTTTTATCAAAATCCCTGCCTTTGAAGCTTAAAACATCACCTACATTATCTATAATCAGGCTAAATAATTCATCCTGATACTCAACCACAACACTCATATTTTGTTCTTGTCCTTCGCGCTCAGGCAGGCCAAGTCTTTTGCGGACATCTATGGCCGTAACAATGCGCCCGCGTAAGTTAAGAGAGCCCGCGACCTCAGGCGGAGCAAGGGGGATGCGCGTAACTTTTTGTTCCCGCAAAACGTCCTGAACCTGCAGGACAGGAATGCCAAATCGTTGCCCGGCAATGGTTACGGTTAAAAAATCTTTTGACTGATCAAGTGTGTCCATCTGTAAATCGTTCATGATAATTACTCCGCACTTTTACTGACTAAGTTTCTTGATATGGCACTTAATAAAGTGTCCTTATCAAATTTTGCCACGTAGTCTTTAAAGCCGACACTTTTACCACGCTCAATATCTTTTGGTGTTGCATGAGATGATAGGGCAATTATAGGTGTGTGAAGCCAGCTACTGTCTTCTTTATTTACATGTTGGGCAAACTCAAATCCGTCCATATCAGGCATTTCAATATCACTGACAATCATATCAAAAGTAACGCCGTCTTCTCTTAATTTTAGGGCTGCGGTCGGGCCGTTTAATGTGGTGACTTCGTATCCTGCGACGCTTAATACAGGGGTAAGCATGTTGCGGAAGAACGGGCTGTCATCAACCAAAAGGATGCGCTTTTTGTTATGGCCCGTATCTTCGCCGAAGGGCGTGTCGTCATGGTCTTTAAACCAATCTCGATTCACGTTATTCAGGAAGAAGGCAATATCAACAACATCTGTTGCCTGACCATTAATAATTGCACTTCCTAACAGGCCGCTTTTATTTGTGGTGACTTGCATATTGATGCGTTCTTCAATGATGTCGATAATTTCATCTACTATGATACCCATGGAATGCACGTTATCTGCGAAAACAAGAACGGGTTTTTCCGTTGTTTCATCGATTGAAACCGACCCGTCAAACGGAACAAGCGGCATGAGTGTGTCTCTGTATTGAACCATCATTTGCCCGCCGGAATATTCGACTTGCTTTCCTTTGATATTTTCCAGACGTGATATCAAAGATAACGGCACTGCCTTTGGTGTTTTGTCGCCCACCTTGAATAAAAGCAGAGATGTTTTCTTATCCGAATCTGCATGATATGACGTTTTTTGCGCATCTGCACTTTGTTCGGTGTTGTCGATACTTCCTGATGCATTTGCGATACCGTTCGGATCTAGAATCATAATGACGCTACCGTCACCTAAAATAGTATTTCCTGAGAACAGTTCCAGTCCTTTCAAGATCTTAGGGACAGGTTTAACAACGATTTCTTCTGTGTCGAAAACGCGATCGACTATAATACCAAACTCATAGGCGCCGACTTGGGCGACAATGATATATAGATTTTTATTCTCGTCTTTTAACTTTTCCAGCTGCTCTGCAACTTCAGACGTTTCATTAACGGCTTCGGTTGTTTCACCGTTATCTTGAGGTGATTTTGCATTCTTACCTGATTTTGGTTCAACAAGGCCGAGAACCTCGCTGAGCGATGCCAAAGGCAAAAGAGCCTCTCGTAGCCTGAAAACAGGGGATCCCTTGATATATTCAATGCGGGAATCGCCATGATCCGACACCATGACAAGCTCTCTGACAGCAAGTTGAGGAATGGCAAAACGCTCTCCTGCTGCTTCAACGATAAGGGCATGTACAATCGCAAGCGTAAGAGGAATTTTTATAGTAAAGGTAGACCCTTTGCCTTCTTCGGATTTTAGTTCAATTGTACCGCCGATTTTCTCAATATTTGTTCGTACAACATCCATACCGACACCGCGCCCTGAAACGGACGTGACGGCTTCGGCGGTTGAAAATCCTGCTTTGAAAATAAACTGCTGGATTTGTTGCGTCGACATTTCACTTAAATCTTCAGCTGTGGCAAGGCCATTTTGAATGATTTTGTCTTTGATTTTATCTTCCGCCAGACCTTTACCGTCATCAGCGATTTTAATAACGATATGACCGCCCTCATGATAGGCTTCCAGAAGGATTGTGCCTGTTTCAGGCTTACCTGCTGCGGCGCGGTCGGCCGGTTTTTCAATACCGTGATCGCCCGAATTTCTGACCATATGTGTCAGCGGGTCTTTGATCATTTCCAGAACTTGGCGATCCAGTTCCGTATCTTGACCGCGCATATCCAGATTAATTTTCTTATCCAGTTCCAGTGCAAGGTCACGGATGATACGCGGCAGCTTAGACCATGCATTACCAATTGGTTGCATGCGTGTCTTCATGACACCTTCTTGTAATTCTGATACGACATGATTAAGGCGTTGAAGCGGGGTTGTGAATTCAGATTCCCCTTGTGCGCGCGTGATTTGCAGAAGCTGATTACGTGTAAGAACAAGCTCACTGACCATTGTCATTAGGTCTTCCAAAACATCAACATTTACGCGTAATGTTTGCGCAGGCGCTGCCTTTGGTTTGTCTGATTTCTTTGTTTCCGTTTTTGGCTCTTCCGGCGGCGGAGGAGGAGGTGCCGCTTCAATTTCGGCCGGTTTTTCAGGCTCGTCATCTTGCATGTCCGCGGGGTTAACAATGCCATCCATCCCGGGGGCGGCGGCAAATGCGGCCTCAAGCTCTTCCATTGACACCTCACCGGGGGCGAGCTCTTTTTCTTGTATCTCAACAACAATATCAGGTTCGTCTTGCGGGGCAGCCTCGGTTTCAGGTTCAGGCTCGGGTGCTTCTGCAGCTGTGTCTTCACTCAGGCTTTTGCCTTCATAGGCCGCATCCAGCTTTGCGATCAGTTCCGCATCACTGCCTTGTGGCTCTTCACCTGTCTCTTCAATTTCACCAACGATATATTTAATTTGGTCAATGGATTCAAAAATTAATGTTACATATTCTGCGGTGACTTCTAGATCGCCATCTCGAAACCGTCCCAAGACATTTTCAGCATGGTGCGCAACCTTTTCAAGGCGCGGTAAGCTCAAAAACCCACATGTTCCCTTAATAGTGTGCATCAACCTGAAAATTTTGCTGAGCAAGTCTTTGTCATTTGGGTTTTGTTCAAGGTTTACAAGGTCAACGTCAAGCTCATCTAAGCTATCGTTGGTTTCCGTTAAAAACTCGACAATCAGATCATCCATAGAATTCTTCCCCTGAAATCTCAATACATAAAAATTTGGTGTGAAATTATATTACACCGAAAAGGTTAATTTTTTACGCAGAAAAACGCAGAGTACGAACGTATGGTATTTGCCCTGTCTTTATCCTGGGGGCAGTTGACCTTATCAGTCTACAATAGACTGAGTTAATCTCAAGCAAATAAAATTATCCGTGCTTGGCTCTAGCTGTAATTTAAAGCCATATTTTGTTGCAAATAATGAAGTGAGGTAGGGGTGGATTAGTTTCGGATCTAGGTGCTCTGCTTCTTTTTTACCTTCAAAAGCATCCATCACACCATCACGGAACGCCGCATTTTCACCGGTGGCTTTAACCACAATGGTATGTTCCCCTTCAGGTGTTACGGTGAGTTCCCCACCTTTCGGAAGTGAGTCAGCAGCCATCATAAGTGCACATGTAAGAAGCTTGGCAAACCCTTTATGAGGTTCAAAACCAAGATTCATATGCGGATCCCAGTTTTGCGAGACACGGTTGTCACCACTGACGAAATCATCAAATATTTTGTGAACATCTTCTAGTTTGATGCTCTCATCTGAACCGCCCATACCATAGGCAAGGCGCATAGTTTTCAGCTTTGCGCTGGCTTGTGTTGCGCTAAAAGAAATAAGGGAGGTGACATCGTCATCCGCGCCTATTTCTTCCAGAATTTCGACGCCGTTAGAGACGGCGCCGACCGGACTTATAAGATCATGACAAATTTTGGAGGCGATAAGTTCAACAATACGCGTTGTAGTATCTGTACTCATAAAAAATAGACCTGATTGTAACTTCTGAATTGATTCGATTTTAGAAGCTCAGAGTATAACCTATTTTTTTGACTTCTTCACCTGCCATATTTTTTAGGCGTTCAAGGCCTTCTTCGCTGTTGGCTTCGACGCGCGCAACCAAAACATCTTGTGTGTTGGACGGGCGCAATAGCCACCAGCCATCAGGTGTTGAAACGCGCACACCGTCAATATCATCAAGGTCTGCATTGTCGTTGGCTTGTGCTTTCAGGCTTTCAAAAACACGTGGAACCAGTTCAAACTTTTCTGCTTCGTTTACTTCGATGCGAAGTTCAGGTGTGTTGAACAATGTCGGTAGGTGACTGGTCAGTGTTGAAAGGCCGCCATTTTCCCCTGAAAGGGCATTCAGTAAACGCACCGCGCAATATAGCGCATCATCAAAGCCGTAATATTTATCAGCAAAGAATATATGACCGGACAGTTCACCCGCAAGTGGGGCATTTAGCTCCTGCATTTTATCTTTGATCAAAGAGTGACCTGTTTTCCACATCACGCCTTTACCGCCCATGCGGTCAATTTCATCAAACATAACCTGCGAACATTTTACATCGCCGATGATCGCCGCGCCCGGGTTGTTTTCAATGACTTCGCGGGCATAGATTGTCATCAAGATATCACAGCGCAGGATCGTTGCGTTTTCATCAACAACGCCGATGCGGTCGCCATCACCATCAAAGGCGATACCAAGGTCGCAGTTCTTTTCCTTCACCAATGCCTGAAGGTCGACAAGGTTTTTATCAACAGTCGGGTCAGGGTGGTGGTTCGGGAAATTACCATCGATATCTTCGTAAATCAGGTGGTGTGTACCGGGGATTTTCTTCACAAGAAGTTGCAAGATTTCACCGGCCGCGCCGTTTCCTGCATCCCACGCGATTGTCAGATCACGGTTCAGGTCAAGATCCTGTATCAGGCGATCGACATATTCGCCCTTGATGTCATATTCCTCGACAGAGCCTTCGCCCTCTGTGATTTCCCCTGATGTGGAGAGCGCGCCGATGCTTTGGATAACATCACCGAAAATTGGGCCTTTATTCAATGTCATCTTAAAGCCGTTATAATCAGACGGGTTGTGTGACCCTGTCACCATAATACCTGCATCTGCGTTAAGGTGTTTCACTGAGAAATACAGCATTGGCGTTGGGCCAAGGCCTACTTTAATCACCTTCACGCCTGTTTCTTGCAGACCCTTGGCGAGTTTGTCTGACAGAGCAGGGGAGCTTAATCGCCCATCATAGCCAACACAGACTGTGTGGACATCGCCGATGACATCCTTTGTTTGGATGAATGTACCGAACGCGCGGCCTAATGCGTATGCATCATCTTCCGATAGGTTTTTGCCGATTTGCCCGCGAATGTCATATTCACGCAGGATCGTAGGATCAAAAGTGTAACTCATAATATTGTTTTTCCGTTTTCTGTTATTTGTATGTTGCTAGCAATTCTTTGACGCCATCACCGATTTCAGGGTCTTTCATCCCGTAGGCAAGGTTCGCCGCGATAAAGCCAAGGCGACTTCCGCAGTCAAAATGCTCCCCTTTGAAGCGCAGGCCGTGGAATTCCTGATTACCAAGAAGTTTTGCCATCGCATCGGTTAGCTGGATTTCATTACCGGCGCCTTTTTCAAAGACAGACAGGTGTTTAAAGATATCAGGTTGCAGGATGTAACGCCCAATAATCGATAGTGTCGATGGTGCATCTTTCGGGTCAGGCTTTTCAACCAAACCATTAATAGAAACAGCGTCGCCTTTTTGCTCACCAATATCCAAAATACCATATTTCTTTGTTTCCTCTAGCGGAACATCTTTCACTGCAACAACGTTTCCGCCGTGCTCGTTATAACAATCGATCATCTGCGACAAGCAGCCTTTTTCGTAGTTAACCACGTCATCAGGCAGCATAATCGCAAATGGCTCATCGCCGACAAGCTTGGCCGCACACCATACCGCATGACCAAGGCCAAGCGGGCGTGGCTGACGTGTCAAAAATAATTTACCTGCAGGCATTTCTGAATCGCGCACTTTGGCAAGCATGTCATCTTTGCCTCGCTCTTCCAGTGTTTCTTCTAATTCAGGCTGGAAGTCGAAATGCTCTTCCAGCATGTTTTTGTATCGGCCCGTTACAAAGATAAACTCTTCAATACCGGCTTCGCGCGCTTCTTCGAATACGTGTTGGATCAACGGGCGGTCATTAATCGGAAGCATTTCCTTTGGCATAACTTTTGTCGCTGGTAAAAATCGGGTCCCCAGGCCGGCAACAGGAAAAACGGCTTTTCTGATAGGTTTGAAGCTTTGTTTTGTCATAGTATTTATGTACTTTCTCTCTGTTCAAAATTTGATTTTGAAACACACATTACATGTTTCATTGTGCATTGCAAGAAAATGGAGCGGTGTTTACTCGTCCTCAATGTCGCTTTGCGACCCCTCTAATGACGAAGCATCCGCTTTAGTTCCATTTTCTTTGAAATAGCCGATGGCAAAGGGGATTCCGAGTATAAGCAAGCCCAAAGAAATGATCATGCGGCCTGTCATGGCAAAGAAAAGAAGGGTGATGGCGTAGATGATGATAATGCAAATCCGAAAGAACGTACGAATGGCACTGACCTCGGCTTTGATGAAAAATCGATAGAGAGCATATAAGCCCACCATAATGCCTATAACGAGAACGAGATAATGCATATATTTTCCTATGCGCTTTTTGTCGTTTTTTCCGGGGGCTTCGCATATCCTTTGGCTAATTCAGGTTTGATGGTTGTGATTAGATTGCGCACCTCTTGTCTTGCCGATATCTGAGACATGGTCAGACCGCCATCCTGATCTTCCTTTAAATCCAATAACGTTATGCCTTTAAGGAATAGTTCTTTAAAAACAACACGTTCGCCAAATCCCGGTGCTAACCTAAATCCGGCAAGCTTGGAGATTTCCTCAAGTAAGCCACTAATGATTTTATTGTTATTTGTATTTAAATGCGTGACGCGGTTACGCATTACGATCCAGTCAATGTCCTTACCATCACGCAATCGTTTTATTGCGCGCTGTCTATCAACCATTTTTGAATAAACCGATGCGCCTTTTACCTCATAGTTTTTCATGTCGATATCAGCCAACAGGTCAAGGTCGATGAAACTGTCATTCATGGGGGTGATGAGCGTATCTGCATGACTATGTGCCAAACGACTAAGGAAGGAGTCTGTACCTGGCGTGTCGATGACGATAAAATCGCACACCATCCCCAATTCCCGTAGCGCCATGTTTAAAAAGCCTTCTTCTTCGGCCTGTTGTTGGGCGACACTTTCGCATGTGCTGCGCTCAATCGCCATATGGGCGGGGCTTGGCAGATGCTCTTTATTGCGGGTGATGAATTCAAATCTCTTTTTCAGGTAGCGGGTCAATGTGCCCTGACGCGCATCCAAATCAATTGTACCCACACGATACCCTAAACGTAAAAGCGCAATTGCGGTGTGCATTGCACTTGTGGATTTACCCGATCCACCTTTTTCATTGCCGAAAACGATAATATGCGCTGTCTTTTTCATGGTGATCGTTCTATCCTTGAGGCTGAAATTAATATTTATCTAATAGAGAATTTCTAAGGAGTAACATGCCAGAAAAACGCCGTTCATATCAAGCAAGACTATCCGCTTTACGAAAAGAAATGAAAAAGGAAAAGCGTGATGGCTATATTTTACCGCGCACGGATGAATTTCAAAGTGAGTTTCTCGCCCCATATGCGGAGCGTTTAAAATGGCTTACCGGGTTTACAGGCAGTGCGGGCGTATCGATTGTGCTTGATTATAAGGCCGTTGTGATGAGTGACGGGCGATACACAATACAGCTCAAGGATCAGGTTGATACAAAGTTATTTGAAACCGATGATATGATGAAAACCTCAATAGGGGATTGGTTGGCTGAAAACGCGGAATTCGGAACCGTGATTGGCTATGATGTTTGGCTTATGACGATTGATCAGGTGGCTAAGATCAAAGAAAAGGTGGCTCATAAAAACATTGCATTGAAGCCGACTGAGGGAAATCTGATAGACCGCATTTGGGTAGATCATCCGCAATGGCCAAGTAAAAAAGCCACCGTGTTCCCCGATGATATTGCGGGACGTACATCACGGGAAAAGCGTAAGTCGATTTCGAAAGAGCTTAAAGCCAAAGGGTGCAGCGCGTGTTTGGTGACACAGGGTGATTCAATTGCATGGGTATTGAATATCAGGGGCGCGGATGTTCCCTATACGCCTGTTTGTTTATCGTATCTTTTGCTTCATGAAGATGGCAGCGCAGAGTGGTTTGTGGATGGTGATAAGTTGACACCTGATGTCGCGAGGGCGTTGGGGCATACTGTCAAAGTTCATAATTTCTATAATTTAGAAAAACGCATGTCGGAGGTTAATGGGAAACTCTGGATTGACCCCAAGACCGCGCCGTCTTGGTTTGGCATGATTGCGCAAAAGAATAAAATTGACGTCTACGAAGCGGAAGATCCATGTGTGAAACCGAAATCGATTAAGACAATCGAAGAGCAAAAAGCATCTCGTTTTGTACATATATTGGATGGGGTGGCTGTAACGCGTTTCTTAAAGTGGGTCGATGATCACCAAAATAAAATCTCTAAAAGTGAGTTGGCCGCAGAGGGGGCGCTGGACGGTTTCAGACGCGCGAGCGATAAATATATCGGGCCTAGTTTTGAAACCATTGCGGGGTTTGCGGATCATGGTGCGATTGTCCATTATCGTGCGACGATGCAATCGAACAAGATTATCAAAGGGGATGGTCTATTATTAGTCGATAGCGGAGCCCAGTATAAGTGGGGGACAACAGATATTACACGCACAGTTGCGATAGGGACGCCGACGGAAGAAATGCGAGAGAATTATACGCGTGTATTAAAGGGGCATATAGCTGTGGCTTCTGCCGTTTTTGAGAGCGATACGACGGGCAAGGAAATTGATGCGTTGGCGCGGGCTCCGCTTCGGAAAGAGGGGCTTGATTATGCGCATGGTACGGGGCACGGCGTCGGGTGTTATTTAGGTGTGCACGAAAAGGCAACGCATATTTCACCGAAAGAGGATAATACCTTTGAGGTGGGTATGTTACTTTCTAATGAGCCGGGATATTACAAGGAGGGGGAGTACGGCATCAGGATAGAGAATTTGGTTTTGGTTCGTGATGCCCAGAAAAGTGGTTGTTATCGTTTTGATACGATCAGCTTCGCCCCATTTGACCCTTCATTGATTGTCGACTCGTTGCTGACTAAATCGGAAAAAGAATGGCTTAAAACCTATGAGCAGAATATAGCTGATTTTGTTATGCCGCGTCTTAGTCAGGAAGAGCAGGCATGGTTGAAAACAAAGCTGACTTTCATAGAAACACGTTAAGACTGTTATGTCACTTTGTGTCGCGGTTGTTACGATTACTCTTCGTCTTCATTGTCATCTTTATTTGCTGCTGCACTCTTCTTTTTCTTAGGCGTGTAGCTGTATTTTTCCGGGTGAAACTCCAAAAGATCTAGTAATAGCTTAGGGAAGCCCGAGCGTGAGTGCCCTGCATTCGTAAGAATTTCCTGAACGATCACAGTATCTGATTTATAGCGCGCCTCTAAAAGCACTGTGTTGATATGAGGGAATTTTTTAGGGGGGGTAATGATCAGTTTCGTTGACATAATATTAACCCCATCAACGATGCTGTTCTCAGTTTTCAGACTGTCAATTGACGCATTTTGCACAAATTTTGTGACGTGACTTGCGAAAAGAATATTCTTTGCACGTTCATAGGTCGCTTTATTTTTAAACTTGTATGCATAAATGCCAAAGAACATATTTTCATTACGCACCGGGTCAAAAAATTCGAAATTCATTGTATCGCGGGTGCTGGAAGATTTAAAAGATGGCGGCAAGGGGGTGTAGTCAAAGTTTCTTGGCGGAAGCTTTGTCGTAAATATATTGTTTTTTGATGTTACTGTGTTCCATCCTTCACCTAAAGGCATGGGGTCTTCGACTTGTGTAATGCCATCATATAATTTTAAAGAGTCAAAAAAGTCGTCGGATCGATAGGAATACATGGTTTGAGCCGGCCCGGTGAGGACTTGTTCAACTTTTGAATAATCTGTTAGATAGATCCGAATACGAATACCGTACTTTTCTCCATTTTCGTAATAGGTAATGTACAGGCGTTTACCCGGAAATTCTTTGTAGGTGATATCTTCATTTGTAAGAACTGTACCGCCAATTGATCTGACAGATTGCGCATATCTTTGCACTTCTTGGTTTAAAATCTTTTTCACGTCCGATCTGGTTAACGGTTCACCAAAAGTTTGCGTTGCCTTGATCAGGATGCTTTTGTCTTTCGTTGCTTCTTTACCGTCTAGTGAGGAAATGATTTCTGTGCTGAAAGCAACTGTATGTTCATTAAAGCGAAACGGAAAGACTTTGTATTTATATTGTTGCGGGAATTTCGTATCAAACACGCCCGTAAGAGATTCAAATCGCTCCCACTTTACTTCATCCTCATCCGCTTCCTCAGGGAATTGCGCCTGAGCCGATAGGGTGGGGATGAATAGTGAGAATGCTATAAGGAAATAAAGAAGATGTTTCTTATGAAAGATCGTCATACTGTGTCGCTATCCTGATTTTTTCTTACATGAAGACTATAGTCTAACATATTCATAAATCAAATTACACGCACAAAAAAACTGCCCGAATATTACAGGCAGTTTTAAATATTTTGTATATTTGATCGTGAATGTAAGACTAGTACCCTTCACGGTCGCGACGTTTACGTTCCATCTTACGACAGCGACGTACAGCTTCAGCTTGCTCACGTGCTTTCTTTTCAGACGGCTTTTCGTAATGACGACGAAGCTTCATTTCGCGGAAGACACCTTCGCGCTGCATTTTCTTTTTCAAAACGCGCAAAGCTTGATCGACGTTATTATCTCTTACGTTGACACTGACCACAGTGTTCACCTCTTTCTAAATAGGTTTAAAAATTTAGTTTAACTTAAAAAAGTTTGTAAGGTATTAACACAAGGGTATTATTCAAGCAAAGGAAAAAATCATTTTTAGCCCGTTTTCCGCGCTTTGAGGTTCATTGCCGCATCCAGTAGGGCTTTGGTGTATTCTTGCTTCGGGTTATTAAACACGTCCTGCGCATCACCAAATTCAACGACTTTACCGTCTTTCATCACGAGGAGCTTATGGCTCATCGCGCGCACAACGCGTAAATCATGGCTGATGAACATATAGGTCAGGTTATGGCGTTTTTGCAGATCACGGAGCAAATCAACGATCTCTGCCTGCACGGATACATCAAGCGCGCTGGTCGGTTCATCCAAAACCACAAATTCAGGGTTGAGCACCATAGCCCGCGCGATAGAGACACGTTGCCTTTGCCCACCGGAAAATTCATGCGGGTATCGGTGGCGCGTTTCAGGGTCCATTTGTACGTCTTTTAACGCCTCAACCACCAGAGAATCACGCGCCTCTTTATCAATATCTTTGCGGTGAAGTTTCAGACCCTCCCCAACGATTTGCCCGATCGTCATACGCGGGGAGAGGGAGCCGTAAGGGTCTTGGAAAACCACCTGCATACGCGAACGCAACGGGCGCATTGCTTTGCGGTTATAGTCGGAGATATCAATATCATCAAAGCTGAGCTTGCCTTGCCCGTTAAGAAGGCGCAGCGCCGCAAAGCCGAGCGTGCTTTTCCCTGATCCTGACTCACCCACAACGCCCAGTGTTTCGCCGCGGCGAATGGTGATATCCAGATAATCGACGGCTTTGACAAAGCTGGTGGCTTTGCCGAAAAAGTTCTTTTTATTGGGGAAGTAGACCTTGATATCATCCCCCTGCAAAAGAACGGGTGATTTATCTTTGATCGGTTCCACGGTGCCGCGCGGTATCGTATTCAGCAGCATTTTCGTATAATCATGCTGCGGGGCGTTAAAAATAGGTGCCTTATCATTTTGCTCTTTCATCTCCCCATGACGCATAACGCAGACATAATCCGCCATTTTCTCAACGACGGAGAGATCATGTGTGATCAGCATCATCGCCATGTTTAGCTCTTTTTGCAGGCTTTGTAACAGCTCAAGGATTTGCGCTTGAATGGTCACATCAAGCGCGGTGGTCGGCTCATCCGCAATCAATAGCTCAGGGTTATTGGCAAGCGCAATCGCGATGACAACGCGCTGTCGCTGCCCACCTGATAGCTCATGCGGATAGGCGTTCAGGCGCTGTTTCATTTTTGGCAGGCCAACCATATCCAAAAGCTCCAATACGCGTGCTCTGGCTTGGTCGGTGCTCATCCCTTGATGGATTTTCAAAACTTCGCTGATCTGCCGTTCGATGGTATGGAGGGGGTTCAGCGCGCTTTGTGGCTCTTGAAAGATCATGCCGATTTGTTGCCCGCGAATTTTGCGCATATAGGCTTCGTTCTTATCAATCAGTTCTTCCCCTTCAAACAGGATCGATGACCCGTCCCTGTGTGAGGCGAGCGGATAGGGTAAAAGCTTCATCGTCGATAGGGCTGTCACAGATTTTCCAGAGCCTGATTCCCCAACAACGGCAACGGTTTGCCCGCGCTTAATATCAAAATTGATGCCTTTCACGGCATGAAAAGAGCCGCCCGGTATTTTGAAATCAACATGAAGATTCTTGATTTGAAGGATATTTTCCATTAGCACTGCAAACGTCTGTATTTGATTGAATAAAGGTAAGCCAAAGAATGAGTGAGGACAAGAGCGGAAGCCCGCCATGCGGAATTTATCTGCGCATAGATGATTTTTCAAACATGCTGGACCTGATCGGCTATGTGCGTCAGATGGCGTTCGCGATCAATCGCAGCTCGGGGTATGAGAAGAATATGGCCGTGGTTGAGGTTGTGGCCGACGCACCTGAAGAGGCGCATAATGAACGCGTTTTTGATCTCATCCCGATCATCAAGGATCAAGGGCTGGTCGCCCTTATCAGTGGTTTACCTGAGGGCGCGGAGGATTTACACGGCGCGGATGGTGTTATTGTTGATATCGATGCGGATATTGCGGCTGCGCGTTCAATTCATGGTGAAGATGCGATCATCGGCGTGACGACGGCCTCTAAGCAAGAGGCGTTGCAGGCTCTGTCCATGCCTGTTGATTGTATCATCATGCAGGCCGCACCGGGATTGTTGGCGGAGCTGAGCATGAAAGCCGAAGGTATGGTGATCGCGCGCGGTAAGGGCATCACGAATAAAAATTGCGGCGCGTTGGCGCAGGCCGGCGCAAATTTAATTGATGTGTCTGATTATTTACTCGGTCATAAAAAGGGCGTGATGCAGGCGACGGTGAATATTTTGCATGAGCTGGATGCCGCGATGAACCGCCCCGATACGGTGAATTAAACTTTGTGATTATTATCCGTGTTTGTTAGGATACTAACCAACAAATATAAAAAATAATCAGGGTTTAGTTTTGGCGGATAAGTTTACCATTCCCACCACAGATGATTTTAATCTGGATGTCGATATCGATCTGGAGCGCAAACGCCTGCACAGATTGTTCGAACGCTCCGCTTCGGGGGAGGCCAGCCTTGATGACAGTACGAAGATTTTACGCGCTATGATAGGGCGAAAGCCCAATGTTATTGATGGGGAAGGCGGGAATAGTTACCAGCCAAGTACAGATACATTCCGTATCTCACCGCCACCGTCCTTGGCATTTTATCTTGGCGTGAGTGAAAATAATATGCCGCCCAATATCCCTGAGAGCGTTACCCCGGAATTAATGCATCATTTGAAATTGGTGCATGAGGCAGAACATGCGACGCAGTTCATTTTTAAACGCGATGAGCAAACAGGTGAGATTGACCAGACCTCTGCCCGCTTTGAGATTTCCAATCGGTCACCTTATGCATATGGTCTGGAAGAGGAAATAATCAAAGAGGCGGATGCGGATCTGGCTGTGCAGAAATATCTGGAAGATATAGGTGAACCTGAAGTGGCGCAGTTTATATTAGATGCGCGTATGAGCCGATCTTTTGTTGAGCAATATTTGGCATCAAGCGATGATTCCTATGAGCATGATACATCGTCTATTTTACAACATTTTAAAGAGACCGGCGATGTGATTGATGTTGAAACGTTTATTTATGAAAAGAGCGCCTTAATGGACAAAATCAATAAAGAGGTTGGTTTTGGTCTGTATGACCTGAGCTCTATGGTGTCAGAATATGATGTGACTCGTGAACAATTACGTGCAATGCAAATGGAGCATCAGACGGAGCTTGCCATTCGTCCTCAAGGTGTTATGCATGCAGTGCAATCGCTGCTTGAGCGCGGAGAGCTTGAAGGTTTGCAGAAATGGGAAGCTGAAAACTATATGGCAGCCATGACTCGTCTTGGCTATGAGCCGCAAGAGAATTATGATTATGAGGCCCAGCTTCGCAATGTTCTTGAAAATGGTATGGGGCTACAGAAAAAACCGGAAGAACCCACCCCGATGAAGGGCTTAACGCCTGAAGAAATGGCTATTGAAGGGCCTTGGGATAAGCCGGAGACGAGGCCTTAATTCTCGTAGATGTTTACAGCTGTTACATACATTAATTCACATGATTTCAGGCCTGTATCATCGCGTACCATTGATGTGCGGAGCATAAAGAGCCTGTAGCCGATGCGTTCATCGTAATTTACTAAATATCCTTTTAGGGTTGCGAGCTGTTCTTTTTCTAATGAAACAAGCGCTTTCCAAACAGCCTCATTTGCAGGAATAATGTGGATATTGGCAAAACTGCGGATGATTTCGCCTTTCGGGATTCTGATTTCACCTTCCCATGTAAAGACGCGGTTATGGTTATGCATTTTGGCGTTTTGATACACGATCGGCTTTGACATATGTTTCCAGCCCAAGGATAAATCCATCGGTGCAATTTTACCGTAGCGCCCGTCATCGTAATATTTCTTACCCAGAACGCGGCCGCTGACCTCAAATTCTGCCATATATTGGATGCGGCCATGTTTGAACTTTATGCCATATGTGCCGGGTAGGTTCTTTTGTATCGGGTCTTGCCAATGTTTCAGCTCTGCCGCATTTGCGGGGACGTGTTTTACCGCCATGTCATACAGCTTGAGGAACGCTGCGAGGCAGAAGGCTGCGATCAACACGAATGTAAAAAACAGATTTGATATTTTTCTAAACACAGAATTCTACTTCGGCGCAATATTGATATGGGAAATATGCTGTTCCTGACCTGATGGGGCAGGTGATTCAGTAGATTGGTTAAGGCTTTCCATGGTGTTTATATAGGTGTCCATGGTGTGTGTTTCTTTGCTTGATTGATCTGCTGCAGGCAGATTTTCCAAAGTTTCCTTTGATGGGTTTATCAGAATATTTGGTGGAAGGCCGTTATTATTATTCACGATATAAATGTGATCGCCTGCGTGCCCGTAATCGAACTTTGTAAACATGTTTGATCCGTCAGGTGATAATACGGATGGCATATTATCGCCGTGAACCTGTATCATCCACGTGTCTGCACCAAGTTCAGATGCGGCGTTTTCCAGTGTGTCTGTGAACTCTTGATCGCCATAGGCGGGTGATCCGAATGTATAGATGTTATCTAGTTTGATGTTCGGATTATCCTCAAAGAACCCTTCGGCAATCATCTGTCCTGCCGCGAAGGCCGTCTGTGCGCCGCCGCTGGAAAAACCTGCGAAATCTACGGATAGCGGCGTATCAGGATTGCGACTGGCATAATCATGCAGCACCGCGCCAATGACGTCTGTCATGTTGTCACCCGGAAAGTTTTCTGCATTTTGCTCTTCTATGATGTCTTGATAAAGGCCTTTGTGAACCTCGCCGCCAAGGGCGTGATCCATGTGCCCGCGTCTGAAGTTATCCCATCGATCGCCGCCTGTGTGGGTCGGGTCAAAGGCGATTGTAACCCTGTTATCATCAGGGTTATAGGCCATAATGGCGGTGGTGTTATCAATATTAATGACATTAATGCCTGCAATATTTTCGGGTAATGCTTGCCTGACCGATTCCATCGCTTCGCCGCGATCTTTGCCGTCGTAATAGGTTTTTTCATAGATGTTGGGAAGGGCAGCAAGACGCACAGCGCTCTCTGCTTGCTGTGCTGAGAACACGACCTCGGAAGGTTCTGTTACATTGTTTTGTGGTTCATCACCCATAATTCGACCCCATTTAGCGTGATTTTACGCACCAAAACGCCAAAAGTCACGAAATTTCATGGGTGATGTTATCGTCCTGAGCTTACTTTTTAACGCTGAGTACGCCGAAAATCTCGTCTGTAATATCTGCGTGAATGGCTTGCATATCACCAAGATCAAGCTCATCAAGCTTACAGCCTTTATCCTCTGCCATTTTCACGATTGCGCCTGTGATATGGTGCGCATCGCGGAAAGGCAGGTTCAAATTCATCACCAGCCAATCAGCCAGCGCCGTTGCCGTCGTGTAGCCCATTTCGGCGGAATTCAGCATCGCATCGGTGTTAAATGTCGCGCTTTCCATCATGCCCTTCATCGCTTGTAAGCAAAGCGATATTGTATCGAAACTGTCAAAGACAGGTTCTTTATCTTCCTGAAGGTCTTTGTTATATGCCAACGGCAGGCCTTTAAGAACGGTCATTAATTGAATGAGGTTGCCATTTAAACGGCCTGTTTTTCCGCGCACCAATTCGGCGGCGTCAGGGTTTTTCTTTTGTGGCATGATAGAGCTTCCTGTGCTCCATGCGTCAGCCATTTGAATGAAACCGAATTGCGGCGTTGCCCAGATAATGATTTCTTCAGCCAAGCGTGACAGGTGCAAACCACACTGCGCACAGGCAAATAGGAATTCATTGGCAAAGTCACGCGCAGAGACACCATCCATTGTGTTAAGCGTCGGGCGATCAAAGCCAAGCTTTTCTGCGGTGAAATCCCGATCAATCGGGTATGGCGTGCCCGCCAGCGCGGCAGAGCCAAGCGGACATGTATTCAGGCGTTTACGCGCATCAATAAAGCGCAATTTGTCACGATTGAGCATGCAGTAATAGGCTTCTAAGTGCATGGCCAATGTGATTGGTTGTGCGGCCTGTAGATGCGTAAAGCCCGGCATAACATCGTTTTTATGTTTCTCTGCCAAGGCATCAAGAACATCCTGTAAGTCCTCAATAAGATGGGTGATTTCATCAATTGCATCACGCACCCACATGCGAAAATCTGTCGCAACCTGGTCATTACGGCTGCGTGCGGTATGAAGCTTTCCTGCAACCTCGCCAATCATTTCACGCAGGCGCGCCTCGATATTCATATGAATATCTTCCAGCGATGGTTTGAATTCAAAATTTCCTGTTTTGATTTCCTCTGCAATGGCATTCAGGCCGTTTACAATCTCAACGGCTTCGTCTTTTGTGATAATCCCTTGCTGCGACAGCATTGTCGCATGCGCGATAGAGCCGCGAATATCTTGACGCCACATGCGTTTATCGATTCCGATAGAGGCGTTAATTTGTTCCATAATATCAGAGGGCTTGTCTTCAAAACGGCCGCCCCACATTTGATTTGCATTGTCTTTTGTATTCGTCATGTTTTTCATCTTCTTACGTTCATGCTTTGTCTTACCGTACTGCCTGTGAAATGAAAAGGGGGTGTTGAGCAGTTTTTAACCTTTCTTTCCTATGATTAGGCAAGAGTTTTAGTGTTAGCAGCAGATATAAAAGTTTGACATATCCGTTGTCGCGGCATAGTTTGGCCGCCGCTTTTAGAGTAAGGAGAAAATGAGTATGTCTCTCAATAAGAATTTTGGTGATAATCAAGGCAACACAGGTGAAAAGGTGAAGGATTACACAGAGGACCTTTCCCATAGTTTTCCGGAAGGGTCCGCCTTAGAAGCGATCACTTTTCATTATAAAATCAGACCCAATCACGGCGCGCCCAGTTCAATCGAAGTTGAAAATGGCGATATGGATAAACAACGCTTTTGGGATAAAATGCACACTGTCGTGAGGGATTTAAACAAAGTTCCTGATGCGCATGAGGTTCTTCCATCAGAACTTAAATCGGGCGGAGATTGGAAATATCGTGATCCTAATGGTGAGGCAGTAGATTTCGACTATCCTAATTTTCGTGGCTCTCATGTATTGGCAGGCGGTGATAATGCTTATGTTGATTCTATTGCTGCTGAGAATGCTGTGCCGGTGCTTAGCCGTTTTATCTTTGGTCTAAAGGAAAGAAACGTATTGAGCGCAGAAGAAGCGGCGGATGCGTTTGATGATTTGTTTTCACAAATTCAGGATGTTCATGCAGATTTGGGCCTTGATCCTGTATCTACACGTCGTAATGCAGATGGTGAGTATGGCGCGGCTGTAATGGGCGCCACCAATCATGATGAGGCTTATGAGCTCTAGGCTTTGATTTTATTGCGCGGCTGCGGGGTCGAGTACGTAATGTATAGACATCGCCAACGCAATGGATACGGCCAATCCGATCATCATCTTCAGGAAGTCTTTCCCGATGAGCGGGAAGACATAACCCGCCTTATAGGTGGCACGATAGGTCGTCGCAATGGCGAGCTCTCTCCCCGTCAATAGGCCGACAAACACCCATGTTGTTGACATCGGGATAGAGTTCATTTGCTTGAAGTAAATTAATATCAGGGCATAGATGAAATCAATAATCGTAGCAGAGCGCATAAAGCGCGTGCCTGATTTTTCCAAAACGATATTTTGAATTTTACCGCCTTGTGTCCAGAAAATAAAGGCAAGCCAACCACTTAGGATACACAGTACCCCAATAAACATAGGGAGGGGTAATTCACGCGGTAGGAAGACCGCAATGTTGGCCATATCATGGGACAGCCAGCTATACCAAAGAAACCCTGTAGCAAGCCATTGCATGACGCGCCATTTTGCACGGTTTTCCTTTTTCACCATATTATATTTTTCGTTCATGAATCTGGATATGACCATCCATAGGGCGTAGGCGATAAAGGCAGCAAGGCCATAGCCAATCACACTCTTGATCAGCATTTTTTCAAGAACAAGCGTAGTGGCAAAGGTGGAGAGCACCAAAAACGTTGTTGAAACAGGGATACCAACGCGCGTCAGCAAAACCAAAATAAGCGGCGCAGCGGCGTGATACCATTGAACTTGCAGAGGTGGAATTTTTTCTAAACGGCCAAAAGAAATATCACCGTTATACATGACCCAGCCATAAGTCAGTGTGACAACTAAAACGGATGTCGCCGCCAGCCACAGCCAATACCATTTAAACACACGAATATTGGAGGCGATAAATGTGCCGAGCGTTTGAACCGCGTCATTCCCGATAACCGCATAAGCCGCGAGTAAGAAACCAATCAGCGCGTAAAAGGAATGGATATCCATGACCGTCCACCTGTTATGTCATTATGTTTCGAATGTAGGACAGGCTATCAGATTTTTTTGACAAAACAAGTTTTTAGCACGAGGCCTTTGATATCTTTAGTGCGGCAGTCAATCAGTTCAGGATCATCAGTAAGGGAGATATTCTTGACGGTTGTGCCACGTTTAACTGTTGTTCCCGCACCTTTTACATCCAAATCTTTGATAACAGTAACCGTGTCGCCATCTTGTAGTATTGTGCCGTTACAATCACGCGAAGGAGCGCGGTCATTTTCGCCTTCTTCGCTCCAATCATGGATGCCGACATTATAATCATCATTGGCTTGTGTTTGTGCGTCTTCTTTGCTCATGTGCCAAAGTTCAAGTGTAGGCGGAGTGTCCGGCGTTTCGTGAACATATAAAAACCATCCATCGGACGCAGGATCAAATTCTAAAACCAGATGTTTGATGTCGCCATGTCCGTTTACGTCTGCGGTGATGCGTTGTGCCATGATTTGCGTCCTAAGAAGTTAAGGTATAATAGGGTGTTATAGTTGTTCTGATGTTCTATTCAAGTACTAAATCGTGTCGCACTGTCAGGCGGCTTTCCGGTGTGTCGTCAGGTTCACCTATGCCGTGTGCATGCGCGGCAGGTCGAGCGCCCATACGATCATGTACAATGGATGGGGTTCTGAATATAACGGATGATCCTTCGGCCAATGTCCAGCATGTGATGTCTTTGTTTCTTAAATCAAGGGCATCACCGCCGTAATAGCTGAAATCTTCATCGTTAAATAAAACGGTTCCTGATCCATTCATACATTCAACGATTCTAAGGTCGTATGTTGATTTTGCTGCGTCAATATGGGCGTTGATATGGGCATCTTTTCTGGTTCTGTGCCCGATATAATCGGGGAAGAATGCTATGATGCTTTGGCTTAAGAATGTATCTTGTGTGTTCTCTGCATCTTGCATTGATTGTGCCCACAAGGTTGCAGTTTTACCGGCTGTGGCAATTAAATCCTGATCGATAAGTGGGTTGCTCATGCTGACATTACGGCGATTAAGATAGTCTTTGAGGTTTTGATATGCGCCGCTTGGTTCTCCGCCTTCGGATAGGTCGTGCGTGCTTCGTATCCGCGCCCCTTCAGAACCTGTTTTCAGTTGATTGATAACTTTTTCAATGCCTTTGCGCTGCGCTTCTAGCAACACGACAGTATTGACTTCCGGGCGATCAAGTAAGATAGCGACAGCGTTGTTACGTCGCTCCTCATGTGTGTCACCGGGGGCGAATACGATATTATCAGGCAATCCGATAGCGGTGGAGTTTAGCTCCACTATGGATGATACCTCTGAAAAGGGGAGTTTGTACCTCATCAACCCTGCTTACTTTATCGTTATTTTTCAAATATGGTAAATATCTGAAAGGGATAAGGCAAGAAATTAATGAGGTACTATTGTATTCTTTAGGCTGCTTTGTCTTTTGTCGCTGCAGGCTTACCATGAACGCTTGTGTTGTTTTTCAAGCGCACGGCGTTGATCTTGATAAAGCCATCTGCGTCTTTTTGATCATAACCACCTTCAACATCCATTGATGATTGCTCTGGGTCATAAAGGGCGATCGGGCTTTTACGGGCGATTGGGTAGGCCATGCCTTTTAGAAGCTGGATTTGCACTGTCCCTGTGTTTGTTTCCTGCGCCTTATCCATAAAGACAGACAGAAGATCAAATTCAGGGGAGAACCAGAAACCGTTATAAATCAGTTCCGCCACTTTTAAGGCCATCTGATCGCGCAGCTTCATGACTTCGCGGTCTAGTGTTAAGCCTTCAAGGTCGCGGTGCGCCTTATACAGGATTTCACCGCCCGGTGTTTCGTAAACGCCGCGTGATTTAATGCCGACAAAACGGTTTTCAACCATATCAAGGCGGCCAATACCATGCTTTGTGCCAAGCGTGTTGAGGTAATCAAACAGCTCCACTGCGCCTGTAACGGTTGTGCCGTCTGTTTGGTTTGTGACCTTCACAGGCACGCCTTGTTCAAAATCAATGCTCAGGATATCGGCCTGATCAGGCTGTTTATCAACGCCGTTTGTACGTGAATAGACATCTTCCTCTGCCGCTGCGTTCGGGTCTTCTAATACGCCTGCCTCATGAGAGATATGCAGCATGTTATCATCTTCTGAATAGGGCTTCTTGCGTGTTGCGGATACAGGAATGCCGTACTGATCGGCATAATTCAGCATATCCTGACGCCCTTCGAAACGGGTTAGGAATTCGTCCATTTTCCATGGCGCAAGAACTTTGATATCAGGTTTTAGCGCATAGTATGACAGCTCAAAACGTACTTGGTCATTCCCTTTACCTGTTGCGCCATGTGATACGAATTGCGCGCCTTCTTTTTCGGCGATTTCAATTTGACGCTTGGCAATAATCGGGCGGGCAACAGATGTGCCGAGCAAGTAACGCCCCTCATAAATCGCCTGAGATTTCACCGCGCGGAAGATATATTCCTCAACGAATTCTTTTTTCAAATCTTCGACGTAAACTTTGGATGCGCCGACTTTCAGGGCTTTTTCCTCGGCCGCTTTGAAATCTTCTTCCTGACCGACATCGGCGATATAGGCGATCACCTCATAGCCTTCTTCGATAAACCATTTCAAAATCACAGATGTGTCCAAACCACCGGAATAGGCCAGTACGATTTTACCCTTGCTCATAGCGTTTCATCCTTATTTCTATAGATCGTATTGATCCAAATATTTTTAATAAATCCTAGCGATAGCGTTGATAGCACATAGGCGGCAGGCGGCACAAGTGCATGTAACCACGCATAATCATTTTTAAAACCCAAGCGGTTTTGCCAGGCGCACACCTGAATCGCTTAAGCACCAAGCAAGGATCGCTTTTTGCGCATGCAGGCGGTTTTCCGCTTCATCGAAAATCACGCTGGCGGGGGATTTTGCGACCTCTTCGCTAACCTCTTCCCATTCATGTATGGGAAGGCAGTGCATAAAGATGGCATTATCATTCCCCAGTGCCATCAAATCCGCATTGACCTGATATGGCCAGAATTTATCAATGTCTTTGCCTTCTTGCCCCAATGATACCCATGTATCGGTGACCAGAACATCGGCGCCTTTGGCGGCCTCTTCGGCGTCATTGGTGTAATTCACACCCTTTGGTACGTTACCGCTCAGGTCTTCAGGCAAGGCGATGATGAAATCAAAATCCCAGATTTTTGAGGCATCAATATATGATTGGCACACATTGTTATAATCACCAAACCATGCAATGCGCTTGCCTTGGGCGGTGTCCATTTTTTCCTCAATCGTCATCATGTCGGCCATGATCTGACAGGGGTGGGATTTATTCGTCATGCCGTTAATGATCGGAATTTCTGCATATTTCGCCAATTCGCTGAGCTTGTCATGGCTGCTCATCCGCACCATAATCGCATCCACATAACGGGAGAGCACTTTTGCTGTGCTTTCGATGCTTTCCGCGCCGCCAAACTGCATTTCACCCTTGCTCATCACGATTGTATGACCGCCAAGCTGTTTCATCGCCACGTCAAAAGAAACGCGCGTACGGGTAGAGAGCTTATCAAACACCATCGCCAGCGAAAGCCCGTCTAAAATTTGTGGCGGATTGAATTTTTCCTGCTTTAGTGCATGCGCGTGCGTTAAAATGGCCTTTAAGGTTTCCGGCTCAATATCCGGTAAATCCAGAAAGTGCTTCACGGCTTTTGTCATAGCTCTAGTCCATTTCCTTTAGTGTTTTATCAATAATGCCAAGGGCTTCGTGCGCTTGATCTTCGTTCAAAATCAGGGGTGGTGTCAAACGTAAAGTCCCGCCGCCTGCTTGAGTAGCCATAAGTCCGTTTTTTTGCAGGTTGCTGAGTACGTCTTTGATATTAAACGCCGTATCGACCCCAATCATCAGACCCTTACCACGGATTTCTGTGATTTTGTTGGATTCACGTTGAATTTTGCCCAGACCGTCAAACAATATGGCTGAGATTTTATTCACGTTTTCCATGAAGCCGTCAGACAGCATTTCTTCCATCACTGTTGCTGCAACTGCGCAGGCGAGGGGGTTTCCGCCATATGTTGTGCCGTGTGTGCCCACCACAATGGCTTTACCGAATTTTTCTTTCGCGGCCATCGCGCCAACGGGAAAACCGCTGCCCATGCCTTTGGCCCATGCGGCGATATCGGGTTCAATCGGCTTTGCGTGGGCATGCGGCTCTGAATCATCGTCCAAACAATCAGTGCAGCATTTAAATGATTCATAGGCGTGGAGCGTGCCCAAGCGACCAAAACCTGCCTGTACCTCATCAAAAATCAGGCAGATATTTTTCTCATCACAAAGCTGTCTCAGGCGCATCAGGAATTTCGGATCGGCAGGCGTCAGACCGCCTTCACCTTGGACAGGTTCAATAATGATCGCCGCCGTTTTATCAGAGACGAGCTCTTTAACGCTCTCTATGTCGTTAAAATCTGCGAAGTGCACATTCGGAATATACGGGCCGAAGAACGGCTGTGCGTGCCTTTTCTCTGTCACACTGGCAGAACCATATGTACGCCCGTGGAATGATTTGCGGAAGGCGATAATCTCATTACACTCTTCGCCTTTTTCATCATATGCCCATTTACGTGCGCATTTCAGGGCGGCTTCAACGCTCTCGGTTCCGCTGTTTGAAAAGTAAACCAGATCAAAGCAGCTATGCTCAACAAGCAACTTCGCGGCCTTTAGCTTTTCTTGCGTGGCGTAAGAGGCCTGACAGGTCATCATGCGCGCGGCTTGGGTGGAAATCGTATCGATTAATTTCGGGTGGTTATGCCCAAGGGAGGCCACCGCGATACCGGCTGCAAAGTCCAGATATTTTTTGCCGTCCGTATCCCATGCATACACGCCGTCACCGCGATCCATGACAACAGGCTGCGCGTTATAGGTTTTCACCAATAGCTCTTCGGTTTCCTTGATAATCTCTTGCGTGGTTGTCATTTAATCGTTCCTTCACGTTTATTGATATTTTTTCCTTTGATGAAAACTAAACATAAGAAATATAAAAACCATATTGTATAGAGGCCTATTGCAATAGGTATCTTAGTTTCTTTAGCAATATCCAGAACCCCTAATGATAAATCGATCACGATAACTGATATGGGAATAAATATTAGTAATATGCTAAAACCGATGTCTCTCAGTCTTCTCGCTTCGATTAGTAACTTTAAATACAAAAAAAATAAGAAAATCAAAAATAAGATTATTTTATTTGAAGATTTCATGAATAGAGGGGCGGAACCCATAATGACATTAATGGTAAGACCATAAGCAAAATACTCTAACCTCCCCAAAGTGCCTTTTCTAATGTCCAGCAGTTTCCAACTCACCTTACTTTCCTCCGATTGCCTGCTGGACATTGACTTCGTTCATATAGTTTTCGCATTCACTGGCGCGCAGCACCATCGTACCCGGGCCAACCGATTCAAAGATTTCAGAATAGAGCGCGTTTTCACGCAAACCGTTAATCAAATGAATGCGCTTTACGCCTGCGTTAAGCGCGGCAAGGCAGTTTTCCATCTTTACCTGCATGCCGTCCGTCACAATGCCGTCTTTGATCAGGCCGGGGATGTCTTCGCCTGTCACCATCAGGGCGGTTTCACCGTTAATGCGCACGCCGTCAACATCGCTCATGAAAATCAACTTATCGGCCTGCAGGCCAACGGCCAATTCCGTTGCAATCGTATCGGCGTTGATATTGCATAAATATCCGTCTTCACTGATCGATAGGCACGGGCAGGCAATAAAGTCTGCGATTTTGAGCTTACGATTGACGGGGCGCGGATAGGTCGCCTTGATATCCCCGACAAAGCCGAAATCGACGGGCTTTTTCGGGCGTAGTGCGACGCTCATCCAATCTGATGGGACGGCGTTAAAGCTCATCCCCTCGACGTTATTACGTTGCATCGCTTCGTAGATGCTAAGGGATAAATCACCGCCGATTACTTCGCGGATGACTTGCATTGTCGCCGCATCGGTGATGCGTCTGCCTTCATGCTTTTGCACATCGATGTTGCGCTCTTTCAGGGCTGCATCAATCGCATTGCCGCCGCCGTAAATCAGCACAACCTTAATGCCGACCATGTTCAGTTCTTTGATATTCGCAATCAGGGCGTTGCGCGCCGTTTCATCCTCAATCACGCTGCCGCTGGCTTTGACGATAAATAAATTGTCGCGGAATTTGCTCTCATAAAAAGCATTAATGAAAAAATCGGGGAGGGTGGAGTTAGCAGGCATGGTTTCTTCCTTATGGGTATACGGGGCTTAAGAGGTTTAGCCCGGTGGCTTCGTCATAGCCACAAATGAGGTTCATATTTTGCAGCGCGCACCCGGCAGCACCTTTGACAAGGTTATCCAGCGCGCCTTGCACGATGTAATTATGATCTGACACTTTTCTATAGTTCAAATCACAGAAATTAGAGCCGACAATGTCTGCAAGGCTGACCACATCCTGAAATCTGATGAAGGGGGCATCCTTATAGACATCGGCCGCGCATTTCGGTTCTTGCCCTGCTTTGGTTGTGACAAAAGCGGTTGCAAAGATGCCGCGTGTGAACGGCCCTGATGTCGGCACGAAATTAAGCTGATCTTCCGTGATGTCGGCGCTCGCGCAAATCTCGGGTATGTGTCTGTGTTTATTCACATTATAGCTTTTCATATTGTGATTACGCACGGGGTGATGCGTGCCGTCACTGGCCGATTTCCCTGATCCGCTGGAGCCTGTCACCGCCATGATGTTGGCGCTTTCTATTGTGCCCGCATAGGGGAAGAGCATCAGTTGAGAGAGCAGTGCGAAGCAGCCCGGGTTCGCAATCAGCTCTGCCTTGGCGATCGCATCTTTACCGACGATTTCAGGCGCGCCGTACACGGCTTCTTTCAGCAGGTCTGCATGGTTATGCGGAACGGCATAAAATTTCTCGTAAGTCGCGACGTCTTTTAATCTGAAATCCGCAGACAGATCGATGATTTTGACCTTACCGAATAAGGCGGCAACCGTGTCTTGCGCCGTTTTGTGGGGCAGGCATAAAAACACTACATCACTATCATCAGCGATTTTATCCAGATCAGGGTTGCTGACCGTATAGTTTAAATGCGCCAGATGCGGGTAGACCTCTGCAATGCTTACCCCGTCATGTTGACGTGAGGTAATATGCGCGATCTCCACATTTGGATGCGCTTCGAGCAGTCTTAAAAGCTCCAGGCCTGTATAGCCCGTTATGCCGATAATTGATACGCGTGTAGCCATCTTGAAATCACCAAATCTAACCATTCTGTTGTTGGGTTGAACGCGTTATAGGCAATAACGTCTAATTCTTCCCGTAAAATATCCTTACCGACTTCATTATCGGTAACAGGGCCGCTAATCACATCAATCGGTACGCCCAATCTTTTGCATTCTCTTGCCAGACCAATCGCACCGATCGGATCCCCCGCACATCCAATATGCAAACGAACATTTTTCTGGATTTCAGGGGTTTTCAGAATGCCGTCAACGCCGTATTTGCCCATCAAACCGTCACCAAATTCAACAATGATGGCATCGGGGTTATCTTTGCTCAGGTAATCCAGAGCGCCTCTGGTCATATCGGCGACCAGTTCATCGTCAATATTGGCGGTGGAGGTAATCCCCGCATCGACAAACGACACCGCATTATAAACGCCGTAATCCTGCATTTTATAAAGGTCTCTGAGCGCACCAACACCTGTGAGTTTCGTGCCTGCAAGCCTCATACCCATGCGAGTTAGGGTTTTTGTAATCTCAATCGCAACGGTGGTTTTACCGCTATCCATGCTTGTCCCTGTCACGATGATTAGGGGAATATCGCTTTTCATGCTTTTTTGGGGGCTGTAGAGCATCTTTTGATTGATGTTCAGTTGCTTGCCTCTTTTTGTAATACCGCCGAGCACCCTGATACGAAGGGGGTTACCCACTTCTTTTGTGTTGGCACTGGTACATACACCGGCAACGCCGCCAAGATTAAGAAGGTGAATAATATCACCTGTCTTCAGGTTTTGCGGCAGATCACCGACAAACCCCTTTAGCGCTCTTCTCTGTCCCAGAGCGACGGCGATTGTGTCACCTTTTTTAAGTTTGGACATTCTGCCTGATGGAAGCTCAAGCTCATTATAAACGGACTTGTCTTCCAAAACTTCCGCTGCCAAAACCGTACCCATTTCTGTGGGCAAGTCGGCTTGCGGATCATTATTCACAGACACATTATGGCGAAGATTCAGATCTGTTTATGCATCTTCTTGAGCGTGTATCCGATGATCATGC